>DASXFR010000005.1:0-28165 GCA_036489495.1 Acidimicrobiales bacterium | reverse complement strand
GGTCAGGTGCCTGTGCTTCTGCACGAGGCACGCCGACCAGCGTTTTCCTTGGTGGCGGGGGTGGGATTTGAACCCACGACCTTCGGGTTATGAGCCCGACGAGCTACCAGACTGCTCCACCCCGCGTCGCGAAAGAACAAGATACCACCTGGCCGACGGCTTTCGACCCAGCCGGGCGGAGAAACCTGCCTCGGACAGGGATTCCCCCGTCCTGGTCCCGTGCCCGGCGCCACCCCGCCTGTGACGGATCCGGCGGGGACGGCCGAAAGCCAGCCAGGGTGAGTCGATCAGGCCGGCGCGGTGGTGGGCGTCGAGCCCGGAGCCGTGGTCGTCGTGGTCGGCGGTGTCGGCGTCGCCGTCGGGGGAGCCCCACCCGTCAGTGTCTGGACCTGTTGGAGATCCGACTCCATCGAGTTGATGTCGTTCTGGTACGCCCCCAGGTTGCCGGCGGTCAGATCGGCCTGGGACGCGGCATAGAACGCTTGCGCGTCGGCCAGGAGCTGCCGGACGGTCGGCGACAGGGCGTTGGAGGTGCCTCCCGGGGTCACCGCCGTTGACACCGGGGCCTGGAACACCTGGCTCAGGGCGTCGGCGAGGGTGGTGCCGATGGCCGGCTTGTTCCCGTAGACGGCGATGATGTTCTGGATCTCCGGGATCGAGTTTCGGGCCGAGGCCACATACAGAGGCTGGATGTAGAGCAGCGAATCCGCCACCGGGATCATCAGCACATTCCCCAGGAGCACGCTGGAACCGTTCTGGTTGAGCAGGCTGATCTGTTTGGAGATCGCCTGATTGGCATCGATCTCCGAGGCGACGATGGCCGGGCCGTTGACCGGCTGGTTCCGGGGGGTGATGTACATCTGGAGCTTGCCGTACCGGCCCGGATCGGAACCGGCGATCATGAAGCCGGACAGGGTCTGGATCTGGCTCTGGCTGGAGACCGGGACGAAGGCGTCGAGGAGGGTGAACGACTGCTGGGTCTGGCCCGGCAGCCGCATCTCCTGGTACACGGGGGCCATCCGCACCAGCTGGCCGGTGGAGACCAGCTGGCCCTGCGCATTGGTGGTCTGGGTGGTGGCCAATGCCTGCGACGGGGACCCCGACCCCGGCGACGGCGACAAGGTCCAGGCGTCGGCGGCGCTGTAGAAGTTCGGTGCACTGGTGATGTGGTACTTGCCGTACATCGAGGCTTGGAGGGTGAAGATGTCCTCCGGATACCGGAGATGGTCGGTGAGGTCGGCCGGCATCTTCGACGCCGGGGTGAACATGCCCGGGAACGCCTTCTCATAGGTCCGGATGATCGGATCCTTCGGATCCATCACGTAGAACGTCATGGCCCCGGTGTAGGAGTCGATCACCACCTTCACCGAGTTGCGGACGTAGTTGACCGGCTTCTGCAGGCCGCTTCCCGGAGACAGGGTGCTGGTGTCGGCATCCTGCGAGTAGGGGTAATTGTCGGTGGTGGTGTACGCATCCTGGATCCAGTCGATGTGTCCGTCGATCAGGGCCGGGTACGGATCGGCGTCCAGGCTCAGGAAGGGCGCGGCCTTGGAGACCCGGGCCTGCACCCCCCGGTCGTAGATCAGCCGTGACTGGTCGGTGAGCTGGCTCGAGATCAACAGGTTGTAGTCGCCGAACCGCAGCGCGAACATCAGCCGGTTGAAGAACGACGAGAGTTGCACCCCCCCGTTGCCGGTGTAGTGGGTCTGCACATTCGTACCGTTGGCCAACTGGTAGTCGAGCTCCGGGACCTTGGAGTCGGCCACCACGTACCCGGCGTTGCTCAAGCCGAAATAGACCGATGGTTGGGTGATCGACGGAAACCCGTTGTTGGAGATGGGGGGAACGTCCTGGACCGCAAAGGTCGGATCGCCGTTGGCCGTCTGGGTGTTGGCCGGTGACACCACCATCCCGTACCCGTGGGTGAAGACCAGATGGGTGTTGACCCACGACGGCGACGGTATGTCCGCATCGTTGACTTCCCGCACCCCGGAGATCACCGGGGTCGGTGTCGGGCCGGTCGGGCTCATGACCTGATAGCGGTCGACGGCCAGGGTGTTGAACTGGTAGTAGGAGCGGCGGTCCTGCAGCCGGTCGTAGGTCGCCTGGGTCTCCAGCGGGTCCCACAGGCGAACGTTGGCCAGGGTGTCGGCATTGTCGGTCAGCTGGCTGGCGGTCAGCGTCGAGGTCGCCGGATAGTTGGTGTTGGTGATGGCGTTGAGGCCGAAGGCGGCGCGGGTGGCGTTGATGTTCCGCTGGATGTAGGGCCGCTCCAGGGTGTTCTGGGCCGGGTTCACCTTCAACGCCTGCACGATGGCCGGATAGATGGTCCCGGCGGTCAGGGCCACCACGAACCACAGTCCGACCCCGATCACCGGGAGGGCCCAACCCTGGCGCCGGATGTTGTAGATCAGCAGCACGAAGGCAGCCAGCGACACCAGGATCAGCAGCTCGATGGCCGGGATCCGGGCATGGACGTCGGCATAGTCCGCGCCCTTGTTGTAGCCGTTCGACGACAGGTCGAGCGAGAAGCGGGCCAGGTAGTAACCGGCCGCCTTGACCAGGGCGATCAGCCCGAGGATGACCGAGATGTGGGCTTTGACCGGCGGGCGGACCCGGGGCCGCGCCCCCTGGAGGCGGATGCCGCCGTTGAGGTAGTGGAACAGCACGGTCACCAGCAAGATGACGATCAACGCCACCAGCGCCCAGTGGACCAAGAAGAGCTCGAACGGCAGCTTGAAGACGAAGTAGCCGACGTCCCGGCCGAACTGCGGGTCCTTCACCCCGAACGGGACACCGTTCCGGAACAGGATCCAGTTGTTCCACTGGCCGAGCGCCTGGGACCCGACGATCAACGCCAGCACCACCACCAACCCGATCCTCAGCCAGCGGACATAGGGCCCGATGACTTCCTGGTAGCGCTTCACGAACTCGTCCTCGGCATCGAGCGAGGGGCCTTTGGGAGCCAGTCGTTCGGCGACCATCAGGCTGGCGAACAGCAACAAGCCGAAGATGACCCCGAAGGACAGCATCAAGCCGGCTTTGATGTCGAACAGGCTCCGCCACACCGAATGGAGATGCACCGACGAGAACCACAGCGCATCGGTGTAGATGTGGGCGAAGGCGTTCAACGACAGCAGGATGGCCACCAGCACGATGATGGCGATGACGATCCCGCGGCGGCGGGCGTGCGAGGGGGAACGAGCCGGCTTGGGAATGTCAGTCGGGGGCCGCACGGCAGCAGCCTAGGTGGCGGAGGGTGCCAGCAGGCATCGACAGCCGGGATGGGCCGGCGGATGCACATGGCCGGTGGGGAAGTCTCCGCCCGGGCGTTGCGGCCCGTTGAGCATGTTGTCCTCGCAGTCCGGACACGGTTCACCGCCGGTGGCGGTGGCCGCGATCCACTCGATCTGCAGGTTCTTCTTCCGCTGCGAACCGGCCAGCGAGCCGAGCGAGAACGCCGCCACCACGTAGTCTCCGGCCAGCCGCTCGATGCGTTCGCCCTTCCACTCCCGGAAGGCCGACCCGACGTGCTCGGCCACCACCTGCTCGTCGGCTCCGGACAGGTGCTCGCTTTCGCCTTCCAACAGCCGCCGGCGGAGGGGCTGGGCCACCGCCTCGGCCAGCTGATGGGCAACCTTGGCCACATCGTCGGTGAGGGGACGGTGGGTCCCCTCCGACCCGACGAACGAGGCCCCGGCCTGACCAGCTTCCATCAGGTGCGGCAATGCCGCGGTGGAATAGGCATCGAGGTGCTCGGGGTCAGCCGGGAGGATGTCGGCCGACCACTGGAAGTGGGCGGACCGCAGCCGGTCGAGCAGGTCGTTCTGGTCGTCTTGGAGGGTTCGTTTCATCCGCCGGGCCAAGGCCTTCACCACCGGCGCGGTCATCTCGTCCCGACGGATGACCAACGGGTTCCGCTCCTCCGGTGGTGCCTCCTCCTCGCCTTCGGCGGCCTCGGGCACATCGTCGGGGCCGGCGGTGGCGGCCACCACCGCGTTGGGGGCGGTCGGTTCGTCCACCTCGATGGCGGGCTCCGGGGCCGGCTCGGCCACCGCGATTGCCGGTTCATCCGGAGCCGCGGGGCCTTCCTCCCGCGAGGCTCGGATCTTGGCGAACAGGGCGTCGACCGACGGGAGGGGCTCCGGCGGGTCGACCTCGGCGGAGGCAGCGATCTCGTCGAGTGCGCCCGCCACCTCGGCCAGCACCGGGTTGACCAGGGTCAGATCCTCGGGGACCTCGCCGGCCGCGTCGGCCAGGGCCGCCTCTTCGGCCAACAGCGTGGTGGCCAGCTCCTCCGGCGTGCCATCGTCGGGTCGGGCCACCGCCGCCCGGCCCGCTGCCTCCGCCGCCAGCCTTGCCTCGTCCTCCGCCCGGAACAGGTCGTCGGCGATGGTGTCGATCGACCGCCTCACCCCGCGGACGGTGTCGGCCAGGTGCTCGCGGCCGGCCCGCAACTGTTCGATCTGGGCATGGAGGACTTTGCGGCGCTTGGACAGGTCGGCCAGCACCCGGGCCCGCAGCCCCTGGGCCTCGTCGATCATGTCGCGGCAGTCGGTTCGGACCTGGGCGATCATCGCCTCCACCTCGGTGCGGGCCGCCTCCATGGTGGCCGCGGCTTCCTCCTGCGCCCGTTGGCGGAAGTCGGCCGCCACCACCTCTGCCTCTTGGGCCCGGTCCGACAGCTGCGCCGAGACCCGGGCCTCGGTGGCGGCGATCTCCTCGTGGGCGTCGGTCAGCAGCCGATCCGATTCGGCTTGGGCCTTGCTGAGCATCTCGTTGGACGCCTCGTGGGCACTGTGCAGCACCCGGGCCGTCTCCTGGCCGAGGGCAGCGGTCAGCGTCTCTTCGTTGATGACCGGATTGGCGGCCCGGCGTTCGGCCTCCTCGAGCTCGCGCCTGAACTCCTGCTCCCGCTCGGCCAGCCCCCTCAGCCCCTTGGCCAGGTTCTCGAGGTACGCCCGCACTTCGTCGGGATCGAAACCTCGACGCGAAGTGGCGAAGGTGTGGCGAGCCACTTCGTCCGGGGCCAGGTGAGATGAGGATGAAATCGTCATCCAATGGTCCTCAGGCATGCATGAGAGCCTACGACCAGCGGTTGCTCAAACGGGTCACCCTCCGACGGGTGTCGGGGCCGGGGTGGCGTGGGCCGGGGCGGGCGGCACCACGCCTCCGTGGGCGGCCAGCACCTGGAGCGCCTGATCGAGGGTGGAGACCGAGTAGATCTGCAGCCCGCCGCTCTGTTTCGACTTGGCCGCCTTGAACTCCTGGGGGGGCACCAGAAAGATGGTGGCCCCGGCCTTCTCGACGGCGATGGTCTTCTGCGGGACCCCGCCGACGTCACCGACATTGCCCTGGGCGTCGATGGTCCCGGTGGCCGCCACCGTCTTCCCCCCGGTGAGGGTGCCCCCGGTCAGCTCGTCGATCACCCCGAGGGTCATGGCCAACCCGGCCGACGGGCCGCCGATGTTGGCGACGTTGATGGTGAGGGGGAACGGGAAGGTGTAGTCGACCTGATCCTCCAGCTGCACACCGAGGTCCTCGGTCTGCATGTCTCCCCCGCCGATATCGATCAAGGTGTTCTTCAGCGTGATCGACACCGCCTTGGGGGTGCTGCTCCCGGAACTGGTGACCGACAGGGTGATTTGCTGGCCCGAGTGGTAATTGTGGAGGACGTTGACCACATCGTTGGCGTTCGGGGTCGAGGTGCCGTTGACCGCCGAGATCACATCACCCACGTTGAGGGCGGCGAAGGCGGGGGTCTTCGGGTAGGTGGCCGCCACCACCGCCCCGACCGTCTGGGAGGTGACCGCATAGCCGAGCCGGGTGAGGGCGGCCGCCTTGGCCGCCGATTCCGCCTGGTCCATCTCCAGGTTCCCCTGGGCGGTGAACTCCGACGGGGCGGCACCGCCGGTGATCGCCTCCAGCGGGAAGAGGTCGGTGTTGGACTGGAGCTGGTAGTACAGATAGGACAGCGCGGTCACCTGGGCGATCTGGACGTCGGTCAGGAGAATCGAGTGGGCCACCCGGTGGCCCTTGTCGGCCGGGACGGTGATGAACTGCTGCACTGGCTGCGCGGTTCCCGGCTGCACCGCGTAGTAGTTGAGGTTGATCCTCGACGCCACCACGATGATGATGGCGACGGCGATGAAGAGGGCCCAGGGCCACCGGCGCCGCCGGCGCCGGGCTGGCGGCTCGGTCGGCATCGACTCGATGCCCGGCGTGGGCGTGGCGAGGGCTTCTTCGGTCATAGTGGTGCGGTGCTCACTCCCAAGTCGTCCGGCCGGGCGGGGCCCAGCGGCCGCTCACCGGGTAGCCAGGCCCCCCAGCCTGCCACGCATCCACCGGATCGGACGGTCACCGAACGCCGGGGTCGGGTGGCGATGGACGGTCACATCGGCGACGGGGAGGTCGCCCGGGCCGGGCTCGCCGATCCGGCGCCGGCCGTGCGGGTCACCGCGCTGGGCGCCCTCGAGCGACAGGCCGGACTCCAGCCGGCCGATCTGTTGGCGGCGCTGGCCGACCCCGACCCCTCGGTGCGCCGGCGGGCCTGCGAACTGGCGGCCGGCTTCCCGGACCTGGATATCTCTGCATCCCTGGACGATCGGGACCCGTCCGTCGCCGAGATGGCTGCCTGGGCGGTCGGCGAACAGGGGTCGCCGGCCGCGGTGCCCGCCTTGATGGCGATGGCGTCGATGGCATCCGGTCATCCCGAACCCCTGTGCCGGGAGGCGGCGGTGGCCGCCCTCGGGGCCATCGGCGATCCGGCCGGCCTCCCCGCCGTGCTCGATGGGCTGGATGACAAGCCGGCCGTCCGGCGCCGGGCGGCGGTGGCCCTGGCCGCCTTCACCGGGCCCGACGTCGAAGCCGCCCTCCGCCGTTGCCTCGACGACCGCGATTGGCAGGTGCGCCAGGTGGCCGAGGACCTGCTGGCGGTGGACTGAGCCGGTCGGCGGCGCTCAGGAATCGGCGGCGGCGAAGATGTGGCGCATCCGGTCGAAGGAATCCAGGCACAGCCCGGCTCCCTGGACCACGCACTCGAGCGGGGTGGGGACCAGGTGCACCGGCACCTCGGTCTCGTCGGCCAGCCGGTTGGCCAGGCCGCGGAGCATCGCTCCACCCCCGACCAGATAGATCCCCTGGAAGATGATGTCCTGGGCCAGTTCCGGTGGGGCTTCCCCCAGGCACTCGACCACGGTGGCCAGGATCAGCTCGATCTGCTCATGGATGGCGAACCGGATCTCCTCCGGCGACAGGACCACCACCTTGGGCAGCCCGGTGGCGACCTCCCGCCCGCGGACCTCGGCCTTCACCTCGTTCTTGTAGGGAAGGGCGGAACCGATGGCCAGCTTGAGCTCCTCGGCGGTGCGCTCACCGATGGCCACGTCGTACTCGCGCCGTACATAGCTCTGGATGGCGGCGTCGAGATCGAAGCCGCCGCAGCGGATGGCCCGGGAGGTGACCAGCCCGCCGAGGGAGATGACCGCCGTCTCCGAGGTGCCCCCGCCCACGTCGACCACCATGTTCCCCATCGGCTCGTGGGTGGCCAGGCCGGCACCGATGGCCGCGGCCATCGGCTGCTCGATCAGATACGCCGAGGACGCCCCGGCGTGGCGGGCCGCCATCTTCACCGCTCGCCGCTCCACCGAGGTGATGGCCGACGGCACGCAGATCAGCACCCGGGGGCGGCTGAGCTTGGTCACCCCGGCCCGGCGCAACAGCAACCTGATCATCCGCTCGGTGATGTCGAAGTCGGTGATGGCCCCCTCCCGCAGCGGGCGGACGGCCACGATGTAGCCCGGAGTCCGCCCGATCATGTGCCAGGCCTCGTTCCCCACCGCCAGGACATCGCGGGTCCGGGTGTTGAGGGCGATGACCGTCGGTTGGTTGAGGACGATGCCCCGGCCCCGGGCGTAAACGAGGGTATTGGCCGTGCCGAGGTCGATTGCAAGGTCACGGGCCACGGCGCCATCGTAGGGCCAGCGGTTCCGCCGACGGTTGCGTTGACCTGGCGGACCGGGTTTCCGTCGGCGGGCGACCTCCCAATCGTCAGGTTGATCGGTAGTCTCAAGTCGGTGAGTGGAGACACACCGGAGGACTCGGGGATGGGCGCGGACGGTCCCGATCACGGTGATGAGTCCCAGGACCCCATTCGAGGATGGATCTCCCCCGACGACCGGCTCTGGCGGCACCCGTCCGAGGCGGCGTCGGCCAAGCGGGCCGCCAGCCAGCGAGCCGCGGCCCCGGACCGGAACCGGCCCAACCCCTGGATCGTGGGCGGGGCCGCCGCCTGTGTGGCCGGCGCCCTCCTCGCCTCCGGCCTGGTGCTGGCCACCTCCGGGGCATCGCCGGATGCCGACGGGCATCCCCCGGGCACCACCGCCACCAGCCTGGCCATGGTGACCGCCCCTCCCACCACCGAGCCCGGCGCCGCCAACCTGGCCGGCCTCACCCAGATGAACCGGATGGCGGTGACGGTGCGACCGTCGCTGGCCGCGCTCACCATCACCCGCCCCTCGGGGGTCTCGATGGCCACCGGCGTCATCGCCGAGTCGGGGGGCATCATCGCCACCACCGCCGCCGCCATCGCCGGGGCCCGGTCCATCTCGTTCGACGGGTCGGACGGCAGCCGGGATCCGGCCGAGCTGGTGGGCAGCGATCCGGCATCGGGCATCGCCGTCCTCCGGGTGGCCTCCGATCTCCCCGTGGCCAATTTCGACAGCACCGATCCGGTCCCCGGATCCACCATGATGGCGGTGGCCATGCACCCGGGTTCCGGGAGCGGCGCCGCCCCCCGGTCATCGGTCTATGCCGGGGCGGTCCGCTCCTCGGGCACCGCGGTGGGGACGGACAGCGCCGAGTCCGGTTTCAGCGTCACCACCGCCGTGCTCCCGCTGTCGGATCACGACAGTGGTTGTGCGTTGCTCAGCGCCCAAGGACTGGTGTCCGGACTCCTCGACTCCACCCAGGCTGACGGCGACAACACCGTCGGCGTCTTTCTCCCCGCCGAGCTGGTCCTGGGGGTGACCCGCCAACTGGTGGCGGCCGGCACCGTCGAACGAGGGTGGCTGGGTATCGAGGCCAGTGACATCGACGGGACCACCGGGGCCACGGTGACCGGCGACGGCCCGGCCGATGGCGCCACCCTCGACGCGGTCGACGCCCAGGGGGCGGCGGCCCAGGCCGGTCTCCAGATCGGCGACGTCATCGTGGGCATCGACGGTGGCGCGGTGCACTCCACCGCCGAGCTCCGGACCCGGCTGTACGCCGACCTTCCGGGCACCACCGTGGCGGTCGCCGTCGAGCGGGGCGGAACGCTGGGGACCACCACCGCGGTGCTGACCGCTTCCCAGAACAACGCATCAGACGCCGATTCGTCCCCGTAGCATGAGGTGATGCCACCAACTGAGTCTGGGGACGCCGGGAACCCGTTCCAATCGCTCCTCGGCGATCTGATGAACATGTTGGGCAGCAACGCTCCCGACCAGTGGGAGATGACCCGGTCGTTCGGGGTGAACGTGGCCACCGGCGGCACCCCGGAACCGAATGTCGAACCGGTCGAACGGATCCGGCTCGAAGAGTTGGCCCGGGTGGCCGAGCTCCACGTGATCGAAGCCACCGGTATGCCGATCTCCCACGATGGCCGGCGGCTGAACTATCTCCCGGTCGGCCGGGGCGACTGGACCCTCCGGGCGCTCGACGCCTGGAAGCCGGTGCTGTCGGCCATGGCCCCGACCACCCCGGCCATGCCGGCCGGACCGACCGGCGCCCAGGATCTCGACGGCCCGGTCGGGGACGACCCCCTTGGTGGCCTGGGGGATCTGCTGGGCAAGTGGGCGGTGGTCATCGGGCCGATGTTCTTCGGCCTCCAGCTGGGATCGGTGGTCGGTCACCTGTCCCACCGGGCACTGGGCCAGTACGCGTTGGCCCTCCCCTGGGCTCCGTCGGACGAATTGCTGATCGTCAGCAGCAACGTCACCTCGTTCGCCGACGACTGGAGCATCCCGGTCGACGAAGCCCTGCTGTGGGTCTGCGCCCGGGAGCTGGCCTCCCATGCGGTGCTGTCGAGGCAAGAGGTCCGGGCCCGGATGGAGGAGCTGCTCGAGGCGCTGGCCGCCTCGGCCAGCCATAGCCAACAGGGTCTGGCCGATCGGTTGGGGGGGTTGGGCGATGCCACCGGCGAGTCGGGCATGAACCTCGAGTCGATTCAGGACCTCTTCGGCGACCCGGAGGCCCTGCTCGGGGATCTGCTGACCCCCGAGTTCCGGCGGTCGTCCGACCAGCTCACCTCGCTGGCAGTGGTGATCGACGCCTACGCCGATCACGTCGCCGATCAGGTCGGACAGAAGCTGGTCGGATCCCACGCCCAACTGGCCGAGGCCTGGTACCGGCGCCGGATCGAGCGGGGGAAGGGCGAAGAGGCCGCCGGTGCGCTGTTCGGGCTCGACCTCGAGCAGTCCCAGGTCGACCGGGGCCGCGCCTTCGTCGCCGGGGTGGTGGAGCGGGCGGGCGAGGAGGCCCTCGGCCGGCTGTGGTCGTCGGGCCGGAACCTGCCGACCCCGCCGGAGGTGGACGCCCCCGGCCTGTGGCTCGAGCGGATCAGCCTGCCCGAGCTCGACCGGCCGGATCCCGAGACCTAGTTCAGCGGCCCGCCCGGCTCAGGCGCCGGCGGCCGGAGCCTCGGGGTCGGCTTCCGGCGGAATCACGGCCTCCTCCGGCACCCCGAGATCCCATTCGAGGGTGATGTTCTCCCGCTCGGCATCGCGGATCACCCGCTCACGGTTGCGCCGGTACTGCGGATCGTGCGGAGGCAGCAGGACCAACCGGGCCATGGTCCGATGGCGGAACGCCTCGATCAACTCGGGGTCCCCGAAGTCGGACTGCACCTCCCAGTGCGGAGCGACGGGTCCGAGGTACACCACCCGCACATGGCCGACCGGCGGCTGAGGTTCCTCGCCCTCTTCCGGGACGGTCGGTTCATCGGTGACCGGGGTCATGGTGGTGGTTCCTCCTCGAGATTAAGGGAGTCAGCCTAGCCCCCGGAGGGATTGGCCCCGAGCGTGACGCTGACCGTCATCTTGGTGGCACCCCGGTAGAGCCCCACGCTGACATGGTCGCCGGGCTTCAGTGGATGGATGGCGGCGGTCAGATTGTCGGCCGTCTGGATGGCCGTCCCGTTGAAGGAAACGATCACGTCGTTGTTCAGGATCCCGGCCTTGTCCGCCGGGCTCCCTGACTGCACCGATTCCACCAGCGCCCCCGACGACGGGGTCAGATGGTCCAGCTGCTGGAGGGCGGGTGTCACCGAGAAGACGGACACCCCCATGAAGGCCGAGTTGGCTACCGGGGTGGGCTGCGGGCTGGCGTTCCCCGCCCCGCCGGGGCCGCCCTGGCGCAACTCGGCCAGCCGGGGCTTGATCAGGTCGATGGGGATGGCGAAGCCGATGTTCTGGGCCGGGGCGTTGCCGGTGCTGCTCGAGGCCACCGCGGTGTTCATGGCGATGACCTGGGCCTGGGCGTTGACCAGCGGGCCGCCGGAGTTCCCCGGGTTGATGGGGGCGTCGGTTTGCAGGAGCCCGGAGAGGTTCTCGGTCTGCCCGCTGTCGTTCTGCGCCGACAGCGAGCGGTTGAGGGCGGACACGATCCCTTCGGTGACGGTGGGGCCGCCGGCCAGGGCCAGGGCATTGCCGATGGCCAGCACCGAGTCGCCCACCTGGCTCTTGGCCGAGTCGCCGAGGGTGACGGTCGGGAGATTGGAGGCGTTGTCGATCTGCACCAGCGCCAGGTCATTGCCGGGGTCGGTGCCGACCACATGGGCGGAAAGCTGCTTGGTCTGCCCGAACAGCGAGACGGTGAGGGTGGTGGCCCCGGTGACCACGTGGTCGTTGGTCAACACCTCCCCCTGGGGGGTGAGGATCATCCCGGTCCCGGCCGCCTGGACGAAGTCGCCGGAGGAGCTCCCGCTCTGGACGGACTGGCTGTCGATGGACACCACCGCCGGCTCGACGGTGGCCAGGATGGCCTGGACATCCTTGACCGGGGGCAGGACACTCCGGTTCGGGAAGTACGACTTGATGATGGTCTGCTGGCTACCGATCCCCACCGTGGCCCCAATCACCGAGCCGACCGCCGCCGCCAACACCGCGGTGACGATGACCACCAGGAGCCAGTTGCGACGGGTGAGGGTGTGGCGCACCACCGGCGCCGGGGGGAGGGGCTGGGGATACCCGTAGGGGTAGGCCCCGCCGGGAGGGCCGTAGCCGCCATAGGCGGGGTAGCCCGGGGGCGGGTAGTTGACCGGGTAGACGGGAACGGCGTTCCCGTAGGCGGCCGGGCTCTCTGCGGGTCCGGCATCCGGTGGAGGGGGGGCACTGGGTGCAGAAAGTGGCACCGATGGTACGCTCTGTGGCGGACCCTCACCCGCTTGGGGACCCGTCCCGGGGGCTTCCGCCTCCCCCGGTTCCGACCCTTCATAAGAAGGACCTGGTCCCCGATAAGAAAATTGTGAGGATTCCATCAACAATTACCCGTTTCGTACCGTAGAACAAGTAGGGATGGGACAATAGCTGTGTAACTGATGGCGGAGACGGTGCGCAAACTCGAATCGACGCACCGGCGACCGCCACCTCTGATCGGAGAGCCTGCAGATGGATACGACATGGATGAGCGAGGGCAAGTGCCGGGAACTCTCTCCCACGGTGTTCTTCCCCAGTGACGGCATCGGGGTGCAGGCCGCCCAGCGCATCTGTGCCGAGTGCTCGGTCGCCGATGTCTGCCTGCAGTACGCCCTCGACGAGCGGGTCGACCACGGCGTGTGGGGCGGCAAGTCCGAGCGCGAACGACGTCGAATCCTCCGCCGGCGGCGGCTGGGCCACACCGCGGTCAGGGTCTGACCTGACCGGCACTCCTCGGCGAGCCTGAACTCCCGGTGCTCACCGAGTGCGTCGTCAACATCAGCGAGGGTCGTGACGTCGACCTCATCCGGCTGATCGCCGATCGGGCCGACACCACCCTGTTGGACATCCACTCCGACCCCGAGCACCACCGTTCGGTCCTGACCCTCGGCGGGGAGGTCGACCCTCTGGAGGCGGCGATCCGCTCGGTGACGGAAACCGCCATCGAGCGGATCGACCTTGAAGACCACGACGGGGTGCACCCCCGCTTCGGCGCCGTCGACGTGGTCCCGTTCGTCCCGTTGGGGCCCGACGGTCAGATCGCCACCGTCGTCGAGGCCCGGAACCGGTTCGCGGCCTGGGCCGGCTCCGCCCTCCAATTGCCCTGCTTCCTCTACGGGCCCGAGCGGTCGCTGCCCGAGGTCCGCCGGGAGGCCTTCCGGACGCTGGATCCGGATACCGGTCCCCCCACCCCCCACCCGACGGCCGGGGCCTCGGCGGTCGGGGCCCGGCCCCTGCTGGTGGCCTACAACATCTGGATCGCGGTGCACGAGGGCCCGGACACCGACGCCGCCGCCGCGGTGGGCCTGGCCCGGGGCATCGCCTCGTCGATCCGGAGTCCGGCGCTGCGCAGCCTGGGCCTGGCGGTGGGCACCGGCGCCCAGGTCAGCTGCAATCTGATCGACCCGCACTCGGTCAGCCTGGCGGTGCTGTTCGACACCGTCACCCACCTGGCCGAGGAGGCCGGCGGGGGGGTTGAACGGGCCGAGCTGGTCGGCCTGGTCCCCGGCGAGCTCCTCACCTCGGTGCCGTCCCACCGGTGGGCGGAGCTCGACCTCAGCCAGGACCGGACCATCGAGGCCCGGCTGGAATCGGTGGGGGTGGCCGTCGGCTGGTGACCGGGGTCAGGAGGCGCTGGCGACGGCCCGGCGCTGCATGGCCCGTTGCCGGCGCAACCGGCGGCGCTCCCGCTCCGAGAGTCCCCCCCAGATGCCGAACTTCTCGCCGTTGGCCAGGGCGTACTCCAGGCAGTCCTCCCGGACCACACAGCCCCGGCAGACTTCCTTGGCCTCGCGGGTGGAGGCGCCCCGCTCGGGAAAGAACAGGTCAGGATCAACCCCCATGCAGTTGGCCCTGGTCTGCCAACTGCGCTCCTGGGTTCCGTACATCAAGGACACCACGTCCATGGGTGCGCCTCCCTCACCACTTTTGTGCCCGGTCCAGCGACGAACCGCATAGCACGTATGTAACTACATTGGTGTCATCTTCCTCCATGCCGCGGGGAAACGCAAGGCGCAACTTGGATTTCTGCCCAGTAAAGCCCATGGTGACCTGGGATTTCGATCCCAGGCGACGTCAGCCCGCCCGGCGCCCCCGGCTCCGGAGGGTGGTCTTGTGGCGCAGGAAGTCGACCAGCACGTAATCGCCCAGTTCGTCCGGCGAGGTCGAGAACGTCCGGCCCCGGTTGATCCGGGTCAACTGCTCGATGAATCCCCGCAGCGCCCGGTCCGGGTCGAGGAGGAAGGTGTTGATGGTGATGTTGGCCTTGGTGCAGTGCATCACCTCCGACAGCGTCACCTCCAGCGTCTCGGGGACCGGCGGGTAATTGAAATAGACGTCGTAGCCGACGCCCCGGTCGTAGGGGATGATGTGAGCGGTCGGTTCCCCGTCGGTGACCAGGATGATCTGTTTGGTCCCCGGCTGGTGGGCCAGCATCTTGCGGGCCAGGATCAGGCCGTGCTGGAGGTTGGTCCCATAGACGTAGTCCCAACTCACGGTGGGCAGGTCCTCGGGCTCGATGACCCGGGCCACTTCGGAGAAACCCACCAGTCCCAGATAGTCGCGGGGGAACCGGGTGGTGATCAGGGTGTGGAGGGCGAGGGCCATCTTCTTGGCGGGTACGAAGTTGTCCCGCATCGGCATGGACAGCGACAGGTCGAGCAGCAGCACGGTGGCGGTGCGGGACAGGGCCTCGGTCTCGATCACCTCGAAGTCGTCGGGGACCAGCCGGACGGGGACTCCTGTCCCTGACCGCCGTACCGCGTTGTGCACCGTCCGGGACAGGTCGAGATTGAAGGGGTCCCCGAACTCGTAGGGCTTGGTGGTCTCCTCGCGGTCGTGGCCGGTCCCGGTATAGGTGGTGCGGTGGTTGCCGATCCGGTCCTTGTTCAACTGGTCGAACAGGTCGGCCAGGGCCTGATGGCCGATCCGCCGCATGCCGGCCGGGGTCAACTCGAACCGGCCCTCCCGCTGGTCGATGAGCCCGGCGTCGGCCAACTGCTTGGCCAGCTTGGCCAGCCGGTCCATGGAGCGGGCGGCGTCCTCCCCCAGGTGCTTGGCCACCTTGTCCAGATCCACCTCCGACAGCGCCGCCGGCGAGTTCGCTGACCGGAGGAACGCCTCGAGTTCGTCGATGTCCCGCAGCCGGGAGGCGGCGTCGGTGGCGTCCCCCATGCCCAGCGGCTGGTCGCCGCTGAATTTGTACCGTTGCTCCCAACCCGCGTCGGGAAACGCCTTCTGCAGGTTCCCGGCCAGCCGGTCCACCTGCCAGCGCAGGTCCATGTCCTCCAGCAGTGATTCGGCCAGGCCCTGGAGTTGGGCCCGCTGGGCCGGGGACATCGAATTCCACATGGCCTGGGCGGCGGCCATCCGGGCGGCCAGCTGCTCGAGGAGTTCATCGAGGTTGGCCGGATTCCCGGGGAACAGATCGCCGTAGTTCTCCATGAACGACTCGAACGACGGGTCGATGGGCTCCCCCGCCTCCCGTTGCTCGAGCATCCGGTTGAGGGCGTCGAAGGCGTCGCGCATCCGGGCCAACTGCTCGGGGTCGGGATTGGCCAACGCCTCCGACATCTGGTCGAAGTAGGAGCGGGCGACTTCCTCTCGGAGCCGTTCCATCAATTCCTCGAAGTGCTGGCGGGCCTCGGAGGAGACGAATTCGTACTGCTGGAGCCCGCGCACCTTCCCGGCCAGGTCCGACGGCAGCAGGTCGAGGGCCATGCGCCGTTCGGTGGCCACCTCGTCGGTGACCTCCTGGCGCCGTTGGTCACCCGACTCCCGGGCGTCCGATTCGAGCTGGTCGATGCCGCCCCGTTCCTCGGCCAACACCTCTTCGAGCTCGGCCGCCACCTCGCTGTAGGCCCCGCCCAGGTCGCCGCGATCGAGCTGGTCCTCCCGCTCCAGGCGGAGCTGGTCGAGCAGGTCGCGGAGCCCCTGGACCTCCTGGCCGTCGGGAGTCCGCCAGCCTCGGTTCAACATCCGCTGCAGGGCTTCGTGGAGGTCGCCGTTGGCCAACAGGTCGTCGGTCAGCTGGGCCAGCACCGCGTCGGTGTCGTCGACCTCGGAGTTCTGGGTGCCGTCCCAACGGCGGTAGTCGAAGCGCCAGGTCACCCGCGACCCCGATAGGTGGCTCGAGCCCCGGCCGCCTCTTTGTTGAGGCGCTTGGTCAGGTGGAGGCCCTCGAGCAGGAACTCGACGGCGCTGGCCACCACCCCGGGATCCTCCGACCCCCCGGCCAGGGCGAGTACCGGCCCGGACAACGCCGGGAGCTGGGTCAGGGTCTCGGCGTAGGCGGAGGCCGGAAGGTCGTCCCCGGCGTGCACCACCGTCTCCTCGGTGAAGGCGGCGACCACCGCGTGGGGGTCGTCGAGGATCACCCGGCGGCGGAAGACCACCAGCACCGCCGCGGAGATCAGCTGGGAGAGCAGGATCTCCTCCCGCCCCTCCTCCAGCGTCTCGATCTCGACCTTCCCCTGGGTGGAGGAGACCAATGACTGCAGATCGGAGATCCGGGGCACCGCGCCGGCCTCCCCGTTGCGGAGGGCCCGGCGGGTGGCGTTGGCGGCCAGCGTCTCGTAGTTGGCGATGGTCAACCGGACCGACACCCCGGACCGCTGGTTGAGATGCGGGCTCTCCCGGGCCAACTGGCTCAGGGCCGCCACCACCTCGGCCATGAACTCGGGCATCTCCAACCGGGGCTGGCCGGGACGGGCATTGCCATCGCCGTCGGTGGTGTCCTCCGCCGCCGCCGGGAGATCGGCTTCGGCTTCGGCGATGCGGAGCTCAGTGCCGGCGTCCAGTGGATAGTGGGTGCGGATCTGGGCCCCGAAGCGGTCCTTCAACGGGGTGATGATCCGCCCCCGGTTGGTGTAGTCCTCGGGATTGGCGGTGGCCATGAGGACGATGTCCAGCGGGAGGCGCACCCGATGGCCCCGGATCTGGACGTCCCGCTCCTCGAGGACGTTGAGCAGACCGACCTGGATCCGCTCGGCCAGGTCCGGAAGCTCGTTGATGGCGAAGATGCCCCGGTTGAGCCGCGGCACCAGCCCGTAGTGGATGGTGAGCTCGTCGGACAGGTACCGGCCTTCGGCCACCCGGATGGGGTCGACCTCGCCGATGAGATCGGCGATGGAGGTGTCGGGGGTGGCCAGCTTCTCCCCGTACCGCTCGCTCCGGTGGACCCACGACACCGGGGTGTCGTCGCCTGCCTCCGCCACCAGGTCCTTGGCGAACCGGGAGATGGGTCGGTAGGGGTCGTCGTTGATCTCGGAGTGGGCGACGATGGGCAGCCATTCGTCGAGCAGGATGATCAGCGACCGGATCAGCCGGGTCTTGGCCTGGCCCCGCTCGCCCAGCAGGATCACGTCGTGCCCGGCCATCACCGCGTTCTCGAGCTGGGGCAGGACGGTGTCGTCGAAGCCCAGCACCCCGGTCACCAACGGTCGGCCGCCGGCGATGAGGGCGGAGGCGTTCCGGCGCATCTCTGCGGCCACCGGGATCGATCGCCATCCCACCTCCCGCAGCCGGCCGAGGGTGGTGACGTCGGGCGGAGGGGTGGTCCGGTCTTCCGGGTGGGGGGTGGCGCCGCCGGGAATCGGGGTGGCGTCAGGCTTCGACTTGGTCATGGTTCGGAGCCTACGCGAGCCGGTTCTCCCATGGTTCATCAGCCGGGGGAATTTCGGGACCCGTCCGGCCCCCGGCACCGGCTAACCGGGCAAATGGCGCCCCGACCCCGGCGGTTTCACGAGGGGGTCGAAGTAGTGGAAAGATGAAAGCCCGTCAGCACCAGGGCCGATGCGGCCCGCACCATTTCAAGCCCGCGGGCCGATACAGGGAGGAACGACTTGACCACGTTGGAGGACGCACCAGTCACCGTCACCCCTGTCGTGCTCGGAGGGGTCCGGGGCGGGCCGCCGGTCCCGACCCTGCGCAAGGACCGGTGGTGGATCCAGCCGGTGGTCACCGTGACGGTGCTCGCCGCCTTCGTCGCTTACGCCACCTGGGCCGCCTTCGTCAACAACAACTACTACGTGGGCGCCGCCCAGGGGCGCGACCTGATCTCACCGTTCTATTCACCCTGCCTGACCAACAGCTGCGTGCCCGGCAGCCACCCCGGCACCATCATCACCTGGTGGGCGATCTCCCCGGCGCTATTGATCCTGATCTTCCCGCTCGGGTTCCGGCTCACCTGTTACTACTACCGGAAGGCCTACTACCGGTCGTTCTGGTGGGCTCCCCCCGGGTGCGCGGTCGCCGATGCCCACGGCTCCTACTCGGGCGAGTCGCGGTTCCCGCTGTTCTTCCAGAACATCCACCGGTACTTCTTCTACGCCGGCCTGGTGTTCAACACCATCCTCACCATCGACGCGGTGGTGGCGTTCCGCCAGCCCGGTCACGGGCTCGGCTTCAGCGTCGGCACCGGGGTCCTGATCATCAACGCCGCCCTCCTCTGGCTGTACTCGTTGAGCTGCCATGCCTGCCGCCACCTGTGCGGTGGCGGGGTCAAGCAGTTCTCCGCCGCCCCGCTCCGGCACCGGTTCTGGAAGATGCTCACCCCGTTGAATGCCCGGCACATGGTGTTCGCCTGGATGAGCCTGGTCTTCGTGGCCCTCACCGACGTCTATGTCCGTCTGGTGGCCAGCGGGACCATCCACGACTACGGCTTCCACTTCTAAGGGGATCGCGAACCCATGGCTGAGTACGAAACCCACGACTTCGACGTGATCGTCATCGGTGCCGGCGGCGCCGGGCTCCGGGCCGCCATCGAGGCCCGGTCCAAGGGCCTCCGCACCGCCTTGATCTGCAAGTCGTTGCTGGGCAAGGCCCACACGGTAATGGCGGAGGGCGGGATCGCCGCCGCACTGGGCAACGTCTATCCCGACGACAATTGGAAGGTCCACTTCCGGGACACGATGCGGGGCGGGAAGATGCTCAACAACTGGCGCATGGCCCAGGTCCATGCCCAGGAGGCGCCCGACCGGGTCCGGGAGCTCGAGGACTGGGGCGCCCTCTTCGACCGGACGGTGGACGGCCTGATCACCCAGCGCGACTTCGGTGGGCACCGGTTCGCCCGCCTGGCCCACGTCGGCGACCGCACCGGGCTGGAGATGATCCGCACCCTCCAGCAGAAGGCGGTGGCCGACGGCATCGAGGTGTTCATGGAGGTCAAGGTCCTCCGGGTCCTGAAGGACACCGACGGAGAGGTGTCGGGGGTGGTCGGCTACTGGCGGCCGACCGGGCAGTTCGTCACCTTCACCGCCAAGGCGGTCATCCTGGCCACCGGCGGGCTGGGGAAGAGCTGGATGTACACCTCCAACTCCTGGGAGTCGACCGGTGACGGGGTGGCCCTGGCCCTGTGGGCCGGCGCCGACGTCATCGACATGGAGGCCGTCCAGTTCCACCCGACCGGCATGGTCTGGCCGCTGTCGGTGCGGGGCATCCTGGTCACCGAGGGGGTCCGGGGTGACGGCGGCGTCCTCCGGAACTCGGAGGGCGACCGGTTCATGTTCGACTACATCCCGCCGATGTTCGCGGCGGAGACCGCCGACACCGAGGAGGAGGGCGATCGCTGGTACGACGATCACCTCGACAACCGCCGTCCTCCCGAGCTGCTCCCCCGCGACGAGGTGGCCCGTTCGATCAACACCGAGGTAAAGGCCGGCCGGGGCAGTCCCCACGGCGGGGTGTACCTCGACATCGCCACCCGCCGCAGCGCCGAGTACATCCGCCGCCGGCTGCCGTCGATGTACCACCAGTTCAAGGAGCTGGCCGGGGTGGACATCACCGCCGAAGCCATGGAGGTGGGACCGACCTGCCACTACGCCATGGGCGGGGTCCGGGTCGACGCCGATTCGCAGGAGACCTCGGTCCCCGGCCTGTTCGCCGCCGGTGAGGTGGCCGGCGGGATGCACGGCGCCAACCGCCTGGGCGGGAACTCGCTCTCCGACCTCCTGGTCTTCGGGCAGCGGGCCGGCATCGCCGCGGCCAAGCACGCCAAGGAGCGGGACCGCAACCACCGCACCGCCGCCTTCGACCCCGGCGAGGTCAAAGAGGTCATCAACGCCGCCACCGCGCCGTTTGCCCGGGACGGCGGGGAGAATCCCTACGACGTCCAGGCCGACCTCCAGCAAACCATGCAGACCCTGGTGGGCATCATCCGCACCCAGTCGGAGCTCGAGGAGGCCATGGGCCAGCTCGAGAAGCTGGAACAGCGGGCCAACAACATCGCCATCAGTGGCGGGGTGGCCTACAACCCGGGCTGGAACCTGGCCACCGACCTCCCGTCGATGCTCTCGGTGTCGCGCTGCGTCACCCAGGGGGCCATCAACCGCAAGGAGAGCCGGGGCGGCCACACCCGCGACGACTACCCGAAGCCGGATCCGGAGATGGGGTCGGTCAATTTCGTGCAACGGATCGCCGCCGGGAGCGGCGGCGCCGACGGCCCGCTCGGCACCCCCTCGATCAACACCATCACCGTGACTCCCGAGCCGCTCCTGGTGATGCCCGATGAGCTCAAGGCCCTTCTGGAGGAAGAATCATGACCGTCGAACCGGTTGAGGACGAAGCCATCGAGGTCGTCGCGGCTCCCGAGCCGGCCGACGACGGCACCGTCACCATGGTGCTGTGGCGGGGCGATGCCACCGGCGGCGAGTTCGTCGACTACGTGATGCCCTCGGTCGAAGGCGAGGTCGTCCTCGACGTCATTCACCGGGTGCAGGCCACCGAAGCCCCCGACCTGGCCTGCCGGTGGAACTGCAAGGCGGGGAAGTGCGGATCGTGTTCGGCGGAGATCAACGGGATCCCGTCGCTGATGTGCATGACCCGGATGGACACCCTGCCGGCCGGGGCCGACGTGGTGGTGGCGCCGCTCAAGACGTTCCCGATCCTGCGGGACCTGGTGACCGACGTCTCGTTCAACTACGAGGTGGCCAAGCGGATCGCCCCGTTCAACCCCCGTCCCAAGACGGTCGACGAGGCCAAGGCCGGCGGGTACCGGATGGCCCAGATCGACGTGGAGCGCAGCCAGGAGTTCCGCAAGTGCATCGAGTGCTTCCTGTGCCAGGACGTCTGTCACGTCATCCGCGACCACGAGGAGAACAAGACCTCCTACGCCGGCCCCCGCTTCTTCATCCGGTCGGCCGAGCTGGAAATGCACCCCCTCGATGTCTCTGATCGCCGCGAGGTGCTACGCAAGGAGGACGGCCTGGGGATGTGCAACATCACCAAGTGCTGCACGGAGGTGTGCCCCGAGCACATCAAGATCACCGACAACGCCATCATTCCCCTGAAGGAACGGGTGGTCGACGCCTCCTATGATCCGATCGCCTGGCTGGGGCGCAAGATCCTGCGCCGGACCAAGGCGTCGGTGGCGGAAACTTCGGCCACCGCCGCGGTCAGCGGGCCGGCGGCGGTACAACCCGGATCGCCGGTCAGCGGGATGCCGACCGCGGTCGGCGAGTGACCGCCGGACGGCCCGAGGCGATCGCCGCCGGACGGCCATGCCGCAATTCCTGAGCCCCGAATGGGTGGCCGCCTTTGACGCCGCCCTCGACGGGGTGAAGGTGCCGGGACCCGGCGATGACGCCGGCCTGGCCGCCGTCGACGGGCGGTTCACGGTGCTCCAGGAGGTCCACGGCGCCCCGGGCGGCGACGTGACCGTGGCCCTGACCGTCAGTGACGGCCGCCTCCACCTGTCGCGGAACCCGGACGAGCAGGTCACCGCGGACGCCGCCGATGTGGCCATCTCGCTGTCGTACCCCGACGCAGTGGCGCTGTCCAAGGGCGAGCTGGTGGCGGCCGAAGCGCTGACCGCCGGGCGGATCCGGGTGCGCGGGGATCTGTCGGTACTGGTGGCCAGCCAGCAGATGTTGGCGTCGGCCCAGCCTCACGTGCGGGCCCTGACCGCCGACACCACGTACTAACGGGAGGGACCGACGTGGAGATCCTGAGTGGCCGGACGATGATCCACCCGAGCGACCTGGACCGCACCCTCGCCTTCTACCAGGACGGGTTCGGCCTGGCCATTGCCCGGGAGTTCAGTGCTGGCGCCACCCGGGGGGTGGTGTTCTTCCTCGGCGGGGGGCTGCTCGAGGTGGTGGGCCACGGCGGCAGCGACGACCGGTCGGCCGGCAACGTGGTCGCCCTGTGGTGGCAGGTGCGCGACGTCGCCGCCGCCGTCGAGGGACTCGAAGGCCGCGGGGTGGCCATCGCCCGGCCACCGGTGCTCGAGCCCTGGGGGCTCATCGAGGCCTGGGTCGACGACCCGGACGGGATCCGCATCCATCTGGTCGAGGTACCCGAGGGCCACCCGCTGCGGCGCGACCTCCGGCCGCCGCGCCCGTCCTGAGTGAACTCCCAGGTCAGGGCCCCGGACTGATGGTTCGGGGCGGCTCCGGTCCGGCTGACCCGAACCCGATGCCGGGTCTGGTACTACTGGACTCTACGGAACCACCGGGAGCGGACGGAACCGCAGTGACGGGAGACCAATGACCATCGGGCCACCAGACGACGAGGGAGCGGGGAGGGGATCCGAAGCCCTGGAGCCGCATGTCATCGTCCTGTTCGGCGCCACCGGAGACCTGGCCCGCCGCAAACTCCTCCCCGGGCTCCTCCGGCTCGTCCACTCCGGGTTGGTCCGCCAATGCCAGATCATCGGGGTGTCGCTCGAAGACTTCGACGACGCCGAGTTCCGGCGCTTCGCCCGGAAGGCGTGCCAGGAGTTCACCCGGAAGGAGCTGGTCGATGCCGAATGGCCGACCTTCGAGTCGCGGCTGCACTACGTTCCCAACGCCGCCGGGCCGGAGGGTCTGGCCGAGGCGGTCCACCGAGCCGAGGTGCTGTTGGGCGGCGAGCCCCGACGATTGCACTACCTGAGCGTCCCCCCGTTCGCGGCCCAGACCGTGGTCCGCACCCTGGGGGAGGCCGATCTGGTCGATCGGTCCCGCATCATCATGGAGAAGCCGTTCGGCACCGACCTCCGGTCGGCCAAGATCCTCAACGACGCCGTCCACGAGGTGTTCGGCCCCGACCAGGTGTACCGGATCGATCATTTCCTGGGCAAGGAGGCGGCCCAGAACATCTTGGCCTTCCGGTTCGCCAACGGGCTGTTCGAGCCGATCTGGAACCGCGGGCACATCGACCATGTGCAGATCGACGTGCCCGAAGCCCTGTCGGTCGACGCCCGGGCCGGCTTCTACGAACGCACCGGGGCGTTCCGGGACATGGTGGTGACCCATCTGTTCCAGGTCCTGGCGTTCATGGCCATGGAGCCGCCGACCGCGCTGGAACCGCGGGCCATCAGCGAGGAAAAGAACAAGGTGTTCCGGTCGATGCGGAATCTCGACCCCACCCAGGTGGTCCGGGGCCAGTACGAGGGCTACCGGGCCACCCCCGGGGTGGCCCCGGATTCCCAGACCGAGACCTTCATCGCCCTCCGCTGCGAGATCGACAACTGGCGGTGGGCCGGGGTCCCCTTCTTCCTCCGGACCGGGAAGCAGATGGCCGAAGGGGCGCGGATCATCTCCATCGCCTTCCGGGAGCCGCCCAAGAGCATGTTCCCGCCCGGATCCGGCATCGGGACCCAGGGTCCCGACCACTTGACCTTCGACCTGGCCGACTCGTCGAAGCTGTCGCTTTCGTTCTACGGCAAGCGGCCCGGACCCGGCATGAAGCTCGACAAGGTCAGCCTCCAGTTCGACCTGCACGACACCGGCGCCGACGCCGACGTGCTCGAGGCTTACGAGCGGCTCATCCACGACGCCATGAGCGGCGACCACACCCTGTTCACCGGGGCCGAGGACATCGAACGGCTGTGGGAGCTCTCGACCCCGCTCCTCGAGCACCCACCGGAGGTCGAGTTCTACCCGCCCGGGTCGTGGGGGCCCGACGGCATCCGCGACCTGATCGCCCCCGACACCTGGCGGCTGCCGTTCCAGCGGGTGTGGAGAAAGCCCAGCTGACCGTAAGGGCCTAAGCCCTAGGGCAGTAGGGCGGCTACGTCGGCCCGCTCCGACTCCAACTCCTCGGTGGTGACCCGGATGCGGTCGAGGGCGAAGTCGTCGTGGTGCAGTCCTTCGACCACCCTCCAGGCCCCGGATGCGTCCACCCGCACCGGGAATCCGAATTGCAGGCCGGCGGGGATGCCGTACTCACCGTTGGACACCACCGCCAGTGACGTCACATCCTGGGCGGGGGTGGGGGTCCGGATGCTCACCACCGAGTCGATGGCGGCGTTGGCGGCGGACGCCGCCGACGACAGGCCGCGGGCATCGATGATGGCCGCACCCCGTTTCTGCACCGTGGTGATGAACTCGCCCTGCAGCCACTCGCGGTCGTCGATGACGTCGGGAACCGGTTTGCCGTCGATGCGGGCGTTGGCGAAGTCGGGAAACTGGGTGGCCGAGTGGTTGCCCCAGATGGCCAGACTGGTCACCGAGGTCACCGGCACCCCGGCCCGCTTGGCCAGTTGGCTCTTGGCCCGGTTCTCGTCGAGCCGGGTCATGGCGAACCACCGGTCCGACGGCACCTCCGGGGCGTTGGACCTGGCGATCAGGCAGTTGGTGTTGCAGGGATTGCCCACCACCAGCACCCGGACGTCGGAAGCGGCGTTGGCCGCGATGGCCTGGCCCTGGGGACCGAAGATCCCCCCGTTGACGGTGAGGAGGTCGCCCCGCTCCATGCCCGCCTTGCGGGGCACCGAGCCGACCAGCAGGGCCCAGGAGGTGCCGTCGAAGGCGGTCTTCAGATCGGTGGTGGCCACCACATCCGCGACCAGGGGGAACGCCCCGTCGTCGATCTCCATGACCACCCCTTCGAGGGCCTTCATCCCCGGCTCGATCTCGAGGAGGCGGAGCACCACCGGCTGGTCGGGGCCCAGCAGCTGACCGGAGGCGATCCGGAACAGCAGGGAGTAGCCGATCTGGCCGGCGGCCCCGGTGACGGTGACCTGGACGGGAGTCTTGGCTGCCATGTGGCGAGGCTACCTGGGGAGGCTTCGAATGAGCGAACCAGGCGGTCGGACTACAGGTGGTCGACGATGGCGGCGGCGAACTCCGACGTCTTGACCTCGGTGGCCCCCTCCATCAACCGGGCGAAGTCGTAGGTGACCACCTTGTCGGCGATGGTGGCCTCCAGCGCCCGCACGATGTCGGCGGCGGCGTCGGTCCAGCCCAGGTGCTCGTACATCAACACGCCGGACAGCAGAAGCGACCCGGGATTGACCTTGTCCTGGCCGGCGTACTTGGGGGCGGTGCCGTGGGTGGCCTCGAAGATGCCGTGGCCGGTGACGTAGTTGATGTTGCCGCCCGGGGCGATGCCGATCCCGCCCACCTGGGCGGCCAGCGCGTCGGACAGGTAGTCGCCGTTGAGGTTGGTGGTGGCGATGACGTCGAAGTCGGTCGGGCGGGTCAGCACCTGCTGGAGGGTGATGTCGGCGATGTTGTCCTTCACCAACAGCTTGCCGTCGGGCTTGCCCCCGCAGTCGTCCCACCCCACGGCCACATCGGCGAACTCCTCTTTGACCAGTTCGTAGCCCCAGTTCCGGAACGCCCCTTCGGTGAACTTCTGGATGTTCCCCTTGTGGACCATGGTCACGCTCTCCCGGCTGTGCTCCAGGGCGTACTTGATGGCCGCCCGGATCAGCCGTTTGGAGCCCATCTCGGAGATCGGCTTGATGCCGATGCCGGAGCCCTCGCGGATGGTCCACCCCATCTCGTCTTTCAGGAAGGCCGACAGCTTTGCCGCCTCCGGGGTGTAGGCCTCGGCCTCCAGGCCGGCGTAGATGTCCTCGGTGTTCTCCCGGAAGATCACCATGTCCACCTGCTCGGGGTGGAGCACCGGGGAGGGGACGCCCTGGAACCAGCGCACCGGGCGGAGGCAGACATAGAGATCGAGGATCTGGCGGAGGGCGACGTTCAGCGACCGGATGCCCCCGCCCACCGGGGTGGTCAGCGGGCCTTTGATGCCGATCAGGTGGGTGCGGAACGTCTCCACCGTCTCGTCGGGGAGCCAATTCCCGGTCTGGTCGAACGCCTTCTGCCCGGCCAGTACTTCCTTCCAGGCCACCGACCTCCCGTGCTTGGCTGCCGCGGCGTCGAGCACCAGCTTGGCCGCCGGCCAGATGTCGACGCCGGTGCCGTCACCCTCGATGAACGGGATGATGGGCTCTTCGGGCACCTGGAGGGCGCCGTCGGCGGCAAGGGAGACGAGTTCAGCCATGCCGCGAGCATATCGGTGCTACCCGTGGCGCTCGCCCGCGCCAGTGACCCCGGTCGACCCCGACCGGAGCCCGCCGGGCGGGACGACCGACTACGACGGGCCGAGACCCAGCGCCCGGTAGATCTCGCGGGTGGCGCTCGACCGGTTGAGCGTATAGAAGTGCAACCCCGGCACCCCGGCGTCGAGCAGCTTCCGGCAGAGCTCGGTGGCGATGGCAACGCCCTCGTCCCGGACTCCGTCAGCTCCCCCGCTCTGATCGGCCTGCTCCAACCGGTCCACCATCCACGCCGGCACCGCCGCACCCATGGTGGCCATCCGGGGGACGGATTTGAGGTTGGTCACCGGCATGATGCCGGGGAGCACCGGGGTGTGCACGTCCCGGGCGACGAGGTCGGCCACGAGGCCGGTGTACTCCTCGGCCTCGAAGAAGAACTGGGTGACGCCGAAGTCGGCCAGCCGCAGCTTCTCGGCCAGCCGGTCGCGGTCGAACTCCAGGTCCGGGGACAGCGGGTGGCCGGCGGGCTGGGCCGCCACCCCGATGGAGAAGCCGCCGATGGCGTGGGCCAGCTCGACCAGCTCGGAGGCGTGGGGGAGCTCCCCCACCCCCTCGGTCGGGTCGGCGGGGGGATCCCCGCCCAGGGCCATCAGGTTCTCCACCCCGGCCTTGCGGTAGGCGATGAGGATCTCGGCCAGGTCCAAACGGGTGTGGGCCACACAGATCAGGTGGGCCATCGGCACCAGGGTGGTGGTGCGAAGCATGCCGGTCACCAGGTCGTAGGTCCGCTGCCGCGATTCGGCTCCGCCCCGGTAGGTGACCGACACGAAGGACGGTCCGAGAGGCTCGAGCTCGCGCAGGGTCTTCACCAGGGTGGCCTGCTCGGCATCGTTCTTGGGCGGGAAGAACTCGAAGGAGTAGGTCGGCCCTTTCGACAACAGGTCGGCGATCCGGGTCATAACCGAGGCATCCTACTGCGGGAGGTCGAAGCCAGGCTTGGCCGAACCCTCGCTCCGCCGACTAACGCCTCGACGATGGGGCGCCGAGTCGGGCGGAGAGTCCGGCCAGTGAGCTGTCGAGCTCGGCGAGGCGGGAGCGGCGGGCGTCGTCGGCTTCCGCCAGCTGGGTCCCGGTGGGTGCGCCGGCGCCGTGACGGAGGAGGCGGTCGGCCTCGACGGCGAAGGCCAGCCCGCGCAGCGACCGGGCCACCGAGTTGGTGGCGCTCTGGGTCGCCTCGTCGGGGGCGGTCAGGGCGGCCTGCTCGAGGGCGCGGGCGGAGCGGTCGACTTGGACCTCCACCGAGCCCCGGAGCTCGGGGTCATCGGACATGGCGTTGGCGGACAGCAGCGCATCCCGGGCCAGGTGGGCATCGCTCACCGCCGGGAACACCGCCCGCCGCCAGGCCGACTGGGTCTGTATCCGCTTCCGGCGGCTGAGCAGGAGCAGCAGCAGGATCACGGCCAGGACCACCACGATGGCGACGATGATCAGCGTCACCGCCGCGCTGCTCAAGCCGCTGCTGGTCTTCTTCGGCGCAGTGGTCGTGGTGGTGGTGGTCTTCGGCACCGTGGTGGTGGTCCTCGGCAACGTCGTGGTGGTGGTCCTCGGCACCGTGGTCGTGGTGGTGGTCGAGGGGGTCGTGGTGGTTGTGGTGGTGACCGGGAGGGTGGTGGTGGTGACGGGCACGGTGGTGGTGGTGGCCGCCGACACCGGGACCGCCGACCACAGGGTGAGGGCAACGGCAGCCAGGACGGCGCTGGCCACCGCCAGGCCGATCCGGCCG
>DASXFR010000118.1:0-15666 GCA_036489495.1 Acidimicrobiales bacterium | reverse complement strand
TGTGGGGAGCCCTGGAGCTCGGGCTCACCGATGCCTGCAAGGCCGGAGCCAAGGAACTGGTCGGCATGTGGGGCCATCCCGACCAAGAAGAAGGCCCGTTGGCCTTTACCGAGAAGCGCAATGCCCGGTGGGTGGAGCCGGGCGCGAGCGGCCGGTGATTCGCCAAGCTGACTCCTCCTCGATGACCACCATCCCGGCGGTCGTCCGAGCCGCCGCCGAGCGGTTCGCCACCCGGGAGGCGGTGGTGGAGGGGTCGCGGCGACCCACCTTCGCCGACATCGCGGTGTCCGTCGAGCTCATCGAGCGGGCCCTCATCGCCAGCGGCATCCAACCCGGCGACCGGGTGGGCCTCTGGGCCCCGAACGGGCTCGACTGGATCTTGACCTCCTTCGCCGTCTACGGGGTCGGGGGCATCCTGGTGCCGATCAACACCCGGTACAAGGGCACCGAGGCCGCCGATCTCCTGCGGGCCGCCGATGTGAGGATGCTGTTCACCGTCACCGACTTCCTCGGCACCAACTACGTGGAGTTGCTCGACGGGCTCGAAGGCCTCGACGGCGTGGGCGAGACGGTGGTGACGAGTGGCCCGGTCCCGGCGGGGTCGACGTCATGGACATCGTTCCTCGACCGGGCCGCCCCGATCACGCCGGAAGACGCCGCCGCCCGGGAGGCCGCCATCCACCCCGACGACCCCAGCGACATCATCTTCACCTCGGGGACCACCGGCCTCCCGAAAGGCGCGGTGCTCCGCCACGGTGCCAGCGTGGAGACCTACCTCCAATGGTCGAAGGGGGTCGGCCTCCAGGCGGGCGACCGCATGCTGGTGGTTTATCCCTTCTTCCACACCGCCGGCCTCAAGTCGGGGGTATTGGCCGCTTTCCTCTGTGGGGTCACCCTGGTGCCCCACGCGGTGTTCGAGGTCCAATCCGTCATCGACCGCGTCGCCGAGGAACAGATCACCGTCCTCCCGGGTCCGCCGTCGATCTTCCAGTCGATCCTCAACCACCCCGATTTCGACTCGTTCCCGCTCGACTCCCTCCGGCTGTCGGTAACCGGGGCGGCCGTCGTCCCCACCGAACTCATCGCCCGGATGAAGTCGGATCTCGGGCTCGACACGGTGATCACCGCCTACGGCCTGACCGAGACCCACGGCACCGTGACCATCTGCGAGCCGTCCGACACCATCGACACCATCGCCACCACCGTCGGCCACCCGCTGGACGGCCTGGCCCTCCGGATCGTCGACGACGACGGAAGGGATCAGCCCAGCGGCCAGCCGGGTGAGGTGTTGGTCCAGGGTTTCAACGTGATGAATGAGTACTTCAACGCCCCAGACGCGACGGCCGCGGCCATCGACGCCGGGGGATGGCTCCACACCGGAGATGTCGGCTCCCTGGGGGAGGACGGCTACCTCCGCATCGTGGACCGCAAGAAGGACATCCTCATCGTGGGCGGGTTCAACGTCTCGGCCGCCGAGGTGGAGTCCATCATCCTCCGCCGGGACGACGTCGCCCAGGTGGCGGTGGTCGCCGCCCCGGACGAACGCATGGGCGAGGTGGGAGCCGCCTTCGTCGTCCCCCGGTCCGGACACCGCCCCGACCCCGCCGAGCTCATCGCCTGGTGCCGCCAGCAGATGGCCAACTTCAAGGCGCCCCGCTACGTGCAACTGGTCGAGGCCCTGCCCACCACCTCGACCGGCAAGGTCCAGAAGCCCGAGCTGCGCAGCCGGGCCGAGGAGCTGGCCGCGGCCGGCGCCCAAGGCCAACCGGCGACGAGCCGCCCGACTACCAAGGAGACTGCCCCATGACCACCATTCGGTTCGACGATGTCGACGCCCTCAACGCCGCGGCTTCCGAGGAGTTCGGCGAGTGGGGACCGGAGCTGACGGTGACCCAGGAGATGATCGACCAGTTCGCCGAGCTGACCGGCGACCGGCAGTGGATCCACGTGGACGTCGAGCGGGCGCGCCGAGAGAGCACCTTCGGCGGCCCGGTCGCCCACGGGTTCCTCACCCTCAGCCTCATTCCCCACCTCATGGCCGTCGACCAGGTGCGGATCACCGGTCAGACCAACGCCGCCAATTACGGCGCCGACAAACTCCGGTTCGTGGCCCCGGTGCCGGCCGGATCCCGGGTCCACAGCCGCAACCGGCTGGTGGAGGCCGTCGCCCGGCCCAAGGGCACCCTGCTCACCACCGACATCGAGATCGCGGTGGTCGGAGCCGATCGGCCGGCGCTGCTCTACTCCATGCAGACCCTGTATATGTAATATCCCACCGGTCCACGGCCGGCGGCGAGGGTTGGTGGGGCCCAGACCCGCCCGCCGGGTCGTGGCCTCGGACCCCAACGAGTGACAAAGGAAAGTCGATGCAGCAGTTCCTGGCAGGAAAGGTGGCCGTGGTGACCGGCGCCGGTCACGGGATCGGCCGGGGCCACGCCCTGGAGCTGGCCCGCCGAGGGGCGACGGTGATCGTCAACGACGTTGGCGCCGCCGTCGACGGGACCGGACGCGGCAGTGATGCCGACCTCACCGTGGATCTCATCACCAAGCAGGGCGGAACCGCCGTCGCCAATTACGGCGACGTGGGGGACGAATCCGCCACCCAGGAGCTCATCGGCCAGGCCGTCGACAGCTTCGGTCGGCTCGACGTGGTGGTCAACAACGCCGGCATTGGCCGCGACCGGGCCATCTGGAACATGTCGCCCGAGGACTTCGACCTCGTCATGCGGGTGCACGTCCGCGGCACCTGGCTCCTGTGCCACTTCGCCGCCATCCATTGGCGGGAGCGGAACAAAGCCGGAGACGCCACCCGGGGCCGCATCATCAACACCACCTCCGGCGCTGGTCTGCAGGGGAATTTCGGGCAGAGCAACTACGCCACCGCCAAGGCGGCCATCGTCGGCCTGACCCAGACGACCAGCCTCGAGCTGGCCAACATCGGGGTCACCGTCAATGCCATCGGCCCCGGCGGGTTGACCCGGCTGACCGCCACCATCGGCGGCCAGGGGGACGCCTTCGAGCCCGACGAGTTGGCCGAGGACCAGTACCACCCGATGGATCCGGCCGGAAGCTCGCCCCTGGTGGCCTGGCTGGCCAGCGACGAGGCCCAGTACGTCACCGGTCAGGTGTTCCGGGTGATCCACGACAAGATCTTCCACATGAAGGGCTGGCACGAAGCCGCCACCATTTCGAGTGGCGAGAAGCGATGGAACGCCGAGCAGCTGGGGGCGTTGATGGCCATCGACATCTTCGGAAGCCGGGCTCCGGGCATCCGGGCGTGACGCGGTGAACGACAAGGTCTACATCCACGAGTTCATCGACATCATCGGCCACCACCGGGCCGACTACATGCACCACATGACGGCCAACTTCAGTCCCTCGGCCCAGGAGGAGCGCCACCAGCTCTGCTACGGGGTGTGGGGAGTGGTCGGGAGCACCCGGAAATGGCCCGAAGTGGTCAACCTCTGGGAGGAGGACGGCCTCGACGGCTTGGCCACCTCGTTCCGGTACGAGTTCAACCACACCACCCTGCAGGATCCGAAGCTGGCCAAGTGGTGGGCGACCGCCGCCAACTTCCGGTCCGGGGGGATCGATCGCCTGTTGGCCCCCGCCCCCTGGACCCGCACCAGTGCCGAACTGTGCGCCGATGGCGTGACCGGCGAGACCTACGCCCACGAGTGGGTCCGGGTGCCGCCCGGCACCTCGGCCGAGTACCTGGAGGTCGTCCGGCAGGAGGCCGTCCCCGTCTACGAGGAGTTCGGCTGGGAGCTGGCCGGCGCCTGGGAGACGCTGATGATCGACGACTCCGAGTGCTTCTTGTTGTGGGCCATCCCGACCTGGGAACAGTGGGCCGAGTTCGAGAAGGCCCGGCGGACCCATCCACCGCTGGTCAAGTGGCGGCACCGGAACCTGGTGGACACCACCTCGGTCCAGCGGTTCCTGTTGGTCGACGCGCCCCTGTCCCCCTTCCGGACCCAGCGCCAACCGGCCCGCTCCGACCAGGTCGACTGGGAGGAATGACCTCCGGACGCATGCCCCGCCACCGTCATTGGTTGGCCGCCTGGTGCTATACCGCACAGGACCGGAACCGGCCCGAGCCGAGACGACCACGGAGGAACCATGGAGATCACCGCGGCGGTATTGCGAGCCCCTGACCGTCCCTATGCACTCGAACAAGTCGAGCTCGGCGCCCCGGGACCCGGCCAGGTGCTGGTGCGGATCGCCGGTACCGGCATGTGCCACACCGACATGTTGCCCCGGACACCTGGGTACTTCGCCCCGCTGCCGATCATCACCGGCCACGAAGGGAGTGGCGTCGTCGAGGCGATCGGGTCCGACGTCGAGGGGATCGCGGTCGGCGATCACGTCGTTCTTTCCTTCGATTCGTGCGGCACCTGTGAGAATTGCGCGTCAGGCGCGTCTGCCTATTGCGAGACGTTCTTCCTGAGGAACCTGTTTGGCCGGGAGGTGGACGGATCTACCGCCGTCCGGGACGCGTCGGGGGCCGACGTGTCGTCCCGCTGGTTCGCCCAATCGTCGTTGGCCTCCCATTGCCTGGCCACGGCTCGCAATACGGTGGTCGTCGACGCCGACCTTCCGCTCGAGCTGCTCGGCCCGCTCGGCTGCGGGATCCTCACCGGGGCGGGATCGATCCTGGTGGCTCTCGACGTCCAGCCGGAGACCAGCCTGGTGGTATTCGGGACCGGGGCGGTCGGGCTGGCGGCGGTCATGGCCGGCCGCGTAGCCGGAGCCTCGCCCATCGTGGCCGTCGACATCCACCGCCACCGGCTCGACCTGGCGTTGGAGCTGGGCGCCACCCATGCCATCGACGGAACCGACTCCGATGTCGTCGCCCAGGTACAGGCCATCACCGGCGGGGGTGCGCACTTCAGTTTCGACACCACCGGAAACCCCGCGGTCATGGCCAACGCGATTGCCGCGCTGCGCATGGCCGGGGTGTGCGGCCTGGTCGGCATCCAGACCGGCGATCTGGTGCTCGACGGCGTCGCCCTGGTCGGCAAGACGGTGAAGGGCATCCTCGAAGGCGGGGCGGAGCCGCGCCATCTCATCCCGCGGTTGCTCCATCTCTGGCGAGAGGGGCGCTTCCCGTTCGACCGGCTCATCGAGACCTTCCCGCTCGATCAGATCAACGAGGCCGAGCAGGCCTCGCTCAGCGGCCGGGTCATCAAACCGGTGCTCGTCCCGGCCGGCTGAGCCTCCGGACGCGACAGAGCGCCCCGAAGGGCGCCTGTCGCTTGCAACATTTGCTGAGTAAGGCACTGAGTTTCCTACTCCGCCGGGTGGGATAGAGGCCCGGCTAAGTCGCCCAGTGGGTGCTGGCTGGATTTCGCCAGGTGGTACAGCTAGCCGCCTTAGCGGCCAGTCACCTCCAGGATCCCAAAACGTTGATTGTGCAGTTGGACCACCTCCTCTCTCTGGTGGCCACATCGTATCCAGCCGATCGGCTCATGTGGTGCACATCGGAGGAATTTTTTTGCCGATCTCTCGGCCGATCCTCCGCCGACCCGATGAGGCGACACCGATGGCATCGAAAGGCCAGGAAACCCGGTGGCACCCGCGTCGACGGCCACCGAAACGTCGCCGGAGCACCCTGGCCAGCGACGGACTACTGTACGAACATATGTTCGTATCATCGGCCGACCCCCCGGTTGGCATCGCTCTGACCAGGGAAAAGACCAGGGAGTCCCTGGCCATCCTGGCCGAGCGCACCCGGCCGACCTCGTCGAGCCAGACCCGCCTGTTGCCGGTGGCCCCGCCTCTCGACGCCCTGTTCCCCGACCGGAGTCTCCGGCGGGGCAGCACCATCGTCGTCACCGACGGCGGCACCGCCGGGGCGGTCGGCGGCGGGGTCACCCTGGCGCTGGCCCTGGTGGCCCGGGCATCCCAAGCCGGGTCGTGGTGCGCCGCCGTCGGGATCCCGGGGATGGGGGCGGTGGCCGCCCGCGACCTCGGGATCGATCTGGTCCGGTTCGCCCTGGTGCCCTGGCCGGGTCCGGCGTGGGCCGAGGCCACCGCGGCCATGATCGACGGGGCCGATCTGGTGGTGCTGTGCCCGCCGTTCCCCCCGCGGCCGGCCATGGCCCGGCGGCTGATCGCCCGGGCCAAGGAACGCCGGGCGATCCTCATCGTGTTGCCGGGGCGGGCCGGGTGGCCCGAGTGTCCCGACCTGCGCCTGGCCATCGATGCCGTCCACTGGGACGGCATCGGAACCGGGGAGGGATACCTCCGCCAGCGACGGATGACGGTGACCGCCACCGGTCGTCGTTCGGCGACCCGCCCGGTCGTCCGACAGCTGTGGCTGCCGTCACCCACCGGGTCGATCGAGAGCGTCGAGGCCACGGCCACGGCCACGGCCGGGGGCTGAACATGGACCGCCTGCTCGTCGTCCGCTGCCCCGAGCTCCTCGAGGAGGACGAGGGGGGAGCCACGCTCCGGCAATTCATCCAGGTGATCGGGGCCGTGGAGCCCTACTGCCCGTGGATCACCGTCGTCCGACCCGGGATCTGTTCGCTCCCGGCCCGCGGGCCGGCCCGTTATTTCGGGGGCGAGGAGGCGCTGGTGGTGTTGATCGCCGCGGTGGCCGCCGAGGTCACCCGGGTCGAGGTGGGCATCGCCGACGGACTGTTCGCCGCCGTCCTGGCCGCCCGGGCCGGCCGGGTCGTCCCCCCCGGGAAGACCCGGGAGTTCCTCGCCCCGTTCCCGGTGGAGGCACTGGGAAATCCCGAGTTGGCCGAATTGTTGGAGCGGTTGGGGCTCCGTACCATCGGGGACTTCGCCTCCCTCCCCGAGCCCCACGTCCTCGGCCGCTTCGGGGCCGACGGCGTCGTCTGCCACCTGGTGGCCTCCGGACAGAGCGGCGAGCTCCGCGAGCCGGGGGAGCTGCGCCTCTCCGCCACCGGCCGGCGGGTCGACCGGCTGCGCAACCGGGGCCCGGTGGTGGCCGGCCAGTCCGGGTTCTGGGGAGGGGTGAGTGACACCGATGCCCGCGCCGCCCGCGCCCTGGCCGCCGTGCAGCATCTCCTGGGTCCCGACAGCGTGGTCACCGTCCGGCTCCAGGGAGGACGCAGCCCGTCCGAACAGGCCCGGTTCGTCACCTGGAATGCCCACGAGGCGCCCGACACCTCCGCCGTCCACGCTCCCTGGCCGGGTCGGATCCCACCTCCGGCCCCGGCCACCGTCTATACCGATCCCCTCCCGGCCGAGCTGGTCGACGGGGACGGGACCCCGGTGGCTGTCTCCGGCCGGGGCCTTCTCACCGCCATCCCCGACCGGCTGTCGGTGGAACGGCATCCCTGGACGGCGGTGACGGCCTGGGCCGGGCCGTGGCCGTCCGACGAACGGTGGTGGTCCCGCTCGCGCCGACGGAGTGCCCGCATGCAGGTGGTGACCGGCGCCCACGCCCGCCTCCTCCTCGCCGAACGGGGCCGGTGGTGGGTGGAGGCCACCTACGACTGACCCGACCCCATCCCTCCCGACACCATGACCTACGCCGAGCTGCACACCCACTCCAACTTCTCGTTCCTCGACGGTGCCAGCCACCCCGAAGAGCTGGCCGCCGAAGCCGTCCGGCTGGGGCTCTCGGCGGTCGCCCTCACCGACCACGACGGCCTCTACGGCGCCGTCCGGTTCGCCGAGGCGGCCCGGGCCTTCGGCCTCCCCACCGTGTTCGGGGCCGAGCTCACCGTCACCGATACCGCTTCACCCGCCCCGTCCCGCACCGGTGTCCCCGATCCCGACGGCGCCCATCTGGTGGTGCTGGCCCGGGACCCCGAGGGGTATGCCCGTCTCAGCCGCGGCATCGCCGAGGCCCACCTGGCCGGGGGCGAGAAGGGGAAGCCGATCTTCACCCTCGACGACCTGGCCGACCGCCACCAGGGTCACTGGCAGATCCTCACCGGCTGCCGGAAGGGGGCGCTGGCCACCGCTGTCACCACCGGCGGTCCGGCCGCCGCCGCCCGGGTCCTCGACCAGCTGATCGACCGGTTCGGTCGCGACCGCATCGCGGTGGAGCTGTGGGACCACGGCGATCCCATCGACACCACCCGCAACGACACCCTGGCCCTGTTGGCCATCGAGCGGGGGGTCATCCCGGTGGCCACCAACAATGTCCACTACGCCGTCCCCTCCCGTTTCCCTCTCGCCACCGCCCTGGCCGCGGTGCGAGCTCGGGAGTCGCTCGAGCACCTCGAGGGTTGGCTGCCTCCCTCCCCCAGCGCCTGCCTCCGGGGCGACGCCGAACAGCGGCGACGGTTCGCCCGCTGGCCCGGGGCGGTGGAGCGGGCGGCAGAGATCGCCGCCGAGTGCGCCTTCGACCTGCGCCTGGTCGCCCCCCGGCTGCCCGACTTCCCGGTGCCGTCCGGCCACACCGAACAGACCTGGCTGGTGGAGCTGGTCCGCCGGGGGGCCACCGACCGTTACGGACCGCGGGAGGCCGAGCGGGTGGCGGGGGCCTGGAAGCAGCTCGACCACGAGCTCGACGTCATCGATGCCCTCGGGTTCCCCGGCTACTTCCTCACCGTGTGGGACATCGTGACCTTCTGTCGCCAGAACGACATCTTCTACCAGGGCCGGGGCTCGGCGGCCACCTCTGCGGTCTGTTACGCGCTGGGCATCACCAACGTCGACGCCGTCTCCCTCGGACTGCTGTTCGAGCGCTTCCTCTCCCCCGCCCGCGACGGGCCGCCGGACATCGACGTGGACATCGAGTCGGGCCGGCGGGAAGAGGCCATCCAGTACGTCTACGAGCGATACGGCCGGCTGCACGCCGCCCAGGTCGCCAACGTCATCACCTACCGGTCGAAGTCGGCCATCCGCGACATCGGCAAGGCTCTCGGGCACTCCCTGGAGGAGGTGGACGAGTGGTCGAAGTCGGTGCAGCGGGGAGAGCCGATCGGCGATCGTGACGATCTCCCCCGGCTGGTCCGGGAGCTGGCCACCGAAGTGGTCGACTTCCCCCGGCATCTGGGCATCCACTCGGGGGGCATGGTCATCTGCGATCGCCCGGTGGTGGAGATCTGCCCGGTGGAATGGGGCCGGATGCCGGGCCGCAGCGTGCTCCAGTGGGACAAGGACGACTGCGCCGCCGCCGGGCTGGTCAAATTCGACCTGCTGGGACTGGGCATGCTCACCGCCCTCCACCACATGGTCGACCTGGTGGGCGAGTACCACGGGGTCGAGATCGACCTGGCCCGCATCGCCCAGGAGGACGAGGTCTACGACCTGTTGTGCCGGGCCGACACCGTCGGGGTCTTCCAGGTGGAGTCCCGGGCCCAGATGGGCACTCTCCCCCGGGTGCGTCCCCGGAGCTTCTACGACCTGGCCATCGAAGTCGCCCTCATCCGTCCCGGGCCGATCCAGGGGAATGCCGTGCACCCCTACATCCGGCGACGGAACGGGACCGAGCCCATCACCTATCTGCATCCATTGCTGGAGCCGTCACTGAAACGGACCCTCGGCGTCCCGCTGTTTCAGGAGCAGTTGATGCAGATCGCCATCGACGTTGCCGGCTTCTCCCCCGCCGAGTCCGACGAGTTGCGCCAGGCCATGAGTGCCAAGCGTTCGGGGGAGCGGATGGAACGGCTCCGCGGCCGCCTGTTCGCCGGCATGGCCGCCCGGGACGTCGGGGTGGAGGTGGCCGAGCAGGTCTTTGCCGCGTTGGCCGCCTTCGCCAACTTCGGCTTCCCCGAGAGCCACTCGGTGGCGTTCGCCTACCTTGTGTACTCCAGCGCCTGGTGCAAGGTGCACTACCCGGCCGCCTTCACCGCCGGATTGTTGAACGCCCAACCCATGGGCTTCTGGTCCCCCCAGAGCCTGATCGCCGACGCCAAGCGGCACGGGGTGGAGATCCGCCGTCCCGATGTGAATGCCAGCCGGGCCGGGGCCTGGCTCGAGGACGGTGCCGGGGGCGGCCGGGAGACACCGGTGATCCGGCTCGGGCTGTCGTCGGTACGGGGCATCGGCGACGAGACGGCGGAGAGGATCGCCGACGGTCAGCCGTGGTCGGGGATGGAGGACCTGGTGCGCCGGGCCGGGGTCAGCCGGGCCCAGTTGGAGACGCTGGCCACCGCCGGGGCCCTCGATGGGCTGGCCGGCCACCCCGCCGGTGCGAACGGCACCGGCGGCAGTACCGCCAATGGAAACGGGCAGGCGACCTGGGGGCGGAACCGGCGGTCGCTGGTATGGACGGCGGGGGCCGCCGCCCAGGCCACCGCCGATCGGCTCCCGGGAGTGGTGACCGGATCGGAGCCGCCCCCGCTCCCGGCCCCTACCCCCTTGGAAGGGGTAGCCGACGACCTCTGGTCGCTGGGCATGGCCCCGGACACCACCGCCATGGAGCTGATGCGGTCGCGGCTCGACGACCTGGGGGTGACCCGGACGGACAAGCTGGACGCCACTCCGGCCGGCAGCCGGATCACCGTGGGCGGGGTGGTGACCCACCGGCAGCAACCCGAGAGCGCCCACGGTGCGGTCTTTCTGAACCTCGAAGACGAGACCGGCATGATCAACGTGGTGTGCTCCCGGGGGGCGTGGGTCCGCTGGAAGTCCGTCGCCCGGTCATCCCGTGGACTCCTGGTGCGGGGCCGGCTCGAGCGGTCCGAGGGGGCGACCAACCTCATCGCCGAGCGGATCGACGCCATCGAGCTGGGCCCGGTTCCCGCGTCACGGGACTTCCGGTAGTTCGCCGCCCGGACTGACCGATGATTTGCTTCACCCTGCGTAGTCTCCACTGGAGAGATCGAAGTTCACACGGGAAAGGTCCGCTACATGGCTCGATCGGTGCTCTACATGTCTATGTCGCTTGATGGGTACATCGCTGGCCCCAACGACAACCCGGGAAACCCCGGCGGCGATGACTTCATGCGTCTGCACGAGTGGTATGGGTTTGCTTCGGACGCTGGGCCGACCGCGGAGACCACTGATGCGTCGGGAATTGGCAGCCAATTTCTCCGCGAAGCCGAAGAGACCGGCGCGGTCCTCTCCGGTCGCAACACGGTGGAACAGACCGATCACTGGGGCGGTGACCACCACGACGGCGTCCCAATTTTTGTGCCCAGTCACCGGCCCCCGGGGCCGTCGGTCGCCAACTATCCATTGGTGACGTATGTGACGGATGGGATCGCCAGCGCGATGGCACAGGCGAAAGCCGCGGCCGGTGACCGCAACGTGCTGGTCCATGGTGCCTATACGGCACAGACGGCCCTCGAGGCCGACGTGCTCGATGAGCTGCAGATTCACCAAGTCCCGGTGCTGTTCGGAAGCGGCCGCCGCCTATTCGACGTGTTGCCGGCGAGGGTCGAGTTGGAGATCGTCCGAGTGATCGACACCCCCGAGGCCACCCACATCCGGTACCGCATCGAGAGGTAACTTCGGCATCTATTCGGAGTCGGTCATAGAGGTGCCCCCGCGGGTCGACCCTTGGAACTAGACCAACCCGAGCAGTTCGGCTCCGTTCCGCCAGAAGAATCGGTCACGAGTGGATTCATCGAAGGTCGAAACGGCATCCCGAAATTTCTCAAACGGTCGCCGGCCGCCCTCTGGATGGGGATAGTCGGTCGAGAACATGAACAATTCTGGCCCGCACTGTTCGAGCAACCAAGCGGTGTCCTCGAATGGGAAAGGCGTGAAACGCACCTGCCGGCGCAGATACTCCGACGGCAATAGGGGCAGGGCTTGCAACGCCGGCTCGAACTTTGAGAACGAACGGTGAGCGTGGTCAACGTTTCGAAGCATTCCCGGCACCCACGTCGCCCCCAGCTCGATCGCCGCTCCCCGTAGCTCGGGGTGGCGTTCAAAGACCCCGTCGAGGGCCAGGCACGCCAGGAACCGTTCGGGCGAGTGGTGGACCACCGGGAAATCCTTGGAGCGGAGGTTCTCACCGCCGCCCAGCCAGTCGAGCGGTCGGGGCAGGCCGTTGTTGTGAAACGCCTTGGGTAGGAGCTTTCCGCCCCCGACGTGGAGAACGAATGGCACGCCGGCTTCGGCCAGGCGGGCCCACACCGGATCCAGATCCGTGTGCGCAGGAGAGAAGTCGCCCGGCGCCTCCGAGGGAACCCAAACTGCCGCCACACCCTCGTCGATCGCCTCGTCGAGCGCCAAGACAGCTCGCTTCGGATCCGTGAGGGGCAGAAAGCCCACCGCCTTGAGGCGCGGGTCGGGAGCACAAAATGCCACCATGGCTCGGTTGAGTGCCTGAGTGCCCCCATAGAGGACGTCGAGATTCTCACTCCGCGCAAATTGGACCAGTGCGAAGGTGGGAAAGACCAACTGGGCCGAAATCTCGAGGGCATCGAGCACCTTGGAGCGGACCTGGCTGTCGAGCGCGCCCGGTGCCATCCAACCCTTGGGCCCGGAAATCACATCCGGACCGATGGTTTGATGGCGCTGCTCTTCCCACAACTCTGGAAGGTTCGCCATCAGCTCGGCGGCTTTTGCCCCCGCGCCGTCGAGAACGAGCGGCAAAAGTTGGTCTCGGACCTGAGGATCCGCGAAGGAGCTCAGCCAGTCCGCGGTTTCCATCAAGTGACTGTCGGCGTCGAAAATTGCTGTGGTCACCATGCCCCCCTGCGTTGATTCTTGAAGCTTTGGTCAGCGTAGACCCGCCATGCCTAGCCTGCCTACGGGCAGGCAGAAAGGTGGTCGAAGGTTCGCCTATCTCTCCCGATCCAGCTTCCGGTCGTTCAGATATCAAGCAGATCGATCAGCCATCTGGGTCTGACCACGTCGGCTCCCAGGGCCTCGGCTCGCTGGCACAACGCCCGGTCCGCCGACACCAGTGTCACCTGATCAGTGGCATCGGTGGCGACCGCGATGAGCGTGTCGTCTCCGCTACCCAGCGCATGGAGAACGGTGACGCCATCGGCCACGCCGGGCTCGACGCCAACGCGCGCCTTCCCTTCGAGGACCACGACGACCGGTAGAGCCAGTCGTCCCGTCCCGGCCAACGCGCGAACCTGCTCCACGAAGGCTCGGGCGGATCCGGGTCGATCCCGCCACCAGCCGTTCGGGCGGGACCCGATCACATTGGCTGCATCGACGAGAAGCATGGCTCCAGTCTGACCGGCCCGGCCGCCCCCTCGGCAACGCCGAGAACGAGGGATTCTGTTTAACTTGCCGGTGCCTCAGAATTCGTGCCACGCGTCACTCACCGATTGAACTCCGATCTGGACGGGGAAGGACATTCAGTGATCACGTCACCGCCATCGCACCGTCGAGCATGAGCTCGTTCCAGAATCCGGCCTGGCTGCCGTTCTCGGTCAGTGAGGCGGCCGCCGCGGGAGATGCCGATGGCCAGGATCTCGACTCCGGTCGAGCGTGGAACCACCTGTTGGACACGCTGAAGCGGACCGGCGAGGTGGTGCTGTCCGACTCCGTCCCCCACCAGCCGATGGACACCGCCTCTGGTTTCCGTCACCTCTTGGTGTTGTTGGGGGTGGGGATCGACGAGCTCCTGCGACGGGGATTGGACCGGGTGCCGGCGGTGAAGCCCTCGGGCATGGACGCCGCCTACAAGTGGGGCATGGAGTGCCCCGACTGCATCTACGTGGGCTCGGCGCTCAAGGGCGGGTCGACTTACCGACTGTGGGGCAACCGGGGCTCAGCACGGTACGTGGGGCTGCAGGTCATGGCCGGGATGGGATCCACGTCAAATGCGTTGCTCGACGACTTCGAGCTGGGCCCGAACGGGGAGTTCGAGATCGTCCTCTCGGCCGAGCCCCACGACGGCAACTGGCTCCCGCTCGATGAGCACGCCACCATGCTGGTGGTACGCCATTTCTTCTACGACTGGGAGCACGAAGTTCCCGTCACGATGTCCATCGAATCGCTTTCGGATGCGGCGGCCATCGAGGAGCGGCCCGAGGAGGAGCCGAAGGCGCCCATGGCCCGCCAAGTGATCGCCCTAGGCGACTTCTTGGAGGAAAACCTGAAGTTCTTCCTGGGTTTCTCCAATCCTGAGGCTCCCAACACCTTCCTCCCCCCGTTGGACGGAACCGCCATGGGGGCGGCGGCCGAGAATCGTCCGGTCATCGGTTCCTGGAAGCTGGCCCCCGACGAGGCACTCATCATCGAGGTCACACCTCCGGACGGCCTGTACTGGAGCTACTCACTGGGGAACGTCTGGTGGGAGACGATCGACTACGGCAATCGCCAGTCGAGCCTCAACGGCTATCAGGCGGTGGTGGACGACGACGGCAAGGTGCGGGTGGTGGTGGCTCATCGGGACCCGGGCGTAGCCAATTGGCTGGACACCGCCGGGCACAGCGAGGGGCCGATCATCTTGCGCTGCGTGCGGACGGAGACCGCACCGGTGCCGACCACCCGGCGGGTGGCGTTCGACCGATTGGCCGAGGAGCTGCCGACTGGCACCCGACGGGTCTCGCCGATCGAGCGGGCCGAAGCCATCGACATCCGCCGGAAGGCTGTGAGTCGGCGGTTCGCCCGATGAGACTCGACGTCGACCGGGTCGAGGAGGACGCCCGGTCGCAAACGGGGCTCGATGACACCGGTGGCGATCACTACCGCAACGGGCTCGAACGTCTGGTGGCGGCAATGAACGACGAGGGCGGCCTCACCGAGATGGGCGAGATCATGCAGCACGCCCGGCTGACCGCGCTTCTGGCCGCCCGGCTGAGGGTCGAAGACACCTACCGGCTCCATCCCGAGATCGACGATGAGGAGATCGGCGGTCCGGTGTTCGTCATCGGTTTACCCCGAACCGGAACCACCGCCCTCAGCCAATTGGTCGCCGCCGATCCGCAGTTTCGGTCGCTCCGGCTGTGGGAGTCCGGATCACCGGTCCCCCCGCCGGAAACCGCGACCCAGTACACCGATCCCCGCATCGCCGTAGCCGAAGGGAATCTGGCCCTGATGAACAAGGCCTTCCCACTCATGCAGACCATGCACCACACCGAGGCCACCACGGCCACCGAGTGCCAGGACCTGATGGGCATGAGCTTCCGGACGGTCCATTTCGACGGCTTCGCCCGGGTGCCGTCCTACCTGGAGTGGGTCATCGACACCGATATGAAACCGACCTACCTGTACCACCGACGGGTCCTCCGCCTGCTCCAGTGGCACTGCCCGCCCACCCTCTGGCATCTGAAGACCCCGGTGCACATGTTCGCCCTCGACGCCCTGGTGGACGCCTACCCGAATGCCCGGTTCCTCTGGAGTCACCGGGATCCCGTCAAGGTCTTGGGCTCGGTCTGCAGCCTCATCCACTACACCCGCAGCTGGAGCAGCGATCGCGACGACTCCGTCGAGTTGGGGGCGGAGGAGCTCGACCGCTGGTCGGTAGCCATCCAACGGGCCATGGACTTCCGGGAGCGGATGGGCGACGATCGGTTCGCCGATGTCTCCTTCTCCGAACTCCAGAGTGATCCGCTCGACGCGTTGGAGAAGAGCCTGGCCCGGATCGGCCTCCCCTTCGACGATCGGTCCCGAGCCTCGGTGGCCGAGTGGGCCGGTACCCACGAGCCCAGCTCCCATGGCACCCACTCCTACGACCTTTCCGATTTCGGTCTCGATCCGGATCAGATCCGAGAGCGCTTCGCTCCGTACTACGAGGCTTTCGACGTCGAAGTCTGAGCGCGATGATGAGTTCGATGTTGATTCGTATCGACGGGTCGGACCTGCCAGGCCGAACCT
>DASXFR010000086.1:0-20525 GCA_036489495.1 Acidimicrobiales bacterium | reverse complement strand
GAGTGGAGACCATCCCCACGATCGGCTGGTTGAGGCGCTGGGCCCCGGTGGAGCCGAAGAACCCGGCGTCGCCGAAGCTGAAGATGCCGCCGTCGGCCGCCACCAGCCAGTAGCCCCCACCGTCCGGAGTGGAGACCATCCCCACGATCGGCTGGTTGAGGCGCTGGGCCCCGGTGGAGCCGAAGAACCCGGCGTCGCCGAAGCTGAAGATGCCGCCGTCGGCCGCCACCAGCCAGTAGCCGCTCCCCGACGGGGGCAAGAGCGACGCGGGGCCGGCGGCGCTGGTGACCAGGGTGTGAAAACCGCCGGCGCTGATGGCGGTGGCGGTGACACCGGCGGGGAGCCGGGAAGCCAGTGGGATCGAGGAGCTGGAGAAGGTGCCGATACCCAGTTGGCCGTCGTTGTTGGAGCCCCAGGCCAGCACCTCACCGGTCGAGGTCAGCGCCAGGCTGTGGGCTCCGCCCGCGCTGATGGACGTGGCAACAGTGCCGCTAGGTAGGAGGACGGCCAGAGGACTGGAGGCGGAAGTGGTACTGCCATTTCCCAGCTCGCCGTTGGAGTTGGTGCCCCAGGCCAGTACCGAGCCGGTCGAGGTGAGGGCCAGACTGTGCGCGTTGCCAGCGCTGACCGCGGTCACGGTGGTGCCGGCGGGGAGGGATACCGCCACCGGGACGGTGGAGCTGGTGGTGGTGCCATTTCCCAGCTGGCCAGAGCCATTGAAGCCCCAGGCCAGAACCTGACCGGTGGAGGTGAGGGCCAGGCTGTGAAGGCCGCCGCCGTTGACCCCGGTCACGGTGGTGCCGGCGGGGAGGGACACCGCCACCGGGGTGGAGGAGCCGGTCGTAGTGCCGTTCCCCAGCTGGCCGCCGATGTTGCTGCCCCAGGCCAGGACCCGGCCGGTCGAGGTGACGGCCAGGCCGTGACTGCCGCCGGCGCTAATGGCGGTCACCGTGGTGCCGGCCGGAAGCGCGACCCGCACCGGGGTGGAGGAGCTGGGGGTCGTGCTGCCATTGCCCAGCTGGCCGGCGGCGTTGCTGCCCCAGGCCAGCACCTGGCCGGTGGAGGTGAGGGCGAGACTGAAGGCGGCTCCCCCGCTGACGGCGGTGATGTCGGTGCCGGTGGGCAAGGCGACGGCCACCGGGAGCGAGGAGCTGGTAGAGGTGCCGTTCCCCAGCTGACCGAAGGTATTGTCACCCCAGGCCAGCACCTTGCCGGTCGAGGTCACCGCCAGACTGTGACTGTTGCCGGCACTGATGGCAGCCACCGCGCCCGCGCCGACCGGCAGGGTGGTGGCGGTAGGAATGCTGGCGACTTTGGTGCTGCCGTTCCCCAGCTGGCCGCTGGTGTTGCCGCCCCAGGCCAGCATCCCTTCCCCGTTGGCTCCCGCCGCCCTCGCCGGCGACGCCGTCGCCAGGGTGAGCGTGCCCCCGAGGAGGGCGATTCCCATGAGTGCGGAGCCAAACTGCCGCCGACGATCACGCGAGAGGTGATGCTGGTTCCGGAACATCGTGTGCCCTTCTTGAGCTGGGTATCGAGACCCTCGGTGTCGAGTGGTCGGCCCGCCCGAGCCAACTGGCAATGCGGCGCTGATGGCACCGAGGCCCGTTGACTGAGACCAGCTCCAGGTGGCTGTCGCCGGGAGCGACACTATCGGGGATCGTCGGGTGGTTCTGGCCGGGAGGCGGGGTGCGGCTAGGCGCCGGCTCCGGCGGTCACCCCGGCGGCTTCCAAGCGAACCTCGGAACGCCGAAGGGCGGCCTCAGCTTCGACCACCTCGGCATCGACGTCGTCCTCGGATCCCGATCCCGAGTCCGAGGCGCCCGACGTCCGGCCGGCGGAGGCCAACTCGGCTACCCGGGCCTCGGCGGCGTCGTGGGCCAGTTGGGCCCGGTCGGTGTCGATCTCCTCGGCCAGCTCGGCGACGCCGGCCAGCACGGTGACCAGGGTTCCGCTCCGGGACGCGCCCGACGAGGCCGGGGGCCCGGCATCGGCGTCATCGTCGACGTGCTGTTCGACCTGGACGAACCCACCGTGGACGGCGATCCGCTGTTCCTCGCCCTCCTCGCCGACCACCCGGACCAGGCCCGGCTCCACCGTTCCCACCAGCGGGCTGTGGCCGGCCAGGAAGGTGATGTCGCCGTCGCCGGTCCGCAGGATGACCTGGGTGGCGGGGCCACTGAACAGCACCCGCTCGGGGGTGACCACCTTGGCCGTATAGACCGCGTCGTCAGCCATCGGTAAGGATCCGTCCGCTCATTCTTTTTCGAGGGAGCGGGCCTTGGCCAGCACCGACTCGGCCCCACCGACGTTGAGGAACGCCTGCTCGGGAACTTCATCGAGGTCGCCGTTGACCAGTGCCTCGAATGACTCCACCGTCTCTTCCACCGGGACGGTCACGCCCTTCAGCCCGGTGAACACCTCACCGACGTTGAACGGCTGGGACAAGAAGCGCTGGATCTTCCTGGCCCGGTAGACCGTCTCCCGGTCCTCCTCGGAGAGCTCGTCGAGGCCGAGGATGGCGATGATGTCCTGCAGCTCTTTGTAGCGCTGGAGGACTCCCTGGACCCGCCGGGCCACGCTGTAGTGGCGATCGCCGACGATCTCCGGCGCCAGGATGTTCGACGTCGACGACAGCGGGTCGACCGCCGGGTAGATCCCCAGCGAGGCGATGTCCCGGGAGAGCTCGGTGGTGGCGTCGAGGTGGGTGAAGGTGGTGAACGGCGCCGGGTCGGTGTAGTCGTCAGCCGGCACGTAGACGGCCTGCAGTGAAGTGATGGAGCGGCCCCGGGTGGAGGTGATCCGCTCCTGCAGCTGGCCCATCTCGTCGGCCAGGGTCGGCTGGTAGCCGACCGCCGACGGCATCCGGCCCAGCAGGGTGGACACCTCGGACCCGGCCTGGACGAAGCGGAAGATGTTGTCCACGAACAACAGCACGTCCTGGTTCTTCACGTCCCGGAAGTACTCGGCCATGGTCAGGGCGGCCAGGGCGACCCGCAGCCGGACACCGGGTGGCTCGTCCATCTGCCCGTAGACCAGCGCCGCCTTTTCGATGACGCCCGACTCCTGCATCTCGATCCAGAGGTCGGTGCCCTCACGGGTGCGCTCACCGACACCGGCGAACACCGACACCCCGCCGTGGTTGGTGGCCACCCGGTTGATCATCTCCTGGATGAGGACCGTCTTGCCTACCCCGGCCCCGCCGAACAGGCCGATCTTGCCACCCTGCACATACGGCTCCAGCAGGTCGATGACCTTGATGCCGGTCTCGAACATGGTGGCCCGGGGCTCGAGGGAGTCGAAGTCGGGAGCGGGGCGGTGGATCTCCCAGTACGCCTCGGCCTCGCCGATGGAATCGGTGTCGAGCGGCTCGCCCAGGACGTTGAAGACATGCCCGAGCACCGCGTCGCCCACCGGGACCTGGAGACCTCGCCCCAGGTTCCGTACCTCGGCTCCCCGGGTCATGCCGTCGGTGGCCTTCAGGCAGATGCACCGAACCCGGCCGTCGCCGATCTGCTGGGCCACCTCGGCGGTCACCACGATTTTGTTGCCCTCGAGCTCGATGTCCACCTCGAGGGCATGGTTGATCTCCGGGAGGGCGTGGGGCGGGAACTCCACGTCGATGACAGGGCCGGCGATGGCCACCACCCGGCCGGGCTGGAGGGTGTCGGCCTTGGTGGGTTCGGCTGCAGTGGTGGTCATGAGCGTTCGGCTCCCTTGGGGTAGTGGCGGCAACAGCAAATCTCGTTGGTGGCGGTCATGTTCATGTTCAGACCCTGGCCTCGATGACCAGTCCACCCTCGTCCTCGTCGGCGCCGGCCCGGAGGGCTTCGGCTCCGCCGACGATCTCCATGATCTCGGTGGTGATGGTGTCCTGCCGGGCCCGGTTCATGATCCGCGAGTACTTCTTGACCAGTTCCTCGGCATTGTCGGTGGCGGCAGCCATTGCCCGCTGCCGGGCGGTGAGCTCCGAGGCCGAGCCCTCCAGGAGGGCGGCGAAGATGGCGGTCTCGGCCGCCCGGGGCACCAGCGTCTCCAGCAGCTCGGCGGCGTCAGGCTCGAACTCGGTGTACCCGGCCCGCTCGTCGCCGTCACCGGAGCTGGTGGACGACGGGGCGGGACTCCCGTCGCCATCGGCATCGTCGGCGCCATCGGGGAGCTGACGCGGGTCGACCAGCGGCAGCAGCTGCCGGACCTCGACCCGCTGGGTCCCGGCGGAGAGGAACCGGGTGGAGACGATCATCACCTGGTCGACCTCGCCGGCCGCGAACGGGGCGAGGACGGCGGCGGCCACCGCCCGGGCGTCCTCGAAGGTGGGCCGCTCGCTGAAGCCGGTGAACGACTGCTCGACCTCGCGCCCCCGGAAACGGAAGAACCGCTGGGCCTTCTTGCCCACCGTGAACAACCGGTACTCGACGCCCTCGGCCTCCCCCGCCACCAGGTGGCGGTCGGTGGCCCGGAACACCGAGGTGTTGTAGCCACCGCACAGGCCGCGGTCGGCGGCCATGGACAGGACGGCCACCTTCTCGATGGTCTCCGGGGTGCCGAGCAGGTGGCCGGCGGCCACCGGGTCACCGGAGGCGGCTTCGAGGACGATACGGGCCATCCCCGCCTCGTAGGGGCGGGCGGCGGCGATCCGGCCCTGGGCGCGGATGATCTGGGAGGCGGCGATGAGCTCCATCGCCTTGGTGATCTTCTTCGTCGACTGGATACTCCGGATCCGTCGTCGGAGGATGCGCTCCTGACCGCCGGCCATGAATCAGTCGGCCTGTCCGGTATCGAAACCGTCGTTGAAGGTGCGGAGGGCGGTTTCGAGCTTGTCGCCCTCGGGAAGCGCGCCGGTGGTCCGGATGCCGTCGAGGAGGTCGGCGTGGTTGGCCCGGAAGAAGCCCCGCAGCTCGGCCTCGTAGCGCTGGACCTCGGGGACGGGGATCTCGTCGACGTACCCGTTGGCGCCGGCAAAGATGACCACCACCTGCTCCTCCACCGGCACCGGGGAGTTCAACCCCTGCTTCAGCAGCTCGGTGAGCCGGTAGCCGCGGTCCAGCTGGGCCTGGGACACCTTGTCGAGCTCGGAACCGAAGGTGGCGAACGCCTCCAGCTCCCGGAACTGGGCGAGGTCGATCTTGAGGGTTCCGGACACCGCCTTCATGGCCTTGACCTGCGCGGCGCTCCCCACCCGGCTGACCGACACCCCGACGTTGATGGCGGGGCGGATGCCGGAGTAGAACAGCTCGCTCTCCAAGAACACCTGACCGTCGGTGATGGAGATCACGTTGGTCGGGATGTAGGCGGAGATGTCGCCGGCCTTGGTCTCGATGATGGGAAGGGCGGTCAGCGATCCCCCGCCCTCGGCGTCGGACAGCTTGGCCGCCCGCTCGAGCAGCCGGCTGTGGAGGTAGAAGACGTCACCCGGGTAGGCCTCGCGACCCGGTGGCCGGCGGAGGAGCAGGGACAGCTGGCGGTAGGCCTCGGCCTGCTTGGACAGGTCGTCGTAGACGATGAGGGCGTGCTCGCCGTTGTCCATCCAGTGCTGGCCCATCGCGCACCCGGTGTAGGGGGCCAGGTACTTGAACGGGGCCGGGTCGCCGGCGCCGGCCAGCACCACCACCGTGTACTCGAGGGCACCGAACCGCTCGAAGGTGGCCACCGCCTGGGCCACCGAGGCGGCCTTCTGGCCGATGGCCACGTAGATGCACTTCACCCCCAGGCCCTTCTGGTTGAGGATGGTGTCGATGGCGACGGTGGTCTTCCCGGTCTTGCGGTCGCCGATGATCAGCTCGCGCTGGCCGCGGCCGATCGGGGTCATGGAGTCGATGGCCTTGATGCCGGTCTGCAACGGCTCGTGCACCGGCTGGCGGCGCACGATGCCGGGCGCCTGGACCTCCAGCCGCCGGGTCTCCTCCGAGTTGATCGGGCCCTTGCCGTCGATCGGCTCGCCGAGGGCGTTGACCACCCGGCCGAGGAGGGCGTCGCCGACCCGGACCGAGAGGATCCGGCCGGTCGCCTTGACCAATTGCTCTTCTTCGAGGCCGGTGTCCTCGCCCAGGATCACCGCGCCGATGGTCTCCTCGTCGAGGTTGAGGGCCAGGCCCTCGGTGCCGTCGGCGAATTCGAGGATCTCGTTCACCGCCGCGCCGGGAAGGCCGGTGATCCGGGCGATCCCGTCACCGACTTCGACGATCCGCCCCACCTGCTCGGTGTCGACCTCGGGGGTGTAGTCATCGACGTGCCGCCGCAGGGCGGCGGTGATCTCGTCGGCGTTGATGGTCAACTCAGCCATCGGCTGTTTCCCTTCCTTGTGGAATTTGGTAGTCCGTTTCGAACCCGAGGAGGTGCTCCTCCAGCTCGTCCAACCGGTGGCGGGCGCTGCCGTCGACCAGGAGGTCGCCGACCTGGACGACCACCCCGCCGAGCAGGTTCGGGTCCACCGTCACCTGCAGCTCGACCGGCGATCCGGTCAGCCGGGCCAGGGCCTCGCTCAAGCCGCGCTGCTGGGCGTCGGCCACCTCGTCGGCCGACACCACCCGGGCGACCCGCCAGCCCCGGGCCCGGGCGGCCGCCGCCACCAGGGCGTCGAGGGTGCCGACGATGTCCCGGGCCCGGCCGCCCTTCACCGCGTAGGCCGCCAACCGGGTGGTGGCCAGGTTGACCTTGTCACCCAGGAGGTCACCGACGACGTCCTGGCGCACCGACACCGGGAGGTCTCGATCGCCCAACGCCACCCGGAGGGCGGGGTTGGACTCGACCGTCCGGGCGAAACGGAACAGCTGGTCCTCGATGTCTTCGATCTCGGCGGTCTCCACCATCTCGAACACCGCGGCGGCGTAGCCGGCCACCCGGTTCCGGGACGCCAGCCGACCCAGCACCGGGGCGTCGTCGTCCACCCGGCCGTCGGCGGTCCGGGCGACGATGGCGGCGCTCTGGTGGGACAGCCAGTGGAGAGCGGCGGTGAGCTCGGAAGCGGGGACGACGGTCACCGTCCGGTTCACCAGCCGGCGGACCTCGGGGAGCACCTTGCCTTCGAGGAGGTCGTCGAGCACCGCCCGGCGGGCCGGGACCGGCACCGAGCCGTCGTCGAGGGCCAGGGTCAACTCGTTGCTGCCGTCGACCAGGGCGGAAACGGCCGACAGGTCGGAGGCGGCCTGCTCGAGGGTGCCGTCGGCGGCCAGCTGTTCGCTCACCGCGGCCAGATACCCCTGGAGGGCAGGGTTCACCGGGCGACCCCGGCCGAGCCGGCGGTGTTGCCCGACTCGGCTTCCGCGGCGATGGCGGCGACGGCCTCGTCGATCAGGTCACGGTGATCGGCGGCCTGGATCTCCCGGCCGATGACCCGCTCGGCGGCGGCCAGCACGATCTCGCCGACCCGGGCGGTGACCTCCCCGACGGCGGCCTGCCGGGCGGCAGCGATCTCGACGTCGGCTGAGCTGACGATCCGGTCGTACTCGGTCTGGGCCCGGGTCTGGGAAGCGGTGACCACCTGTTCGGCGGTGGCGTTGGCTTGGGCGACGATCTCCCGGGCGTGGCGGCGGGCCTCTTCCAGCTCGCTCCGGCGCTCGGCGTCGGCGTCCTCGGCGTCGGCCTTGGCCTTGTCGGCAGCCTCAAGCTCACCCCGGATCTGGTCCTGGCGTTCGTTGAGTGCCTTGTTGAGGATGGGCAGCACCTTCCACCCCAGGATCCCGAGCACGATCACGAAGGCGACCAGCTCGAAGATCAGGGTGCCGTTGGGAACCAGGAAGTTACTGTTGGCGGCGATGAGCGCGTTGGGCATGTCCTGTCAACCTTGCTTCGTTGGGGGGTCGAGGCCGTCTCCGCCCGGCGGGTCGGGGACGGCGTTGGCCGGATAGGCCGGGGAACGGCCGGTCGAATGCACTGACCTACTTCTTGTACAGCGAGAAGACGAACAGCGCAGTGAAGGCCAGGTTGATGAAGTACATGGCTTCGACCAGGCCGACGGTCAGGAACATGATGGTGAACAACCGGCTCTGGGCTTCGGGCTGACGGGCCACCCCGGCGATCGTCTGGCTACCGGCCAGGCCGTCACCGATGGCGGCGCCGACGGCGCCCCCGCCCAGTGCGATGCCTCCGCCGACCATGGCGCCGGCAAGCTTTACTGCCTCTGCCATCGTTGCGTCTGCCATTTGCTGCTTCTCCTTTTTGTTGTGATCTTCTACGACGATCGGTGGGTGGGAAGAATGAGGTGGGGTGGGCCTGGTTGGCTAGTGGACATCGCTCATGGCGGTGTCGAAGTAGAGGATGGTCAACAGGGCGAAGATGAACGCCTGGATGACCCCGATGGCCAGGTCGAAGAGCTTCCAGACGGGGTCGAAGACGACGAAGAGGATCCCGCCCACCGGGATGGACCCGAGCTTCCACTGGACCAGGAAGGCCAGCAGGGCCAGCATCAACCCACCCGACAACAGGTTGCCGAAGAGTCGAAGGGCGAGGGTGACCGGCTTGGACAGCTCCTCCACGAAGTTGATGAAGATGTTGGCCGGGAACAGGAAGATCGGGAACGGCTGGGTCACGTAGTGCTTCACGTAGCCGACGAAGCCCCGGGCCCGGATCGAGGAGACATGGACCAGCACGATCACGAACAGCGCCATGGCCAGCGGCAGGTTGATGTCGGCGGCCGGCGGTAGCAGGAAGTCGTAGGTGGCGCCGAGGCCGACCACGGTGAAGAAGTTGGCGATGAGGATGAAGACGAACAGGGTCACGGCCAGCGGCACGATGCGGGCCCCGCGGGGGCCGATGGACGTTTCGACCTGGCGGGAGGTCGACGACACCACCATCTCCCAGGCGAGTTGGAACTTGCCGGGGACCCCCGAGGTGTTGGAGGTGACCTGGTGGCGGACGATGAGCCCGAGGGCGATGGTGATGATGCCGGCGACCACCGTCGACCACAGCAGGTCGGCGTCGATGCTCAGCCCGAAGACCTTCCGGGTGACGTGGTCGCCGACCGAGACGTCGGCCAGCAGCCCATGGACGCTCATCAGGCTTTGGGACAGGTTCATCGGCTCAGTCCCCGCCCCGACGGTCGTCGGGGCCGTCGGCCGCGTCCAGGAGGGAGACATCCAGGCCGTCGCCCTGGGGCCCGAACTTCATCATCGACCGGGCCACGTTGGCCAGCAACACCAGCTGGAAGACGGCGAGTCCGGACAGCACCCCGAACCCGAGCTGGAAGGAGAGCAGCAGCAGTCCGATGGTGATCACCGAGATGACCCCGAGACGGCCCACCGTGTTGAGGGCCAGCGGGCGGCGCTTGTTCTCGTCCTCCCGCTTGCCCACCTTGATGACCGACGCCCCCACCAACCGGAAGTTGAGAGTCCCGAGGGTCAGCCCGATGCAGGCGCCCAATCCGATCATCGGCTTGCCGAACGAGATGCACCCGACCAGTCCGGCCACCCCGATGATCAGAGCGGCGGTCACCGTCCGGCGGGACACCGCCGGAATGTCGGGCAGCGAGAAGTGGGCGAACATCTAGGCCACCCGACCGGGGCCGCCGAAGCCGCCAACCGCCCGGCGGGTCGGGAGGGTCGGCGCCGGCGCCGGCGCTACAGGTTCTTGAAGTTCTTCCGGACCTGGGCCACTGTGACCAGCACCGCGCAGACCACTCCGAATCCCAGGCCGACGAACGTCCAGAGCGGAGAGGTGTGGGCCAACGCGTCGATCCCCACCCCGATGCCCCCGCCCAGGATCAGGCACAGGGCGCTGGCCACCCCCATGGACAGGAAGTCGATGATCCCGGGTGCAGTAGCCGGCCCGGAATCCGGCTCGGGCTCCGGAGCAGCCGAGGGGTCCGGATTGGGAAGATGGGAATGGTCCGCCAAGGTCGGCTCGTGCCGCGTCAGGCGGTGTGGAGAGGAGGTGCTTCAACAGAGTTATCCGAAATCACCGAAACCGTCGTCCATCGCTGCCGCGGGAGGCGGAGGTGGCGAGAGGCCTGCAATTCACGGGCGACATCATCGCACTTCCGGACCCCAATCGGCAAAACGTGGGGTCGGCGCCGCCGGCCGGCTAGCGACGGGTTACTTCCAAGTCACCAGGGGCGATGGGAAGGGTGGGGTCAACCCCCAGGTCAGAACCGTGGCCGGGCGCGGCACCGTTTTGATCGACGGTGGGTGGCTCGGCGTCGGCCTCCCCCGCCTTCAGCCCGGGATGGAAGGTGGCGAACAGCAGGACCCCGAGAGCGGCCGCCCCGAAGGGGATCACCGCGTTGACGCTCGAGACGTACAGCGGGAAGAGGATGAAGCCCGACAGCAGGGCGGTCCAGGCCCACAGGATCAGCACCGATCGCCGGTGGCCGTGGCCGAGCCGGAGCAGGCGGTGATGGAGATGGTTCTTGTCCGGGGTGGCGAACCCGGTCCGGTTGGCCGTCCGGCGCACGAAGGCGAAGGCCATGTCGAAGATCGGCACCCCGAGGATGAAGAACGGGATGAACAGGGGCGCGAAGAAGAAGTAGGTCTGGCCACTGCGGACGTCGCCGGCCGCCCGACCCCCGATGAGCATGGTGGAGGCGGCCATCAGCAAGCCGAGGAGTAACGCCCCGGCGTCACCCATGAAGACCTTGGCCGGGTAGAAGTTGTGGGGCAGGAAGCCGAGGCAGATCCCGCAGGTCACCACGGCCACCAGTGGCCCGATGTTGTCGGCCGGGAGGTTGCCGACCGCCTGGAGATGGAGCCCGTAGACGGCCAGGGCGCCCGAGGCGATGGCCACCACCCCGGCGGCCAGCCCGTCGAGGCCGTCGATGAGGTTCACCGCGTTGGTGATGGCGATCACCCACAGGGCGGTGAGCAGCGGCGTGTAGTCGGAACCGAGGACCACGAACCCGGCCAGCGGCACCTTGAACTGGAACCAGGTCACCCCGAGGAAGTAGAGGATCATCGCCGCCAGGACCTGGCCGGCCATCTTGGCCGGCGCCGACATGTCCCGGATGTCGTCGATCACCCCGACGATGAAGATGGCCGCCGCCCCCAGCACCAGACCGAGCGGCTCCGACGATCCCTGGAACAGCGAGGACAGGGCGGGGATCGACGCCGCCACCGCCACCGTCACCAGCAGGGCCAGGAACATCGCCACCCCCCCGGCCTGCGGTGTCACCCGCTGGTGGATCTTCCGGTCGTCGGGTTGGGCGACGTAGCCGACCCGGGCGGCGATCCGGCGGGTGGGAAAAGTGAGGGCCCAGGCCGACACCGCCGCCACGATCAGGAGGATGCCGTACCAGTTGAGCGGCACACTCGTGCTCACCTGGCGGTCGACCCCGGTCCGGTCAGCGGGTGACCGGCGGCGGATAGGTTCACGCCCCAACCAGGGTGGGATACGGCGGGAAGCCGGCGCACAGCTCGCCGACCTCGGCCCGGATGGCGACCAGCTCGGCATCGTCGTCCCGGCCCCGCAGGGTGCGGCTGATGAGCTCGCCGATGCGGTGCATCTCGGCTTCGCCCATCCCGGTGGTGGTCAGCGCGGCGGTGCCCAGCCGCAGACCCGAGGTGATGAACGGGGAACGGGGGTCGTCGGGGATGGTGTTCCGGTTGCAGGTGATGCCGGCCCGGTCGAGGGTCTCCTGGGCCACCTTGCCGGTCAGCTCGTCGTCGAAGGCCCGGAGATCGAGCAACACCTGGTGGTTCTCGGTGCCGCCGGACACCATCCGGAACCCGCTGGCCGTCAACGACCGGCCGAGGGCGGCGGCGTTGGCCACCACCGCGGCGGCGTAGGCGCGGAACTCGGGCCGGGCCGCCTCAGCGAACGCCACCGCCTTGGCCGCGATGACGTGCTCGAGCGGGCCACCCTGCAAACCGGGGAACACCGCACTGTCGATGGCCTTGGCGTGCTCGGCGTTGCAGAGGATGGCCCCACCCCGGGGCCCTCGGAGGGTCTTGTGGGTGGTGAAGGTGACCACGTCGGCCACCCCCACCGGGGACGGGTGGACGCCGCCGGCGATGAGGCCGGCCGGATGGGCGGCGTCGAACATGAACAGGGCGCCGACCGAGTCGGCGATCTCCCGGAACGGCATCGAGTCGATGATCCGGGAGTAGGCGGTGGAGCCGGCCACGATCAACTTCGGGCGCTCCCGGCGGGCGACATCGGCCACCTGGTCGAAGTCGATGATCTCCCCCGGCTTGTCGGCGTCACCGGTGGCCGCCGACACCCCATAGGAGACGAAGCGCCAGATCTTGGAGGTGATGCTGGCCGGCGACCCGTGGGTGAGGTGGCCGCCGTGGTCGAGCCGCATGGCCAGGATGGTGTCGCCCGGCTCCAGCAATGCCTGATAGACGGCCAGGTTGGCATTGGCCCCGGCATGGGGCTGGACGTTGGCGTGGTCGGCCCCGAACAGCGAGGTGGCCCGGTCCCGGGCCAGGTCCTCGACCTCGTCGATGATCTGGTTCCCCCCGTAGTACCGGCGTCCGGGGTAGCCCTCGGCGTACTTGTTGGTGAGGATCGAGCCGGTGGCGGCCAGCACCGCCGGCGAGGTGAAGTTCTCCGAGGCGATGAGCTGGAGGGTGGTCGATTGGCGTTCGGCCTCCTTGCCCAGCAGCCCGACGATTTCAGGATCGCCGGCCAACCAGGAGTCGAACGGGGAGGCGGCGGGAGTCGGGCTCATGATGTCGGTTGCCTTTCGTGATCGTCTCCGGTGCCGTCCCCGCCGGCCGCGGTGGGGTCGGCACGGGAAGACTCGTACTCGGAAATCTCGTCCAATCGCTGCTGGTGGCGACCACCCTCATAGGCGGTGGCAAAGAAGGTGTCGATCGCATCGGTGGCCTCGGCCAGCCCCGTGATCCTGCCACCGAGACAGACCACATTGGCGTCATTGTGCCGGCGGGCCAGGCTGGCGGTGGTGACGTCGTGGACCAGGGCGGCCCGCACCCCGTCCACCTTGTTGGCGGCGATGCCGATGCCGATGCCGGTCCCGCAGACGCAGACCCCCCGTTCGGCCCGGCCGGCGGCCACCGCCCGGCCGACGGCGAGCCCGAAGACGGGGTAGTCGACGGAGACGTCGGGCGAATCGGTGCCCAGGTCGATGACCTGGTGGCCGGCGCCGGCCAGGTGCTTCCCCAATTCCGATTTGAGGTCGAAGCCGGCGTGGTCCGACCCGATGGCAATTCGCATACAACGAGTGTACTGACGGCGGATCGGGCCGACCGCCGCCGAGGTACGCTCCCGAATCGCATGGTCATCGACCCCCGCACCCCGGTCATCGTCGGCGTCGGGCAGGTCACCAACCGGCCCGAGGACGGCGAGGCGGCCACCGCCCGCCCCGAGCCGGTGGAGCTGATGGCCGAAGCCGTGCTGGCCGCGGCGGAGGACTGCTCGGAGGCCGGGGCCGGAGGGCCGGCCGGCGTCGGGCGGGGACTGTTGCGGCGGGCCCAGTCGCTCCGGATCCTCAACCCGCGGAGTTGGGACTACATCAACCCTGGCGAGTTGGTAGCCGAGCAGACGGGGATGGAGCCCCGCCAGTTGCTGCTCACCACCCGCGGGGGCAACAACCCGCAGCGGCTGATCAACCAGACCGCCCTGGCCATCGGGCGCGGCGACCTGGAGGTGGCGGTGATCGCCGGGGCGGACTGCGGCTACACGGTGGCGGCCGCCCGTCGGGATCCAAACCGGCCGGTGCTCCCCTGGGCCAGCCAGGGCGCCGACACCGTCATGCCGGACGGGTTCGGGAGCAGCCGGCCGGCCACCACCGACGCCGAGGCCGATCGCGGCCTCGGGGTGGCCGTCAACGTCTTCCCCCTCTTCGAGAACGCCCTGCGGGCCGAGGCCGGGCGGCGGCTGGACGAGCACCGGGACTGGATCGCCGAGCTGTGGGCCCGGGGCTCGCGGGTGGCGGCGTCCAACCCCTACGCCTGGCTCCGAGAGCCGCGGACCGCCGAGCAGATCGCCACCCCCGACCTGGCCAACCGGATGGTCGCCTATCCGTACACCAAGCTGATGGTGGCCAACGTGCAGGTCGACCAGGGGGCGGCGCTGATCCTCTGCTCGGCCGAAGCCGCCGAGGCCGCCGGGGTGGCCGACGACCGGTGGGTGTTCCCGCTGGCCGGGGCGGACGCCGACGACCACTGGTTCCTTTCCCATCGAGCCGACTTCCACTCCTCCCCGGCCATCCGGCTGGCCGGGAAGTCGGCCCTGGCGCTGGCCGGGGCCGACATCGACACCGTCGCCCGGCTGGACCTGTTCCCGTGCTTCCCCTCCGCGGTGGAGATCGCCGCCGCCGAGCTCGGGGCGGAGGTGGACGACCCCGGCCGGCCATTCACCGTGACCGGCGGCCTGACCTTTGCCGGCGGACCCGGGAGCAACTACGGCACCCACGCGGTCGCCTCGATGGCGGCGGCGTTGCGGGCCGATCCCGGCTCCGTCGGTCTGGTCTCGGGGATCGGCTGGTGCATGACCGAGCACAGCTTCGGCGTCTACGGGACCCGACCCGGGCCCGACCGGTCCAATGTCGGGGGCGCCGGGGGTGGGCTTCCCGAACTCACCGCGGTGGAAACGGCGGCGGGCTACCGGTGGGCCGACCCGACCCGGGCGGTATCCATCCTGCCCCAGTGCTCGCCCGACGCCGAGGCGAAGGGGGAGGTCACCGTCGAGACCTACTCGGTCGTCTACGAGCGGGACGGGACCCCGTCGCGGGCCATCGTCGCCTGCCGGACGGTGGACGGCCGGCGGGCCTGGGCCACCACCACCGACCCCGACCAGCTGGCGGTACTGGTCACCGAAGAGGGGTGCGGGCGGCTGGGCACCCTCCGGGACACCGGGGAGGTCGACCTCACCTGACCACAGGGTCGACCTGGCGGTACCGACGCTTGAAGACGTAGTAGGCCACCGGTCCCGAAGCCAGCGGGATCCAATAGGAGGCGAGCCGGTAGGTGAGGGTGGCGAGCACCGCTTCTCCGGTGTTCAGCCCGGCCAGCACCAACAATCCGGACAGGCTGGCCTCCACGATGCCGAGGCCGCCGGGGGTGATGGGGACAAGGCCGATGGCCCCGGCGACCGCGTAGGCCAGCAGCACCAGGGCCGGCCGGGGATGACTGCCGACAGCCAGGACGGCCGACAGCAGGCAGAGGAAGTCGAACCCCAGCCGGCCGGCCGACAGCAGGGTGGCCTCCCACCACCGCTTGCCCAGGACGGCGAAGACCAGGTCGCGTTGTTCGAGGAGTTGGTCGCTGAGCCCGGAGATCGGCTTCCGTTTCCGGGCCAGCCGGTTTCTCGCCGTTTCCACCACCTTGCCGATCCACCGGAGCGGGGCGTCGGTGATACCCACCAGGGCACCCAGCCCGGTGAAGAGCACGAAGGCCACCGCGCCGATGATGGCCGCGGTGAGCAGGCCCGAACTGACCGGGGCCCCGAACAGGACGGCTGGGAGCACCAGGATAGGAAGGCCCAGGAGGCCGGCGATGCCCAGCAGCGAGAAAGCGGTCAGGCCCCCAGCCGCGTCGGCGGCGTCCATCCCGCTGGTGGCCAACATCCGGAATTGGACGGCGGCACCGGCGGCAGCCCCCCCGGGGACGATGAGGCTGATGGCGTTGCCGGCCAGCTGCGCGGTCACCACCGGGAACCACTGCTTGGTGCGGAGGGCAATCCGCTGGAGGGCGAAGGTGCACCCGAAGTGGGCGACTTCCGCGACCACCGCGACGAACAGCCAGATGAGGTCCAGGGTGCGCAACCGAGGCCAGGAGTGGAGCACGGCGATGACGCTGGGGGCGACCAGGTACAGGGCCACGCCGGCGATGACCACCACGATGGTGCGCTTGAGCACTGCCTTCCAGGGGAACGGGGTGCTCTGTTGCTCCTCGAACAGGGTCGAGAAGGATCGGGGCGCCTTGTCGTCGGCCGGGTCGGGCGGCCCGTGGTCGCCAGGTGGGTCAGGCGGGTCGGGCGGTTTGGTCAACTGGCCTACAGGTGGTTGAATCCGCCCGCCTCTTCGGGCGTCATCGGCACCGACACCGGGTGCTGGTCGAAATGAGCCACGGAGGCCGCGAAGTCATCGATGAGGATGGAGGCCAGATCCCGGGAGATCCCTTGGCGGATCAGGATCCTCTGCACCGTGATGTCGGACGCCGAGCCGGTCAGCGGGTAGGCGGGCACCTGCCAGCCCCGCACCCGGAGCCGGTCAGCCAGGTCGTAGAGCGTGTACCCGGGCTCGGCCCCCTCCTTGATCCTCCAGGTCACCGCCGGGATGCCGATGGCCGGGTCGCTGTCGCAGAGCAGCTCGAACGGGCCGAGCTTCTTGATCTCCTTGGCCAGGTAGGCGCCAGTCTCATAACAGGCCTGGTGCACGCGGCCGTACCCGGTCCGTCCCAACCGGATGAAGTCGTAGTACTGGGCGATGATCTGGCCGGCCGGCCGCGAGAAATTGATCTGGAAGTCGGGCATGTCGCCGCCCAGATAGCTGACATGGAAGATCAGCCCGTCGGGGAGTTCGGCCTTGTCCCGCCATATCACCCACCCGACCCCGAGAGGGGCGAGGCCGAACTTGTGACCGGAGGTGCTGATCGACTTCACCCGCGGGACCCGGAAGTCGAACGCCACCTCCGGGGCGCAGAACGGGGACAGGAACGCGCCGCTGGCCCCGTCGACGTGGATGTCGATGTCGAGTCCGGTCTCGGAATGCAGGCGGTCCAGCGCCTCGGAGAGCTCGAGGACCGGCTCGTAGACCCCGGTGTAGGTGACCCCGAAGGTGGGCACCACCAAGATGGTGTTCTCGTCGATGCGCGGGAGCATCTGCTCGGCATCCATCATGTAGCGGCCGGGGGCCATCGGGATCTCCCGCATCTCGATGTCCCAGTACCGGGCGAACTTGTGCCAGACCACCTGGACGGGGCCGCACACCATGTTGGGCTTGTCGGTCGGTTTCCCTTCCGCCTCCCGCTTGGCCCGCCACCGCCACTTGGCGGCCAGACCGGCCAGCATGCAGGCCTCCGACGAACCGATCGAGGACGCCCCGACGGTGTTGGCGGCATCCGGTGCGTTCCAGAGGTCAGCCAGCATGTGGACGCACCGGCGCTCCAGCTCCGCTGACTGGGGGTACTCGTCCTTGTCCATCAGGTTCTTGTCGATGGACAGGTCCATCAGCTTGTGGACCTGGGGCTCCTCCCAGGTCTGGCAGAAGGTGGCCAGGTTCTGTCGGGCATTGCCGTCCAGCAACAGCTCGTCCTGGATGACCTGGAAGGCGATCTCCGGAACGGTCTCGTGGGTGGGGAACCGGTACTTCGGCAGCGCCTGCCGGAGCGAATGGGAGGCGAACACCGAATCGTCGACCTGGCTCCGGATGGTGTTGCGTTCGTGCAGCGGCATGGCTGGCTCCCTACCTCGGGGGACGGGTGGCCGTCCCTCTCTTCCGCGTGAGTCGGTCAGGCGCTGGCCAGGCCGGCTACCGCCGCCATCACGATGTCGGCGCCCCGGGTATCCCCGACCAGCCCACTCCCCATCCGATTCATCATGTAGGCCACGGTAATGCCCGCCTCCTGGTCCATGATGATCAGCGAGCCGCCGTACCCACCCCAGAAGCAGGTGCGCGGCCCCAGGGGCATGGTCTCCGAGCTCAATCCGTACCCCATGCCGAACCGCATCGGCATCCCGAGGACCAGATCCTCGCCGTCGGCCTGTTCCTCGAAGATGACCTCGCAACCCTTCTCCGACAGCAGCCGGACCCCCCGGGCCTCGCCTCCTCCGGCGATGATCGATTGCACGGTGGCCACCGACCGGGCGTTGCCCTGCCCGTTTGCCGCCGGGATCTCCGCCCGGCGCCACCAGGCGGCATGGCTCCAGGTGGCGTCGATGGCCGGATTGGACAGGGCGCGCACGGCGATGTCGGAAGGAGCCGTCTCCTCGAGATCGACCGGGGGTGGCGGGATGACCGGCGCCACCCGATGATCCTCGCTCGCCGGCAGCCCGATGTGGAAGTCGGCCCCGAGAGGGCCGGCCACCTCGTCGGCGAACCAGGTGCCGATCGTCTTCCCGGTGATCCGACGGACCACCTCGCCAATGAGGAAGCCCTGGGTCACCGCGTGGTAACCAGAGGCCGTCCCCGGCTGCCACCACGGCTCCTGGGCGGCCAGCAACGAGGTGCATTTCTCCCAGTCGGCCAGGTCCTCGGGCTCGAGGTGCTCGGTCCAACCGGGCAGCCCGGCGGTATGGGCCATCAGATGACGGACCTCGACGTCCTGTTTGCCGGCGGCGGCGAACTCGGGCCAGTAGTCGGCTACCGGCGCGTAGAAGTCGAGTTGGCCGCGATCGGCCAGCATCACGGCACAGAGGAAGGTCATCGTCTTGGTGGTGGACCAGACGTTGACAAGGGTGTCCTGTTCCCAGGGCGTGGTCTTCGCCTCGTCGACGAAACCGCCCCAGATGTCCACCACCGGGTCGCCGCCCACCATCACCGCCACCGAGGCGCCGAGATCGCCCCCGTCGTCGAGGCTCTTCGAAAGGGTGGAAGCCACGTCCTCGAATGTCTTGTCCCAGGTGCCCTGGATGTCGGCCACGGTAGGCCCCCTCTCCATCTTCTCGGCCACGATATTGCCACCCATCCCCGGATACCGACAGTTGACGGACCCGGTGCCGACGGGTGGCCGCGACCCGGCGGCCAGGCGGTTCACCCGGATAGAGGTGCATGGCAAACCCGTTACCCTGGTACCCCATGAGTGACACGTCTGCCACCCAACTGACCCGCAGCACCTACGAACGGCTCCAAGCGGAACTGGAGGACCTCACCACCCGCGGTCGGGTGGAGATCGCCAGCGCCATCGAAACCGCCCGGGCGCTCGGCGACCTGAGTGAGAACGGCGACTACCACGCGGCCAAGGACAGCCAGGGCAAGATGGAGTCCCGCATCCGCCTCCTGCAGAGGCTCCTCAAGACCGCCGAGGTGGTGGACGGGGAGCGGGCCTCGGACGGGACCGTCGCTCCCGGGTCGGTGGTCACCCTTCGCTACGACGGGGACGATGACGACGACACCCAGAGCTTCTTCGTCGGGTCGATCGAGGAACGGCAGGGGGACCTCACCGTGGTGTCGCCGGGCTCACCGCTGGGCTCGGCCATGATCGGCCATGCCGCCGGGGACACTGTCGAGTACGCGGCTCCGGGCGGCACCCTCCGGGTCCACATCGTGAAGATCGGTGAGTGACTGATGCCGGTGCAGTTGCCTCCGCCTGATTCCCCCCGCACCCTCTCCGAGAAGGTCTGGGACCGGCACGTCGCCCACACCGGAGGCGGGGACGATCCCGACATCCTCTTCATCGACCTCCATCTGGTCCATGAGGTCACCTCCCCGCAGGCGTTCGAAGGCCTGCGGTTGGCCGGCCGCGGGGTGCACCGCCCGGATCTGACCATCGCCACCGCCGACCACAACGTCCCCACTATCGACATCGACAAGCCGGTGGCTGATCCCATCTCCGCCAAGCAACTCGAGGTGCTGGCGGCCAACTGTCGCGAGTTCGGGATCACCTGCTACCCGATGGGCGATGCCAACCAGGGGATTGTGCACATCATCGGCCCGGAGCAGGGACTCACCCAGCCGGGCATGACCATCGTCTGCGGCGACAGCCACACCTCGACTCACGGAGCCTTCGGCGCCCTGGCCTTCGGCATCGGTACCAGCGAGGTCGAGCACGTGCTGGCCACCCAGACCCTCCCCCAGCGGCGCCCGGCCTCCATGAGCGTGACGGTTGACGGGGAGCTCCCGTCCGGGGTGACGGCCAAGGACGTCGTGCTGGCGGTCATCGGGGAGATCGGCACCGGTGGCGGCATCGGGCACGTGATCGAGTACCGGGGGTCGGCCATCCGGGCACTGTCGATGGAGGGCCGGATGACCGTGTGCAATATGTCGATCGAAGCCGGGGCCCGGGCGGGGATGATCGCCCCGGACGAGACCACCTTCGCGTATCTGGCCGGCCGGGACCACGCCCCCAAGGGGGCGGAGTGGGAGGGGGCGCTGGCCGATTGGCGCAGCTTGGCCACCGATCCCGGCGCCGTCTTCGACAAGGAAGTCACCATCGACGCCGGTGGGTTGGTCCCGCATGTGACCTGGGGGACCAATCCGGCCCAGGTCGCCCGCATCGACGGATCGATCCCCGATCCCGAGTCCTTCGCCATCCCCAGCGAGCGGGAGGCCGCCGCCCGGGCCCTCGAGTACATGGGGTTGACCGCCGGCACCGCCCTGCGCGACGTGCCGGTCGACACGGTCTTCATCGGGTCGTGCACCAATGGGCGGATCGAAGACCTGCGAGCCGCGGCCGACGTGCTCCGCCACCGGGTGGTACGGGAGGGGATGCGGGCGATGGTGGTGCCCGGCTCCCACCGGGTCAAGGTCCAGGCCGAGTCGGAGGGGCTCGACGCCGTGTTTGTCGCCGCCGGTTTCGAGTGGCGTCAGCCGGGATGTTCGATGTGCCTGGCCATGAACCCCGACAAGTTGGCCCAGGGTGAGCGGGCGGCATCCACCTCCAACCGGAACTTCGAGGGGCGACAGGGACGGGGAGGCCGCACCCATCTGGTATCACCGGCGGTGGCGGCGGCCACCGCGGTGGCCGGCCACTTCG
>DASXFR010000041.1:0-76201 GCA_036489495.1 Acidimicrobiales bacterium | reverse complement strand
TCGCGGTTCCCGGTGGGGTCCCGGAACGTCCAGGCGCCCCAGTCGACGCCGACCACCGTGCGGTTGTTCAACAACACCTGATTGAGCGGCACCGAGGCGATGGGGCCCGAGGCGAATCCGATCACGCAGAAGCGCCCGAATGGCCCGGTGGCCCGGAGGGCCGGCTCACTGTGGCGACCCCCGACCGGATCGATGACGACATCCACGCCGCCCCCCGACAGTTCCCGGGCCCGGACCTTCAGATCTTCCTCCTCATAGGCGACGGTGGCTTCGGCCCCCATGGCCGACGCCCGGTCGAGCTTCTCTTGGGTCGAAGCCGCGGCGATCACCCGGGCGCCGAGGGCCCGAGCCAGGTCGATGGCGGCCAGGCCCACCCCTCCGCCGGCCCCCAGCACCAGGACCCATTCGCCGGGTTGCACCGAGGTGCGGCGGGTGAGGGTGAACAGGATCGTCCCGTAACTCTGGATGAGGGTGGCGGCTTGTCCGAACCCCAGGCCGCTGGGCATCGCCACCAGCGACCGCACCGGGACCACCACCTGTTCGGCGAAACCGCCGATGCCGGTGTAGGCGAGGACCCGATCGCCCACCGCCACGCCGGTGACCCCGTCCCCGATCGACGAAACCTCTCCGGCGATCTCCCCGCCGGGATAGAAGGGCACCGGTGGCTTGATCTGGTACTGGCCCTGACAGAGCAGCCCGTCGACGAAGTTGACCCCGGCGGCCTTCACGTCGACCACCACCTGTCCGTCACCCGGGGTCGGCCGGTCGCCATCTTCGAGGACCAGATCCGAGAGCGGGCCCAGCTGTTTGCAGACGACGGTTCGCATGGCCGAGAACCTATCGGCGGTCGGTCTTACTTCTCCAACTTGGCCAAGAGGGCTTTGGGTGCCCGTCGTCGCCAAGCTTCCGTCAACAGTTCGGTGAGCAGCTGACGATCGACCTGGGTCAGATCGACCCGGACGCCGCTCAGTCGCTTGCCCCACCACAGCTCGTCACAGCCCGACGGGCACCCGGCCACCGCCATGGCCGTCTCATCCTCGTCGACCATCACGTGGAGATGGGTGCCGTCGGGAACCGTGGCGAAGATCTTCTGGTTGACCCGGAACGACGACATGTCATGGTGCGGCGCTTCGGTGGTGTCGGGGAGTGACAGGGCGATCTGCCGGGCCGCGGCCATGCTGACCATGCCCGAACGTTACAAGCCGACGGCCAACCGGTCGCTCAACTCCGGAGGGCCCGAAGTCCGGCCACCACCCCGGCGAACGCATCGACGAACGCATCGATGTCGGCGTCGACGGTCGACCACCCGACCGACAGCCGGAGCGAACGTTCGGCATCGACCCCCATCGCCTCCAACACCGGCGACGGCTCCAACGACTCCGACGAGCACGATGACCCCGAGTGGGCGGCGATGCCGGCCTGATCGAGACCGAGGAGCACCGGTTCGGCTTCGACACCGTCGATGCCGATGCAGACGATGTGGGGCAGACGGTGCTCAGGATCTCCGAACACGGTGACCCCTTTGACATCGCCCGCGGTGGCCAGCAGGCGGGCGGTGTGGCGGCGCGCCTCGGACGCCTCCTGTTCGACCCGTCCGGGGGCGGACAGCGAGTCAGCCACTGCCCCGAACCCGATGGCCGCCGGCACGTTCTCGAATCCGGCCCGCCGGGCCCGCTCCTGCTCGCCACCGACCAGGAACGGATCCACCCGGAGTCCCCGTCGGACGATCAGGGCGCCGATGCCGGCGGGTCCGCCCAGCTTGTGGGACGATACCGAGACCAGGTCGGCATCGAGATCAGTGAGGTCCAGCCGCACCTGCCCGGCCGCCGCCACCGCGTCAACGTGGGACATCACCCCGAGCTGGCGGCAGCGGGAAACGATGGCCTTGACCGGCTGGGTGGAGCCGACCTCGTGATTGGCCCATTGGCAGTGGACGAGCGACGGCAGCTGGCTGTACTCCGACCGACTCCGCTCGAGGGCAGCATCGACAGCTTGCCGATGAACGATCCCGAAACCATCGACTTCGGGCATGATCACCTCGGCCGACCGGGCCGACGAGTCGCGGACGGCCGAGTGTTCGATGCCCGAACAGATCACCGGGCCGAGGGCATTACGGGTCGCCCCCCAGACGGCGGCGTTGATGGACTCGGTCCCGCCGGAGGTGAAGATGACCTGGCGGGGTCGCACGCCGAAGAAGGCGGCGACCTGATCGCGGCTGTCCTCCAGTGCGGCTCGGGCGATCCGGCCCTCGGTGTGGACCCTCCCGGGGTCGGCGGTGACTCCGGTAGTCGCCCATCCCTCCATGGCCCGGTGGGCTTCAGGGCGAAGCGGCGTTGTCGACGCGTGGTCCAGGTAATGGCGGGCCAATCGATGCCCCCGGGGTCAGACCAGGGCGGCGCACTGGTCGTCGCCCCGGGCCCGCGACGACGACAGAACCACGGGAACGCTTCCCTCGACGCTCTCCCCACACAATCCAGCCAGCAGCCCTTTGACCATTCCCCGGTCGACGGCGCACAGCACCGGGAACTGGGATGCGGTACTCCCGAACGGACAGTTGTCGGCGACCACCGCGGTGGACGTCCCCTGGTCCTCGGCGTGGGCGGCGAACCCGTGGGCGGTCAGGGTGTCGGCGATGGCGTGCATGGCCGTCCGCAGCGAGCGTTGCCCGTCGCCGGGCGACATCTGATTGGCCAGGGTGCGCCCGTACTCCTCGCCGACCCGCTCGGCCATGCCTTCGGCGGCCAGGGGCCCCAGCAATTGCAGGGCCTCTTGGAGCAGGAGGACCAGCAGGTCGTCGCGTCGGGTGAGGAGGTCGAGGGTCGGGTCATTGCCGATGGCCCGGAATCGTTTCGACGGTCGCCCGGCTCCGGTGCCGGAGGCCCGCTCCATGGTGACCTCGAGATAGCCGCCGGTGGCCAAACGCTCGAGATGGTGACGGGCCACGTTTGGATGCAGCGAGAATCGGGTAGCCACCTCCGACGAAGTGGCTCCCGGGTTGGAACGCACGAAGAGATAGATCTCCCGGCGGGTCGGGTCACCGAACGCCGAGGTCACTGCGGTGACGGCGGCGGAGAAGTGACTGTCGGACTCGTTGGAGCCGACCGACTCGCCCGGAGGTTCCAGCGGTGCCGGCGCAACGCTGGCCTCTACGGCGCTGTCTGGGGCCACTTGCACGTCCTCTAGTCTACGGTGAACCCGAATTTTCGCGAGGAGATTTTGCATGTCCACCGACGAGTCCCAGGTCAGAGCGGCTGTCGCCGCGGTGACCGACCCCGAGCTGCGACGCCCGCTGGGGGAATTGGGCATGGTCGGCGGGGTGAGGGTGAAGCGGAAGCGGGTGACCGTCGATCTCGCCCTGCCGGTCGGCCACTACCCGCAGGTCGACGAATTGACGGCTCGGATCCGCCTGGCCGCCGGAGTGCTCCCGGGGGTCGACGAGGTGGTGGTGGAACCGACGGTGATGGGGGAGGAGGACCGGGCCCGGCTCCGCATGCTGCTCCGCGGCGAGCCGGTCGACGGTGAACCCTCCGGGGCCGGCGAGGGTCACGATCACGACCATGCCGGCCATGATCACCGCGCCCCGCTCGGCCACGAGGAGGGCCGGCCCAACCGGTTCATGCTTCCGAGGTCGAAGACCCGGGTGATCGGGGTGGCGTCGGGCAAGGGCGGCGTCGGGAAATCGTCGGTCACCGTCAATCTGGCGGTGGCGCTGGCCCGGATGGGTTACGACGTCGGCATCCTCGACGCCGACGTCTACGGGTTCTCGGTGCCGAAGATGCTCGGGGTCACCGAGGACCCGCTGATCATCGGCGACCTGGTGGTGCCGGCGACGGCCAACGGGGTGCGTTGTCTTTCGATGGGTTTCTTCGTCCCTGATGACACCCCGGTCATCTGGCGGGGCCCGATGCTCCACAAAGCGTTGGAGCAGTTCCTGGTCGATGCCTACTGGGGTGAGCCGGACTTTTTGGTGGTCGATATGCCTCCGGGAACCGGAGACGTCACCTTGTCGCTCGGCCAGTACCTGACCAAGACCGAAATCTTCGTGGTCACCACGCCGCAGCCGGCGGCCCAGCGGGTGGCCCAGCGTTCGGCCTACGCCGCCCGGAAGTTGAAGTTGTCGGTGCGGGGCGTCATCGAGAACATGAGCTGGTTCACCGGTGACGATGGGGTCCGCTACGAGCTGTTCGGATCCGGTGGGGGAAAAGAGCTCGCCGGCGAGCTCGGCGTTCCGCTGTTGGCCCAGGTACCGTTGATCCCCGCCCTTCGGGAGGGTGGCGATGTCGGCGTACCGGTGGTGGTGGCCGATCCCGATGGCGAGGCGGCAGCGGCGTTCGCGGCGTTGGCATCGACCATCGCGGAGATGGGGCCGACCCGCGTCTACCGCAAGGAGTTGACGGTTCGCTGACCCGGTCGGGTCAGTTCGCCGACCCGGGCCCCGGGGTCATGCGGCCCGGAGATCCCGGTCCCGGACCTGGACGATGGTGGCCCCTTTGATCCCGAGCTCGGCCAGCACCGCGAAGAGCTCCAAGGGGTCGGGGCGGGCGGCGACTACCCGTCGACCCTCCAGCGCCACCCAGCGGCTCTGATACCGCTGCCGATCGGCGGCGGACAGGTGGGCGGTCATGCCGCTGACCGGCTGGTCTGACGAAACCGGGTCCAGGCGGACAGGTAGTCGGCCCGGGCGAGCGGGTTGCCCTCCCGGGCGGCGACGGCGTAGGCCGCCTCCATCCGGTGGCACGCCCGGCTGGCGGCGTCGTCGGGGGCGCCACAGGCGGTGTTGAGGGCGTCGAGGGCCGAGGCGATCTGGCCGACGTCGAGGACCGGGAAGCCGGACACCAAGCGGTCGAGGGGGGCACACGGCTCCCCACCGGTGGCGGTTCGGCGGGCGGCGTCCTCGTAGCCGCACACCAGCCACGCCCCGACCGTGCCGTAGGTCTGGACGACGGCCAGGCGGGCCGAGCGGTCGTCCGGTTCACCGGCGATGGCCTCGATGGCCTCCTCGGGCGTGACCCGGCCCACGTCAATGACCGGGGGGATTTCCTCGGCGAAGAGGGCGTCGTCCCGGAGGGCCCGGACCCGACGGGCCATGGGGGCGGAGCGGCCCGCCCGAGCTGTACTCGGTCGGGAGGGCGAGGTCGGCGGCGGCGGGTGCCGGTGACCGGCGGCGCAGTGGTCGCGTTCTTCGTCGACCGGGCGGGTGCAGTTACCCCCCGTCGAGTTCGTCACCTGGTTGCATATCCGGGCCATGTGGGCCCCCTTCCATCGGTCGTCCCCTTCTCATCGACACGTTTCGCCGTCCGATCAAGTCCTGAGAGCACCCGTGCCTCGGGGACGGGTCCCAAGGGCTGGATCGGCGGGAGGGGTCCGATGACCGAAACGGGAGCGGTGCGGTGACTCGAGCGCGTCGGGATGGATGCCAAGGCCCGAAGGCGGGGCTCAGCGCGGCTGGCGGGCTTGGATCAGGAACCGCTGGGCGTGGGCTACGAACGGCCCGTGGGTTTGGATCTGATGATGAAGTCGGGCGAGTTGCTCGCGATAGCCCGTCGTGGTGAAGCCGGGAACGGTCCAGATGACCTTGCGGAGGAACACCACCACTGCGCCGACGTCATTGAACGCCATTGGCAACGCTTGCTGGCGTAGGTCGATCACCTCGAGTCCGGCGGCGATGGCGGCCGCCGCCGCCCACTCCGGATTCCGTATCGGGTTGACCGGCTGGGGACCCATCATGAAGTCGGTGAGCTCCCGGACCGCCCCGGCCCCCACTTGCTGGGAAAGATAGGTCCCGCCGGGTTGCAGGACCCGGGCGATCTCGTCCCAGCGGACGAGGGTGGGATGGCGGCTGACGACCAGATCGAAAGAGCTCGCCGCGAACGGCAGGTCGGCGTCGTCGGGGACTTCGGTCACCGTTGCCCCCAGTCCGGCGAGGTTGGCCCGGGCAAGCGCCAGGTTCGGGGGCCACGACTCGGTGGCGGCCAGCACCGGCGGCGATACGGGAATCTCCGCCAGCACCTCGCCACCCCCGGTCTGGATATCGAGGGCGGCGGTGGCGCCGGCCATATGGTCGGCCAGCATCCGGGAATACCGCCAGGTCGGGCGTTCCTCGGTGGCCCGTCCGTCGAACCAGGAGAAGTCCCAGCCCTCTACCGGCACCGACTCGCCTTCGGCGACCAGATCCTCGAACGTCGGTGGTGACGACACCGGGCCAGTCTCAGGGACTCCCAAACGCCTGCGCGGCAAGCTTCCGACCCTCGCCGGCCTGCACGGTGAAACCGTAGGTGCCGTGGTCGAGCAGCTCGCGACCGGCGGCCACCACCGCGGCCAGTGCCACCTGGCTGAAGGCGCCGCCGACCGAGATGCGGGCGACTCCGGCCTCGGCGAGCTCGGCCACCGGTGCGAGACCGGCCCGGGCCAACACGTTGACCGGTCGATCGACCGCGGCGACGACCCGTCGGATGTCCCCGATATCGGAAAGGCCCGGGGCGTAGAGCACGTCGGCGCCCGCCTCCTGGTAGGCCTGGAGCCGGGCAATGGTGTCGTCCAGGTCGGGGTTCCCCCGGATGAAGTTCTCCGCCCGGGCGGTCAACACCAGACCGGCGCCGGTGTGGGCGCCCTCGACCGCTGCCGCCACCCGTTCGACCGCCAGGCCGAGCTCGTAGATCGGGGACTCCGACCGGATGTTGGCGTCCTCCACCGAGCAGCCGGCCAGCCCCACCTCCACCGCGGCTTCGACGGTGGCCGATACCCCGGCGGGATCGTCAGCGAAGCCGTTCTCCAGGTCGGCCGATACCGGCACCTCGACGGCGGCGACGACGGCGGCGGCATGGGCGAGGGAAGCCTCCCGGTCGATGGCGCCGTCCAGTTGGCCGAGGGTGGCGGCATAGCCGCTGCTGGTGGTGGCCAATGCCCGGAAGCCCATCGAGGCCAGCAATTTGGCGCTTCCCGGATCCCACGGGTTGGGCATCAGCAGCGGTCGGCCGGGGACGTGGAGATCCCTGAAGGTGCGGGCTCGGTCGGTCGGGGTCATCGGGTAGCCGATGGCACCGGGTCAGGACCAGTCGACCCGGGTGGCCGGCATCCCACTTTCGCCGTCCGGTGCGGAGACGATGCCGAGCACCTGATGGATGGCCAACCCGGCGTCGTCGAAGCCGTTGGCCGACGCCGCCATGTAGAACCGCCAGATGTTCGCCCGATGTTCGCCGACCAGATCGACCGCCTCCTCCCAGTGGTCCTCGAGGTTGGCGACCCAGGCGCGGAGCGTCTTGGCGTAGTGCTCCCGCAGCGACTCCACGTCCCGAACCTCGAACCCCGCCCGTTGCATGGCCAAGATGACTTCGCCGACATCGAGGAGTTCGCCGTCGGGGAACACATAGCGACCGATGAACGTCCGTCGCCCCAGCACCGAGCCACCGGGGGTGGAGATGGCGTGGTTGAGGAGTCGACCGGTGGGCCCGAGGAGGTTGTACAGGGTGGTGAAGTAGCGGGCCATGGCCGACGCACCGACGTGTTCGAACATGCCGATCGAGGAGATGGCGTCGAACTCCTCGCCCTGCAGTTCCCGGTAGTCCTGGAGCCGGATCTCGATGCGGTCGTCGAGCCCGGCCGCCTTCACCCGCTCCCGGGCCTGTTCGACCTGCTCGGAGCTGAGGGCCACCCCGACGACCGTGGCCTGGTGGTGCCGGGCGGCATGGATGGCCATCGATCCCCATCCGCAGCCCACGTCGAGCAGGCGCATCTCCGGACGCTCATCGAGGCCCAGCTTGAGGCAGATCAGTTGGTGTTTGGCGTCCTGGGCGTCTTCGAGCGAGGCGGAGTCGGTGACGAACCGGGCGCACGAATAGGTCATCCGTGGCCCGAGGAACAACCGGTAGAAGTCGTTGCCGACGTCGTAGTGGTGGCTGATGACCTTGGCGTCTCGGCCCAGGGAGTGGAGCCGGCCCGATGGCCGGCACTCTTCGACCGGCGCCGGCAGCGGGGGACCGATGGCCCCCAGTCGACGGGCGGCGTCGATGATCGGCGGCAGCGCCCGTAGCCCCATCTTGCGAAGATCACGCGGGGCGGCGTCGTGGAGCACCCGCAACATGGCGAACAGGTCGCCCTCCAGCGACAGGTCACCGGCCACGAACGCCCGGGCCACCCCGAGCTCTCCCGGCGCCCAGAGCATCCGCCGCACCGCGTCGACCGAGTTGACCCGGATGGTCCCGGCGCCGTCGACCGGCCCGACCCCGCTTCCGTCCCAGAACTCGAACCGCACCGGCAACTCGGTGCCCAGGAATGCCCGCAACAGCGGGGCCAATGCCCCGGCGGCACCGCCCCCTCGGCGGGGCCCGGGTCCCGGCCCGGCGTCCGGTACCACCCGGGGTGGGGATGAGCTCGGCGAGCCGGTGGCGGGCGACGGCAACGATTCTCGGATGACCACTGGAAGCTCCTTCACCGACCGGTCGGATCCACTGAAATCCGATCTTATTGGTCGTCTGACAGTTGCGTCCCTGGACGTGGCGAGCAGGGAATCCGGCGCCATCCGGTCAGAACTGGCGGTTGATCCCGACCCCGATCGGGAGCTTGTCCGGATCCCATCCGAGGACGGCCACCGCCTGGCCGAAGGCGAACCGATCGGTCATCCCGGCCACATAGCTGACCGCGGCGGTCAAGGCCTCGGCGTCGCCGCCGCGCAGATCGGTGCCAGTCCCGTCCCCGTCGGGGATGAGATTGGGGCGGTCTCCGTAGTGCTCGACCAGCGCCCGGAGCACCCCGATGACCGCCCGCCCCTGGGCCACCGAGCTGGGCCGGAGGTAGATGTGCTCGTAGTTGCAGGCCCGGAAGGCGGAAAGGGCGTCGGCGTAGGTGGCCGACATGCCGACCCGACCGGTATCCAGCACCGTCGCCACCATTGCGTCGATGAAGGTCCCGAGTTGTTGGCTGCGCCGTTCGCCGCAGCGTTCGCGCACCAGGGTCGGGAGCACCTGGGGGGTGACGATCCCGCTCTTCACCGCGTCCTCGAAGTCGTGGCAGACGTAGGCGATGCGATCGGCCCAGCTCACCACCTCCCCTTCCGGGGTGCTGGGGGCCGGGCGGGACCACGAGTGATTGCGGATGCCGTCGAGCGTCTCGTGACAGAGATTGAGGTGGGCCAGTGACACGTCGGCTCCCCAGGGAGCATGATCGAATCCGCCGACCACGTAGGCCGAGAGCGCATCCTCGCTGGCGTGGCCGCCGGGACCGTGCCCGCAATCGTGGCCGAGGGCGATCGCCTCGGTGAGGGCGACATTGAGCCGGCAGGCCCGGGCGATGCCGGTGGCTACCTGGGCGACCTCCAGGGCGTGGGTGAGTCGGGTCCGCTGGTGGTCGTCGGGGAACACGAATACCTGGGTCTTCCCGGCCAGCCGCCGGAAGGCCGGGGCGTGGAGGATCCGGTCGCGGTCCCGCTCGAAGCAGGTCCGCCAGGGGTCGGGTTCTTCCGTCCGGTGCCGGGTGCCGCCTCCCCGGGCATGGGTCGCCCCCACCGCCAGCTGGGCGTCCTCGTCCGCTTCGCGGGGGGAGCGGTCGAGGCCGGAAATGGCGCCGCCGGGGTCCGCCACCGCCGAACTGTCGGCATGGGCGAATTTGGTGTCCTCGTCGCCGTGGGCATACATGGTGGACGCCCACTGCCGACTGCGTTCGCTCTCTCCCTCCATCACCCCAGTGTGCCCCATGGCTGTAGCACCGGGACCCCGGGACGCCCCGCATCGCTGACCTTGTATCGTCAGGGGAGCCGCCGGGTCCGTCGGCCGAGGTTGAGAGGAGCGTGCCAGGTGGATGTGCGTATCGGGATCGTGCAGTCGATAAAGGAGCTCGATGTCGAGCTGCCTGACGATGCTGACCGCGACAAGGTCCTGGCCGACATCGAGGCGGCGCTGACCAAGGAAGGCTCGATGCTCTGGTTGACCGACCGCAAGGGCCGCCGGGTGGGAGTTCCCTCCGGCAAGGTCGCCTATATCGAGGTGGATGGGACGCCCTCCGATCGTCGGGTCGGCTTCGGGGTCTCCTGATCCCACTCGTTGCCCCGCCTTCACCGGCCGCCCTCCAACCGTCACGGCGTAGGTGGCCGGCGAGGTGACCGCGCTCCTTGATCTGAAGTTGGTCTTCGTGACCGGCAAGGGTGGCGTGGGGAAGACCACGGTGGCCTCGGCCCTGGCCCTGTTCGCCTCGCAGCAGGGGAAACGGGTACTGGTGTGCGAGGTGGATGCCAAGGGGGACGTCTCGGGTTTCTATGAGGCCCCCCCGACCGGCTTTGCCGAAAAAGAGGTGCTCCCCGGGCTCTTCGTGATGACCATGGACACCGAGGCGTCACTGCGCGAGTACCTGAAGTTGCAGTTGCGGATTCCGGTCATCGGTCGGATCGGGCCGCTGGCCAAGGCGTTCGACTTCGTGGCCACCGCCGCCCCCGGGGTGCGGGAGATCCTCACCGTCGGCAAGCTCTGCTTCGAGGTCCGGGAGCGCAACTACGACCTGGTGGTAGTCGACGCGCCGGCCTCCGGCCACATCGTCGGCCAGCTGGCGGCTCCCCAGGCCATCAACGACCTGGTCAAGGTGGGGTTAATCCGCACCCAGACCGACTGGATGCTCGACATCCTCTCCGACCCGGCCCAGACCGGCCTGGTGGCGGTGTGCACTCCCGAGGAGATGCCGGTGAACGAGACCATCGATCTGGCGGTGAGAGTCAAGAAGGAGACCACCGTGAAGATGTCGGCGGTGGTGGTCAACCGGGTCCTTCCCGAGCTGTTCGGCCGGCAGGAGGAGCTGGTGTTCGACGCCTTGGCCACTGCCGGCCCCTCCGAGGAACTGGCCGAGTTGGTCGGCGGCGACCCGAAGCCGGTGCTGGAGGCGGCCCGGTTGGCGGTGACCATGCGGCGCACCCGCTCCACCCACCTCGACCGCCTGCGGGAAGGCATCGACCCGACCGTCCCCCTTCTCTACCTGCCCTATCTGTTCACCCGTTCCCATGGGCTCCGGACCACCCGCCAGGTGGCCGCCTCCCTGGGCGAGGAACTCGGCTACTGATGCCGCCCGAACGCCCGAACCTCCGGTCCGGCCGCCGTCCGGCCTCGCCGTCGAAGTCGCCGGCTGCCGGTTCCGGGTCGCTCGACGGTCTGCTGGCCGCCAAGGAGATCGTCATCGCCTGCGGCCCCGGCGGGGTCGGGAAGACCACCACCGCGGCGGCGGCCGGCGTCATGGCGGCGCTGCGCCACGGCGGGAAGGTGCTGGTGCTCACCGTTGACCCGGCCAAGCGGTTGGCCAACGCCCTCGGGCTCGAGGGGATCGGCAATGCCGAGAGCCGGGTGCCCGACGACGCCTTCCGATCCGCCGGCCTGAAGCCCCGTGGCGAATTGTGGGCGGCCATGCTGGACACCAAGGAGTCCTGGGACTCGCTCATCCGCATGCACGCCCCCGACCCCCAGACCCGGGACGAGATCCTGGCCAACCCGCTGTACAAGAACATCTCCGGGCGTTTCGTCCAGAGCCACGACTACATTGCCATGGAGCGGCTCTACGAGATCCACTCAGAAGGTGAGTACGACCTGATCGTGGTCGACACCCCTCCGACCCGCAACGCCCTGGATTTCCTCGACGCCCCGCAGCGGTTGGCCGACTTCTTCTCGTCGCGGCTGTTGCGCTGGTTGATCGTCCCCTACCGTTCACGTCTGGTCAACGTGGCCACCAAGCCGTTCTACCAAATCGCCGATCGCATCCTCGGGACGCAGTTCCTCGCCGACATCTCCGAGTTCTTCATTCTCTTCCAGTCGATGTATGACGGCTTCGTGGAGCGGGCCGGTGCGGTCCAGCGGCTGCTGTCGGATCGGAGGACCACCTTCATGGTGGTGTCCACCCTCGAGGGCGTGCCGCTCCGGGAGGCGGAGTTCTTTGCCCAGGAGCTCACCGCCCGCCACCTCAACCTCGGTGCCATCGTCCTGAACAAAGTCCTCCCGGCCTATCTCCAGGGCGCCGAGGCCGCCCAGGTCGCCGAAGCCATGAAGGAGCGGGCCGGGGAGCTGGCCACCGGGCTGGCGCCGGCCTTGGCATCGGTCGATACCCCGCTCGGCGACGAAGACCAGATCCGGCGGGTGCTGACCGAGGTGGCGGACAGCTTCATGAACTTCCGGGTGGTGGCCATGCGAGAAGCCGAGGAGCAGTCGGAGCTGGGCAACGTGCCCGAAGTGCTGGCCACCGTGCCGTTCTTCGACACCGACATCTACGACCTCGGCGGGCTGGTCCGGCTCGGGGAGCAGATCTGGGACTGACCGGCCCCGGTCAGTCTGGCCACAGCGCCCGGACGTCGCTCACCGCCGCGGCACCCTGACGTCGTCCCTCCTCCAGCGCCGGGCCCCGACGAGAGGGATCCAGCGGGTTGTCTCCGAAGCTGGCCAGCGCGTCGTCGTCGCCCGAGATCACCAGCACCGTCGCCCCCTGGCTGCGCAGGCCGTCCACCTCGCGCTCGAGCCCCGGGGTGATGGCGGCCGGCATCGGCGCCAGGACCAGGATCCGACCGCACCCGGAGGCCAGGTCGGCGTTGGTCACCGATCGCACCCCACCGTCGATGTACCGGCGACCATCGATGCTCACCGGCGGCCACACACCGGGCACCGCGCAGCTGGCGGCAACCGCGTCGACCAGCGATACCCCCGAGGTGGCGTCGAACCGAGTGAGGGCGCCGGAGTGGGCGTCGATCGCCGTCACCACCAGGGGATGGGCCGGCCAGGTGTGGGAGGGAAGGCGGGCGGCGATCACCGCCCGCCGCACCGGCTCGGCCACGGTGCGGGCACCCAGCGCCCGGGCCCCGACCTGCGCCCGAAGATCATCATCCGACTCCGACCCTTCGCTCAGCAACGAGAAGATCTCCGCCAGGAGGTCGAGGTCGAGCTCCGCCGCCAGCTCCTGCGACTCGGCTCGCTGGGCCGCCACCAGCTCGTCGAGTGAACCGGTGGCGATCTGGGCGGCAACTGCGGCGCCCGCCGAGGTGCCGACGATGAGGTCGGCGTCGGTGAGGTCGAGCCCGTCCTCGGCCAGGCCGGCGATCACCCCCAGCTCCCAGGCGATACCGACGACGCCGCCACCGCCGAGCACCAGTGCCTTCGTCGTCACCATCCGACCCCCTGAGCCCCTTCGAGAACCGAAACGGCGACGCTTCGGCGGCCCGGCGGCGATTCCGCTCCACCCGGCCTGCCTTACGATACCTACATGACCGACATCGTCTTTCCGGCCATCGAGGCATACGCCGAAGCCCACACCACCGCGCCGCCTGACCACCTCGAAGCGGTCGCGGCCGACACCCGCGCCTCGCTCCAGGGCCCGGGAATGATGGTCGGTCGGCTCGAAGGCCGGCTCCTCGAGCTGTTGGTGTTCGGCACCGGGGCCGTCTCGGTCCTCGAGATCGGCACCTTTTCCGGCTACTCCGCCCTGGCCATGGCGGCCGGCCTCCCGCCCGGCGGCTCCATCGTCACCTGCGAGATCGACCCGGTGCACGCCGAGTTCGCCCGGCGGCACATCGCCGCCAGCCCCTATGCCGACCGGATCGAAGTCAGGGTCGGCCCGGCCATCGACACCGTCGCGGCCTTGCCCGGACCCTTCGACCTGGTGTTCATCGATGCCGACAAGGCCAGGTACCCCGCCTACTTCGAGGCTGTCCTGGCCAAGTTGGCTCCACGGGGGCTGATCGTGGCGGACAACACCCTCTGGAGCGGCCAGGTCCTCGATCCGAGCGACACCTCGGCCGACACCGAGGCGCTGCGGGCGTTCAACGACAAGGTGGCAACCGATCCCCGAGTGGTGGCCGTCCAGACCACCGTCCGCGACGGCGTGACCATCATCCGGCGGGCGGGCTGATCGGTGCTCGACTACCACCTCCACCTCTGGCCCCATTCCCAGAGGGATGCCGAAGCCACCATCGAGCAGGTGGCCGCCTACTGCGAGCACGCGGTGTCGCACGGCGTCACCGAGGTCGCCCTGACCGAGCACCTGTTCAGGTTCACCCAGGCCGACGACCTGCTCGGCGGGTTCTGGAAGGACCTCCCCGGCGAGTCGCTGCGCCCGGGCATGGCCGCCTACTGGGATCACCACGCCCGCGTGGACCTGGACAGTTACGTCGAAGTCGTCCAAGCGGTGAAGGCCGAGGGGCTTCCCGTCGTCCTGGGTCTCGAGGTCGACTACTACCAGGGCCGGATGGATGAAGTTGCCGGCTTGTTGGGCGGGTACCCCTTCGATGTGCTGCTCGGCTCGGTGCACTGGCTGGGGGCATGGCGGTTCGACGTACTCAACGAACCCGAGGTGCTGGCCGAGTGGGAGACCCGGGACGTCGACGCGGTGTGGGACGAGTACACCCGGGCGATGGAGGAGTTGGCAGCCTCGGGGGTCTGCGATGTGTTCGCCCACCCGGACCTGATCAAGATCGCCGGAAGAGTCCCGGCGATTCCCGACGAGTTCTACGACCGGATGGCGGAAGCGGCCGCGTCCTCGGGGATGGCCGCCGAGCTGTCATCGGCCGGGTGGCGCAAGCCGGTCGGCGAGGAATACCCGGCGCCGCCGCTCCTCCAGCGGTTCGTCGCCCGAGGGGTGCCGTTGACCACCGCTTCGGATGCCCACACCCTCCCCGACGTCGCCGATCGGGCCGGGGACATGCGGCTCGTGTTGTCGGCAGCCGGCGTGACCGAGCTCCAGGCCTATCGGGACCGCCGGCCTCATCCGGTTCCGGTCTCGCCGGTCGAAGCCCCCCTCACCGCCGCCGAGCCCGGGGTCTGACCGTGGCCACCCCGGCCGAGCTGGCCCTGGAACGGACCGATCTCGACGACGTCCAGCTGGCGCACGTCAAGCGGCTGATGGGCACCTGGGGGATCCTGGCCGACCTGTCGTTCTCCGACCTGGTGCTGATGGCGCCGATGGCCGTCACCCCGCATCAGCACCGGACCACCGAGAAGGAGTTGGTCATCCTGGGTCAGATGCGCCCGTCCAACAGCGCCACCGTTGTCCAGCACGACCTGGTGGGCCAGTCGGTCGATGCCGCCGACTGGCCGGTGGTGACCGCCTGCTGGCAGTCGGGCGACGTGGCCCGGGGGGAAATGCAGATGGAGCCGGACGAGGAGCCGGTCCGGGTGCACTGCATCCCGGTCCGGTGCGAAGGGACCCTGGTGGCGGTGCTGGCCCGGCTGGTGGCCGGGGCTGGCCGGCGCCCCGGCCATCTCGAACGCACTTACCGGGACGTCTTCGACCGGTTCGCGGTGATGCTGTCGGAATCGACCTTCCCGTTCCCGAGCGAGGAGGTCGCCACCGAAGAGGCCCCGCGGGTCGGCGACGGCATCGTGTTGGTCGACGAGGAGGGGCGGGTGCGCTACGCCTCGCCCAACGCCACCAACGCCCTGCACCGTATGGGGATGTACTCCCAACTCGAGGGCCGCCGCCTCTATGACCTGGGGCTGGAGGAGTCGGCCATCGAGTGGGCCATCGCCTCCGCCCTCCCGGTGGTCGAAGAGGTCGAACGCCGTCCCGACGTCATCGTCCTGCTGCATTGCGTCCCCCTGCTGTCCCACGGCGATGTCACCGGTTGCCTGGTGCTGCTGCGCGACGTGACCGACGTCCGCCGCCTCGACCGCCTGCTGCTGTCCAAGGACGCCGCCATCCGCGAGGTGCACCACCGGGTGAAGAACAACCTGCAAACCATCTCCGCCCTCCTCCGGCTCCAGGCCCGCCGGCTGCCGCCGGGGGTCGGCCGGGTGGCGCTGTTCGAGGCGGAGCGGCGGGTGCAGTCGATCTCCATCGTCCACGAGATCCTGTCCCGCGAGCCCAGTGACCAGGTGCCCTTTGACGAAATCGTCTCCGCCCTCATCCGGATGGCCGAGGACTCGGTGGTGTCGACGGCCAAGGTGGCCTTCAGCGTGACCGGACAGCTGGGCGAGGTCCCCGCCGATGTCGCCACCCCGTTGGCGGTGGTGCTGGCCGAGCTGCTCCAGAACGCCGTCGAGCACGCCTTCATCGAGTTCGACGACGACGACACCGACCGCCCCGACCATCCCGGTGCCGGGTCGTCGCGCCCGGGATCGAAGTCAGTCGGTCACATCGCCGTCGACCTGGTGGCCAACGGCTCCCGGCTGAGCGTGGAAGTGACCGATGACGGGTCGGGACTTCCCGAGGGATTTGATTTCGACCTCACCACCAGCCTGGGTCTCTGCATCGTGCGGGACCTGGTCAGAACCCAGCTCGACGGGGCGATTGCCATGCGCAACCGGCACGAGAACGACGCCGGGGCGACGGGGACGGCGGTATTGATCGAGCTACCGGTGCGAGACGGGCAAAAGGTGGGCTCGTAGCCCACTGGTGGGAAGGTCTGGACTCAGGAAGCCCGTCGGCGCGACGCCAGCCACGCCTTGCGGAGCTTGCGCCGCTCCTCTTCCGAGGTGCCGCCCCACACCCCCGACTCCTGATTGGTGGCCAGGGCGAAGTCGAGGCACGGCTCCTGGGCGTCGCAGATCCGGCAGACCCGCTTGGCCGCTTCGATCTGATCGACGGCCGGCCCGGTGGTGCCGATTGGGAAGAAAAGGTCGGGTTCCGTGCTCCGGCAGGCGGCCAAATCGCGCCAGTCGCCCTCGTCCCATTCGACTGTCCGATTCCACACGAGGGCCACGATGCTTCCTCCGCTCCCGATTTCGAGATTTTGCCCATTGTGATCTGTTTCACATGGCTCAGCGCCGAATAGTCGCCGGTCATTTGGGGGTTCCCCTCTAGAGTAACCATCGCAGTGCATGGTTGCAAGCAATTTTGGTGGGCAAATCACCGCTGATTTGGCAGTTTTCGCGCCCAATGGCACTCGGGAGGGCCGAGATGAGTTTCCCCATCGCCATCCAGGCCCACCGGGGGAGTCCCGACCCGTCCCTGGGCATCGCCGAGAACACGCTGGAAGCGTTCGCCCGGTCCCGGCAGCTGGGGGCCGACGGGATCGAGCTCGACGTCCGGCTCACCGCCGACGGCGGGCTGGCCGTCCATCACGACGCCACCATTCCCGGGGTCGGGGAGGTCGCTGACCAGGAGGTCCAGACCCTTCCCGACCAGGTGCCGTTGCTGGCCGAGGTGCTCGGGGCGATGGCCGACCTCACCATCAACATCGAGGTGAAGAACCTTCCCACCGAGCCGAGTTACGACCCCGATGAGGCCACCGCCCGGGCGGTGGCCAACGCCATCGGCGAGGCCGAACTGGGCGCCGGCACGGTGGTGTCGTCGTTCTGGCCCCCGTCGCTGGATGCCGTTCTGGCGGTAGACCCGTCGCTCACCACCGGACTGCTGGTCGCCGAGTGGGCCGATCCCGCCGCCACCCTGGCCATGGCCCGGGACATGGGTTGCCGGGCCCTCCACCTCCACCGGTCGCTGGCCACCCCCGCCCTGGTCGCCGAGGTACACGCCGCCGGCCTGGCCGTCGCCGTCTGGACTGTCAACCACCGGGACGATTTCATCGCCATGGTGGCCTGCGGCGTCGACACCGTCATCACCGACGATGTGCCGCTGGCCCTGGCCAGCGTCCCGGACCCGACCCGCCCGGACCCCGAGCCCAACGGCCCGGGCCGGATCACCCAGGAGCAGGCCTCCTGACCTGGGCTCCCGTCTCCGATTGGTCCCACCCGCGGTTTTTCGTCAACAATGCACGGCCATGAACGTCGTCGTCTGTGTGAAACAGATCCCCGATCCGGCCGCACCGCCGTCACTCGATCCAGGGACAAAGAACCTGGACCGGGCCGGAAAACTCATCCTCGATGACTCCGACGCCTATGGCGTCGAGATGGCATTGCAGCTGGTCGACAAGGCCGGCGAGGGCGAAGTCACCCTGGTGTCGATGGCCCCGAACGGTGAGACCTCCGGGCTTCGCACCGCTCTGGCCATGGGGGCAGCCAAGGCCATCTTGATCAGCGATGAGAGCCTGGCCGGCTCCGATGCCCTCGGGACCGCCAAAGTGCTGGCCGCCGCCATCAAGCGGGTCGAGCCGGACCTGGTCCTGGCGGCCACCGAGTCCACCGACGGCTATACCGGTACCACGCCGGTGCAGGTCGCCGAGCTGCTGGGGCTGCCGTCGGTCACCTTCGCCAAGAAGGTCGAGATCGACGCCGGCTCGGTGAAGGTCGAGCGCCAGACCGAGGCCGGCTACGACGAGGTCGAGAGCCCGCTTCCCGCCCTGGTCACCGTGACCGCCGGCGTGGTCGAGCCCCGCTACCCGTCGTTCAAGGGCATCATGGCGGCCAAGTCGAAGCCGGTCGAGACGTTGACCGTCGCCGACCTCGGCATCGAAAGCGGTCAGGTGGGGGCGGCCGGCGCCGGTCAGGAGATCACCGAGGTGGCCGAGTCCGAGGAGCGGGCCTCGGGGGAGATCGTCGTCGACGAAGGTGACGCCGACCAGCACGTCATCCAGTTCCTCGAGCAGCTGAAGGTCCTGTAGGGACCGGGTAAGGAGAACGAGCACAAAATGGCAATCGACAAGATCTGGGTCCTGGCCGAAGTGGCCGACGGAAAGCCCATCACCGCCAGCCTCGAGCTGATCAGCCACGCCAAGTCCCTGGCCGGGACGGTGGAGGCCGTCGCTTACGGCGATGAGACCGCCGCCATCGCCGGGACCCTCGGCGAGTACGGCGCCACCACCGTGCATGACGTCGGCGACCTCGGCGGCGCCCTTCCGGGCGCGCCGGTGGCCGGAGCCATCGCCGCCGCCATCGAGGCCGGCAACGGACCGGACGCCATCCTGTTCCCCGCCACCTATGACGGTCGGGACATTGCCGGGCGCCTGTCGGCCAAGATCGACAAGCCGGTCCTCACCAACGTGGTGGGTCTGGCCGCCGGCGACGGCGGACTCGTCACCCAACACGCCATCTTCGGTGGTGCTCAGACGGCAACCGCCCGGTTCACCGGGGACGGTCCGGGCCTGTTCGTCGTCCGGGCCAAGTCGTTTCCGGCCGAAGCCTCCGGAGGCGGTCCCGCCGCAGTGGTGGCGGCTCCGGCCCCCGAGAGCGGCCCGACCAATGCGGCCAAGATCGTCGCCCGCCACGTCGAGGAACGCACCGGACCCAAGCTCGATGAGGCCGATGTCGTCGTCTCCGGCGGGCGGGGCCTCGGCGAGAAGGAGAACTACGCCCTCATCGAGGAGCTGGCCACCCTGCTCCACGGCGCCGCCGGCGCCAGTCGGGCCATCGTCGACGCCGGGTGGGTGCCGTATTCGCACCAGGTCGGCCAAACCGGGAAGACGGTGAAGCCCACGGTGTACATCGCCTGCGGGATCTCCGGGGCCACCCAGCACCTGGTGGGCATGAAGAACTCCAAGAACATCGTGGCCATCAACAAGGACCAGGATGCCCCGATCTTCTCCGTCGCCGACCTGGGGATCGTGGGCGACGTCCACAAGGTTCTCCCCAAGCTCATCGAGTCCTTGAAGGCCCGGGGCTAAAGCACCTCACCCGGCGGATTATCATTTGGCCAGGGACATCTGCCCGCGACAGCTTGGTCGTGGGCGACATCAACGGCAACCGGCAGGCTGACGGGTAGCGTCGGGACTCATGTCGCGTCACCGCGCCAGCCAGTGCCCGCTCGATTCGAACCCCTGAACCATGCTCTTTCCCACCATCGATTTCGCCATCTTCTTCGCCGTGGTCTTCACGGTGAACTGGCTCCTCAACCCGTATTCGGCGCCGTGGAAGATGTTCATGGTGGCGGCCAGCTACTTCTTCTACGCCTGGGCCGACTGGCGTTTCATCTTCCTACTGGCCGCCTCCACGGTGATCGCCTATACCGGCGCCGGCATCCTCGACCGGCTCGAAGGCCAGGCCAAGCGGATCACCCTCTGGGTCACCCTGGCCGGGCTGCTCGGGCTGCTGGCCTGGTTCAAGTACTACGTCTTCTTCACCGTCAACGTTGACAACGGCTTCCACCTGCTGGGTGCCGGTCGGCCCCTGCCGTTGCTCAACGTGGCCCTTCCCATCGCCATCTCCTTTTTCACCTTCATGGCTATCAGCTACGTGGTCGACGTCTACCGGGGGACGCTGCAGACGGCCCGCCCGATGGACCTGGCCGTCTACCTTTCGTTCTTCCCGCATCTGGTCGCCGGCCCCATCGTCCGGGGCACCGAGCTGCTCCCGCAGATCCGCCGGCGACGCGACCCGGCCAACATCCAGTACACCGAGGCGTTCTGGCTGATCGCCGCCGGGCTGGCCAAGAAGGTGGTCCTGTCTTCCTATCTGGCCACCTACGTGGTCGACCCGGTCTTCGCCTCCCCCCGTCAGCACTCGGGTCTGGAGGTCATCTTCGCGGTGTGGGGCTACGCGGTCCAGATCTACGCCGACTTCAGCGGGTACACCGACATCGCCATCGGTATCGCCCTGCTCCTCGGGTTCCGGTTCCCCCAGAACTTCAACCGTCCCTACACCGCGGTGTCCCTCCAGGATTTCTGGCGGCGGTGGCACATGACGCTCTCCTTCTGGCTTCGGGACTACCTCTACATCCCGTTGGGCGGCAACCGGGGCCCGGAGTGGAGGATCTCGCTCAACATCCTGATCACCATGCTGCTCGGCGGCCTGTGGCACGGGGCGGCGTGGACCTTCATCGGGTGGGGGCTGTTCCACGGGGTCGGCCAGGTCGTCGGTCGTCAACGCCGCCGGTGGCGAACGGCCCACGGCCTTCCGCTCGAACCCGGGGGCCGGGTCCGGATCGCGGTGGCGCAGTTCGTCACCTTCCAGTTGGTGTGCATCGGATGGCTGTTCTTCCGGGCCACCACGTTCTCCGACGCCTGGTCGATGGTGGGCCGGCTCTTCCACGGGTGGGGGAATTCCCCCCTGGTCACCCCGTTGGCAGTGCTGGCCATCGGGGTCGGGATTGCCACCCAGTACATGCCCAACGGCTGGATCGAACTGGCCAAGCGAACGTTCGCCGAACGCCGAATCGCCGTCCAAGGGGGCATACTTGGTGTGATTCTGCTGGCTATCACGACGCTGGGGCCCGCCGGCGTCGCCCCCTTCATCTACTACCGCTTCTAACGTGAAGACCCTCCCCGACACCGTCCCGTCGACGTCTCCAGCGGAGCCACGAGCCTCGACCCCCGAGCCCAGCGACACCAATGGATCCGGCACCGTCGACCGGGAGGTGCCGGCCGGCCCCCGTCAGGTCCTGCCTTGGACCCGCGTCCTCTACATCGGGCTCATCTGTTTTGCCGTGTGGCTGGTCCTCGACGCCCCGAGCCTCCAGAAGTCGGCCCAATACTCACCGCTCGGCAGCCGACGCACCGTGTCGTTGGATCTGGTCGGCCCGATCGCCGCCTTCAGCCGGGGGACCGGGCTTTCACACGTGGTGAGTTGGGCCGACGACATCATGGGTCGGTCGGTGGGGGGCGGCCCGGCGTTGTCGGTCGCCACCCCTCCGCCCATCCGCAAGCCCACCCCGACCGGTACCACCATCCCCATCAGTCCGTCGGCCACCACCACCCCGACGCCGACCACGCTGCCGCCGCTTCCCCAGCATCCGACCGCTGCCAACCCCCTCCGGGTGGTGGTGATCGGTGACTCGATCGGCATCGATCTGGGTCAGCCCCTGACCAACGATCTGATCAGCACCGGGGTGGTGACCTCGACCCTGGACGGCAAGATCGACACCGGGTTGTCCCGACCCGACTACTTCAATTGGCCGGCCGAGCTCCAGGCCGACATGGCCATCCACCATCCCCAGCTGGTGGTGGTGATGATGGGGGCCAACGACCCCCAGAGCCTGGTGGTCAACGGGACGGCGGTGGCCTACGGCACCGATGCCTGGAACGTCGCCTACTCCCTTCGGGTCGGAGCCTTCATGGACATCGCCACCAATGCCGGAGCCCACCTGTTGTGGGTGGGCATGCCACCGATGGCCGGGGCCCAACTCGACGGGCAGATGAACCAGATCAACGGGCTGGTCCAGGCCCAGGCCGCCTCCCGCCCGACGGGGGTGACGTTCCTCAACTCCCGCACCATCCTCGGCAACGGCCAGGGCAATTACACCGCCTATCTGACCAACGGCGCCGGCTCCGAGATCAACATCCGGACCCCCGACGGGATCCACCTGACCCCGGACGGCGGGGAGGTCCTGTCCCAGGCGGTCATGAACTCCATGCGCTCCACCCTGAAGATCGGCCTCTAGACGAGCGGCCAGGGATAGGGGTGGCGGTCGCCCTCGGGCTCGGGATAGGTCCGGGTGTCCAACAGGGCCTGGATGCGGGCTTTCAGGTCATCCCGTTCCGGCCGGGTGAGGTGGCGGGCCACCTCATCGGGCACGCCGAGCGCCAGCCCTTCGAGATCGGCCAGGCACGCCTCGGGCAGATCGTCTCCGGCGTAGTCCCACATCACCGTGCGGAGCTTGGGTTCGGAGTGGAAGCACAGCCCGTGGTCGATGCCCCAGAGATGGCCGTCGCCGCCGGTGAGCACGTGCCCGCTCTTGCGGTCGGCGTTGTTGGCCACCACGTCGAAGGCGCAGATGGCCCGGAGCTGATCGTCGAAGCCGCCACCCTCGTAGAGGGTGAAGTAGTGCTGCTCGTAGTCGGCGTCGACGAACAGCTGCACCGACCCGGCGCCGAAGGGACCGTCGTCCACCGCCACGGTGGGGGGCACCACCCCCCAGCCGAGTGCCTCGGAGAGCGCATAGGCGGCCACCTCCCGCCGGTAGAGCCCGCCGGGGAAGTCCCAGAGGGTTCGTTCCCCCTCCCCCGGCTTGTAGACCGCCCGCAGCGGCCCACCGCCCACCGTGACCAGGAAGGTCAGGTTGGAACTCCAGGGAAGCCGGCCTTCGACGGTGAGCTCGGACGTGGCCAACTCGACGAGGGCGTCCCCGAGGCTGGGGCCGACATCGGGTTTCCAGCCGGTCAGGTCGTCGGAGGTCGGTGGCCGTTTGTCCGTGGGCATTCGTGTCCGGAAGGGTCGAGGGGTGACCCGCACAGCGGGCACGGCGGGCGTCCGGAGCTCACCAAGCTAGTGGCCTGGATGGCGAAGGCGGCCGCCTGCTCGCGGGTGACCGACAGGCGGGCAATCGCGCCGCTCTCGTCCTCGGGCACCAGTTCCTCGATGACGATGATGATCCGGTCGTCGGCGTTGTCGTAGGAGACACCCAGGGTTCCGATCGCCCACGCCGGTTCCGACGGCTCCTCCAGCGAGAGGTCCTCGGGGAGGTGCTCGGGGCGCTCCTGGTCCTTGACGATCTGCGCGAGGTAATCGGCCAATACCGACACCTGCTGCTTTTCGATCTTCAAGGTGAGCAACAGCGGTCCCTGGCGGCACTGGATCAGAAACAGGCGCTGGCCCACCGGCCCGACGGTCCCCACCGTGAAGCGCTCCAGATCCGAGAGGTCGTAGCCGTCGCTCATGACAGCGCGAGTCCGGACAACGACGCGGTGGTGTTGACGCAGAGCACGTGGGGGCCGCCTTCGCCGTAGGCCAGGGCGCTCACCGAGCACGGGGACACCACCAGGCGTTGGAACTGGTCGAGATGGGTGCCGGCCGCCGCCGCCACCGCCGCCTTGATCGGATCGGCGTGCGACACCGCCACGATGGTCTCCCCCGGGTGGACATGGACCAGCCGGGCGATGGTCGAGGTGATGCGGGCCTGCATCTCCAAGAACGACTCCCCGCCGGGGAACCGGAACCCGCTCGGCCAGCGTTGGACCTGGGTCCACTCGGGCTTCTTGGCCAGCGCCTTCAGCTGGGCACCCGTCCACTGGCCGAAGTCGCACTCGAGCAGCCCCCGGTCCGAGCGGACCCGGAGCCCCAGCTTCCGGGCGATGGGCCGGGCCGTCTCGAAGGTGCGTTCCAGGGGGGAGGCGTAGACGGCCGCCGGGGTTCGTTTCTCCGCTCCCGCCAACTCGCCGATCCGCTCAGCCACCTGCTCGGCTTGGGCCACGCCCTGGTCAGAGAGATGGAGATCAGGGGCCCGACCAGGAAGAACCTTCCCGGTGGTCGGTGTGGTTCCGTGACGGACCAAAAGGACCACCGTCGGTCGGGGAGGGGTGGTCCGTCGGCTGGGCACGCTCGTCAACCGTACTCTGTCCGGGCTGGCGGCCAACCGCTGTGACGGCGGCGTTCGACCCAGTTCAGACCGGGTCGGGGAGCCGGCGGGGCATGTCGACCGCCGTCTGCGGCCACCGCTTGCGGCTGACCCGGGCCAACCGTTGCAGCAGGGCGATGGCCCCGGGGTCGTCGTCACCCGGCCGGGTCTCGACGGCGCCGTCGGCGATCATCCCGTTGAGGAGGTCGCGGCCCTTTTCGGTGCGGACCAAGGTCAGCGTCCAGTCGTTGAAGGCACCGATGCCCCCGGTGGAGATGTCGGCGTGCTCGGCGGCGAAGTCGGGGCACGACTTGCACCCCTCGCGGGTCCAGGCGTGCGCCTCCTTCAGCGGGATCTCATGGAAGGCGCCGTCCCGGGTCCACACCTGGAACACCCCCTTGATGTTCATCTTGGTGATGTCGGCCCGGGCGATGCCGTACCTGGCCTCGAACAGCTCGGGGAAGATGGCATCGTCGAAGGTCTTCGAGCAGAGCAGGCCGATCGACAGGGAGAGCCGCCGGGCGATCTTGCCGGCCTTCCTCGCCTGCATGACCGGCGGCGCCGAGGCCTGGCAGCCCATGCCGACCAGGGCGATGCGTTCGGCCCCGGCCTCGATGGCTTGGGGGTAGGCCAGCGGGTTGGCCGAATAGGTGTAGCGGGACCCGGCCGCCGCCAGCACCTCCTCCCGGGTGGTGGCCACCCCGGGCACCGCCTTCCAGGTCGACCCGTCGCCTTCGAGGTAGGAGACCAGGGCGGCGTCGATCACGTCGTGCTCCAGCGCCCAGATGAGCAACGCCGACACCAGCCCCCCGTCCTGGCCCACCTCGAGGACGTCGGGATCGGTGGCCCGCACCAGGAGGATGTCGGAGGAGACTCCGGCGACTTCCTCGGCGGTCCGCTCCCGACCGAACAGGTGGTTGTCGATCTCCGGCTCCCACAGCCGGAACCGCGGGCAGGCCCGGGTGCACATGGTGCAGCCCTTGATGCCGTGGGTGCAGTTTTCCGGACCGCCGTCGGCGTCGATGTGGAACGGCTTGTACTTGCCACCGGTGTCGTCATAGGAGAGGACGTCGTACGGGCAGGCGACGATGCAGCCGGCGCATCCCGTGCACAGCCCGGAGGTCACCACCTCTTGGTAGAGTTCCAACCACTGCGGCTTTTCGGGAGGCATCCGCCCACCCTAGCGACGGTCATCGTTTGGGTGGAATTGGCCCGGCGGGCGGCTATCCGCCGGTCGAGGTCGGTGTCGGGGTGGGCACCCCGGAGCGAAAGCCCCGGTTCCACCAGGCCGGATTCTGTTCCGACTGGACGACGGCCCACTTGAAGTGGTGACGGGCCGACAGGCGGAGGACCGGGAGCGCCGCGAGTCCGAACAGGGCCCAGCGGCGGCGGGAGGGGGAGAGCTCCAGCACCGAGAGGGCCGACGCCAGACCCCAGACTCCGAGGATGGTGTTGTAGGCCGGCAGTCGAGAAGCCGGCAACCCCTCGGCCTCGGTGAGCACCGGGATCCCGAACCGGTTCCGCTTCCAGGGCCAGAGGGTGAAGTGGACGACGACCCCGGCCATCCCGGATCCGGCCAGCATGGCCAGCACCGGGTCCCACCGCTTGCCGCCCCGGGCGGCCATCCACGACCACAGCCCCAACTGGACCACCCAGAGCGCTCCGGCCCCGCCGAGCCCGAGCTCGGGCTGCCAGACCAGGCCGACCCCGTTGCCGAGCTCGAAGCTGTGATGGGCGGCGGTACCGGCCACGGCCACCAGCGACAGGGGCCGGGAGACCCGGCGGCGACCTCGAGTCACGCCGGCAGGGTGACCACCGAGCGGAGCACCTCACCTCGCTCCATCCGGTGGAAGGCCTCTTCGACGTCTTCGAGGCCGATGGTCTCCGACACGAAGCGATCGAGGTCGAGGCGGCCCTGGAGATAGAGGTCGACCAGCATCGGGAAGTCCCGGGACGGGAGGCAGTCGCCGTACCAACTCGGCTTCAGCTGGCCCCCGCGGCCGAAGAAGTCGATCATCGGCAGGTCGATGCGCATGGCCGGGGTCGGGACCCCCACCTGAACCAGGGTGCCGGCCAGGTCCCGGGCATAGAACGCCTGCTCCATCACCTTCGGGTTCCCGACCGCCTCGATGCAGACATCGGCGCCGTTGCCGCCGTTCAGCGCCCGGATGGCCTCCACCGGATCGTCGGCGGCGGCGTTGACGACGTGGGTGGCCCCGAAACTGCGGGCCAGCTCGAGCTTGCCGGGGTCGAGGTCGACGGCGATCACCGTGGTCGCCCCGGCCAGTCGGGCGCCGGCCACCGCCGCACAGCCCACCCCACCGCAGCCGAAGACGGCCACCGAATCGCCGGGGCCGACGTCGCCGGTGAACAGGGCCGCCCCGAGTCCGGCCATGACCCCGCATCCCAGCAGACCGACCGCCTCGGGTCGGGCCCGCCGATCGACCGGGGTGCACTGTCCGGCGGCCACCAGGGTCATCTCCGCGAAGGCGCCGATGCCGAGCGCCGGCGTCAACGGCATCCCGTCGGCCAACGTCATCTTCTGGGCGGCGTTGTGGGTGGCGAAGCAGTACCAGGGACGCCCCCGGAGGCAGGCCCGGCACTGGCCGCAGACCGCCCGCCAGTTGAGGACCACGAAGTCGCCGGGCGAGACGGTGGCGACGTCGTCACCGACGGCCTCGACGATGCCGGCTGCCTCATGGCCGAGCAGGAAGGGGAAGTCGTCGTTGATCCCGCCTTCGCGGTAGTGGAGGTCGGTGTGGCACACCCCGCAGGCCTGGACCCGGACCCGGGCCTCGCCCGGGCCGGGTTCGGGGACCACGATGGCCTCGAGCGACACCGGCTTGCCCTTGGCCCCGGCCACCACCCCGCGCACTTGCATCTGCATCGGTTCCTCTCCCGTCGCTGCTCGATTCCACTTTAGGGTCTGGGATCGATCGGCTCGGGGGTTGGGCTCACCGGGAACTGGCTACCCTCGGTCGGTGCCCGAGCTCCCCGAAATCGAGTCCTACCGCCGGCTGGCCGAAACCGCGGTGGGTCGGACCATCCGGTCGCTGAAGGCGCCGGACGGCTGGTACCTGAAGAACGGGGCCACCCAGACGATGCTGCGCCGCCTGTTGGTCGGGCACCGGTTCACCGCCGCCCGCCGCATCGGCAAGCTCCTCCTGCTCGACACCGACGGAGGCCCGGTGGTGGGCATCCGGTTCGGCATGACCGGCACCCTGTTCGTCGACGGGGCGTCGAGCATCGAGCACCTGCTGTACACCCCCCGGCGGGTCAACCGGGAGTGGGACCGGTTCTCCCTCGGCTTCGAAGACGGGGGCAGCCTCGAGGTGCAGGACCCGAGGCGGCTCGGCGGTGTCCTCATCGACCCGACCCTCGACCACCTGGGCCCCGATGCGCTGTCCATCACCCGGGCGCAACTGGCCGCCGCCCTCAAGGGATCGGCGGCCCCGCTGAAGGCCCGGTTGCTCGACCAGTCCAAGGTGGCGGGCATCGGGAACCTCATCGCCGACGAGCTGTTGTGGCGAACCAGCCTCTCCCCGGAGCGCCCCTCCGGGTCGCTGACGCCGGCCGAGGTCCGCCGGCTCCACTCCGGGATGGTCCGGGCGCTGGGGTTGCTCATCACACGCGGCGGTTCCCACCTCGGCGACCTGATGGACCAGCGCCACCCGGGCGGCCGATGCCCGAAGGACGGAACCGAGCTCAAACGCGCCACCATCGGGGGCCGCACCACCTACTGGTGCCCGGCTCACCAGCACTGAACCCCGGCGCCGGGGTCAGCCCTGGATCTCGGCCAGCACCTTGGCCGCGTGGCCATCGGCCTTCACGCTGTACCACGGACGTTCGATCTTCCCGTTGGCCCCGATGAGGAACGTCGACCGGATCACCCCGATGGTCTTCTTGCCGTACAGGGTCTTCTCGCCCCAGGCCCCGTACTTCTCGCCCACCTTATGGTCGGCGTCGGTGAGCAGCGGGAAGGTCAGCCCGTACTTGGCCCGGAACTTCTGGTGCTTCTCGGCGGAGTCGGCGGAGATGCCGAGGACGGGGACGCCGGCCCGGGAGAAGGCGTGGAGGTTGTCGTTGAACTGGCAGGCCTCTTTGGTGCAGCCCGGGGTGTCGTCCCGCGGGTAGAAGTAGATGACCACCTGCTGGCCGGCGAAGTCCTTCAGCGAGACCTTCTTGCCGCCCTGGTCCGGCAGGGTAAACGCCGGGGCTCGGTCGCCGGGTGCCAGTTTTCCCATGGGTCATGTCCTCTCGTCCGTTGGTGCCCTCACCTTGGCACATTCCGGTGGAACGGGAGCCAGGCCATCGTGGGAGACTCAGAGCGGAGCGAAGTGCGAAGGGAACCGATCCATGACCGAGCCGATCACCATCACCGCCAAGCCGGAAGCCGACCCCCACCACCGGCGCAAGGTCTACGTGGACGGGGGTGACGGCCTGCGGGTTCCGTTCGTCGAGGTCTCATTATCGGATTCGCCGGGGCGCGGCGGCCCGGTGCCCAACTCCCCGGTCCGCCTGTACGACACCTCGGGCCCCGGCTCGGTTCCGACGGTGGGCCTTCCTCCCCTCCGTAGCCCGTGGATCCTCGGGAGGAACGACGTCGAGGAGTACGCCGGCCGGACCGCCCGCCGGCGGGATGACGGCCGGGCCGCCGTCCGCCGGGAGGGGAGTGGTCCCGAGGTGTTCCCGGCGCCGGGCCGGTCCCCACTGCGGTCGTCGGGCCCCCCGGTGACCCAGCTCCACTACGCCCGCCGGGGCGAGATCACCCCGGAGATGGCCTTCGTGGCTGCCCGGGAGGGGATGAACGCCGAGTTCGTGCGGGACGAGATCGCCGCCGGCCGGGCCATCCTCCCGGCCAACGTCAACCACCCCGAATCCGAACCGATGGTGATCGGCAGCCGCTTCCTGGTGAAGGTCAACGCCAACATCGGCAACTCGGCGGTGTCCTCGTCCATCGACGAGGAAGTGGAGAAACTCACCTGGGCCACCCGCTGGGGCGCCGACACGGTGATGGACCTCTCCACCGGGCCGGACATCCACACCACCCGGGAGTGGATCATGCGGAACGCGCCGGTGCCGATCGGCACCGTGCCGATCTACCAGGCGCTCGAGAAGGTCGACGGGAGCCCCGAGGAGCTGACCTGGGACCTGTACCGCGACACGCTGATCGAACAGGCCGAACAGGGGGTCGACTACTTCACCATCAACGCCGGGGTGCTGTTGCGCTACGTGCCGATGACCGCCACCCGGATGACCGGTATCGTCAGCCGCGGCGGGTCGATCATGGCCGCCTGGTGCCTGGCCCATCACACCGAGAATTTCCTCTACACCCGGTTCGAGGAGATCTGCGAGATCATGGCCGCCTACGACGTGGCCTTCTCGCTCGGTGACGGCCTCCGGCCCGGTTCGATCGCCGACGCCAACGACGAGGCCCAATTCGCCGAGCTGCGGACGCTGGGCGAGCTCACCGAGATCGCCTGGCGCCATGACGTGCAGGTGATGATCGAGGGCCCCGGACACGTCCCCCTCCACAAGGTCGCCGAGAATGTGACGTTGCAGAAAGAGGTCTGCCACGACGCGCCGTTCTACACACTCGGACCGCTCACCGTCGACGTGGCCCCGGCCTATGACCACATCACCTCGGCCATCGGGGCGGCGGTGATCGGGATGCACGGGACGGCCATGCTCTGTTACGTCACCCCCAAGGAGCACCTCGGTCTGCCCAACCGGGACGACGTGAAACAGGGGATGATCGCCTACAAGATCGCCGCCCACGCCGCCGACCTGGCCAAGGGCCATCCCGGCGCCCAGTCGTGGGACGACGCCCTGTCCAAGGCCCGGTTCGAATTCCGATGGGAGGACCAGTTCAACCTGGCCATGGACCCCGAGACGGCCCGGGCCTACCACGACGAGACGCTGCCGGCCGAGCCGGCCAAGACCGCCCATTTCTGTTCGATGTGCGGCCCGAAATTCTGCTCGATGCGGATAAGCCAGGACGTGCGCGACTATGCCGAACGCAAGGGCGTGGAGCTCGCCTCCGCGGTCGAACTGGGTATGAAAGAGAAGTCGGCGGAGTTCCGCGACACCGGCTCGGAGTTGTACCGGGAGCCGTCCACCACCTGAGCCACCGGCGGCCGGGAGGCAAAAAACCGGCATCGGGCCGGTTCACCGGTACACTGGGGGTCGTGGAAGGGTGCAGTACCCATCCACCGGGGTCTTCCTCAATCTGTTTGTCGGGTCCGCAGCCGTGGATCGGATGGCCGGCCCGAGGCGGGCCCGCCTGGATCCGTGACTGGCACGGATGCCGATGGCCGGGACCCGGCCGTCACCGAACAGATGAGAGGCAACACACCCCCATGACAACCACAGCCGAGCACGCGGGCCGCGCCCGATCGCTCGAACACGAAGCCGGCGAACTCGACGAGGACGCTCCGACCTTCGATTCGCTCGGAGTCGACCCAAGCCTGGTGAAAGCCCTGGCCGCCCAAGGCATCACCACCGCATTCTCCATCCAGGCCATGACCGTGGCCGACGCACTGGCCGGCCGGGATGTCTGCGGCAAGGCGAAGACCGGATCCGGCAAGACCCTGGCCTTCGGCCTCCCGCTCCTGCAGCGGACCATGCGCCTGCGGGCCACCGAGCCGGGCCGTCCCCGGGCCCTGGTGCTGGTCCCCACCCGCGAACTCGCCGTCCAGGTGAGCGACGTCCTCGAAACCCTGGCCGCCGAAGTCGACCTCCGGGTGGTCGCCGTCTACGGCGGGGCCGACATCGAGCGCCAGGTGAAGAAGCTCCGCAAGGGCGTCGACGTGATCATCGCCACCCCGGGCCGGCTCATCGACCTCGGTGACCGGGGCGAGCTCTCGGTGGCCGACATCGAGACGCTGGTCCTGGACGAGGCGGACCGCATGGCCGACATGGGCTTCATGCCCCAGGTCGAGTGGGTCCTCCGGCGACTGGAGCGGAAGCACCAGACCCTGTTGTTCTCGGCCACCCTGGACGGCGCCGTCGACCGGTTGGTGAGCCGCTACCTGACCGACCCGGTGCACCACGAGGTGGCGTCGCCGAGCACCACCGTCGAGGCGATGGAGCACCGGTTCCTCGAGGTGCACCAGATGGACCGGGTGAAGGTGTGCGCGACTATCTGCCTCCACTCCGACCGGACCATCGTGTTCGTCCGGACCAAGCGGGGGGCCGACCGTCTGGTCGAGCAGCTCCGCAAGGAAGGGGTGAACGCCGACGCCATCCACGGCGACCTCCGGCAGGCCAACCGGGAACGGACGCTGAAGGACTTCGGAATGGGCAAGCTCCCGGTGCTGGTGGCCACCGACGTCGCCGCCCGGGGACTGGACATCGACGCCGTCGACGTCGTCATCCACTTCGACCCACCCGAGGATCACAAGGCCTATCTCCACCGGTCGGGTCGGACGGCCCGGGCGGGTGAGACCGGTGTAGTGGTCACCCTGGTCCAGTGGAACCAGGTCCTCGAAGTCGAGCGGATCCAGCAACGGATCGGTCTGAAGATCCCGATCGTGGAGATCTTCTCCAATGACTCGAGACTCCACAACCTGGCCGGGTGGAATCCGGTCTCCGTTTGATGGCAGGCGTGTTGCCCCGCCCGATTCTGGAAGTTGATCCGGGTCCGGTCGACGTCGACCGCATCCTGGTGGTGACCGCTCACCCCGACGACGTGGATTTCGGCGCCGCCGGCTCGGTGGCCACCTGGACCCACGCCGGGGTGGACGTGGCCTATTGCATCGTCACCGACGGTGATGCCGGCGGATCGGACCGGACCGTCAGCCGGGCCGAGGTCGCCGCCCTCCGTCGTAAGGAGCAACGGGAAGCCGCCGCCCAGGTCGGGGTGTCCGATGTCACCTTCCTCGGCCACCCGGACGGCCGGCTGCTCCCGACCATCGAGCTCCGCCGGGACATCTCCCGGGTCATCCGGCAGTTCCGTCCAAACCGGGTGGTGACCCAGTCCCCCGAGCGGAACTGGGAGCGCGTCTACGCCAGCCATCCCGACCATCTGGCCGCCGGCGAGGCGACCGCCTGCGCGGTGTACCCCGACGCCCGCAACCCGTTCGCCCACCCGGAGTTGTTGGAGGAGGGTCTCGAGCCCCACACGGTGTCGGAGATGTGGGTGATGGCCACCGAGCGGGCCAACCGGGTGGTCGACGCCACCGAGCAGTTCGACCGGAAGCTGGCCGCCCTCCGATCCCATCGGAGCCAGGTGGGGGACGGCGACCAACTGGAGGACATCCTCCGCCCGTGGATGTCCGGGGCCGCCCTGTCGGCCGGCCTCCCGGACGGTCGCCTGGCCGAGGCCTTCCACGTGGTCAGCACCGGGTAGTCGGCGGCGTGACCGAATCGGTCGAGCCCGCCCGGACCGGTACCGATCCCCGGCCCTGGGCGTTCATCCAACACGTCGCCCACGAAGGGCCCGGACTGATCGGCGAGGTGCTGGCCGCTGCCGGGCATGAGTACGCGGTGGCCCGCATGGATCTCGATGAGGACCTCCCCGATGCCGGCCGGATCGGGGGCCTGGTGGTCCTGGGCGGGCCGATGGGCGTCCACGACGCCGACCGGTTCCCCTGGCTGGACGACGAGCGCCGCCTGCTGGCGACAGCCGCCGGCTCCGGGTTGCCCGTCCTCGGGGTCTGTCTCGGGGCCCAGCAACTGGCGGCCGCTCTCGGGGCCGACGTCACCACCGGGCACAACCCTGAATACGGGGTGGGCACCGTCACCCTCACTGCCTCCGGCCGGCGGGACCGGATGTTCGGCCCCGAGTACGGGGGGCTGGCCGATACCGATATCCCGTGTGTCCACTGGCACCGTGACACCTTCGGCCTGCCTCCGGGGTCGGTGCACCTGGCCGCCACCCGGGCCTACCCGCACCAGGCTTTCCGGGTCGGGGCCCGCGCCTACGGCCTTCAGTTTCACGTCGAGGTAACCACCGCGCTGGGCGACGGGTGGCGTAAATTCCTTCCCGATGGCGTCGTGTTGGAGCCTTCGGATCTCTCCCGGGTGGAGACCACCGGACGCCGGATCCTGCAGCGCTTCGTGGACCTGGCGGGAACGTCATGATCGGTGATCCGGGGGCCCCTGCCGGCGGGGTCGCGGTCGACTCCGCGGCGGCCGCCGGCGCAGCCGAGACGGCGAAGCCCCGGCTCCGGGGCGTGCTACACGAGGTGGCCTTCTTCGTCTCGCTGGCCTCCGGCGCGGGTCTGGTGTGGGCGGCACCGACTTCGGGGTCGAAGGCGGTGACCGCCGTCTACGCCTTCTCGGTGTCGATGATGTTCGGTGTCAGTGCCCTCTTCCACCGGCACACCTGGGGACCGGTGGGCCGGCGTCGGATGCGCCGGGCCGATCACTCGACCATCTTCATCGCCATCGCCGGCTCCTACACCGCGGTGGCCGGCATCGCCCTCGGCGGATGGGCCCGCACCACCGTGCTGTGCATCGTCTGGGGCGGCGCCGCCGCCGGCATCACCATCCGCCAGACCTGGCTCGACGCCCCCAAGCCGGTGATCGCGGTGCCCTACGTGGTGGTGGGGTGGTCGGCCCTGGCCGTGCTCCCGCAGCTGTTCCATGCGCTGGGGGTGATCGGGTTCGTCCTCTTGTTCGTCGGCGGGTTCGCCTACATGGCCGGGGCGGTGGTCTACGCCCTCAAGCGGCCCAATCCGGTCCCCGGGGTCTTCGGCTACCACGAGGTGTTCCATGCCTTCACCATCGTCGGCGCGGTCGTCCACTTCGTGGTCATCGCCGTGTTCGTGTTGCCGTCGGCTCACTGAGGAGCGCTCGGACTTAACCGGTACTCGGACTTACCGGTAGACCAGCAGATCCAGGGTCTCCGAAATCGGACCCCGTAGCGACCCCCGTTCGATGTCGGCGCGCAGCCGGGAGAGACCCGCTTCGAACTCGGGGTCGGGCAAGAGGGCGAGGGCGCTGTCGGCCCGCAGGGCGGTGCGCCGATAGAAGGACTCGGGCGTCTCGGCGACGACCTGATCGATCTTCTCGTGAGCCAGCTCCACGAACCCCGCCGACGCCAGCCCGTGGCGGATCGCCGTCGGCGAGGGAAAGCGGTCCTCGGCGATGGCGACGGCTTCGGGAAAGTACCGGCCCAGGACCCATCGGGTGGCGACGTCGCAATAGAGCCCACGAACCAGCAGACGTCCGCCGACGACCAGGATGCGACGGAGCTCAGCGGCGCAGACCTCGAGGTCGGGTAGGTGGTGGACCACCTGGGAGGCCCACACCCCCCGGAAGGTGTGGTCGCCGAACGGCAGGGCCTCGGCGCCGCCGGCTACCAGCGCCACCCCCGAATCGGTTGTCTTGGTGACGGCTTCGGCCCGCATGCCACCGGCGGGCTCGAGTCCGATGACGGTTGTCTCCAGTCCTTCGGCCAGGGGAACCGAGAACCGCCCGGTGCCGGCCCCCAGGTCCAACACCGGGTCGGGCCCGGAGGGCAGGTGGCGGGCGGCGGCCTCGATCCAGGTACGGACGGAAGCATCGGGCAGCGTGCGGCCCCGGTCGTAGACCTGGGCCATGATCCCGTCATAGTCGGCGTGCGCCACCGGGCCAGGCTACGAGGCGGGTCAGCCCGCCATCTGGCGGAGCATGTAGGGGAGTATCCCGCCGTTGCGGTAGTACTCGGCCTCCATCGGGGTATCGATCCGCAGCCGGGCGGCAAACTCCACCACCCGGTCGCCCCCGGTGGCCCGCACCGCTACCTCTTTGGGGACGTCGCCCACGTTGAGGGACTCGATGCCGGAGATGGCGAACACCTCGTGACCGGTGAGCCGGAGCGTGGTGGCGCTCTGCCCGTCGGCGAACTGCAGCGGCAGCACCCCCATCCCGATCAGGTTGGAGCGGTGGATGCGCTCGTAACTGGCGGCGATCACCGCCCGGACCCCGAGCAGGGCGGTGCCCTTGGCCGCCCAGTCCCGGGACGATCCGGATCCGTACTCCTTGCCGGCCAGGACCACCAGCGGGACCCCCTCGGCGGCGTAGGCGACCGAGGCATCGAAGATGGTGGTCTGCTCACCGTCGGGGAGATGGAGGGTGATACCGCCCTCGGTGCCGGGGGCCAGTTGGTTCCGGAGGCGGACGTTGGCGAAGGTGCCCCGCATCATCACTTCGTGGTTGCCCCGGCGGGATCCGTAGGAGTTGAAGTCCTTCTTCTCCACCCCGTGTTCGGACAGGTAGTGGCCGGCCGGGGTGGAAGGGCCGATGCTCCCGGCCGGTGAGATGTGGTCGGTGGTGACGCTGTCCCCGAGGACGGCCAGCACCCGGGCCCCGTCGATGTCGGTGACCGGGGTGGGCTGGGCGGTCAGATCCTCGAGGAACGGCGGCCGCAGCACATAGGTGGAGTCGTTGTCCCACCGGAAGGTGTTGCCGGTGGCCGTCTCCATGGTCTGCCAGCGCTCCTCGCCGTCGAAGATGGAGCTGTACCGGTCGCGGAACATGTCCGACGTCAACGAGGTGCGGATGGCCTCGGTGACCTCCTCGGTCGATGGCCACAGATCGGCCAGGTGGACCTCGTGGCCGTCGGTGTCGGTCCCCAGCGAGTCGGTCTGGAGGTCGATGTCCATGGTGCCGGCCAAGGCGTAGGCCACCACCAGTGGCGGCGAGGCCAGGTAGTTCATCCGTACCTCGGGATGGATCCGACCCTCGAAGTTCCGGTTGCCGGACAGCACCGACACCGCCGAGAGGTCCGCCCCCGTCACCGCCTCCGACACTCCGGCCAGCAGCGGGCCGGAGTTGCCGATGCAGGTGGTGCATCCGAAGCCGACCAGGTCGAACCCGGCCGCGGCCAACGGCTCGGTGAGCCCGGCCCGGTCGAAGTAGTCCATGACCACCCGGGAGCCGGGGGCGAGCGAGGTCTTGACCCAGGGCTTGGGTCGGAGCCCGCGATCGATCGCCTTCTTGGCCAGCAGCCCGGCCGCCACCATCACCTGCGGATTCGACGTGTTGGTGCAGCTGGTGATGGCGGCGATCACCACGTGACCGTCCTCGATGTCCACCGTCGACCCATCGGCCAGGGTGGCCGGTGCCGACTTCCTGTCCCCGCCCAGGGCGGTACGGAAGGCCCCTTTGGCGCCGGACAGCGGCACCAGGTCCTGGGGCCGCGACGGCCCGGCGATGCTCGGCACCACCGTCGAGAGGTCCAACTCGATGGTCTCGGAGAACACCGGCTCGGCGCCGCCGGCCCCGTGGAACATCGCCTGTTCCTTGGCGTAGGCCTCGACCAGGGCGACGTGGTGATCATCTCGGCCGGTGAACCGCAGGTAGTCGAGGGTCACATCGTCGATCGGGAAGATGGCGCAGGTGGCGCCGTACTCGGGCGACATGTTGCCGATGGTGGCCCGGTTGGCCAGCGCCACCGCCGCCAGCCCGGGCCCGTAGAACTCGACGAACTTGCCGACCACGCCCCGCTGGCGGAGGAGTTGGGTGATGGTCAGCACCAGGTCGGTGGCGGTGGTGCCGGCCGGCTGGCTGCCGGTCAGGCGGAACCCGACCACCGGCGGAAGCAGCATGGACAGGGGCTGGCCGAGCATGGCCGCCTCGGCTTCGATGCCGCCGACGCCCCAGCCGAGGACGCCGAGCCCGTTGACCATGGTGGTGTGGGAGTCGGTGCCGACCAGCGTGTCGCAGTAGGCCCGGCCGTCCTCGGTCCCGAACACCACCCGGGAGAGGTATTCGAGGTTCACCTGGTGGCAGATGCCGGCCCCGGGCGGCACCACCCGGAAGCCGTCGAAGGCCTGCTGGGCCCAGCGGAGCAGTTGGTACCGCTCGATGTTGCGCTGGTACTCGATGTCGACGTTCCGGTCGAAGGAGTCGGGGGTGCCCGACACTTCGGCGATCACCGAGTGGTCGATGACCAGCTCCACCGGCACCAGGGGGTTCACCTTGGCCGGATCTCCCCCCATCTCGGCCAGGGCGGCGCGCATGGCCGCCAGATCGACAACGCCGGGCACGCCGGTGAAATCCTGCATGAGGACCCGCTCGGGGGTGAGGGCGATCTCGGCGGCGTCGCTGCCTCCCACCCCGTGTCGCTCAGGATTGCGTCCCCAGTCGGCCACCGCTTCGATGTCCTGGGCACTGACGGCGACGCCGTCCTCGTGGCGGAGCAGGTTCTCGAGGACGACCTTGATCGAATAGGGGAGTCGGGCGATGTCGTACCGGTCGGCCAGGGCATTGATCCGGAAGATCTCGTAGGTCCGGTCGCCGACGGTGAGGTCGCCCCGGGCGCCGAAGCTGTCAGGGGCGGATGGGGAGGAGGAGGACGGTGCCATGGACCCATTCTGCCCACTCCCGGGCGCCAGGCGCCATGCCGGGACGGGGGCCTACCAAAGGGGCTCAGGCGGTTCGGTCCGTGCGGGTCCGGTACCGCCAGACGGCGAGCGGGGGCAGCACGATGAGGATGCCCACCGTCCACAGCAGGGCTTGGATCACCCAGTGGGCGGTGGGGCCCCCGATCATCAGGGCCCGACAGGATGTCACCATCACGCTCACCGGCTGGTAGGTGGCGAAACCGCGCAGCCAGCCAGGCATGGCGGACAGCGGGACGAAGGCGGAGGAGGCGAACACCAACGGGAACAGCAGCGGGAACGACATCACCTGGGCCGTCTCGCTGTTGGACGCCGACAACCCGACCAGGGCAAACCCCCACGACAGGGCGTAGGCGAACAGGAGGATGAGCCCGACGGCAGCCATGAAGGGCAGGACCCCGGTGGTCGGTCGGAAGCCGACCAGCAGTCCCACCCCGGTCATGACGATGACCACCCCCACGTTGCGGACCAGGTCGGCCACCGTGCGGCCGACCAGCACCGCGGAGCGGGCCATCGGCAGGGCCCGGAACCGTTCGATGAGTCCCTTCTGGAGGTCCTCGGCCAGGCCGATGCTGGTCTGGACGGCGCCGAACGCCACCGTCTGGACGAAGATCCCCGGCATCAGGTAGTTGACGTAACTGATCCCATGACCCGGATTGATCGCCCCGCCGAAGACATAACGGAAGAGCAGGACGAACATGATCGGCTGCACGGTGGCGAAGAACATCACCTGCGGGATCCGGGTGGTGGCGATCAGGTTGCGCTTGGTAATGGTCAGGGTGTCGGAGACGGCCCACCGGAGGCGGCCGCCGATGCCGGTCGCCAACGGTGCGCCGGTGACGGTCGGAACGGAGATGGTGGTGGTGGTCATCAGTTGCCTCCTACCGGGACGGGGGTGGATTCGGGTTGAGCCGGCCGATCGGCATCGCCACCGGAGCCCTTCGGCTCCGATCCGTCTTCGGCTTGCTCGGGCTCGGTCCGGTGCCCGGTGAGCGCCAGGAACACATCGTCGAGGCTGGGCTCCCGCAGGGTGAACGTGGTGGGAGTGACACCCGCCTGGTCGAGGGATCGAAGGGCGGTCATGGCATCCACCGGTCCGTTGTCCACCGTCACGTCCACCACCCGACCGTTGACATTCGGGGTATGGGGCCCGACGCCCGCCAACACCGAAGCGGCGCGGCCGGCGTCGTCGTGGTCGGTCAGCCCGACCTCGAGGACGGTGGCACCCAGCTCGGCCTTGAGTCGGGTCGGGGTGCCTTCGGCGATGACCCGCCCATGATCGAGAACCGAGAGGGTGTCGGCCAGGCGGTCGGCCTCCTCGAGGTACTGGGTGGTGAGCAACACGGTGGTGCCTTCTCCCACCAGGCTCTCGATCACCTCCCACAGATCGTTCCGGCTCTGCGGGTCGAGTCCGGTGGTGGGCTCGTCGAGGAAGAGCACGGTGGGCCGGGCCACCAACGCGGCGGCCAGGTCGAGACGGCGACGCATCCCGCCCGAGTAAGTCTTGAGAGTCCGGTCTCCGGCGTCGGCCAGGTTGAACTGCTCGAGCAGCTCCTTGGCCCGACCGGCCACGAAGGGCTTCGGAAGGTGATTGAGCCGGCCGACCATGACCAGGTTCTCCCGTCCGGTGAGGTTCTCGTCGACGGCGGCGTACTGGCCGGCCAGACCGATCAAACTGCGGACCAGCTCGGCCTGCTTGCTCACATCGTGGCCGAGGACCCGGGCCGAGCCACTGTCCGCCCGGAGAATGGTGGTCAAGATCCGCACCGCGGTGGTCTTGCCCGATCCGTTGGGACCCAGCAGACCGAACACGGTTCCCGGTTCGACGTTGAAGCTCACCCCGTCGAGGGCGCGGACTTCCAACTTCCCGGAGAAGGTCTTCTTCAGGTCGGCAACTTCGATTGCGTATGACATCGGCAGCGATCCCGTCTTCGAATGCACGACCAGTGTGGCGTGGCGGCGTGCGGCGTTGCGGTGTAATTCCCTTTACTTTTGGACATCTTAGATATTAGAGTATTTGCGTGTCAACCAAGATGGCCGGGTCGGAAACCGTCAGCCCGGCAGCCGACCCGCCGACTCCGGCCTTGCTCTCCGGCCACCGCGACCTCAGCGAGGCGATGCGGGCCTATCAGATGGCCGTCGACATCTTCGACGATGCAGTGGCCGGCAAGCTCGGGCTGAACCGGACCGACTTCCGCTGCATCGACATCCTCGATCAGCACCAGCCGATGACGGCGGGAGCCCTGGCCCAGGCGGCCCGGATCTCGTCGGGGACCATGACCTTCGTGATCGACCGGCTGGAGGCCGCCGGCTACGTGCGGCGCCGCCGGGACGACGACGACCGCCGCCGGGTGCTGGTGGAGATGGTCCCGGCCGCCCACCGCAAGGTGTTGGCCTACCACCTCCCGATGATCGAAGACGCCCGAGTCGCGCTGGCCGAGTTCGCCGCCGACGAACTGGCCGTCGTCCGCAAGTTCCTCAAGATCAGCTCGGCGGTGTTCCAACGGAACGTCCCCACCTGAGGCGCCGGGGGCAACCCGACGGGCGCCTCACCCGGTGAGCCGTTAGCCTCACCGCTATGCAAGTAGGCGATATCGCACCGGACTTCGAATTACCCGACGAGAACGGGAACCTCCGCCGACTCAGCACCATGGTTGCCGACGGCCCGGTGGTCCTGTTCTTCTACCCGGCGGCAATGACGCCGGGCTGCACCGCGGAGAGCTGCCACTTCCGGGACATGAAGGCGGAGTTCGAAGCGGTGGGCGCGCAGCGGATCGGGATCAGCGCCGACCAGGTGGAGAAGCAAAAGCGGTTCTCGGACAAGCATTCGTTCGACTTTCCTCTGCTCTCCGATCCGGACGGCGCCGTCGCCACCCAGTACGGGGTCAGGCGCCGGATCACCGTCCTGACCCCCACCAAGCGGGCGACGTTCGTGATCGGACGCGACATGAAGATCGCCGCCATCGTCCAAAGCGAAGTGAGGATGAACCTGCACGCCGACCGGGCACTCGAGGCGGTGGCGAAGCTCACGGCCGCTTGAGCGGTTGATCGGGCGCCGGCGACGGCGTCGGCGGTGAAGTGGCCAAGTGACCCCGACGGTCCACGACCCAAAACGGATCCGATGGGACACTGTCGGCATGCGTCTGCCGTCCACCTGCCGGGGTAATTCACGGTGAGCCCGAATCCGATCAACGACCGCTTCGAACGGATGGCCCAGTCGATTGCCGAGCGGGTGGCCAATCTGGTGATCGATTCGATCGACCTCAATGCGATCGTCGAACGGGTCGACGTCGATCGTCTGGTGTCCAGGGTCAATGCCGACGCCCTCGTCGATCGGGTGGACGTCGAAAAGATCGTCGAGCGGGTCGATGTGGAGAAGATCGTCGAAAGGGTGGACGTCAACGCCCTGGTTGAGCGAGTTGACGTCCGACGGATCGTCGACCAACTCGACATCGAGTCATTGGTGGCACAGACCGAGCTGGGTTCGATCATCGCCCAATCGACCAGCGGTGTTGCCGCCGAGGTCCTGGATGTGATCCGGGCCCAGGGCGTCGGCCTGGATGATTTCTTCGCCCGTTGGACCAATCGGATCCTGCGACGGGCGCCGGACTCGCTGCCGGTGGGACCGCGAACTTTGGTTCCGCCCGCCCCGATCGCCGACGCCACAGCTTCGAACCAGGCCACCTCGAGCGAAGCCCGATGATGATCGCCGCCGAGCCGCCCGCCCTCTACGAAGGGAGGCAAGGTCACTATGCCGGAGCCGTCAGCCGGCTCGCCGCCTTCGCCGCCGACGTGGGGGCCTCATGGGGCCTGTACGCCCTCGGGCTCGGGGCGGTCTCCTTGACGGTGCAATTGTCGACGGGGAGAGCCTTCTCGATAAACCGGAACCAGATCCCGACGCTGATCGTGCTGGTGGTCTGGGAGTTCGTCTATTTCGCCTATCAATGGGCGCTCAACGGGAAGACCATCGGCATGGCGGTGTTGGGGATCCAGGTGGTCAAGGCGGACGGAACTCCGCTGACCGCCCGCCAAGCTGTCGTCCGTACCCTGGCGATTCCGTTGAGCATCGCCGCGGTCGGTCTCGGCTTTCTGGGGATACTGGTCCAGCGGGAGCGCCGGGGCTTCCACGACCTGGTGGCCGGAACCGCGGTGATCTATTCGTGGGATGCCCGGGCCGCCCGCTTGCGCTGGCTTGCCCGCCAGGGTCCGGAGATCGCCGGCCCTGTGTAACCGGCTTCGCCGACGATCATTTCCATCGGAAATGGACGAACACCCTCCCGAAGTTGTGGGAGTCCTTCTCGACCCGGTCGTAGAGCGCCTTGATCTCCTTCTGGTCGAGAAACCGCAAGACCCGCTTCTTCAGCTGGCCGCTTCCCTTGCCCGGGATGATCTCGACCAGCCGCGCCTTCTTCTCGACGGCTTCATCGATGACCGATCGGAGCGCCCGGTCGATGTCATCACCGCGGTTGTAGATGTCGTGGAGGTCGAGCTTCAGCTTCACCCGGTCCGGTCTACACGACGGTTGACGATCTCGGCCGGACGGCCGCCATCAGGGTGCAGCCAGGCCTGTGGCAGGGTGGTCGGGTCATGCCGCGGCTGATTCCACCAGAACGGGTCGAGGTGTCCCCGGGCGCGGTGCACCTGTCCGGATGGCTCGACCTCGATGCCCAACGGCAGCTGGTCGGTTCGTGCGCGACGTGGATCGCCCAGGCCGGAGGCACCCACGCGCCCCGTCTGCCCACCGGGGGCGTCATGTCGGTAGAGATGGCCTGCCTGGGCTGGCACTGGTTCCCCTACGGCTACAGCCTGCAGGTGGTCGACGGTGACGGCCGGACGGTGGCACCCTTCCCGGAGGAGCTGGGAGCGCTGGGTCGGCGCGCCGTCGCCGACGCCTACCAGGATCCGTCCATCGGGAACGCCTACCGACCCGACGTCGCCCTCATCAATTGGTATGCCCCCGCCGCCCGGATGGGCATGCACGCCGACCGGGACGAGCGAAGTGCAGGACCGGTCGTCTCCCTCAGTCTGGGAGAGACCTGCATCTTCCGCTTCGGCAATACCGCCACCCGCAACCGGCCGTGGACCGACATCGAGCTCGAGTCGGGTGACCTGTTCGTCTTCGGGGGCCAATCCCGGCTCGCCTACCACGGCGTGCCGAAACTCCTCCCGGGCACCGGGGATCCGGCCATCGGTCTTTGCGGCGGTCGCTACAACATCACCCTTCGCCAGACCGGATTGGCGGTACCGGGGTAACCGGAGGGGGTGTCAACCAATCCGGGCGGCATCGGAGGTGCCGTCCGGCTCCAGCCGTACCACCAGACGGCAGCCGGCCCGACGCGCGTCCTTGGCTTCCAGCCGCTCGACGGCCACACCGCCGACGGCTTCGGCCAGGCCCTCAGCCTGGCCCAGGTGGAGCTGGCAGACGGTTTCCGGATCGGTGTGGGCGACGTCTTCGAACGGGCAACGGTCGAGAACGAAGTCGACTCGCCGGGTCCGTTCGGTCCGGGTCGGGCGAAAGCCGCGCCGGGTCATTTCCTCTTCCAACAGATCGAGTTGGTTTCCGGTGCCTTCCAACTCGGCTCCGCGACGGCGCCCTTCCTGGCGGCCGATCTGCCGGGGCGCCAAGTTGTGGCGAACCGCGTCGCTCAGGAGTCGGGCCAGCCAGGCGTAGGGACCGGGAGTGCCCCACCGGCCGGCGGCTTCCGGGTGGAGGCGGTACAGCAGCCGGGGGCGGCCGGGTTGGCGCCGGACCTCGACGCCCTCCAGCACCAAGTGGGCTTCCTTGAGCACGGCCAGATGTTGGCGAACGGCATTGTGGTTGAGCTTCACGTGGTCGGTGAGGTCGGCGACCCCGACCGGGTCCGGAGCCTCCAGGATGTAGCGGAACAGGCGGTGGCGAGTCGGATCGCCGAGAGCGCGAGCCTCGCGCTGCACTTCGTCATCCACCCCAGACCCTCCCTCACCTGATTTTCGGGTTTCCTCCGGAATAACACAAAATTTCCCTTGTGCGTTCACACCGGCAATTTCGTTCCCGTATCCCGACGGGAATCGGGGGGTCAACGTTTGTGATCCGAGGTGGGCCCGGGTTTCTACGGGCGGGTCATCCGGCGTTCGACCCATTCCCCGTTGCCGGCCGGCTGACCTGGACTCTCGTCGACGAAGCCGTGACGGCGATAGAGCGCGGCGGCGTGGTGGTTGCCTTCCATGACGCACAACACCACCCGTCGGGCCGGCTCGATGACCTCCCAGCCAAGGACGGCGTCGATCAACGCGTCGCCGACCCCACGGCCGCGGGCGAATGGCGCGACCCAAATGGAGATGAGCTCGACGTCATCGCCGTCCGGCACCGCGCTCACCATTCCGGCCGGGTTCCGGTCGAGATCGGCGATGACGTTGAACGGGACGGCGCTCAACCGATCGCGCCAGCGCGGCTCGATGTCGCCGTCGCCCTGCCACTCTGCCAGCTTGGTCTTGAACGCGCCGGGGGCGTCGCGCAGTGCATCGAGGCGCAGCCGGCGCCAGGCCTGCCAATCTTCGGCGCCGACCGGGCGGATGGTGATCATGACGACGTCACCCCGATCGGGAGGATCGGGCCGATGCCAGGCGCAGGGCGGCGGCCACTGCCTCGAGCGGATCCTCGACGGGCACGATTCCCGCATCCAGCTGAGCATCGGGCCGGGTAAGCGACCAGGTGCCGAGGCCGACGACCGGGATCCCGGCCCGGAGGGCGAGGGCGATCTCCGAGAGGGTGCCGTACTCCCCGTCGACGGCGATCACCGCGGCGGCGGATCCGACCACCAGGGCGTTGCGGGCTTCGCCGAGGCCGGTGGCGATGCCCACGTCGACCCACGGGTTGGCGGCGGCGGGGTCGTGGCCGGGGAGGATGCCGATGGTCAGCCCACCGGCTGACTTGGCACCCCGGCAACTGGCGGCCATCACCCCGCCGAGCCCCCCGCAGATGACCACCGCGCCGGCGGAGGCCAGGGCGGCGCCGACCGTTTCGGCCCAGGCCGCCACCGGAGTGGTCACCTCGGACCCACCGATGACCGCGATCTGGGTCGCCATAGGCTGCCCAGCGTAGGCCGCCGCTTGTCCCCACCGTCGGTCCCTGAGCTGACCCGGGCGAGAAGCGGAGGATCCTCAAATGGCGCCCTCGGCAGGAATTGAACCTGCGCACATGGCTTCGGAGGCCAATGCTCTATCCGCTGAGCTACGAGGGCAACCGGCGGGGCCGCCACCCGGCCGCAAGACCGTGGAACCGCACCACCGAACCATTGATTGTAGTCGGCTGCCGGTGCCCACACCCTGCCGACAACCGACCCACTCGCCCAACGACGTATTCTCCCTTACAGCATGCCCATCCGTGATCAGCTCGCCGAGTCCGTCAGTCGCGCCCTGGCGGCGGTTGCCGTCGCCGACGGTCTGGACATCTCCGTCGGCCCCGGCGATGTGTTCCTCGAGCGGCCGGCCCGCCGGGAGCACGGCGACTGGTCAACCAACATTGCCCTGGTGACGGCCAAGAAGGCCGGGACCAACGGTCGCAAACTGGCTGACGCTCTGGTCGAAGAGCTCACTGCCCACCTGCCGACTCATGTCGTTTCCGTCGAGGTTGCCGGCCCCGGGTTCATCAACTTCCGCCTCGACCACGGGTGGCTCCACGAGGCCCTGGTAGAGGTGGTTCGGGACGGCGAGGACGGCTACGCCCGCCCGGATATCGGACACGGTGAGCGGGTCCTGGTCGAGTTCCTCTCCGCCAATCCCACCGGCCCGATCCACGTGGGCAACGGTTGGTGGGGGAGCTACGGCGACTCCCTTGCCCGGGTGTTATCCCGGACCGGCCATCAGGTGAGCCGCGAGTACTACGTGAACGACACCGGGGGGCAGATCCGCACGTTGGGTCAGAGCCTCCTGGCCCGCCATCACGGCACGCCCGTCCCCGAAGACGGGTATCAAGGCGAGTACATCATCGAATTGGCCGCCATCTATGACGGGCCGGACGACGTCACGGTCGCCGGGCGCTGGGCGGCGGACCGCATCCTCGAGATGATCCGGGCCACCCTGGCCTCGGTGAACATCGAGTTCGACGAGTGGTACAGCCAGGCCTCCATCGAAGAGAGTGGGGCAGTCGACGAGACCATCGCCCTGCTGGCCGAGAAAGGCCTGGTCTTCGAACAGGACGGCGCCACCTGGTTCCGAACCACCGAGCTCGGTGACAGCCGGGACCGCGTCCTCCGGAAGTCGGACGGCGATGCCACCTATCTGGCCGGCGACATCGCCTATCACCGGGACAAGTTCCTCATCCGGGGGTTCGAGCGGGTCATCGACATCTTCGGCGCCGATCACCACGGCCAGGTGGCCGGCCTGATGGCCGGGGTCGAGGCCCTCGGGGTGCCCGAGGGACGCCTCGAGGTGAAACTCGGGCAGATGGTCTCGGTGGTGGACGGGGACGAAACGGTGAAGATGGGCAAGCGAGCCGGCACTGCCATCTCGCTGGATTCGCTGGTCGCCGACATCGGCGCCGACGCCACTCGGATCTTGAGCGTCATGACCACCCTCGACCAGGCCACCACGTTCGACCTCGCCACCGCCCGCGAGCAGTCGGTGGAGAACCCGGTCTTCTACGTGCAGATGGCCAATGCCCGGATCGGGGGCGTGGCCAGGAAGGCCGTCGAACGCGGCGTGGTCCGGGTTCCGCTGGAGGCCGCCGATCTCTCCCTCCTCACCCACGTTCGGGAACTCGAGCTCATCCGGGACCTGGAGGAGCTTCCCGAAGTGGTGGCTCTGGCCGCGGTCGATCGGGCGCCGAACAAGGTGACCACCTGGGTCCGTCGTCTGGCCGGAGACTTCCATGGCTTCTACCACGACTGTCCGATCTTGGCCGAGGATGTGGACCCGGCCCTGACCCAGGCCCGCCTGTGGCTGGTGGAAGGCACCCGTGTCGGCCTGGCCATCGGGTTGGGCCTGCTCGGAGTGTCGGCACCGGAGGTGATGTAGCCATGGGCCCCACCGATCCGGTCGAGCGCCGTCTGCTCCCCAGCACCGCCACCATCGACGGCGACGGCCGGCTCAGCATCGGCGGTGTCGATCTGGTGGAGTTGGCCGAAGAGCAGGGAACTCCACTGTTCGTCTACGACGAGGAGCACCTTCGCATCCAGTGTCGCGAGGCGGTGGCGGCGTGGGGCGACGGGGTGTCCTACGCCACCAAGGCATTTCTCTGCGTCGCCATGGCCCGACTGGCCTACGAAGAGGGGATGCACCTCGACGTCTCCACCGGGGGAGAGCTCCACGTGGCCCTCACCGCCGGCGTCCCGGCCGACCAGCTGGTGTTCCATGGCAACAACAAGTCCGAAGCCGAACTCTCCAGCGCCCTGGCCGTCGGCATCGGCCGCATCGTGGTGGATTCCTTCGATGAGATCGATCGGATCGAGACGTTGGTGGCCGAGCGATCGAAGGGGTTGGGCGCGGGCGAACCGCCCCCGCCCCCGCCCAAGGTGCTGGCCCGCATCACCCCGGGTGTCGAGGTTCACACCCACCGGTACGTCCAGACCGGCCAGGATGACTCGAAGTTCGGATTCGGGCTGGCATCCGGCGCCGCCGGCCGAGCGGTGGAGCGCCTGACGTCCCTCCATGCTGCCGGCATCGTCGAGTTCACCGGCATCCACGCCCATCTCGGGAGCCAGGTGTTCGCCCTCGACCCGTTCGTCCGGGCCGTCGAGGTGTTGGCGGATTTCTTTGCCACCCTCGACCTGCCGGAATTGGTGGTGGGCGGGGGCTTGGGTGTCGCCTATGTCAACGGCGAGGAGGCCCCGCCCATGGCCCAGTGGGCGGCCCGGGTCAAATCCGCCTGCCTGAGTGCCGGCATCCCCGCCTCGGTGCGGATCACGGCCGAGCCCGGACGGGCGATTGTGGCGTCGGCCGGGACCACCCTCTACACGGTCGGCACCGTGAAGGATGTCCCGGGTTACCGAACCTATGTGTCGGTCGACGGGGGGATGAGCGACAATCCTCGCCCGGTGCTGTATGGCAGCGGTTACGAGGCGTTTCTGCCCCGGGAGGTGGAAGCCGAGCGGCCCATGCCGATCCGCCTGGTAGGCAAGCACTGCGAGACCGGTGACCTGATCGTCTCGGAAGGTTTCGTTCCCGCCGACCTCAAAGTCGGCGACATCGTGGCCACCCCGGTCACCGGTGCCTACGGCTACTCGATGGCGTCGAACTACAACAAGGTCCCGAGGCCGCCGGTGATCTTCGTGTCCGGAGGGGTGGCCCGCACCGTCGTCCGGCGTGAGTCGCTCGAAGACCTGATCCGGCTCGACGTCTGATCTTCCCTCGGTTCCCGGGCCAGGCGGTAGCGTGATCCGATGACCCCGGCCCGCCCGCCCGCGCCCGTGGTGCGCGTCGCCATTCTCGGCTGCGGCTCGGTGGGGGCTGCCCTGGTCGCCCATCTGCTCTCCCGATCCGACGATCTGGCCTTGCAGAGTGGCGCCCGGATCGACATTGGCGGGGTGGCGGTGGCCGACCTGTCCCGTACCCGGCCGGACCACGTGCCGAAAGAACTGCTCACCGACGATGCCGCCGGGCTGGTGGCCGACCCCTCGATCGATATCGTCGTCGAGTTGATCGGGGGGCTGGAGCCGGCCGGCAGCTTGATCCGGGCGGCGCTGGAATCCGGAAAGCCGGTCGTCACCGCCAACAAGGAGCTGTTGGCATCGCCCGAAGGCATTGCCCTCCGGGAGATTGCCCACCAGCGCGGGGTCGACCTCCTCTACGAAGCCGCGGTGGCCGGAGCCATCCCTCTGGTCCGGGTGTTGCGCGAGTCGTTGACCGGCGAGCGGATCCAGCGGGTGATGGGGATCGTCAACGGGACCACCAACTTCATCCTGACCAAGATGTCCGACGACGGGACCGAGTACGACGAGGTCCTGGCCCGGGCCCAGGAGCTGGGCCTGGCCGAGCGGGATCCCACCGCCGACGTCGAGGGCCACGACGCCGCGGCCAAGACCGCCATCCTGGCCGGAGTGGCAATGGGGTACGACGTCGCCACCGCCGACGTGCCCCGCGAAGGGATCACCCATATCGGATCGGTCGACATCGAGTTTGCCGGTCGCTTCGGCTATGTGGTCAAGCTGCTGGCGGTGGTGGAGCGGATCGGGGACGACGAGATCTCCGCCCGGGTCCATCCGGCCATGGTCCCCACCTCCCATCCACTGGCCGGGGTGCGCGACGCCTTCAACGCGGTGTTCATCGAGGGGGAGTGGGCCGGAGAGCTGATGCTCTACGGCCAGGGCGCCGGTGGCCTTCCCACCGCCAGTGCGCTGGTGGGCGACCTGATCGACGCCATCCGAAACCGGTTGGCCGGGACCACCTCGCTGATCCCCGAGCGACGCCCGGCGCGCATCTACCCGGTGGCCGAGCTCCGTTCGGCCTTCTACCTGACGATCGACGTGGAAGACCGTCCGGGCGTCCTGGGGGTGGTCAGCACCGTGTTCGGTGACCACCGCGTTTCCATCCGGTCGATGGAACAGATCGAGCAGGAGGAGCTGGTCGGCTCGGCCCGGCTCATCTTCCTGACCCATGCGGCCCGGGAGGGTGATATGAGCGAGACGATCGACGCGCTGGCTGCCCTCGACGCGGTGAAGCGGGTCGGCAGCAGCATCCGAGTCTTTGGAGACGACCCAGCATGACCGACCGAGCCGCCACGGCCTGGCGCGGGGTGATCGAGGAGTACCGCGAGTTCCTTCCGGTGTCGGCGACCACCCCGGTGGTCACCCTGCTCGAAGGCGGAACTCCGTTGCTTCCGGCGCCCCGGTTGTCGGCCCGGGTCGGGGCGAGGGTGTTCCTGAAGGTGGAAGGGGCCAATCCCACCGGCTCGTTCAAGGACCGGGGGATGACGGTGGCCATCTCCAAGGCGGCCGAAGAGGGCGCCAAGGCGGTGGTCTGTGCCTCGACCGGCAACACCTCGGCATCGGCGGCCGCCTTCGCCGCCCGGGCCGGCCTCACCTGCGCGGTGCTGATACCCGAGGGGCACATTGCCTTGGGCAAACTCGCCCAGGCCCTCATCCACGGCGCCCGGGTCCTCCAGGTCCGGGGTAACTTCGATCAGGCGTTGGCGATCGTCCGCGACCTGGGCGAGCGTGCCCCGGTGACGGTGGTGAATTCGGTCAATCCGTACCGCATCGAGGGGCAGAAGTCGGGGGCCTTCGAGATCGTGGACGCCCTCGGCGACGCGCCCGACGTGCACTGCATCCCGGTGGGGAACGCCGGGAACATCACCGCCTACTGGAAGGGCTATCTGGAATTCAAACAGGCCGGACGGTCCACCCGCCTGCCCCGGATGTTGGGGTTCCAGGCCGCCGGCGCCGCCCCCATCGTCGAGGGGCACCCGATCGAATTCCCCGAGACGGTGGCGACCGCCATCCGGATCGGTAACCCGGCCAGCTGGTACGGGGCGACGTCGGCGGCCAGCGAGTCGGGCGGGGGCATCGCCGCGGTCACCGACGACGAGATTCTGGAGGCCTACCGGTTCCTGGCCAGTGAGGAGTCGGTATTCTGCGAACCGGCGTCGGCGGCGTCGGTGGCCGGTCTGTTGAAGACCGGTCTCCCCGACGGTGTCGGTGCCGGAGCCACCGTGGTCTGCGTATTGACCGGCCACGGTTTGAAGGACCCGGACATCGCCATCAGCCAGATCTCGGTGCCCACCGTCATCGACGCCGACCTGGGCGCGGTGCTCGCCGAACTCGGCCTGTAATGGTTGTTCAGCTGGGTGTTGTTGCTGTTCGGCGTGCGGGCAGGTATCATGGTGACACCTTCGCTTCCAGATGTGCCCGTTCGGGTACCTGGGCAGGATCCCCTGAATCGCACTTCTACTGTGCGACCAGCCCGCACACGGCGTAGGTGGGAGTTGGAGACGGGCTTGTCGCCCGCCGTACCCAACTCCCCGCCCCTGATTCCTTGGAGGATGGCTCTGATCCATTCTCCAAACGAGGACATTCGAAACGAGGAGGCCGATGACTGCGGAACAGCAGCTCGAGCGCTCGGTGTTGGAAGGCAAAGAACGCGATGAGCTTCACGCCATCGCGCAGGCACTGTCTGTAAAGACCACCACCCGCACCAAAAAAGCCGACATGATCGACAGCATTTTGAAGGCCACCGGAGTATCGGTGGACGGCGCCGTCACCACCAGCCCGGGAGCCGGCGACGGCCCGGGTGCCGGCGGTGGCTCAACCAACGGCAGCGGCAACGGGTCGTCCCCGGGTTCCACCCGGGGGCCGGCGCCGGACCGGTCGGATCCGGCCGGTGACGAGGCGGGGGACGGATCCGAGGCCAGTCGGGGACCCGGGCGACGCCCGCCGGTGACCCTCTCCTTCGGTCCTGACGATGACGCAAAGTCGACCGGGTTCGACGGAACCGAATTCGATGTTGCGGCTCGGGACTCCGACTCGGAGTCGGCGGCGGCCGGGGGCGATGAATCGGTCACCACCGCCACCGAGGCGGCGCCCGACAGCCGGCGAAACGGCCAGGGCCAGTCCGGGCAGAACAACCAGGGTGGCCGGCAGAACAACCAGAACAACCAGGGCGGCCGGCAGAACAACCAGAACAACCAGGGCAACCGTCAGAACAACCAGGGCAACCGCCAGGGGACCCAGGAGAACCGGCAGGGCGGGAGCGACGACGCCGGCAACCGGCGCAACAACCGACGGCGTCGGGGTCGTGATCGTCCCGGTGATGCCGGCGAGCGCGACCTTCAAGGCGCGGGTGGCAACCAAGAGCAGCAATACCAGGGTGAGCTCATCCCGGTGAAGGGCCTCCTCGACCTCCGCGACGAGGGTTACGGGTTCCTCCGCTGCGACGGTTACCTCCCGTCCTCCAAGGACGTCTATGTCTCGATCAGCCAGGCCCGTCGATTCGCCCTCCGCAAAGGGGACCATCTCGAGGGCGCCTGCCGCCCGGCGGGGAACACCGAGAAGTTCCCGGCGCTGCTGCGGATCGACACGGTGTCGGGGCTCGATCCCGAGGTGGCCCGGAACCGGCCCCGCTTCGAGGACCTGACCCCCCTGTTCCCCGACGAGCGCCTCGACCTCGAGGCTCCCGGCGAGAAGGAGAACCTGACCACCCGGATCGTCGATCTGCTGTCGCCGGTCGGCAAGGGCCAGCGTGGCCTGATCGTGTCGCCGCCCAAGGCGGGCAAGACCACGGTGATGAAGCACATCGCCCACTCCATCGAGGCCAACAATCCCGAGGTGCACCTCATGGTGCTGCTGGTGGACGAGCGCCCCGAAGAAGTGACCGACATGCGCCGGTCGGTCAAGGGCGAGGTCGTTGCCTCCACCTTCGACCGTCCCTCCGACGAGCACACCGCGGTGGCCGAGCTGGCCATCGAGCGGGCCAAGCGGTTGGTGGAGATGGGCCAGGACGTCGTGATCATGCTCGACGGCATCACCCGGTTGGCCCGGGCCTACAACCTCGCCCAACCGGCCACCGGACGGATCATGTCCGGTGGTGTCGACTCGGGCGCCCTCTACCCACCCAAGCGGTTCTTCGGCGCCGCCCGGAACATCGAAGAAGGCGGGTCCCTCACCATCCTGGCCACCGCCTTGGTGGAGACCGGCTCGAAGATGGACGAGGTCATCTTCGAAGAGTTCAAGGGCACCGGCAACATGGAGCTCCGGCTCGACCGCCGACTGGCCGAACGTCGGATCTACCCGGCCATCGACGTCAATGCCAGCTCGACCCGGCACGAAGAGCTGCTGTTCGACCGGTCACAGCTCCAGCAGGTCTGGAAGCTTCGCCGGGTGCTCAACGCGCTGGCCAACGACGGCAGTGCCGCCGCCGGCCTCGAGCTGCTGCTGGACAAGATCCGGACCACCAAGAGCAACGACGAGTTCCTGGCCGAGATCGCCAAGGGCCCCGGCGCCTGATCCTGATCGAAGCCACCCCCCGAACCGGTACAATCAGCTGGCTGCGAAAGCCGGTGCGGGCCGAGCTCGCCGCCACCACCAGGGAGAACTCATGAAAACCGATATCCACCCCAAGTACACCGAAACCACCGTGCGCTGTTCTTGCGGCAATTCCTTCACCACCCGGTCCACCAAGGGCGATGTCCATCTGGAGCTGTGCAACGAGTGCCACCCGTTCTTCACCGGCAAGCAGAAGTTGGTCGACTCCGGTGGCCGGGTCGAGCGCTTCCAGAAGCGCTATGCCAAGTCGGGGGCGCGGAAGAAGCCGGCACCGCCCGCTTCCTGAGCCACGCCCGGACGGCGGCCGGTGGGCCCGGTGCCGTCAGCACGGCCAGCCCCCATCCTGTCGGCCACTACCCTTGGGCCGTGCTGAGCGACCGTCTGAACGAACTCGAACGTGAGTACGAGGCGGTGGTTGCCGAGCTGAACGACCCCAACGTGTCGGCTGATCCCCGTCGCCTCCGCGACGTGTCGCGCCGCCACAAAGAGCTCGAAGAGGTGGTCGGCACCTGGCGTCGCCTCCAGGAGGCGGAGTCCGACCTCGACACCGCCCGGGAGATGGTCACCGACTCGGCCGGCGACGAGCGGGACCTGGCCCGCACCGAGGTGGAACGGGCCGAGGCCGACATCACCCGTCTCGAAGAGGAGCTCCGGCTCCAACTCCTGCCCACCGATCCCAACGCCGGCCGCAACGTGATCATGGAGATCCGGGGAACCGAGGGGGGCGAAGAGGCGAACCTCTTCGCCAAGGACCTCTTCGACATGTACACCCGGTATGCCGCGACCAAAGGCTGGAAGGTCGAAGTCCTGTCGTCCAGCCCGTCCGAACGGGAGGGATTGAACGAGGTCACCTTCCTAGTCAAGGGGGAGGGAGCCTGGCAGCGGCTCGAGCACGAGGGGGGACCCCACCGGGTACAACGGGTGCCGGTGACCGAGTCCCAGGGGAGGATCCACACCTCGGCGGCGTCGGTGGCGGTGCTACCGGAAGCCAAAGAGGTGGACGTGGACATCAACCCCAGCGATCTGAAGATCGACGTGTACCGGTCGACCGGGCCCGGAGGCCAGTCGGTCAACACCACCGACTCGGCGGTGCGTATCACCCACCTTCCCACCGGCATCGTGGTGGCCATGCAGGACGAGAAGAGCCAGATCCAGAACCGGGCCAAGGCCATGATCGTGCTCCGGTCGCGCCTGCTCAAGGCCGAACAGGACCGCCAGGCGGCGGAGCTGTCGGCCGCCCGCCGCAGCCAGGTCGGCGGCGGCGGTCGCTCGGAGAAGATCCGCACCTACAACTACAAGGAGAACCGGGTCACCGATCATCGCATCCACCTCACCCTCCACAAGCTGGATCGCATCCTGATGGGGGACCTCGACGATCTGACCGACGCGCTGATGGCCGACAAGCGTGCCCGCCAGCTGGCCGAGGGCTGAGATGTCCCCGGTCGAGGCGCCCGGTGGAGCCGGGACGACCCATCGGGGTGAGTCGCGACAGGCATTGCTGGCATCGACCGCCGATCGCCTGGGCTCGGTTCGAGAGGCCAAATGGATCCTCGAACACGTGGAAGCGGAGGGTGGCGGGGGGTTGCCGGCGGATGAGCGCGATCGGCGAGTGGCGGCACTGGTTGCCCGGCGGGCGTCGGGCGAGCCGCTGCAGTACGCGCTGGGCCGCTGGCCGTTCCGCTCGCTGGAGCTGAGGGTGGATCCCCGGGTCCTCATCCCCCGGCCGGAGACGGAACAGGTGGTCGAGGTGGCGCTGGCCGAGCTCGACCGGATAGGTGGCGCCCCGGTCTCCGACACCGTGGCTCGGCTGGGACCCACCCCGGTGTGCGTGGATCTGGGCACCGGCTCGGGTGCCATTGCCTTGGCCCTGGCCATCGAAGCCGGCCCCCGGTTCCCGACCATCGAGGTGTGGGCCACCGATGTCTCGGCCGACGCCTTGGCGGTGGCCGGCCAGAACCTCGGGCTTCTCTCCCGCCGGGATGCTCGGGCCGGCGCCCGGGTCCGGCTGGCCAAGGGATCGTGGTTCGATGCCTTGCCCGCCGACCGGATGGGGCGGGTGGACCTGATCGTGGCCAACCCCCCGTATGTGTCGGTGTCCGAGTACGCCGAGCTCGACCCCGAGGTCCGGGACTGGGAACCGAGGGAGGCCCTGGTGGCCGCGTCGGGTGACGGAGGGGTGGGCGGGATGGCCGACATCGAGATGATCGTGGGCAGGGCTCCGCGATGGCTCCGACCCGGAGGGGGGTTGGTGGTGGAGATCGCCCCGGCCCAGGCCCCTTGGGCCATGGCGACGGCTCGGGGCGCCGGCTTCGCGGATGTCACCACCTCGACCGACCTGGCCGGTCGGCTCCGCATGTTGGTGGCCAGGCGCTGAACGTGTTGGTGCGGTTGGATGCCGACGACCCGCTCGACGTGGAGGAAGCCGCCGCGCTCCTCACCGCCGGCATGGTGGTGGCCATCCCGACTGACACCGTCTACGGCCTGGCGGTCGACCCGATGCAACCGGGAGCCGTGGGTCGGATCTTCGAGTTGAAGCGCCGTCCCTCGGAGGTGGCGCTTCCGGTGTTGGTGGGCGGCTGGATCCAGGTCGAGGCGGTGGCCCGCAGCCTGGAGCCGGCGGCTCAGGAACTCGCCGACCGGTTCTGGCCCGGGCCCTTGACGTTGGTGGTGCCCCGGGCCGGCGGATTCGGGGCTGATCTCGGGGGCCCGCCGGAGGCGACGGAGACGGTCGGGGTTCGGTGGCCCGACCATCCGGTGGTGCGAGCTCTGTGCTCGACGGTCGGGCCTCTGGCCGTGACCAGTGCCAACCGGCACGGTAAGCCGCCGGCAACCCTGGCCCAGGAGGTCATTTCGGTGTTCTCCACCGATGACCGGCTGGCGGGGGTAGTGGACGGTGGCGTGTGCGACGGGGTCCCGTCCACGGTGGTGGAGTGCCGGGGGGAGGAGGCCCGAGGCCTCCGAAGGGGGGGCATTCCCTGGAGCGGTCCGATGAAGGCCCCGGAGGGACCGGGTTGACTCCCCGTGGGTGGTCGAGGGACACTAGTGGCGATGTTGGACCGTGCGGCCTATCGCCACTACGTAATTATTATCGATTAGCCACATACCGAACCGGTGTGTGGCTCTTGGCCGTCCACTTGGTGGGCGGTTTTTCAATTTCACTTTTCTTGATGGGACCGAACAGTGTCTGGGCACCGCCAGACGAGAAAGAACGGATGACAGGGTGAGCACGTACAAGGTTGGCCTGATCGGGGGCGACGGGATCGGACCCGAGGTGGTGGCCGAGGCGCTGAAGGTGGTCGAGGCGGCCGGCGTGGGGCTGGCCACCACGGAGTACGACCTGGGTGCCGACCGGTTCCTCCGCACCGGGGATGTCCTCCCCGACCCCGTCCTCGAGGAGCTTCGCCAGCAGGACGCCATTCTCCTCGGCGCCATCGGCCCGCCGGTGGGATCCACCGACGTCCCCCCGGGGACACTCGAGCGCGGATTGCTTCTCCGCCTCCGGTTCGACCTCGATCTCTACGTCAACCTCCGACCGTTCACCGGCGTCCCGGGCGCCCTGGCACCGGACTGCGACTTCGTCGTCATCCGGGAGAACACCGAGGGGACCTACGCCGGGGAAGGTGGGTTCCTGCGCAAGGGGACCCCGTTCGAAGTCGCCACCCAGGGATCGGTCAACACCCGCCACGGCGCCGAGCGGTGCGCCCGGTTCGCCTTCGAGTTGGCGGCCAAGCGACCCCGGCGGCACCTGACCCTGGTGCACAAGACCAACGTGCTCACCTTTGCCGGAGATCTTTGGAATCGAACGGTGAACGAATTGGCTTCCGACTACCCCGACGTCGACCACGATTACAACCATGTCGACGCCACCTGTATCTACCTGGTGGAGAACCCCGGGCGCTACGACGTCATCGTCACCGACAATCTGTTCGGTGACATCATCACCGACCTGGCCGGCGCCATCTCCGGCGGCATCGGCTACGCGGCATCGGCCAACCTCAATCCGGCTCGCACCGGGCCATCGTTGTTCGAACCGGTACATGGCGCCGCCCACGACATCGCCGGCACCGGCAAGGCCAACCCTGCCGCCGCCATCCGCTCGGCTGCGCTTATGCTTGACCACCTGGGAGAGGTGGCTGCCGCCGAACGCGTCACCAAGGCGGTGCAGGCGTTCATCGCCTCGACGCCCGACCCGCAACTTTCCACCGCCGCCATCGGCGACGCCATCGCAGAAAGGCTGTAAGCCGTGCCGATAACCCCGACGGACAAGATCTGGATGGACGGCGACTTGGTGGATTGGGCGGACGCCACCGTCCACGTCCTCACCCACACCATGCACTACGGGTCGGGGGTGTTCGAGGGCATCCGGGCCTACCCGACGCCCAACGGAGTCGCGGTCTTCCGCTTGCGCGACCACATCGAGCGGCTGTTCTTCTCGGCCAAGGTCTTCATGATCGAGATCCCCTACACCGTCGACGAACTGGTGGCCGCCACCACCTCCCTGGTCCGGGTCAACGGGCTCGACGACGGCTGTTACATCCGCCCGCTGGTGTATTTGGGCTACGGCGAAATGGGATTGAACCCGATTCCCAGCCCGGTCAACGTGTCCATCGCCGCCTGGCCGTGGGGCACCTACCTCGGTGACGAGGGGGTGGCCAACGGGGTGTCGACCAAGATCAGCTCTTGGCGCCGTCACGACCCGAATGCAGTGCCGACCGCGGCCAAGGGAACCGGCATGTACGTCAACTCCTCACTGGCCAAGGTGGAGGCGCTGCGGGCCGGCTACGACGAGGCCATCCTGTTGTCGCCGGACGGGAATGTCAGCGAGTGCACCGGGGAGAACATCTTCATCGTCAGCAACGGACGGCTGATCACCCCTCCGACCTCGGACTCCGGCGCCCTGGCAGGGATCACCCAGCGGTCGGTCGAGACCATTGCCCGAGACCTCGGCTACGACGTTGTCTACGAGCAGATGATCCGCACCGACCTCTACTCCGCCGATGAGGCGTTCCTCACCGGTACTGCCGCCGAGGTGGTGCCGATCCGATCGGTGGACGATCGGGCGGTGGGTACCGGGAAGCCGGGCCCGATCACCCAGCAGCTGCAGCAGACCTACTTCGCGGCGGTGAGGGGTGAGATCGACCGCTACAAGGACTGGTTGGAATATGTCGAGTGACGGTCCGACCCTGAACGACGGGCCCGAGCACAGCCACGGCCACGGTCACCGGCACTCCCATCCGCAGACGGCGGGGCAGCAGGCCCATGCCCACGAAAAGGAACGGGCGGTGGGTGGCGGGGAAACCGACACCCAGCCGCCGTCGGAGGGATCCGGCCATCAGTTCGAGCTGCCGACCATGCCCACCGCCGTCGATGTATTCGACACCACCCTGCGGGACGGTTCCCAACAGGAGGGCCTGTCGCTCACCGTCGACGACAAGCTGCGGGTCGCCGAACAGCTCGACCATCTGGGGGTGACCTTCATCGAGGGCGGGTGGCCGGGCGCCAATCCGAAGGACGAGGAGTTCTTCGCCCGGGCCCCGGCCGAGCTCACGCTGTCCACCGCCACCCTGGTCGCGTTCGGGTCGACCCGGCGCGCCGGGGTGAAGGCGGAGGACGACGACACCTTGAGGCACCTGGTCAAGGCCCAGACTCCGGCGGTCTGCATCGTGGCCAAGTCGTCGGAGATGCACGTGGTCGACGCCCTCCGGACCTCGCTCGACGAGGCGGTGGCGATGGTGGCGGACTCGGTGGAGTTCCTCCGCGCCAATGATCTCCGGGTGTTTCTGGATGCCGAGCACTTCTTCGACGGGTACAAGGCGAATCCGGAGTTCACCACCCGGATCCTCCGGGCGGCGGAAGAAGCCGGTGCCGAGACGCTGGTGCTGTGCGACACCAACGGGGGCACCTTGCCCCACGAGGTCGAACGCATCGTGACCACCGTGTTCGGCGGGTTCGAGACGCAAGTCGGCGTCCATTTCCACAACGACAGCGGCTGCGCGGTGGCCAATTCGTTGGCCGCGGTCGGGGCGGGGGCGACCCACGTGCAGGGCTGCGTCAACGGCTACGGGGAGCGGGCGGGAAACACCGACCTGTCGGCCACCATCCCCGACCTGTCACTGAAGCTGCGGGTCAGGACCATCCCGCCCGACCGCCTCGAACGGATCACCCCGGTGGCCCACCACATCGCCGAGCTGGTGAACATCGCCCCGAATCCGCAACAGCCGTTCGTCGGCGGGTCGGTCTTCGCCCACAAGGCCGGGCTCCACACCTCGGCGATCGCCCGGCGTTCGGATGCCTACGAGCACATCTCCCCCAATCTGGTCGGCAACGGCACCCGCTTCGTCGTCTCGGAGATGGCCGGCCGTTCCACCCTGGCCTTCAAAGCCGCCGAACTCGGACTCGAGCTCGATTCGGACGCCATGGGCTCGGTCCTCGACTCGTTGAAGCGGCTCGAGCACGAGGGTTACCACTTCGAGGTGGCCGACGCCTCGCTCGAATTGCTGCTCCGGAACTCGACCGGATGGGAACAGGACTTCTTCGATCTCGAGTCGTATCGGGTCATCGCCGATCACACCCTCACCCGGTCGACCGAGGCCACCGTCAAGGTCTTCGTGAACGGCGACCGGATCGTCGCCACCGCCGAGGGGAACGGACCGGTCAATGCCCTCGACGGGGCTCTCCGGGGGGCGATCGGGCCGCGCTACCCGCGGTTGTCCGACATCCACCTGGTCGACTACCGGGTCCGGGTACTCGATTCGGCCAAAGGCACCGGGTCGGTGACCCGGGTGCTCATCGACTCGACCGACGGCGACCGCACCTGGACCACCATCGGTGTATCCGAAGACATCATCGAGGCGTCCTGGAAGGCCCTGTCCGATTCCATCGTCTACGGTCTGCTCCACGCCACCCCGGAGCCGGAGCAGCCCTCCGGAACCGGCACCGACGGATCGGCCAGACAAGGATCGGAACCACCCAGCCAATGACCCAGCCCAGCTTTGTCCCCATCGTCGAGGCGGACCAGGTGCGGTCGACCTACCGGCTCCGGGTACCGGGGATCTGGACCCAGTCGCGCCCTTCCGAGTTGCGGGGGACGACCCCGCCGGCCGGACCGTCGTTCGGGACCACCGGGCCTGACCAGGGTTTTGCCCTCAAACTCGCCCGCCAGTTCGAGGATCGCCTCCAGCTGGCCGAGGGGGAGTCGACCGAGGACGTCATCGCCGGCTGTACGGCGGTGGCCATGCGCCGGGCGGCCAAATTCGGGCGGGCGCCGATCATCTTCGACCTCGCGTTCGCCTTCACCCTCTGGGGGTTCCTGGGCGGGGCGCCCGACGACCTGGTGGCGGCCCGGGCTCCGCTCTTCCGCTCCGCCGCCCATCACTACACCGCCCAGCGGGCGATTGCCGACGCCGTCGCCGACGACACCTTCCGGCTGAGCCCGGAGGCGGTGGCCACCCGGTTGGGGGAGTGGCGCTCGCTGCTGGCCGTCCCGGTCGCCACCTGAGCCTTCGATCGCCGGCGGATCAACTCGCCGCCGCCGAAATGCGGTGTTTCGGCCAGCAAAGGTAACGTGCACCGGTGACCTCTCCCGGCTTCGCCCTCTCCGACACCCATCGGCAGTTCCGAGACACGATGCGTCAGTTCTCCGAGAAGCGGATCGCCCCCACCGCCGCGGCTGTCGACCGTGACGCCGTCTTCCCCCAAGCTTCATTCGACGCCTGCGTGGAACTCGAGCTTCCGGCATTGGGGATACCGGTGGAGTACGGGGGCGCCGGCGCCGATCTGGTCACCCAGGCGATCATGGCCGAAGAACTGGCCCGGGTGTGCGCCTCCACCTCGCTGACCATGTTGATCTCCAAGCTGGGGATGTTGCCGGTGATGAACTGGGCGTCCGAGGATGTGAAGCGCAAGTACCTTCCCCGGATCGCCAGCGGCGAATCCCAGGCCAGCTATTGCCTGTCGGAAGCCGACGCCGGCAGTGATGTGGCCTCCATGCGGACCCGGGCGGTCCGGGACGGTGATGAATACGTCATCACCGGGACCAAGTACTGGATCACCAATGCCGGGGTGTCCGACCTCTACACGGTGTTCGCCGTCACCGACCCCGAGGCGCCCCGGGGTCGGGGCATCAGCTGTTTCGTGGTGGAGGCGGACTGGGGGGTCAAGGTGGCCAAGTTAGAGGACAAGCTCGGCATCCGGGGCAGCCCCACCGGCGAGGTGGTGTTCGACGAGGTCCGGGTGCCGGTGACCAACCTGATCGGCGAGCCGGGGAACGGCTTCCCCATCGCCATGCACACCCTCGATCGCAGTCGCCCCACCATCGGGTCCCAGGCGGTCGGTATCGCCCAGGGGGCAATCGACTTCGCCGCCGGGTACATGAAGGACCGCAAGGCGTTCGGGAGCCCGATCGCCGATCTGCAGGGCCTCCGCTTCATGCTGGCCGACATGGCCATGCGCACCGAGGCAGCCCGGACCCTGATCTACCGGGCCTGTGCTCTGGTCGACAACGGCGATCCGGAAGGCGAGCTGACCAAGGTCGGAGCCATGGCCAAGTGCTTCGCCTCCGACACCGCCATGTCGGTCACCATCGACGCGGTGCAGCTGCTGGGCGGGTACGGGTTCACCAAGGACTTCCCGGTCGAGCGGTTCATGCGCGACGCCAAGATCACCCAGATCTACGAAGGCACCAACCAGATCCAACGGGTGGTCATCGCCAGGTCACTGCTGGGCTGAGGGCATTTTCCCGGCGTCGTGCGCGGCGGCCCGGCGCGCAACCGTCAAAGATCGGACGGGGCTGACTGCTCCCGGGCGACTCGGGCGGCCCGGGCATGGACGTGGAACCGAGAGACGAGGACCGCGATCGCCGCCGCCAGCCCGAGCAGGGCGGCAATCACCCCGATCCCCGCCGACCCACCCAACCAGAACGACGCGGAGACGGCGGTGGGCACCGCCGGTGCCTTCGGAACCGGGAACAACGCCAGGGACACGATGGGGAAGTGGTAGACGCAGTTGCCGGTCGACTGGTGGATGGAGACGGCGGCGGTGACGTAGCCGCCGGCTTGCACCAGCGGGTTGCCGTTGTCGTCGGCCAGAGTGAGCGAGACCACGTTGTCGGAGACGGTGGCGTTGGCGGGGATGACCGGTAGCGGTACCAGCGGCTGGTTGTTGGTCTCGACATCGATGGAGGAGACGCCGATGCCGCCTCTCGGGGTGGCCGAGGTCTGGACCACCAGGGTGTTGAAGACGGCGTCCTGGTCGCTGGACTCGGGTCCGCCGCCCTCCACCGTCACCCCGGCCGTCACCGGTTCGGAGAACACCACGTTTTCCAGGTGCACCGACGGGGTGTAGGTGAACCAGAGCGGGACGTTCCCCCCGCACGGGTTGGGGGACAGCCCCTTCGTCCCGAGCAGGCGGCCCTGCCACGGCCCGATAACCTGGCTTCCGCCCCCCAAACCAACCAGGGAGCCGATGCCGTAGGGATTGGAGATGTTCTCCTCGCCGCTGCCGTTCACCGCCCGGGTCATGAACCCGGCCTGCACGTCGGTTCTCGGGTCACCCAGTACTTTCTGCGCCACTGGGGTCAGGGCCGACGTGTCGACGCTGATCGACACCACGTCGCCGTCGACGGTCACGGTGGCCGGCCCGGCCGGCCCCACCAAGCTGCCATTGACGAACTCGTTGAGCACCCACCCGGATGAAGTCTGAGTCAAGTTGAAGGTGCAATTGTTCCCGCAGGTGTCGGCCGGGGATGCCGCCGCCAGCGCCGGGTCCTCGACCAGTTCGAGCTCGGGCGTGATGGTCCGGTCCAGTGGGAACTGGGGAAGCTGCGCCGAGTTCGACCCGGTGATGGTCAGCGAAAACACATCGGTCCGGCCCTTGGTGCCCATTTGGATGCGATGCAGCTGATACTGCGCCACCGTGGACGGTGCGGTGGTGACCGGTACCCGGCCGGGACCGTAGAACGTCGGCTGGTTGTAGGCCTGGGCGAAGACGCGGGGCGGGCTGCCAGCGCCGGCCGATGGCGCCGGGATGATCCACATCTGGAGTCCGACCACCAGGACGCCGACCGCGGCGGCGCTGACGGCGATCCGGGCGCCCAGCGCCCGTTGACGTGCCGTCGGGAAGGCAGTCACGGCCCGGTGGTGGTGCCAGCCAGCGTCGCTCCGCCCGGGGACCGAGAGACGATCACCACGGTCGGCCCCGACTCATCGGCACCCCGCACGCGCCCCCGATGACCCGTACCCCCCAGAACGGGACCATGTGCTTAACTTTCCTCGAGCTATCCATCGGCAGAGAAAGTGTAACCAGATCGGCGCCATGAGAAATCCCGGTGTTCACTTGATGTACTCGCCGGGTGAACGGTCAACGCCGCGCGGGTGCGACCCCCGGGAGAGCCGGTCGTGAGGACCACCCTCTACCCGCTCGTCGACAGCATCGAGGCCGCCATCGATCTTCCGGAACCCATCGTGGAGTTCGGGTCATTGCGGGTGGATGAGCAGTCGCACCTCCAGCTCCTGAGGGACCGCTTCCCCGGGAAGAGCTACATCGGCACCGATTTCCGGACCGGCTCGGGCGTCGATCAGGTCCAGGATCTCCACTCGCTCGGGTTGGCCGACGAGTCGGTGGGCACCGCTTTGATGTTGGACACCATCGAGCACGTCCGCGAGCCCTGGAAGGCGATGCGGGAGATCCACCGTTGCCTCAAGCCCGGCGGCCTGGTGCTGATGACCTCGGTGTTCTTCTTCCCGATCCACGCCTTCCCCGACGACTACTGGCGGTTCACCGCGTCGGCCATGGACGTCCTCCTGCAGGACTTCCCGCTGGTCCACAGCGGGATGGCCGGCCAGACCGACCTTCCCCACACCGTGCTGGGCATCGGGGCCAAGGAGCCATTCGATGCGGAGAAATGGTCTCGGGCGGTGACCGCCGCCGACGCCTGGCTGGAGGGCGGCGCCACCTCCTGGAAGGAGCGCGCGTTGGTGGCCTTCCCCCCGGTGGTGCTGGTGGCCGGATATGACGGCTTCCGGGCGGCGACGTCGTTGTACAGCCGGCTCCGGAAACGTGACCGCACCTCTCGGCTCAATGGTCACTAGGGATGCGACCAACAGCATCGGTACGGGTCGACAGCATCTCGTAGCCTTTGTCTTACTGCTGATCGCCACCGGGGCGTTCTTCTTCCCGGTCCTCTTCCAAGGCCAGAGCCTTACCGCCGTCCGCAACGACGAGACGATCGTGCACCCGTGGACGCCGTTGCTCCCAACCCTCGGCGTCGGCCCGGTCCAGAGCGACCAGGCCGATCTCAGCTATCCGTGGCAGGTCGATCTGACCCAGGCGGTCGATCAGGGGACCATCCCGTTCTGGAATCCCGACGCCTTCATCGGCGGCTACCCGCTCTACACCAACGGTTCCAGCGCCCAGCTGTTCCCGCTCCACCTGGCCGGGGCCCTCCTGCTCTCGCCGATTGCCGCCCACGATGCGCTGTGCTTCATCGAGGTGCTGTTCGCCGGCTTCTTCACCTACCTGCTGTTGCGGGAGTTCAAGATAGGAATGGCCGGCGCCATGCTGGCCGCCATCGCCTGGATGTTCAGCACCTTCAACATGGCCTGGCTCAATTTCGAAGTTGTCTCGCCCATCCAATTCCTTCTCCCGCTCGGCCTTCTGCTCGTGCACCGAGCCTGGCGAAAATCGACCTGGACCGCAGCGCTGATGGCCGGGCTGTGCCTGGGGATCACCATGCTCGCCGGCCACGTGCTGTGGATGGCGATCACCTGCGTGGTCGTCGGCGCCTACGCGGTGGCGTTGGCGGCGCCACCGGCCTGGGAGGCCTGGCACGCCAACGATCGGGATCGGCTTCGCCGCACCCTGGCCATCCCGGTGGTCATGGTCATCAGCGCCGTCGGCGTGGCCGCGGTGGAGCTGTTTCCGCTGGCGGCCTCGCTCGGGACTTCGCAGCGCCACTCGTTCTCCTACTCGGATCTCTCCAAGTTCATCCCCGGCGAGGGGTCGAACGCCCTCTCGACGCCGTCCACCCTCGCCCACATCTTCTATCCGATCTCCGACCCGCTGTCCGTCTCCAACATCAACACCAGCATGATCTTCGCCGGAACCCTGACCGCGGTGTTTGCCATCGTCGGCACCTTCACCCGGCGGCCGGGATCCGGGTTGGGCAAGTGGCTGCTGTTCGGCTTCGCCCTCATCGCGGTGGGGAGCTCGTGGACCTGGCTGGCCTACCACTTCATCCCCATCTTCCGGGTCTTCTGGCCCTACGGCCGGCTCTTCCAGTGGTCCACCTTCGGGCTGGCCATCCTGGCCGGGATCGGGCTGGATGAGACGATCAAGGCGGTGGCCCGGCGTCACTGGAAGATCGACTACGGGAAGGCCACCATCATCGGCCTCGGACTCGCCGGGCTCACCGCCGCCCAGCTGATCCCCATCGGTCGCAGCCTCAACCCGCCGTTCGCCACCATGAACGCTTCGACCACCTTCCCGACCACCGGGCTGATCAAGGCCATCGAGACCTACCAGAAGCAGGCCACCTGGCCGGCCCGGGTCGTGCCGGTGTCGTCCACCTCCGCCCAGCTCGAATCCGGGCTGCTCCTCAATCCGGGGAACTACGACCTGCTGTACAACCTCGACCTGGTCTCCGGCTACGACAGCGTGATCCCCGAGCGGACGGTGGCGGTGGCCAAGTACATCGAAGGCCAGCCGCTGCAGTCACTCACTTCGGACCAGTCCCAGGCGTTCTGGCTGCTGCCCAACGAGGCGAGCATCCGCTACGGCGAACTCGCCCGGTTCGGCATCTCCGCGCTGGCCACCCTGCCCAAGTTCACCATGCAGGCCGACTGGGGTGGCGGGGCCCGGGAGGACCTCGGGCAGTCCACCCTCTACACCGGCGATGACGGCAACCTGATCGGCCTCAACGGTCCGTCGGTGGGCCCGAGGGTCGTCACCAAGGTGGCCTACGTGAACAGTGCCACGTCGGCGTTCAACACCTTCGTGGCCCCCAACTTCCCCTGGGAACAGGAAGTGGTGCTGGAGAGCAGCCAGGTGCAGCGGCTCTCCACCAGCCAGAAGGCTTCGATCGTCGAGATGGCGGTCGGCAAACCGGTGACCGCCACCACCTCGAACATTCAGCCGGGGATCAACTCGCTGTCGATGACGGTGCACAGCAGCGGGCCCGGGCTCCTGGTCATTCCGTCCAACTGGGACCAGGGATGGTCGGCGGAGGTCAATGGCCAATCCGTCCCGCTGCTGCAAGGAAATTACGTACAGCAGGTGCTGCTGGTACCCGCAGGCACCTCAGACGTTGTTCTTCGTTTTCGGCCGCCGCACTTTGACCTCGGAGCCGCCGTCACCATTGTTTCGCTGGTGGTCATCGGCGTCGTCAGCGTCGAGGGGTACCGGCGCCGCCGCTCCGTTCCCAGCCGGGAGGTCGCCGCCGGCACCAAATGAGTCGGGATTGAGCTCGGTGCTTCCGGCCAGGACGACCTCGGTCCCGCTGACCACCGTCACCACCTCGGACCTCACCGGCGGCACCAGCTCGCAGAGGAACTGATAGGCGAACAACGTCGGGTACAGCTTCAGACCGACCTTCTCGAAGGCCTGGATCAGGCGCACCACCAGCGGCGGGTCGTCGCGCATGCCGGGCCCGAGGGCCTCAGCCGGAAATCCGAGCGGCGTCTCCACCTTGAGGTGGTAGCCGCCGATCCGGAGGAGCCGGCGGAAGCTACGACGGTTGTAGAACCGGAGGTGGGTGCTGTCGAGGATCCCGCGCTGGTCGTACTCGAAGGTGCCGATGAGCGACCGGAGCCTCGGGTACCAGTGGCCCACGTTGGGCACGCTCACCAGCATGAACCCGTCAGGATTCAGGACGTCCTTGAACTGGGCCAGCAGATGCTCGGGGGTGGCCAGGTGCTCGAGGACGTCGGCCGCCACCACCACGTCGTAGCCGCTGCCGACCTTGCTCGGCAGCCCCTTTCCGAGGTCGGCCTTGATGAATTCGGACATCCGATCGGTGACCCCGGGGTGGGCGAACTGATCGACGCCCACCACGGTGTGCCGGTCGGCCAGGATCTCCGACGTCCACCCGGCCGCACAGCCGACATCCAGGATCCGGGACGGCCCCTCGTGGCTCAGGCGGGAAATGATGGCCTGGTGGGAGCTGGTGGCGGCGTCCCGCATGGCGTAGTCGGTTCCGACCGAAGCCAGGTGGCCGGCGCCGAAGCCCTTCTTCTGCAGGCGCCAGGCGATCGAGTCGATGACCACGTCCTTGGCGTACTTCATGCCGTTGACGTAGGAGACCTCCTCGCCGTAGTAGGTCGGAATCGGAACTTCCCCGATATGCCCCCCGGCCGAGAGCACCTGCAGGAGTATCTCGGTGTCGAAGTCGAATCCGTCGCTGTTGCCGTTGAAGTCGATCTTCTTCAGCACATCGACCGCATAGGCGCGGTAGCCGGAATGCCATTCGGCGAGATGGATGCCGGTGATCCAGTTCTGGAAGGTGGTGAGGATGCGGTTTCCCACGAACTTGTAGAGGGGCATCCCCCCGCGGCGGGCTCCCCCCCGGGTCAACATCCGCGATCCGAGCACGGCCTTGGCCTCGCCCCGCTCGATGGGGGCGATGATGTCTTCGATGATCTCCGGCGCATACTGACCGTCGCCGTGCAGCAGGACGACGCAGTCGAGTTCGTTGTCGATGGCCCAGTGGTAGCCGGCTTTCTGGTTCCCCCCATAGCCGAGGTTCACCGGCTGCCGCACGATGGTGAGCGGCAGTTGCGGGTGCAGCTGCCGCCACTCCACCGCCATCTTGTGGGTGGTGTCCCCGGATCCGTCGTCGCTCAGCCAGACCCCGGCACAGCGATCCCAGAATGTCTCGGGGATCCGATCCAGCACCGCGTTGATCGTCCGTTCGGCGTTGTAGGCGACCAGGATGATGCCCACCCGGAAGTCAGCCTTCTTGCGCCTGGCCGAGGCCGCCGGCGCCGCCTTCTTTCGCACCATCATCCTGCCATCCTCGTCACTATCGAAGGTCCGAGTTCGACCCGCGGCGATACGGAGGCATCGCAACCGGTTCCCTCGTTCACGTTGGTCAAGCGTACTCCTCAAGCCCTGGACCGACAGAGCGGACGCCCAGTCGGAACCTCACCCATACCGGCAGGTGAGAACGGTTGCTGCCCGATCCGGGACGATCAACCGGAGAGAGCCGAACCGGATCTGCGATGGAGACATCGGCCGGCGGTGCCCGGTCCTTGAGCCGGGTCCCTCGAGCCCAGTTGCGATCCTCGGTCTCTCCGTTGGTGGAGGAGGCCGACTGGGGCCAGACTGGGCCGGCCGGGGTGGGCCCGGAAAGGCCCGCCCACTAGAACAGGTTCTATACTTGCGGCGAGGCGTCTCGCCGGCCGATCCGCCGGTCCGGATGCCGCCCGTCTCACCTGATCCAAAGGAGATCCGTCATGGCCCAGCCGGTAATCGTCGAAGCGGTCCGCACGCCGATCGGAAAGCGCAACGGATGGCTTTCGGGGTTCCACGCCGCCGAGTTGCTGGGCAACGCCCAGGTCGAGCTGGTCAAGCGGGCCGGCGTCGATCCCGGGGACGTCGACCAGATCGTCGGCGGCTGCGTAACCCAGGCCGGCGAACAGGCGTCCAACGTGACCCGCACCGCCTGGCTCAACCAGGGCCTGCCCTACGAGGTGGCGGCCACCACCGTCGACTGCCAGTGCGGCTCGGCCCAGCAGGCCAACAACTTCGTGGCCAACCTCATCAGCGCCGACGCCATCGAGGTCGGGATCGGCTGCGGGGTCGAAGCGATGAGCCGGGTGGGTCTGGGCGCCAACGCCTACAACGGCCCGGGCAAGTCGAAGCCGGAGAACTTCCCCTGGGACATGCCCGACCAATTCGGGGCGGCCGAGCGCATCGCCGAGAAGTACGGCATCACCCGGGAGGACGTTGACTGGCTCGGATTCGAGTCGCAGCGGAAGGCGGCGGTGGCGGTGGCGGAGGGGCGCTTCGACCGGGAGATCGTCGCCCTCGAGGCCCCGGTGGTCGGGGCGGACGGCCCCACCGGCGAGAAGACCCTGGTGACCAAGGACCAGGGCCCGAGAGACACCACCCGGGAGGGGCTGGCCGGGCTCAAGCCGGTCATGCCCGACGGGATGCACACCGCCGGCAACAGCTCCCAGATCTCCGACGGCGCCGCCGCGGTGCTGTGGATGTCGGAGGACCGGGCCGCCTCGGCGGGACTCCGGCCCCGGGCCCGCATCGTCGCCCAGACTCTGGTCGGATCCGATCCCTACTACCACCTCGACGGCCCGATCGCCGCCACCACCAAGGTGCTGGCCACGGCCGGGATGACCATGGCCGACATCGACCTATTCGAGGTCAACGAGGCGTTCGCCTCGGTGGTGATGTCCTGGGGCAAGGTCCACGAGGTCGATTGGGACAAGGTGAACGTCAACGGCGGTGCCATCGCCCTCGGCCACCCGGTCGGCTCCACCGGCGCCCGGCTGATCACCACCGCGCTGCACGAGCTCGAGCGCACCGATGGCCATCTGGCCCTCATCGCCATGTGCTGTGGCGGGGCACTGGCCACCGGCACCATCATCGAGCGCATCTGAACCATTGAAACCGGAACCCGCCCGAGGAGGCACCCTGTGAGCACCGAGCATCTGGACTTCGAGGTCCGGGGATCCACCGCCATCGTCACCATGAACCGGCCGGAGGCGAAGAACGCCCTGTCCGGCCCGATGCTGGTCGGCATGGTCGACGCCTGGTACGAGATCGACGGCAACGACGACATCCGTTGCGCCATCCTCACCGGGGCCGGCGGCACCTTCTGTGCCGGGATGGACCTCAAGTCGATGTCCGGTCCCGGCAACGAGTCGGTCCAGGTCCGGATGGCCGAGGACCCCGACCTCCACTGGAAGGCGCTGCTCCGCCACTACTCGTTGAGGAAGCCGCTCATCGCCGCGGTGGAGGGCTGGGCGGTGGCCGGGGGCACCGAGATCCTCCAGGCCACCGACATCCGGGTGGCCGGCGAGGGTGCCAAGTTCGGGGTGTTCGAGGCCCGTCGGGGCCTGTTCCCCCTCGGCGGCTCGACCGTTCGGCTCCGCCGGCAGATCCCCTTCACGGTGGCCATGGACCTGCTGCTCACCGCTCGGGAGGTGTCGGCCCAGGAGGCCAAGGAGATCGGGCTGATCGGCCGGGTGGTCCCCGACGGGACCGCGCTGGAGGCGGCCCTGGAGATCGCCGAGGTGATCGCGGCCAACGGGCCGCTGGCCGTGGAGGCGATCAAGGCGTCGGTCAAGGCCACCGAGGGGATCCCCGAAGAAGAGGCGCTCAAGATCGAGCTCGAACTCGGCTGGCCCATCTTCGCCACCGAGGACGCCAAAGAGGGGCCGAAGGCGTTCGCCGAGAAGCGCACGCCGAACTTCCAGCGCCGATGAGCAACCCCGAGCCGGTGGATACCCTCACCGAGCCGGGCAGCCCGAGACTCCGCCTGGCGTCGGCGCTGAGGTTGCTGATCGACGACGCGGTGGCCGCCGATCTCGACAACACGGTGGTCACCGAGGCGGCGGAGGAGTTGGAGGCCGTCCATACCCGGCTGCTGGCCGCCGCCGGGCCGATGAAGCGGCCGCGGGGCCAGCCCGACATCGCCTCGGCCGCCCAGGAATTCTTCCCCACCAGCCCGGTGATGGGCCTGGGCAATCCCATCGCCCCGCCGGTGATCGTGAACGTGGTCGACGGGGTGGACGGCGGCCCCCGGGAGATCGCCGGCCTGGCCAACTTCGGCTACCCCTACGAGGGCCCGCCGACCTGCGTCCACGGCGGGGTGATCGCCGAGACCTTCGACGAGGTGCTCGGGGCCGCCTGCATCGTGGCCGGTAACCACGGCATGACCGGCACCCTCACCGTGCGCTACCGGAAGCCGACCCCGCTCCGGACCGATCTGCGGATCGAAGCCCGGTACCTGGGTCGCGACGGCCGCAAGATCCGCGCCTGGGCCGGCATGTGGCACGACGGCGTGCTGACCGCCGAGGCCGACGGGCTGTTCATCGACGTCGCTCCCGCCCAGTTCGTGGCCATCGCCGAGGGGAACATCGACAGCGCCGACCCCGTCATGCTGGCCGCCATCCGGGCCGAGGCGGCCCGGGAAGGCGCGGCCTCCGATGTGCAGGTGATCGACCCGGAGTCGCTGTCCAAGCCCGGTTGAAGTTCCGGCCGCCGCCGACCTGCGGCTAGCTGCTCCCGCCGCAGGAACTACCGCCCCCACACGAGCTGCCGCCGCCGCAGGAGCTGCCGCCGCTGTCCGAGCCCCCGCCGGAACCGCCGCTGTCGGAGCCCCCGCTGGAGCCGCCACTGTCGGAACCGCCGCTGAAACTCCCGCTGTCCGAGGCCCCGCCGTAGTTCCCACCCTCGGAATGTTGTCCGCCTCCGTCGGCGCCCTGACTGACCCCCGGACCGCCCCCACAGGAAGAGCCGCCGTGGGAATGGCCCGAAGGGCCGGTGTCGGGTTGGCCCCCGTGGTGGTGGCCACCGTCGTGGAACTCACCGGCTGGCGTGTACAGCCAGTAATTGTTGGGATCCTGTGTCCATCGGCCGGTGCGCGGATCGCGTTGACGGGGCAGGCGTCCGGGAGCGAAGGGGAGCACCTGGTGCCGCACACACCGCCACGGTGGGGCGGCCGTGCAGCTCATCGCGCTGCAGTCGAATGTCCATGCCTGACCGTCGGTGAGGCCTAAGGTGGCATCGACGGTGAACAGGGTCGGGAGTCCGAGCCTGGGGTCCCGGATGCCGTCATCGGCGCACGCCATCGCGAAGGTTCTGGCCATCCCCGCGCCGTTGAGGACTTGGGTCTGGCCGTCATTCATCGACCGTTCCGGGGAATGGTGCAGGCGGTGGCCGTAGGCCTGACGGCAGAATTCTTCGTACTCCTGGGTGTGGAGGATGAACTCGTGCCAGAGGAGGTCCACCGCCCGTGAGGGCATGGCCAGGAGCTCGGGTTCGGCCACGTGCAGGCGCAACCATTGCCGCAGCCCCTGGTAGGCCGGATCCAAGGACATGAGGTGGGGATAAGCCTTGGAGAGGTCATGGCCGAGACCAGGAGGGAACGGGTAGGTGGCGATGAACTCCTGTCGCCGACGGGCGGCCCGCGCCTTGCTCCCGAACACCGGGCAAGGCTAGCAACGCCGCCACCCCCATGGCGGGTCCCGGGGCGGAGCCGATGGAGCCCGGAGCCGGCTCCCGCCGCCCCGCCGGATCAGATCTTTTCCCGGCCCACCCAGTAGGGGTCGCGCAGCTTGCGCTTGTAGAGCTTGCCGTTCGGGTCCCGGGGCAGAGCGTCGGTGAAGTCGATCGACTTGGGGAGTTTGAACTTGCCCAGCCGGGTGGCGCAGTACTCGAGGATCTCGGCGGCCAGCTCGGGAGACGGCTCGATTCCCTCGGCCGGCTCGATGACCGCCTTGATCTCCTCGCCCCAGTCGTCGTGGGGGATACCGAACACCGCGGCGTCGCCGACCTTGGGGAAGCTGAGGAGGACGTTCTCGATTTCGGCCGGGTAGATGTTGGCCCCGCCGGAGATGATCATGTCGATCTTGCGGTCACGCAGGAACAGGTAACCGTCCTCGTCGATGAGACCGACGTCCCCGACGGTGAAGTACTTGCCGATGCGGTTGCTCTCGGTCTTCTTCTTGTCCTTGTGGTACTCGAAGTCGGCGGTCCCCATCGACATGTAGACGGTGCCGATGACGTTGGGCTCTTCGATCTTGTTGCCGTCGTCGTCGAAGATGGCCAGCTCGGAGATGGGCCACGCCTTCCCGACGGTGCCCGGCTTCTCCAGCCACTCGGCGGCGGTCACCAGGCTGCCCCCTCCCTCGGAGGCGGCGTAGTACTCGTCGATGGCGTTGCCCCACCACTCGATCATCTTGTACTTGACGTCCACCGGGCAGGGGGCGGCGGCGTGGATCATGTGGCGGAGGGAGGACATGTCGTACTTCGTCCTGGTTGCCTCCGGGAGGGCCAGCAGACGGTGGAACTGGGTAGGCACCATGTGCGAGCAGGTCACCTGGTACTTCTCGATGAGCTGCAGCATCTCCTCGGGGACCCACTTGTCCATCACCACCACGGTGTGGCCCAGGTGGATGCTGGCCCCCGCGAACCGCATTACCGCGGTGTGGTAGAGCGGCGAGCCGACGATGTGGACGTTGTCGTCCTGGGGCTGGATCCCGAACAGGAACAGCAGCCCGGACAGGCCGAGGGCGGCCTCCTCCGGGGAGAGGCCGGTCAGCTTCCGGAAGACGCCCTTGGGGTTGCCGGTGGTGCCCGAGGTGTAGTTCATGGTGTCGCCGACAGTCCGGTCGGTCGGGTCGTCGGCGGGCTGGGCGTCCCGGAGTTCGGCGTACGACTCGAAGCCGTCGATAGTTCCTACCGAGAGGCGGGCCGGGTCGGGGAGCTCGGCCTCCTTGGCGGCGTCGGTGGCCACATCGGCGAACCGGTCGTGGGCCACGAACACCTTGGCCCCGGAGTCCTTGAGGATGTAGGCGACCTCCGGGCCGATCAGATGGTGGTTGATCGGCACCAGGTACCAGCCGGCCTGGAGGGCGGCCAGGTAGACCTCGAACATCTCCACCCCGTTGGGCAGGAGGGTGGCCACCACGTCCCCGGTCTGGACGCCGCGCTGGCGGAGGGCGTGGACCACCTGGTTGGACCGGTCGAGGAGCTGCTTGGCGGTGAACTCCCGGCCGCCGGGGTCGACCAGGGCCAGGTGGTCGGGATACTCGTGTGCCAGTGCCCAAAACCCAAGATCGCCCATGGTGGCCTTCCCCTCTTGCCGCGCTTCCTGCGTGCTTGCGCCGACTTCAATGCGACTCTCGCACATGGCACCCAGGTGGCGCCGAACCGGTTTCGAACGCTAGAACATGTTCTAGCTGTGGTCAATATGCCCGGCCCTCTGGAGCCTGAGCCGCGCCCGAGGGGGGGTGTAGGTGGCTTTTACGGGTGCGGCCCGATAGGCGCCGGAGGAACCGATGAGGAGCGAGGACGGATGAGCGGATTTCTGAACGACAAGGTGGTGGCCATCACTGGGGCCGGTGGCGGGATCGGCCGGGCGGTGGCGCTGGCGGCAGCGGCCGAGGGGGCGAAGATCGTGGTGGCCGACATCGGGGTGTCGTTGGACGGGGGGGATCCGACCAGCGCGGTGGCCGATTCAGTGGTGGCCGAGATCGAGGCGGCCGGGGGTTCGGCGGTGGCGGTGGCCGAGAGCGTCACCACCCTGGCCGGCGGCGAGAAGATCATCGGCACCGGCGTGGAGAAGTGGGGCCGGATCGACGGCGTGGTGGCGGTGGCCGGCATCCTCCGGGAGCGGATGCTCTTCAACATGGCCGAGGACGAATGGGATGCGGTCATCGAGACCCACCTGAAGGGGCATTTCACTGTCTTCCGGGCGGCGTCGGCCATCATGCGGAAGCAGGAAGGGGGCGGTTCCCTGGTCGCCTTCACCTCCGGGGCCTTTGCCGGGAGCGTGGCCCAGGCCAACTACGCGGCGGCCAAGGGCGGTATCGTCTCGCTGGTGCACTCGGCGGCGGCCGGGCTCAACCGGTACGGCATCACCGCCAACGCGGTGGCCCCGGTGGCCCGCACCCGGATGTCGGCCAACGTCCCGATGGACCTGGCCGAAATGGGGGACCCGGAGGACGTCGCCCCGTTGGTCGTCTACCTGCTGTCCGACCGGGCCAAGCACGTCACCGGCCAGGTGTACACCTCGGTGGGCCCGAAGATCGCCGTCTGGAACCAGCCGCGTGAGGTCCGGGCGATGTATGCCGACGGGCGATGGACTCCTGAGGAGATCGCTGCCCGGCTGGATTCGACGGTGGGGCAGGAGCGCATGCCTCTGCTCGACCAGCTGGAGGCCTACCGCAAGGCGGCCGAAGAGAAGGCGGCGGTGGAGGCCGAGCAGGGGTCGTAGGGGGTAGGGCGTAGGGGGGTAGGGCGTAGGGGGCGTAGGGTTCCCAGGTTTCGTAGGGGAGTAGGGGATATTGCTGGGCCGGCTCCTCGCGGTGTCGCCGCTGCCGAGCAGCTCGGTTTTCGGCTGAAGAGCCGCGGTTGATTCAATTAATTTGTAGATTTTTTTGCGGTGCCGCTCCTGCAAGGTTTCGCGCAAGGTCGGCGCAAAGTTTTGTGCAAGGTAACGGCCGAATTCGGGCCTCGAGTGATGCTCCTATAGGTGTCAAGCCGCTGTCGCCGATAGTGGTTCGATGACGATCTCCGGAGGTGCAGAAAGCGATTGGGACGGGACCAAGGTCTTGTAGATCTCTCGAGCGATGTAGCGCTTCAGGCACCGGATGATCTCCTTGTCGGTCTTTCCTTCTGCTCGTCGGCGTTCGGCGTACGCCCGGGTCCGGGGGTCATAGTGCATCCGAACGAACGCGATTCTCCACAGGGCGGCGTTCGCCTGACGGTCTCCGCCTTGATTGAGGCGATGTCGGATCTGTTTGCCCGACGAGGCGTCGACCGGGCTGGCCCCACAGAGGGCGGCGAAGCTCGCCTCGGACACCAAGCGCTCCGGATTGTCGCCGGCGGTGGAGAGCAGCACGGCGGCCACCTGGATCGCAACACCCTGTTTCGCCAGCAACCCATCGGGTGCCGATTGTTCGACGAGTTCGGCCAGCCGGAAGTCGTGCTCGGCGATCTCTTCGGCCAGACCTTGATGGCGACGGGCCACCGCCCGCATCGCCGCCTTGGTGTCCTCGACGGGGTCTCCACCTGCCCCCGGACGGAAGCGAGCGGCCAGCTCGATCCGTTTTGCCCGAGGCAGTGCCCGCATGCGGGCCCGGAGGGCATCGGGGGCAGTGAGGATGAGGTCCCGGAGTTGGTTGGCAGCCTGCGTAGAGGCCTTGACGGCTCCTCGGCGGGCCACTCTCAGGGCTCGGATGCCCTCGGCGGCTCCCGTCCTGGCTTTAGGCGTGCAGCTGGCCTCGCCGGACAACACGGCACGGGCAGCGGCTTCCGCGTCCGTCGGGTCGGACTTGCCCCGTTGCCGCCGGAACTGGCGATTCGGGCGGTTGACCTCCACCACCTCGACGCCCTCGGCGGAGAGATAGTGCCCGAGGCCGGCCCCGTAGGCACCAGTACCCTCCACGCCGACCTTGATGAGCTCGCCGAAACGGCGCATCCAGGTCAACAGCTTGCGATAGCCGGCCGCGGTGGCCGGGAACGTCCCAGTGCCCTGCACCCGTCCGATCTGGTCAACGACAACCGCCACGTGGTTGTCCATATGAGTGTCGACGCCACCAATGAATTGGCGCCCGACGTCTGCCATGCTGGTCATGCCGATCCTCCTCTGGTTGGGGTGGTGACGGCACCGCGCTGGTCGGGACGTCGGACTGGACACTTCATAGGCACTTAGCCGAGCTCCTATCAGGTCACGTTCGTCCCACCGGCCGGTGCGGGTGCCCCATCTGCTCGGGCCGACGAATCATTCACTGGACACCCAAAACGGGGTCAGTCACACCCAGGGTCAGACCCGAGCAGATGGGGCACCCGATCATCACCACATCGCCGACGGCGACAGGTGGATCTTCGCTGAAGTGTCACACCTCCCTGCTGGAATTGTCGTCGTGAAGCTCGATGCCCTGGAGAGGTCGGTCGACGAGTTGCTTGAAGCGGGACCCCCCTACGACCGCGAGTCGATGGAGACCCTGCTGCGAGTGCGGACCAAGGTCGACGCCGTCTGCACCATCGCGGTGGGGGAGTTCGACACCTGGGGGGAGTGGGCCCCCGACGGCGCCCGGACTGCCGGCTCCTGGGTGGCGAAAACGGGACGCCTCCCCCGGGCCGAGGCCGGTCGCCTGGTGAAGCGGGCCCGGGCCCTCGCCCGGTTCCCGG
>DASXFR010000012.1:0-23025 GCA_036489495.1 Acidimicrobiales bacterium | reverse complement strand
AAAGGATTCGCCATGGTTCTGGGCCCACCGGCCGTGTCAGCCTCATGATTGGGCTAGGTGCCGACCGCCACGCCGTCGATCGATCCATTGAGTCCGCCTTGATCGCGGTCGGCATCCTCTGACCAAGTCGAGCTGGCTTCGATGGTTCGCCGCTCCGTGTCAACTCCAAAGCCAAAGGATTCCAGTATTGGTCGGGAAGGCTACCGAAGGTCGATGACCGGGCCGTAGATGACCGGCGCGCGGTTCGTATCGTAAGAACCAGGGTCCTCCTCGTTGCCGCCCTTTGTCACCACCATCGTTTGCCTCGTATCAATCTGCGTATCCCATATTCATCCCATTAACGTGCACGCCTAGAACAGGGACGAGCCGCCAGCTAAATCGATGAAGCCTGGTCAGGTGTGTAGGGATGTCACCAGAACCGCCAGACAGCGATCGGGACGCGTTCTGAGTGTGCTGCAGAAAATCCCTGCCGGTTGAAACTTCGTCGTCGACATGAACGGCGGTACGGGCTTTCGGGGAAGGGTCGGGAGCCAGCGGCCAAAGCGATTGTCACCTGAGTCTGAAGGGTGAGCTAGTCCAGGGAGACCGCCATCTGTCCGGCTTTCGATCTGGGGTCAGTGAGCGAGGTCCAGGTCTCGAAGTTGGCCCCAGGGAGATGAGCTGAGTTGCCCGAGTGCACCGACCTCGCTGTCACCTCGGGATTGACCGGTCGTCGCGTCGACGGGGAACAGGGTCCTGGCGTTGGCTCCAGCCGACTCTTGGTTCGTGAGCTGGCTCGGGCCGCTGTGCGGGAAGGTGCCTGGCGGTCCCTGCTGGAGCACCAGCCAGACGAGGGCGCCGGGTGGGCAGCCGTGGAACTGGCACTGGGTGAGCTCTCCCTCGGAGGCTGCGTCGAGGTCAGCCAGTGAGACGAGCTTGGCCTCGGTCGTCACGCCAGGTCGGGGCGTTCTGGAAGCTAGCCAGGATCGCCCAGCGTGGCAGCACGCCCGCCGGGGATGTCGGCCGGCAACGTTGTGGCGACATGATGCAACTTTACAGCCGTGGCCGTCTGCCACGTTGGCTCTGTTCCGTCGCCGAACAACGCGCCAGAACGACTGCCGTGGCCATCGTGGCCGCATCGCATTTCGGCCCGCCGGGCGTCGCATGGCCATTCTGACCCCAGTTCGACTTGGACCAACGACCGCTGGCCTATAACTGGCCTATATTTTCCGGTCTTCCATCGTCTCCGGCCGTCGAATCGTGCCTGGTAAGCGACTTGGATGTCCGGCGATTCGTGCCTGAGTCCGCTATACCGCTGATTAGCAGTGAGTCCGATTCGGCCGCTCTCGCACCTCTCCAGGCGGGCCAGTGTAGGCGATGAGCCGCCAGGCAAAGCTGTCCGCGATCGGGCCTTACCCGGGTGTCGCCCCGAGAGGGTACCCAAGCCATGGCTAGGCCGGGCAAGATCCGAATCCTGCCATCCACGACCTCCCAAAGCTCGCCATTTCATTGTTCGACAATCGGGGGTGTCCCATACCTGCATGGTACGGTGACGCTGATCGGCCAATTCGGAGCGTCAGCACCCATCTGACCTGCACCGGGAGGCCTTCACTACGGGGTCGGTCAGGCAATCCCCCGTCGGCGATCGCGCCCGAACGAAGGAGGAACAACCAACATGATCTCCACCATCTATCCGCTGCTCGACATCTTCTGGACGATGTTGGAATTCTTCATGTTCTTCGTGTGGATCTGGCTCCTGGTCGTGATTTTCGGCGACATCTTTCGCAGCCACGACATGGGCGGTGTGGCCAAGGCCGCCTGGGTCATTTTCGTCATTATCTTCCCGCTCCTGGGAGTGCTCATCTATCTCATCGCCCGCGGTGGCAGCATGCACGAGCGGGCCGAACGCCAGATAGCCCAGCAACACAAGGCGTTCGATGAGTATGTGCGCAGGGCGGCGGGCACTTCGGCTCACAGCAGCGCTGACGAGTTGGCCAAGCTGGCCGATCTGAAATCGAAGGGCGTGATCACCGACGAGGAGTTCGAGGCCCAGAAGGCGAAGATTCTCACCTGAAGGTCGACCCGCACCCGGAGCTACCGTGTTCCCCGAGACGGGTAGCTTCCACCCACCGATCGGCGACGGTGAGATGACCACCGTCCTCTTCGTCTGCACCGGAAATATCTGTCGGTCTCCCACCGCCGCCGCCCTCCTGGCTGCCCACTTGGAAGCGGCGGATCCGGCCGTCCGGGTGGACTCGGCGGGCATTCTCGACCTCAAGATCCCATCTCCTCCCGAGGTGATCGCGACCGGCAACGATCTCGGCATTGACTTGGCCAACCATCGTGGCCGGCTTCTGAGCCTCAGCGACGTGAAGCAGGCCAGCCTGATCCTCGGCATGACCAGAAAGCACGTCCGGGAGGTGGTGACGATGGACCCAAGCGCCTGGACCCGAACGTTCACCCTCCATGAACTGGTTCGGAGGGGTCAAATGATGAGACCGAGGGATACGGGCCAGTCCCTCCAAGATTGGCTGGTCTTCGTCCAGCACGGACGGCGCATGGTTGATCTTCAGGGCAAATCGAGTGAAGACGACATCGCCGACCCGCTGGGCGGCTCCATGCGCGGCTACCGGGTGGCGTCCGAGACCATCGCCGGCCTGGTGAGCGAACTCGTCAGGCTGGCCTGGCCCGACCTCCCGGCGAACGAAGGTCAGTAGCCCTGCGGGAGCAGCGGGTTCACCGCGCCGAAGAAGAAGAACAGCAGGGCCAGCAGACCCACGATCCCTACGGCGAGAACCCACCACTTGCGCCACCGCCTCCAGGCGAGCCAGGTGAGAATGCCCCAAACCACACAGGCGAGGCCCCAGAGGATGGCGCCCAACCAACCTCCCTGGCCGGCGTCGAGGGTCGGAGCCGGGGCCCGCTTGGTGACGGGAACGGCTGCCGCCACCGGCGTCACCAACTTGGCCTGGACGACCATGCGGGTCGAGGCGCTGAAGCGCGGATTGCAGGTGGTCAGGGTCAGGGTCGGGGTGGGGGTCGGCTTCAGAACGTCGAGATCGCCAGGGTCCACGATCAACGTGTCCACCACGTCGTACTCGAATCGTCCCTGGGTGGTGGTGATGTAGATCGGATCGCCGGGGGCCAACTGATCAAGGTTGTAGAACGGCCGGAGGTACGTGGTCCGGTGACCGGCGATGGCGGCGTTTCCCGGGTTCCCGGGCAAGGAGGTCCCGACGTAGTGACCCGGCCCTCGCTCCAGGTCAGCCTCACTGGTGCCTTCCACCACCACGTAGTTTGCGCCGATCTTGGGGATGTCGATGATCCCGATCGGCTGGCCGTCGGCAGGTGGGGCCACCGGCGTCTGCACCGGCAGTAGCGGTACTGTCGTTGGGGTAGGTAGTGAGGAGCCCGGGCCCGAGTTTGGGACCTGAACCTGGTGGGCCCGGAGCTTCTGGTCGAACTGCTGGCGGAGGGCATTTTGGTGGCCCTGGGCAATGATGCCGGTGCCCCATAGCTCATAGGCGACGAACAACAGGATGACAATACCCGCCCCGATCAGGGTTTTTCCCACTCCTCGGAGGATTGTCCGAACACTCACCGCCGCAGCGTAACCCGCCCGTTCCAACATCCCCCGGCGTCCGAGGCCGCCCAACCGCAACCCACACCGGGGGCGGAAGAAAGAAAAACCGCAAGTTCAGTGCCTGGGGCCCGTTCAGATAAGGACTGGTACGGGTTCTTCAATAGGGGTGTCGGGAACAGGGGTGTCGGACATGGCAGACGTACTCAAGGCAGACGCAATTGTGGTCCCCACCCATAAGGGGGGAAGCCGTGTCGACATCTGAGTTGGAGACCCCGACCGTTTCCGCTTTTGTGGGCACCCAGGGTCCCGAACTGGAATCGGTAGGCCTGCTCGAGGATCCAGCCGCTCTGGTTCTCCCGGAAGCTGTCGCTCCATCCGCCAGCCGGGCACGTCGCACCATCTCGGACGGCCATTACGCCGCCGCTCGGGTGGGGGTCGACTTCGTCAGCACCTGCCTGGCCTTGGTGGTCGCCCTGCCGTTCCTGGCGACCTACTCCCGCGTACCCTCCAACTCGCTCCAGCACTTTTGGGGAAACATCGGTGCCAACGCCCTGTTTCCCTTCGCGGTGGTACTGGCCATCGCGATAGGCGGCACCTACCGCACCAACCAGGGGCAACTCGGCGCCAGCATGTTCAAGGAGCTGAAGGACGTCCTGTTCGCGGTAAGCGTCGGCTGCGTTATCACCTTGACGGTCGGGAGCTACATCCATGCCGTCGCAGGAACCGGACGGCCGGTAGTGGCTCAGGAAGTCGTGGCGGTGGTGCTGGCGGTGGTGTTCATCTCTGCCGGCCGGTTCATCCTCCGGGCCTCGCTGCATACCCTGACGGCCACCCGGGTGCTCATTGTCGGATCGGGAACCCTCACCGACCGCATCACTACCTATCTCGGTCTGCGCCACGGCGTGGAGATCGTCGGTCACGTGGTCGGCGAGGAGGAACTCGACGCCGGTGCCCTGGGAACGGTCAACGACCTTCCGGCGCTCTGCCGGGAGCTGAACGTGCAGCAGATCATCGTCGGCTTTCCCAGCTGCCACTCGGAAAAGTTCGTGGGCATCTACCGTCAACTCCAGAGCGATGTGCACATCGCCTTCGTCCCCCGGTACTTCGAGTTGGTTTCGTTCCGAGCTCGGCTCGCCGACCTGGGCGGGCTGCCACTGCTGGAGGTGGCCCGGCCTGACCTCAGCGGGATGGACCGGTTCCTGAAGCGCTCTTTCGACGTCGCCGTCAGTCTTCTGGCCCTCATCGTGCTGTCACCGATCATGGCGCTTACCGCGCTTGCCATCCGGTTCACGTCGTCAGGGAAGGCCCTGTTCCGCCAAACCCGGATAGGGCTCGGCGGCCGCGAATTCACCGTGCTGAAGTTCCGGACCATGACCGAAATCAGCGACGACTCGGAGGTCACCGAAACCGCGCCAACCGGTTCCGTGGTCGCGGAAGCTTCCGGCACCGTTTTGTCAGGTGCCCCGGTTCAGTCCGCTTCCAAGGGCCCGCTTCATGCGGTGCGATTGAAGCACACCGAAGTGCAGCGAATCACTGGCGTCGGAAGGACGCTGCGCAAGAGCCGCCTCGACGAACTGCCCCAGCTGATCAACGTGCTGAAGGGCGAGATGTCGATCGTCGGCCCGCGTCCGTTCATTCCACACGAGTCGACGGACCTCGATGGATGGGCCGCCAGTCGGTTCGCGGTGCGCCCAGGTATCACCGGTCTCTGGCAAGTATCGGGCAGCAATGACCTGAGCATCGAAGACCTCCACCAACTCGACCACCTGTATGTGAGCTCGTGGTCATTCTGGTGGGACCTGAAGATCATGCTGGATACCCCCAAGACGATGATCCACGGGCTTGGGGCCTACTGAGCGACGACGCTCAGGACGCCCGGCTGCCAACGGCCTGGAGCGTCTAGGTGGTCCGGTGAGCCCACCCGTAAGCAGCAACTCGGCGGTCACCTGATCGGTCGCTTCGATGAGAAGCTTGGCCGTATTGATCCGGATTGCGATGGTTCCGGCTCCTCAGATCGCGAACCTGCCGTGCTCCGGACGACCTCCCGATTCGAGCCTTGGAATAGGGGGCCCCTGAGTTTCCCCGGCCTCCGGCAGTTCCAGAGGGGGTCGATGAATCCGGTTCGGTGAGAACGTGCCCACTTGTCTGGGTTGCGACAGCTTCGGACCAAGCTGTTCATCACTAAACAGTGCGATTGGAAATGGGTCTATCCGCCGAAAGTTGCCATGCCTCCGTTCACACTTCGGAACCATCTGGACGTCTGTAATCAATTGGTTCTCGCCTGGACGCGCCCAATCGTGACGGCTAATGTTCGGCGCGTGTCCGAGGACCTATGGCTCAACCTGGGGTCCGGGCCGATTGCATTCAGTGGCTGGGTGAATATCGACCGCTCTCCTGGTCTGATACTCGATCGCCTTCCCATCGCCAAGAAGCTCTTGCATCGCCTTGGCTTGCTCGCGGAAGCTCAGATGTTGCCCTGGTCGCGGACAATACGCCGAATTGACATCGTCAAAGGTCTGCCATTCCCGGCCCGGTCGGTCGACGCCATCTACTCGTCCCATACGCTTGAACACCTCTACCTGACCGACGCGCAAACGGTCCTTGAGGAGTGCCAGCGGGTTCTGAAACCCGAGGGCTGTCTTCGGGTTGCCCTTCCAGATGGAGAGAAGTGGGCGAGTGACCTGATCTCGGGGTATTCCGACGAGGATTACGGCGCGGGTTTGACCTATAACCTGCGCCTCGGATCGCACTTCCTTGCCCGGCCGGTTGGCTTGCGGAGGCTGACCGCACTGCTCAGCGGCAGTACGCACAAATGGCAACCTACCCGAGACATGATCGAGCAGCTCATGCGCCGCGCGGGATTCGGTCAAATCCAAGAACGCACATATCGTGAGGGTGTGCTCCCCGACCTCGAACAGGTGGAGACCCGTCCCGACAGCATCTTCTACGAAGCGACCCCCTGACTTGCCGAGGGCCACTGCGTCCAGCGGCCCGGTCGTGGACTTCGTGCCGTAGATCCTGACCTGCTCGAGCGCTCGTCAGAGAGGCTAGGTGAGGACGCCCATGGCCCGGAGCTGGGCAACGACCAGGTCCGCGGCGTCCTCGGCACTCATGTTGGCGGTGTCGATCCGGATCTCCGGGTGCTCGGGGCGCTCGTAGGGGGAGTCGACGCCGGTGAAGTTGGCCAGTTCCCCCCGGCGCGCCTTCCGATAGAGGCCCTTGGGATCCCGGGCCTCGGCCAGCTCCAGGGACGCGTCGACGAACACCTCACAGAACTCGCCCACCTGTAACAGCTCTCGGGCAAAGCGACGCTCGGCCACGAACGGGGAGATGAACGACACCAGGACGAGGAGCCCGGCGTCAACCATCAGCTTGGTCACCTCGGCCACCCGGCGTATGTTCTCCACCCGGTCGGCTGGGGTGAATCCCAGGTCGCGGCTGAGCCCGAGACGGACATTGTCGCCGTCGAGGAGATAGGTGTGGGCCCCCATTGCATCCAACCGCTTCTCGACCAGGTTGGAGATGGTGGACTTCCCGGATCCCGAAAGACCGGTAAACCAGATGGCGCACGGGCCATGGCCGTTGCGGACGGCGCGCGCCGCCTTGTTCACGTCCATCGATTGCCAGTGCACGCTGTCCGCCCGGCGCAACGCGAAGTTGAGGAGTCCCGCCCCCAGTGTCGCGTTGGTGAGCCGATCGATGATGATGAATCCGCCCATGTCGCGGTTCTCACGGTAGGAGTCGAAGGGGACGGGCTGGTCCAGCCGCAATGAGCACACCCCGATCTCGTTGAGGGCGAGAGTCGTGGCAGCCAAATGCTCCATGGTGTTGACGTTCACCTTGAACTTCGGTCGGCTCAGGGTCAGACCCACCGTCATCGGTCCGATCTTCATCAGATACGGCCGGCCGGGAAGCATCTCCCGTTCGTGCATCCAGATGACATGGGCTTCGAACTGATCGGCTACCTGCGGCGCCCGGGCCTCCTCACAGAGAACGTCCCCGCGGCTCACATCGATCTCGTCTTCGAGGACGAGGGTGACCGCCTGACCGACGACCGCCTCATCGAGATCCCCGTCAAAGGAGGTGATCCGAGCGATCCGACTGCGCCGCCCAGAGGGGAGCACCCGGACCGGCTGCCCGGTACCGATGGTTCCCCCGACGATGGTGCCGGAATAGCCCCGGAACTCGTGGTCGGGTCGGTTTACCCATTGCACCGGCATCCGGAAGGGCCGATCTCGGGCCTCTTCCTCTACCTCCGCGTTCTCCAGACAGCCGAGCAGAGTAGGGCCGTGGTACCAGGGTGTTTTCGGGCTGGCCTCGGTGATGTTGTCGCCCCGCAGCGCCGAGACCGGGATGCAGACGATCTGGGTGAGGCCGATCCCGCCCGCGAACGTGCGGTAGTCCGATTCGATCTGGTCGAACACCTCCTCGGAGTAGTCGACCAGGTCCAGTTTGTTGACGGCCACCACCACCTGACGGATCCCCAGGAGGGAAACCAGAAAGCTGTGGCGCCGGGTCTGGGTGAGCACCCCTTTGCGGGCGTCGATGAGGATGACGGCCAGGTCGGTGGTCGACGCTCCCGTCACCATGTTGCGGGTGTACTGCTCGTGCCCCGGGGTGTCGGCGACAATGAACTTCCGCTTCTCGGTGGAGAAGAACCGGTAGGCGACATCGATGGTGATTCCCTGCTCCCGCTCGGCCGCCAACCCGTCGACGAGCAAGGCGAAGTCGAGGTCACCGCCCTGGGTTCCGACCCGTTTCGAGTCCGCCTCCAAGGCGATGAGGTGGTCTTCGAAGACGAGCTGCGACTCGTAGAGCAGACGGCCGATCAAGGTGCTCTTCCCGTCGTCAACGCTGCCGCAGGTGATGAATCGGAGCAACGATTTGCGCTCGTGGGCATCGAGGTAGGCCTCGATGTCGAGGCCGATGAGATCTTCGCGGGCCAGCGACATCAGAAGTAACCCTCTTGCTTCTTCTTCTCCATGGATCCGGAGGAATCGAAGTCGATCACCCGTCCTTGCCGCTCGGACGTGGTGGTCAGCAGCATCTCCTGAATGATCTTGGGCAGCGTGTCAGCTTCACTCTCGATCGCCCCGGTGAGCGGATAGCAGCCGAGAGTCCGAAAACGGATGCTCCGTTCCTCCGGTTGCTCGCCTGGCGCCAGAGGCATGCGGTCATCGTCGACCATGATGAGGGTTCCGTCGCGCTCAACCACCGGCCTCCGGGCGGCGAGGTAGAGCGGGACGATCGGGATCCCCTCCAGGTAGATGTACTGCCAGACGTCCAGCTCGGTCCAGTTCGAGAGAGGGAAGACCCGGATGTTCTCGCCTCGGTTTCGGCGAGCGTTGTAGACCCGCCACAACTCGGGGCGCTGGAGTTTCGGGTCCCACCGATGCTGCGCTGATCGCAGGGAGAAGATCCGCTCCTTGGCTCTCGATTTCTCCTCGTCCCGGCGGGCGCCTCCAAAGGCAATGTCGAACCCGTGGGTGTCGAGAGCCTGTTTCAGCCCTTCCGTCTTCCACATGTCGGTGTGCACCGCGGAGCCGTGGGTGAACGGGTTGATTCCCTGCGCGATGCACTCCGGGTTCTGGTGGATCAGGAGCTCGATCCCGAAATCGGCGGCGATCTTGTCTCGAAATTCATACATGGCCTGGAACTTCCAGGTGGTGTCCACGTGGAGGAGGGGGAAGGGCAGGGGCGAGGGGTGAAATGCCTTCCTGGCTACGTGGAGCATCACCGAGCTGTCCTTACCGATGGAGTACAGCATCACCGGGTTCTCGCTCTCGGCCACCGCCTCCCGCATGATGTGGATGCTCTCGGCTTCGAGCCTCTGGAGGTGGGTCAACTCGCCAGATGCGACGGTCGCCGCGGTTCGGATCATCGGCCCTTGCCCTCCACCATCATTCATCTAACGCCTCTTGGTCTTCGAATACCCCAGCGTGTCCTGGGCCTCATCTGCGGACGCCACTCTGTCAACAGAAGGCACTGGCACCGGCCCATCCAGGCGGGCCAACATGTCGGCAAAGGTGATCGGTTCCGCGCCGCTATCGGCGCCGGGCAAATCGGCAGTTGCCGGTTCGACCCCCCCGTGACGGGCGAGCATCTCGGCGAAGGTCACCGGCTGCACCCCGTCCCCACCAACTGGTCCTTCGACCCGATGAGCCGGTTCGACCGCCCCCTGACGGGCGAGCATTTCGGCGAAGCTCACCGGCTGCATCCCGTTCCCATCAACTGGCGCTTCCACCCGGTGGGCCGGTTCGACCGCCCCCTGACGGGCGAGCATCTCGGCGAAGGTCACCGGCTGCGCCCCGTTCCCACCAACTGGTCCCTCGACCCGATGGGCCGGTTCGACCGCCCCCTGACGGGCGAACATATCGTGAAAGGAGATCGGCGCCACCAGTCCCTCCCGAGCGAGAACATCGGAAAGGCCGATTGGCCCGGCCTCACCTTGACTGGTGAGATTCTCGCCCAGCGATGCCGGCACGTCGCCATCGTCCGCTTCACTGGCTTCGTAGGTTCGCGCCGTCCGGGTAAACATCCTCCAGGCAATGACCGCATAGATCCCGTAGAAGATGCCGCTCCCCACTGCGACACCACGTATGCCCGCAACCTTCCCGCCCACCAGCGGTGCAACAACAAGAAGGGGGGCCATGATGATGACCAGCCGAAGAAGCTCCTTGGCCGACCGCATCGACCGCAGTCCGATCAAGTACGCCCCGGAGATATTTGAAAGGGCGGTGGAAAAACCTATCCAGAGCATGAACGGTCGGGCCTGCACCCAGGTGGGTCCGAACACGTCAGCAATATCCTTAGCGGGCGCAACGTATATGGCCAAGGTCCATATCGCCATCGTCGCGGTCATCAGCAGCGCGGCATAGTTCAGGAAGCGGGTGGCCGCCCGTCTATTTTCCCGCATCTTTCTGCTGACAATGGACACCAGCGCGGATTGCACTCCGACATACAGCACGACCATCGGCGCCAGAGCCAGCTGGGTCACCTTTATCAATCCGATCGCGTCAATGGTTAGGACGGCTACGAGGATGTAAAGGATTCCGTAAGCACCGAAGCTGCCCACCATGAACTGACCGGCAAATCGGGTCGCGACGCTCCATTCACTGGCAATCCAAAACCGCAGCGTCTGTACCCCTTGGCGTAGGGACAAGAACGTGGGGACGGTTGAGAGCCCCACCAGTGCACCGGCACCCGTCCAGGCCCCGAGCAGCCACGGCAGGGAGTGCAGTAAGCCCGCAGACCGCAGCCCAATGACCGCGACGACGAAGATGGCAATCCAGGCGAGGTCAATACGGATCGAATAGGCCGGATCATGGCGGCTTATCCCTATATAACGGGAAAAATCTTGCAAGGCCATGAACGGAAAACAAGCGGCGAAAATAACGAATGGTACGGCAAATGCGCTCCCGACTACCGCGGCTATGGCTAGGAGCACCAGGGAGAGGGCGCTGGCGGCCACGAAGGCGAACAGGTACCCGGCACGCTCGTATCGAACTCTCATCTCCTCGACCGCTCCTGATCGAGTGAGCAGGCAATCGCTGGTGACGCTGCGCACGAGGCCTTGGCCAAGAACGTAGGTGGTGTAGATGAGAGCAAAGATCCCGATCTCCCGTGCACCGCTTCCATGGGCCACCAGGACGCTGAGACCGAAATTGGAGATGCTGGAAGCCCCCTGGTCAACAACCGTGAGCGACACCACCCGGCTCACCGAAGCGGGGGTCTTTTGCGCAATTGATGCCGTCAGACCTGTCGTATCAGAGCCAGGGAAGGCTGCCTTGTTTCGTCGAAAATTCACCATGGGACGGACTCCGGCGACCATACTAAATGAGAATCACAGGCCCGCCTGAGGAGCGCCACTACCTCGGCAGGAGGACAATCAACCGGGGCCGACTTCCTGGCCGGAACATCCACGCGGATGGCGGACCGAAGTCTCGATGATCGAGGCGGTGGCGTACCCCGGTTGCCTTGGGGGTTGGTGCATATCTGCTAGACAACACCTGTGGACAACGGGACGGTTCATGGCATCGAAGGCCACACCAGTTCGGTTCGACGGTGGAGCCACCGGGCCCGGCGCTCGGTGTTCTGGCTGCGCGAGATCAGCCGGCACCCAGCCAACCAGGGGGCCCGGTTCGCTGCCGAGTTCAGGGCCATCACCTGGCACTGGCGCACCCGGTCCGGCGCCGATGTAGAGGCGGTTGTAACCGTGGATGGGCGAACACGGATTGTGGCTCGTCCGGATCAGTTTCCCGCGGTGTGGACGCTCTACGACGGAGTGCACGAGTGGGACGAGCTGCAGTTCTGCTTGCGCTACCTGCGACCCGGCGACCACTTCGTGGATGTCGGGGCGAATGTCGGCGTGTTCTCGACGCTGGTGGGAACCCGGATCCCCGACGTTCGGATCACCGCGGTGGAACCGTTTCCGCCGGTGCGGGAGGAGTTGGAGGCCAATCTCGCCCTCAACAATCTCGATGTCACCGTGATCGGTGGGGCTTTGAGTGACGCCGCGGGCGAGGCCACCTTCGAGGTGCTCGACCGTGATGCGCTCAACCGCCTGGCACCCGACGGCTCGGCGAATCCGCCCAGCGGATCAGAACACTCGGTCATCACGGTTCCGGTCACGACACTCGACGACCTAGTGGGCAGCGACCCCCCAGCGTTGATAAAGATCGACGTGGAGGGGTCCGAGCTACTGGTGATGAAGGGGGCTCGTAAGCTGCTGGCCGGAGCCGGTGCCACCCCGGTCATCCTTTTCGAGCACAACGGCTATTGCGCGCATTTTGGCATCACCCCGGCCGAAGTGCGCGCATTCCTGACTGAAGCCGGCTACACCATTTACCTGCTCGACGGGCATCTGACCCCTTGGCATTCCGACGCGCTCCCACCCACACTCAATGTATTGGCCTGCCGCGACATCGAGGCGGTGAAATCCCGGATCAACTCTCCCGGCGGGGCGCCGGCGGTGCCGCCGGTGCGGGTGGATGTGCAGTACCGGGACCGAGGCGCCACGTGATGAACCTCTGAGCCGTCACGGTTCAGAGGTTCATCCGCGGGTGACCGCCGACGATCTCCGGTTCGCCGCCCCGACAAAGTGCCTTTTACCTGGGAAAATCGTGGTTACTCGGACCGTGATCCCGAGGCGGGGGTCAGCGGCTTAGCCGGCGGGGAATCCCAATTCGTCCAGCATCGCACCGACGGCATCGAGATCGACGACGATGTCCCGGACGAGAAACTCTGACAGTGAGAGCGGCGTTGGATCCCCGGTTCCGCACAGGTAGCGGTATTCAAGCCCTGGAACCGCGCTGGCCAGCTTCCAATAACAGGTATTGACGCCTCCGGCGGGGAAGAGCTCGATGACCGTGGCTCCAGCACTTGCGAATGCCAGGTTCACGAGACCCGCGCTGTGGGCGCAGACGATCACCGAAGCCTCGGCAAACGCCCTCATCTTCTCGACGGCGGCCATCTTCTCCGGCTTCTCGATAATTTGGAATCCACGGACACGCAAGTAGTCGATGAGTTCGCTCTCGTTCACCACCTGCCGGTTGTTCGGCCCACCGCCGCGGTTCATGTAAATGGCTCGACCCTCGATCCGCTGCATTGAACTGGTGAGAAGGCGCCGCCGCAAAAAGTCGACCGCCCACGGCGGGTTGATCACTGTCATTGCCGGAGGTGACGGAACCACAAGACAGTCGGCGTGAACGTGCCGTACCTCGGTGCTATTGATGCACTTTTCGAGATCGATGCCGAGGAGTCCCAGCAACTCTCGCTGGAAATCTTCCCCGGTCGGCACGTACCACATGTCGGGCAGCGCGACCTCGGGGCATTGCTCGAAGACGCCAATCCGGGGAAGGACGTCCATCATGAAGTGGTAGTAGTTCGAGTCCCCTTGGAGGGCGAGGACCCCAAGACGTCCCTTCACCTCGAGCGGCATCTCCGGGAACGGATGGAGAAAGATCGGATGTTCACGCGCTCGTTGAGTGCCGAAGTAGAGGCTCACCTCGAGTAAGAGATCGTCGGCACCGGTGATGACCGCGTTGTGCGGAGACAACACCCGGCCCCCGGGCAGCTCCGCGATGGCCACCCGTGGGATGGATTCGGAACGCACCGATTCGAAGTCCTCGTCGTGAGCGGGGAAGCCACGCGGGATGGTCGCCCTATCAACGGTCTCGGGTTGGCGGACGACGATACAGCGACCGCCGGTCGACGTCGCCGCCTCCTCCATCGTCTCGACCACACCGGTGGGAAGGTAGCCACCCCGAAGCTGACTGGCTCTCACGGTGACCGGGGAGACCATCCGGGTCGCCTGGGTGTAGGCAGGCTTCAGGTAGGGGAACATGGGGCGGAGGCGCGGCGGCAGGCGAACCACTATGTATTTCCCTTTTTCCTCGATGGATGGGCAACCGGGTCTCACGAGCTCGTTGCCGGTCGTTGGCCCAGTGTCAGCTTGGATCAGATTGTCCGATTTTGTCGGCCTGATCCTAGCTTCTGGGTCGTGCCGCATCTGGGTCGGGCCCATGGGTCGTTCGGTAATCCGGCCGGCTGAAAGCTTCCCTTCCACTTTCTCGCGACCCCTTGCCGGTTCGGACAGCTAGCGACGGTCATGAGTTCGGCGGTGGATCTCACCGTGAACTGGCAGAACGGGGAATCTCCGTTGGAATCCCCACCGAATCCCACTGACCGGGACGCCGGGTGCGGTTCACGGGCAATCGGGCTGCACCGGACCGACTTGGTCAGCCCGACAGACGCATGTTAAAACGAGGGAGTGCGGACACTGATTCTCTGCGGTGGCAAGGGGACCCGCGCGTATCCAAAGACCATTGAACTGCCAAAACCGCTGCTCGAGGTGGCGGGGAAGCCGGTCCTTGGCCAGGTGATGGACATCTATGCCCGCCAGGGCTTCTCCGACTTCGTCCTGGCCGGAGGGTACAAGGTCGATTTGATCGCCGAGTTCGCAAAGACGTTACCGGATACCTGGAAGATCGAGGTACTGGATACCGGTGAAGACACCAACACCGGTGGCCGGCTGATACAGTGCGCGCCGGAAATGGGCGATTGCTATTTCCTCACCTACGCCGATGGTCTGGGCAACGTCGATCTGAATGAACTCCTGGACTTTCACCACGCTAGTAACGGCTCCGCCACCGTTACCGTCGTACCCCTCCCATCTCAGTACGGGACGATCGAATCGGACAATGAAGGACGAGTCGTTAGGTTCACCGAGAAGCCACGGCTTCCCGACTATTGGATCAACGCCGGGTTCTTCGTCCTTGACCGAAGTGCGGAGAAGTGGTTCGTCGGCCAGGATCTCGAGCGGGAGATCCTGCCCGCGCTTGGCTCCGCCGGGGAGTTGTACTCGTACCGCCATGACGGATTTTGGAAATCGATGGACACCTACAAGGACTCCCTGGAGTTGACCTCGCTCTGCGAGGCAGAGGGCGAACCTCCCTGGACCGTTGGCCTGACTCACCAAAAGGAGACCCAATCGTGACTGCGACCGACACCGAGTCGATCGACTATTCATTCCCGAGCGACGCTCGCGTCCTGGTCACCGGAGCAACAGGCTTCATCGGCTCACATCTTGTCCGTCGCCTTCTCTCCGAGGGCGTCGAGGTCCACGCCCTCACCAGCACGGTTTCGAGCGTCTGCGGCATCCGAATGGTGGAAGTCCGGGACCAGGTAACCCTCCACGAGGGGAACGTCGCAGATCGAAGTGCCATGGACGCCCTGGTTGAGTCTGCCCGACCCACCCACGTGTTCCATCTCGCCGCCTACACGCACGTCGGAAAGTCGTGGCAACGGGTAGACGAATGTGTGCAGGCAAATATACAAGGCACCGTCAACCTGCTTCAGGCTCTGGATGGAACCGGCTACCAACGGTTCGTCAACGTTGGAACCAGCGAGATCTACGGAGATATCCCGGTACCGTTCCAAGAGGACAAGCCGGTTCGACCGGTCTCGCCCTACGCAGCGTCCAAGTACGCCGCCGAGTGCCTCTGCCGGGTCTTCCAGCAAGGACACGGATGGCCGATCGTCATGGTCAGGCCATTTAACGCGTTTGGTCCACGCCAGACACTCGATCGCATCATTCCGGAAGTGATCATCCGAGCCCTGCAAGGCCAGGAACTCAAGATGACTCAAGGTCGTCAAACCCGGGAATTCAACTATGTAGAGGACATCGTTGACGGGATGGTTCGATCCGCACTCGTACCCGGTATTGAAGGTGAGCTCTTCAACATCTGTTGCGGCAATGATGTTTCAATTCGTTCCGTAACCGAGACCATTCTCGACCTGCTTGGCAATCCCGTCGTGGCGGAGTTCGGGGCGTTGCCTGACCGTCCTACGGAGATCTGGACCATGCGGGGGGACAACACCCGCGCTCGTGAGCGATTGCACTGGAAGCCGCGATGGTCACTCGAGGACGGATTGCAGAAGACCATCGACTGGTGCAAACAAGAGGTGGCGGACGCCGGATCTCAATTCACCCTCGGTTGACACCACCCGTGGTGACGTCGATCTGACCCGATTCGCCCAACCCGAGATCGCCTCAGCGCAAGACGGCGACACCGCCTACCACCAGATTGTCACTGTCTCAGGAGGACTGCACCCAGGCTAGAACTTCGGCGATCCCGTCGGCCGGGGCCCGCTTGGGCTTCCAGGACAGCACATCGCAGGCCCGGCGGATATCGGTGATGTAGACCCGCTGGTCGCCCGGACGCCAGTCGTCGTAGGCCACCGGCACCGGTCTTCCCAGCATCCCCTCGAGGATCGACCCGAACTCCGCCCACACCGACACCGAAAAATCAGGGCCTCCACCCATGTTGAGCGCCATCCCCCGGGCGACATCCGTCGTCAACACCGTAAGGATGGCATCCACCAGGTCGTCCACATGCAAGAGGTCGCGAACCTGCAGCCCATCGCCGTAGATGGTGAGGTCCTGGCCGGAAGTCGCAGCCCGGACCATCCAGGAGACCCAACCCTGATCGACGTTGCCATTCTGACGGGTCCCGTAGATGCAGGACATCCGGAACACGGTGGTATTGAGCCCGAAGGTGTAGGCGTAGTCCTGGACGTAGAGGTCTCCCACCAATTTCGAGACGCCATAGGGTGTCGCTGCCACGGTGGGGAATTTCTCCGAGACCCCGAGGGGCAGTGTGGTCTGGACGTACCGGGTCTCCTGGCGCTCGAGGGGCACATCCGCCAGGCTGCCGTAGACCTTGTTGGTCGAGGTGTACAGGACATGGGCGTTGGGTGCGAGCAATCGGACGGCTTCGAGAATGTTCAGGGTGCCACGGGCATTGATCTCGAAGTCCGCCACCGGATCCTCGAGCGACGAGGTCACCGACACCTGCGCGGCGAAGTGAGCAACGCCATCGACATCCTTGTCGAACAGACTTTTGCAGGCGTCCGCATCTCTGACGTCCATGTTGACGAATGTCAGGTGCTTGGCCAATTCGGGATCGGCCATCATCGCATCGAGGTTGGCTGCACTCCCCGGTCGGGAGAGGTTGTCCGCCAGCACCACCGTGTCGCCACGCTTGGCAAGTGCGATGGCCAGATTGCAGCCGATGAAACCAGCGCCACCCGTGACGACGACTTTCATGTTTGCCACGCTCCTCGTTGTGTCCAAATAGAAGGTACGTATGCGAAAACAACGTGCTTCGGATTGGCGTGCTCCTGCTCGCCTCAGGGAGAATGTATAACATGAAATTCGTCGTCGACGGGATTGGCGGGGCCCCCGGTTCGAGCGTCGGGGTGATCCTTGAGCGGCTCATCGGGGGATGGGCATCGCTCGGCATCGACGACCTCCACGTGCTCGTCGATGACCGGGCCCTGACCAAGCTCTCCTGGCCCGAAGGGGTAGCTATCGAGCCGGTTGCCCTGGGCCAAATGAAGGGATTCAGCCGGGTTCGGGCCCAGAACACTCGAGTACCGGCGGTGTGTCGAGCGTTCGGCGCCGACGCCATGATCGGGCTGCTGCCGACGACGACCATCGCGCCGCTCCCTTGCCCGCGCCTGGTGATCGCGACCGACATTCGTCACGAGTTTCTGCCCCACCAGTTCAGCCGCAAGTCGAGGCTCTTGCGCAAGGTTTCCTACACGATCGGATGGCACCAGGCCGACGCCATCGCCTGCATCTCCGAACGGACCCGACGGGATCTGCTCCGGATGCACCCGTGGCTCCGTGACAAGCCGCTCGGGGTGGCGCCGCTCGGAAGCGATCACGTCGCAACCTGGTCGGTTGACGAAGTGGATGAGCCCTATACGGTCGCATTCGGCCAATACGGCAACAAGAACGTCGACATGGTGATCGACGCCTGGGCGATATTGCGGGACAGAGGTCGGGCGACTCGGCTCAAATTGATCGGTATGCCCGATGCGTCGCGCCCCGGGGCGGAGGCACATATCGAGCGACTCGGGCTCACCGGTCTGGTCGAGCCGATCGGGTGGCTGTTCGGAGACGATTTGCGACGATGTTTCGCCTCGTCCGGACTCTTCGTCTTTCCGTCGGACTTCGAAGGGTTTGGCATGCCGGCCGTCGAGGCGATGCGGCTGGGCATCCCCCTTGTCATCAGCCCCGAGGACGCGCTTCTCGAGGTGACCGACGGAAAGGCAACCGTCATGAGCGGCTGGGGTGCCGGCCCGTTGGCCGACGCGGTCGAGATCGCCCTCGAAAGCAAGCCCGTCGAGCTGGAGGTGGCGAAGCGACGGGCCGAGGAGTTCACCTGGGCACGGATGGCTTCGGCCATCCGAGAGCTAGCGGTTGAGGTGATCAAAACGGATTAGCGTTGGGGGTGCCGAAGGCCGTACACCGAGCCGAGTTGGTGGGATCCCGACCAGGAAGGTCTGGCAACCCACTATCGGAATTCACCCGGTCAGGCGGTCTCAACGGGTTTGGGTGGAAGGCGCTTAGTCATGCCACGCTCGAGGTTCTTCGCCGATGACGTCAGGATGAGAGGAAGTCTGATCAGTGATAGTTGAGCACCCGATTTGGGTTCCAGCCCGAGCCTCTCGCCTTCAGTGGCGTCGCCTCGCTCAGAGGTCCGGATCCTCGAAGGCACGCCACTGATGGTTGCCCCCACCCAGTACGACAAGCTCTCGGTCATCATCCCGGTGTACAACGAGCGCAACACCGTAGTCGAAGTCCTGCGTCGTATCCGCGCCCTCGACCTACCGATTCACCTCGAGGTCGTCGTCATCGACGACGGGTCCAACGACGGCACCGACAAGGTTCTCCGAGCGGTCGAAGATTCGACGGTGCGGGTCCTCACCCATCCGAACAACCAGGGAAAAAGTGCCGCGGTGCGCACCGGCCTGGACGCGGTGACCGGAGATCTCATCCTGATCCAGGACGCCGACCTCGAATACGATCCCGACGATTGGCCCCGGATGCTCGAGCCGCTCCTCAAGGGGAAGGCCCAAGTGGTGTTCGGCAGCCGCTTCACCGGCGAACGCAAGAACATGGCGCTCTCGGACTGGATCGCCAACCGTTTCCTGGTATTCACCACCAATGTGCTCTACCGCACCACTCTGTCGGATATGGAAACGTGCCTCAAGCTTTTCGACCGCCAGGTGCTGGAGGGAGTGACCATCGAATCTGACGGCTTCGACTTCGAGCCTGAGTTCACTGCCAAGGTGCTCAACCGCGGCCTCCGGATCTACGAGGTTCCGATCTCCTGGGCTGGGCGCGAAACGGCCGAGGGACGCAAGTACCGCTGGCAGGACAGCGTGCGCGCCCTTCGAGCCCTCCTGCGGTACCGGGCCCACTAAGAAACGCCAAGGACTGGGGCTCTCAGGCGCTCTCGAAAGCGCAATCAAGCGCGCCTCCGGAGGTCCATTGGCGCTCCTACCTCCAGATCCCCATCGGATTGAACGCATCGGGAACCAGCTGGTCGAAAGCCGCCAGGGCGACTGGATCATCGGCCTTACAGGCGCCAACGTCCCAGAAGTGGTAACCGAGGTGGCTCGGACGCGGCTCCAAGGTGGCCGCGTACCGTGACGCATCGTCGATATCCATCTGCCCCAACGGGTCCGAGCAGTTGTCCCACACGGCCAGCCGTGAGTACCCGAGCCGGCCCAGCTTGTCCCACATCGCGTTGGGGTCCGAGTTGCCAGCGGCTCGGGCTAAGCCCGGGTCGAATTCGAAGAACAGAACCGGGGAGACATCGGACCACGTCTCGGCTGCCGCGACCACCAGGATCGGGTCGAAACCGTCGGTATCGCTCTTGATCAATCGGAGCTGATCGAAGGATGGGTGCTTCGCCCGTAGCGCGCCCATGGACAGCGCCGGCAGGCTGTCGGAAATTCCCGTCCCGGCCGCGAATCGAGTCGTCCCGCGACCACGCACCGGGCTGACGTCGCCCCAGGTGCCGTCGTCCGGAGTGAGCAGAGCCTCTTCGATGACCGCTCGGGGATCTTCTCCCAAGTTCTGGCGAAGGAAATCGGCCCAGTAGGGGTCCCCCTCCACGCAAAGTACCTCGGAACCGGTAGCCGCGATGATCTGGGCGGCCGAATCTCCGATGTTGGCGCCAATGTCCATCACCCGCATTGGCAACCCTCCAGCATCCAACCCTTTCTCGAGAGCCACGGCCAGGTCGATGAGATTTTGACCGTAGTTCGGACCCAGGATCGCGAAGTCGGGGAGGGCATGGGACCACGGGAGGTACAGGTCGACTCCCTGAACCCGTCGTTTCACCACCCGCGTTGCCCACAGCTTCCGCCAGGGCATGTTCAGCCGGACATAGGCACGTCCTCGCTGCATTCGGGTGGCGGGCATCGTATGAGGATAGCGACTCGGTCACGGTACCTCCAGATGGTTGGCGCTCAGCACATTGCGGCTTACCATCGGAAGCGGTCGAGCTCTGGTCCGATCCTGCCAAGATGGATGAAGTCCCAACCGGCAAGAAAGTGCGAGCCGGCACCGCGACCTCTACTGGGTCATCGAGACCTCTGCGGTAACCGGGTGGTTCGACAAGGCACGCGGTGCCCGCCCCTACGACCCGGCGACAGGGTCCTGAAGCCGTGCGACCGCGTCGACCTGGGCGGGCAGCGGCGGCGGCTCCTCGTCCAGCTCGTCGGCCTCCGAATCAGGGCTGTCGGGCCGACGCGCCAACGAATAGGTCATGGCCAGCACGAACGGCAACCAGAAATAGGTCTGGAAAATGACCGGAGCCGTCTGCGCATACGCCAGCGACGCGACGCCACCGGCGAAAATGATATCCCCGGTCGGGTCCCGTCTTCGGAGCCGGAACACCCTCCACAGCGCGACGAAGACCGCCATCAGGGACCCGAGCAGGAACAGGAAACCCCCCTGATACCAGAGAATCAGGATGAAGTTGTGCGGGGCATAGACCGCTCCCGAGTAGATGTCGAAGTAGACGGCGCCCGAGACCTGGTCCAAGCCATGGCCGACTAACGGGTCCTCGGCTATCCCGTGCCACGCGGCTTTGTAGGTGCTGACCCGCAGCGTGCCGGTATTGACGCTCGACGAGTTCCCCACGGTGGACTGGAACCGTCCGATCGGATTGGTTGCCCCCAGAAGGCCGATCGAAGCAACGTAGATGGCGACAATCACTACGACGCCGGTAATGACCTTACGTAGATTGACCCGGCGCAGAACCAGGAGGACGAAAACCGCGGCCAACGCCGCGAGGATGGCCGACACGCTGGCGCTGAGGAGGAGGCCGAAGACGATCAACATGACGGAAATAAGGCGATGGCGACGCCGACCGAAGCCGAGTTCCATGGCCAGGCCGATGGCAAACACCAGGCCCAGAGCCAAGATTGCCCCCAGCTCGTCGGGCTGAATCGTGAACCCCACGGCCCGCCCGCCGGCGGCGTCGGGAAGGGGATAGATATGCAGTTTCTGGAGGATCTCCGCGAACCCCGATGCCGCGCATCCGAGTACGAAGGCGTACATGGCCATGTGCTTCAGGCGCCGGGTGGTGAGCACATGGCGGATGAGGTAGGGCCAGAACATGAGCACGAAGATCATCCGGGCCAACACCAGCACGCTCAAGATGAGGTCGAGGGCCACCACGCAGGCAACAATGCCCCCGATAACGACAAGGACCACGGCCACCTGCCATGACACCGGCATCGGCTCAACGGTTGGCAACTGCTTGGAGAAGGCCAACACGATGATGGCCAACACGAAGACCAGGTCGCTGATCTGGACGCCACCGCCCCGGATGTTGGTGAAGGGGATGAGGAAGATCCCGAGGAACAGCAAACCTCGAGCCCACGTCAAGAAGATGTCGCGATGCTCCCCGGTCGGCACCGTGGAAGGATACCGCTCCGAATGACGGCTCGGTAGCCACCCCGTCGGACCTCGCCGCGGGGTGAGAGCCGATGCCCGAGGCGGGGTAGAGTCTCGAACCTGGCCTTGCCACCTCTCTCCACCCACCTCACCGCCAACACTCACCCATGGCCATCGACCCCCCACCGCCAAGCGTGTCTTCGCCTCTTTCCATCGTGATCCACGATTACTCGGGGCATCCCGGGCAGGTCCAGTTGAGCCGGGCTCTGGCCGGTCGGGGTCACCGGGTCACCCACCAACACTGCCCGTCCTATGTGACCGGCAAGGGGGCGGTGGAGCCGATGGCCGACGACCCGGTCACCCTTACCTTCGAGCCCTGTCCGATGGCCGGCGAATTCAAGCGGTACTCGCCGGTGAAGCGGATCTTCCAGGAGCTGTCCTACGGCTGGCGGGCCGGCGCCATAATCGCATCGCACCACCCCGACGTGGCCGTGCTGTCCAACATTCCGCTGCTGGCCCACGCGTTGGTGGCCGCCCGGCTGCGGTGGCGGCGCATCCCGATGGTCTTCTGGCACCAGGACATCTACAGCGCCGCCATCTCCGCCGCTGCTGCCCAGAGGCTGGGGGCCGCGGGCGCCGCCATCGGCTGGGTTGCCGACCGGGTCGAATGGGCCATTGCCCGATCGAGTGCGGCCATCGTGGCCATCTCCCCCACCTTCGAGCCCAAACTCCGCTCCTGGGGGGTCAAGGCGTCGGCCATCCACGTGGTCCCCAACTGGGCCCCGATCGAGGATCTCCCGGTCCGGGGCAAAGACAACCAGTGGAGCCGGCGGATGGGCCTGGCGTCCACCCCGGTTGTCCTCTATACCGGCACCCTGGGGTTGAAGCACGACCCGAGCATCCTGGCCGCCGTTGCCGATCATCTGAGCACCGCCCTCCCCGAGGCCCGGATGGTGGTGATCTCGGAAGGGAAGGGGAGGGAGTGGCTGGAGTCCTGGAAGCAGGAGCACGGCGCCGAGAACCTCCTCCTCCTCGACTACCAGCCCTATCCGGACCTGCCCGAGGTGATGGGCAGCGCCGATCTGCTGGTGGCGATACTGGAGCCCGACGCCAGTCGGTATTCGGTCCCCTCCAAGGTGCTCACCTATCTCTGTGCCGAGCGGGCCATCGTGGGTTTCCTTCCCGCCAACAACTCCAT
>DASXFR010000139.1:0-12132 GCA_036489495.1 Acidimicrobiales bacterium | reverse complement strand
GCGAATGCCCTGGTAGGAAGGGCCAGATTCTTCGGGTAATCTCGTTCGGTCGCTCGGGCGAGTGGCGGAATTGGCAGACGCGCAGGATTCAGGTTCCTGTGTCCGAAAGGATGTGGGGGTTCAAGTCCCCCCTCGCCCACCCACCCGGTCAGATCGAAAGGCCTCGTCACCCCCAGCGATCCCTTCCGTCGGGATCAGTGGACGGAGTACAGGCTCAACCGCTTGCGCAATCGGGCCTCGGTATCCGGCCACTCCGAGTCCAGAATCGAGAACATCGCCGAGTCGCGGTGCCGATCCTCCTCGCCGACGACCAGCGAGGGTTGCCAGTTTCTCAGGACACCCTCGAACTGGGCGCCGAGGGCTTCGATGGCGTTTCTGGAGCGAACATTGCGGGCATCGGTCTTGAAGTCGACCCGGGCGACCGACCAGGTATTGAACGCGTGTTCGAGCAACAGCAGCTTGGTCTCGGTGTTGATCCCGGTGCGCTGCGCCGATGCTCCCAGCCAGGTCGAGCCGATCTCCACCGCGAAGGGATCTGCCTTCTCCGGCCGGAACCGGATGCTCAGATAGGAGGTGCTCCCGACGGCTCGCTCGTCGGCCAGCCGTATCTGGGCAAAGGGAAGCAGCTCGCCCTGGTCGGCTCGGGCCATCTGAGCCTGGATGTACTCCTTGATCTCCGCCGACCCCCGGGGCACCTTGGTGAACCCGTAGGAGCTGCGGTCCTCCTCGGCGGTCGCGGTCAAGTCATCCGCGTGTTGCATGGACAGTGGCTCAACCCGCACTAGGTTGCCGATCAGAATTGGAACTTCGAGCCCGGGACTCACAAATCCTCCCAACGGGCGCAGGGTCTGCGCATCGACAAACTACCGCCGTCAATCGAGAGTCACTCGGGTGGCGACCGGAGTCGCGCCGCGCAGGCGTGCGCGTTGTCGCGTCCCACCAGCGCTCCACAGGTGTCACATACCTGATGCAGCCAGCAGGCCGGGTCCCCACCCAGCACCGGCTCGGCGGTGTCGTTTCCAGCCTGGTCGTCCGGCATCACTTCCAGGCTAGGCACTTCAGGCAGTATGGAGGTCGGAGCACGAGACACATGGGGAGAATCGCCATGGTGGCACCGGGACCACTCAGAACTGGGGAGGACATCGCGCGGTTGGCGCTCCTTCGGTTCCTCGACGTCCGGGGCTCGTAACCATGGCGCCGAAGCCGAAAGTTCGTATACGACGCGTGTATGAGGAGCCGGGATCCGATGACGGTGCCCGGGTGCTCGTCGACCGCCTGTGGCCGAGGGGCGTGTCCAAACCGCGGGCGGCAGTGGACGAGTGGTGCAAGGACGTGGCCCCGTCGACTGAACTCCGAAAATGGTACGGCCATGTCCCCGAGCGATTCGAGGAGTTCGCCCGGCGGTACCGGGTCGAGCTCGAGGAGCCCGACCGGGCGGCGATCCTCGAGCATCTGTCCGCCCTGGCCAAGGAGCGGACGCTCACCCTGCTCACCGCGACCAAACGGCCCGAGATCAGCGAGGCGGCGGTGCTGGCCGAGGTGATCGGTGGCTGAACCGAACCGCCCGGTGGCCATCACCGACGGCGTGATCCGGCTCGGACAGTTCCTCAAGCTCGCCGATCTGGTGGACAGCGGTTCGGATGCCCGGCAACAGATCGCCGCCGGCGCGGTGCGGGTCAACGGCGAGGTGGAACTCCGGCGGGGACGGCGTTTGCACCCGGGTGATGTGGTGTCGATGGGCGGCGAATCGGCCCGGGTCGCCCGACCCTGACCGCGAGCCCACAGCTAGTCCTGCACGTACCCCCGCAACACGGTGTGCCCGGCGCCGTCACTCACCCATACATGGGTGATCCGGTCGGCGGGCACCGCGCAGGCCAGGGTGATCTGCACCTGGCCGTCGGAGCCGACGGTCCGGTAGCTCCCGGCCACCCACCAGGAGCCCGGCGACGTCTCCATCGACACCGTCCACACCTGGCCGGCCTTCTGTCCCGACTCCTTGAAGGTGGCTTGGGTCCCCCATGCCTTGGAGGTCAACACCACCGACGCCTGAACTCCCGGGGTTCCGCCGAGGGCCACCGTCTTGGTCGGCGCCGGCGACGGCTGGATCGAGACCACCACCAGGGCGATGGCCGCCACCGCGGCGGCCGCCATTCCCGCCATCGTCCACCGAGTGGCCGTCATCCGCACCCGTCGGCGCCGTTCCCACCGGACACGCTCCCAGGTGGCGGACTCCAGAGGACTCGCCGGCTCCATCCCGTCATCGAGATGGCCGAATTCAACTAGACCGAGGGCCGTCCCCATCCTGGCCAGCTCGACGGTTTCGGCCCGACACGCCGGACACGCCTCGAAATGGGCGCGCAGTTGGCTCTCCTCGTCGGCATCGAGCCGACCGATGGCGTGCATCGCCTGCAAGCCGTGCCACCGGTCGCATTCGGGGCTGCTCATTCCTCCCACCCCATCTCCTCGAGCACCAGCTTCAGTGCCTTGAGTGCATAGAACAGACGGCTGCGCACGGTGCCGTCGGGGATACCCAGTTCTTCGGCCACACTCCGGCTGGGGCGGCCCCGGTAGTAGATCTCGATGAGCACATGACGGTGCTCGTGGCGCAGTCGCCGGATCGCCTCTTCGACCTGCCAGGCCTGCATGGCCCGTTCGATGCTGTCGTCCTGATCCTCGGTGTCGGGTGGCAGTACCTCGGTTTTTCTGATGGCTCGGGACCGGGCCAGGTCGATGACCAGGCGGCGTTCGATGGCGAACAACCAGGTCCGCATCGAACCCAATGATGGATCGAATCGGTCCCGATGTCGCCACGCCCGCACGAACGTCTCCTGGGCGGCCTCTTCGGCCAGCTGCGCATCCCCGAGGGTCCGGCGGGCAAACGCCACCAGCTCGCCGCTGTGGGCGACGAAGGCCGCCCGGAGTTCGATCTCGTCTGTGGGCATACGTGTCGGCCCCGACCGGCGGGACCCCTCGGGAGAAACGGTATCCCGAGCCGCCGGCTCCACCTGACCGAACCCTGGCCGGAGGTCCTCAGTCGTCGCCGACTCATTCACCTCGCGAACCGATCTTGCTCGACTCCGGTCGGCCGGCGACGACCGGAGGGCGAGCGGGGTTGAGGGCGGTTGGGACTAGTAGCCATACCCACCCGAGGGTGCTGCGGTGGTGGCGGTCGGCGCCTTCGTGGTGGCTGTGGTTGCCCCGCCGGTCGAGGTCGAATCCGATTTCACCGCGAACCAGGTGCCTTCGACCCCTTGACCCTTGGCATCGGCCGGGCTCGAATCACCGGAGTACGTGTAGAGAGGCTCCTTGTCATAGGTGACCTGGACCGTTCCGTCTGGCCGGGTGATGGTGCCCAGGCCGTCCACACCCTTCCCGGCCACCGGGGTGGTGATCCCGGCCGGGAGAACCAGGGGCGGCCAGATGGCGGCACACCCGCCGGTGCAGACCGAGGCCCCGGGCTTGTCCGAGGTGTACCGGTACAGGGTCATGCCCTGGGCGTTGGTGAGTACGGACCCCACCGAGCTCTTCGACGCCGCGGTGACCGTGACCGCGCCTCCCGAGCCGCTCGAACCAGCGGCAGCCGACGAGGTCGTGGTCGAGGTCGAAGTGGCCGAGCCCGACGAGCAACCCGCCGCGGCGGCCAGGGCCGCGAAGGCGCCAACCGCAAGCAGCTTGTGGGCCCCGGAGATTCGGGGGAAACGGGGAAGTGAGTGAAATGTCATCGATGCGTCCCTTTCCGAGTTCGGTAGATGGGGATACGTCCCAACTGGGCGATGTGTTCACTACCACCCGTCCACTGCCGATGGAAACCCTCCCCGGCACCGCCTCCACCTCGGCAAATGCCACAATGCCGGGGGAGGTGGCCGCATGATCATCGGGGTGCCCACGGAGTTGAAGAGTGGTGAGTTCCGGGTGGCGACCACCCCGGCCGGGGTGAGGGAATTCACCGCCGCCGGGCACACGGTGCTCGTCCAGTCCGGGGCCGGGATCGGTTCGTCGATCCATGACCGGGAGTTCGTGGCCACCGGCGCGTCGGTGCTGACCGACGCCGTCGACATCTGGTCCCGGGCCGACCTGGTGTTGAAGGTGAAAGAACCGGTCCCCGAGGAGTACCCGCTTCTCGGCCGGAAGCCGGACCAGGTGCTCTTCACCTACCTCCATCTGGCCGCTTCCCGGTCGTGCACCGAGGCGCTGATGGTGGCCGGCACCACCGCCATCGCCTACGAGACCGTCCAACTCCCGGACGGCTCCCTGCCCCTGCTCATCCCGATGAGCGAGGTGGCGGGACGGATGGCCCCGCTGATGGGGGCCCATCATCTGATGAGCCCGGCGGGTGGGCGGGGAGTGCTGGTGTGCGGCATTCCCGGGGTGCGATCCGCCCGGGTGGTGATCCTGGGTGCCGGGGTGGCGGGCATGGCGGCGGCGACGATGGCCGTCGGGATGCATTCCGACGTCTACATCCTCGACCGGAACCTCGACCGGCTCCGCCAGGTCGATCACCATTTCCGGGGGGCGCTGGAGACGGTGGCGTCGAGCGCTCACGCCATCGAGGAGACCTGCATCGACGCCGACATCGTGATCGGGGCCGTGCTGGTGGTCGGGGCCAAGGCGCCGATCCTGGTGTCCGACGCCCTGGTGGCGCAGATGCGCCCCGGATCGGTGCTGGTCGACATCTCGGTGGACCAGGGGGGCTGCTTCCAATCGACCCGGCCGACCACCCACGCCGATCCGACCTTCAAGGTCCACGGGTCGCTCTTCTACTGCGTGGCCAACATGCCCGGCGCCGTCCCCCACTCCTCCACCCACGCGATGGTCAACGCCACCCTGCCCTACGCCCTGGCCATTGCCGACCACGGGTGGCGGGACGCCGCCCGGTCCGACCCGGCGTTGGCCGATGGCGTCAACGTGGTCGGGGGGAACATCGTCTACCCGCCGGTCGCCGACGCCCACGACCTGGCCTGGACACCACTCGGCGCGCTGCTCTGACTCCGACACCGGGGAGATTTGGGGCCGGACCCCCCGACCCCATAACCTGAAGATCCGGTCCATCCCACCGTGGACCGGCCCGACAACCTGGGGGGTTTCGAGTTGGCGTTGAACATCGGCCTGAGGCGGATGCAGCGGGCGGTGAGCGCCGCTCGGCAGGCCGGGCAACCGGTGCCGTCGGTGATCATCGTCGGGGGCGGGATGTCCGGGCTCGGAACCGGCATCCAGCTGCAGCGGGCCGGCGTCACCGACTTCACCATCATCGAGCAGTCGGACGGGGTCGGCGGGACCTGGCGGGACAACACCTACCCGGGGAGCGGCTGCGACGTCCCCTCCCACCTCTACTCCTTCTCGTTCGCATCCAAGACGGACTGGACCCGTCGCTTCGCCGAACAGCCGGAGATCCTCGACTACGCCGAACAGCTGGTGGCCCACCACGGGCTCGCCGGTCACCTCCGCCTCGGCACCACCGTCAACGATGCCGCCTTCGACGAGGGATCCGGCCGCTGGCGGGTGACGGTCACCGCCACCGGCGGCGAGTCCGAGGTGCTCGATGCCGATGCCGTCGTCTTCGCCTGCGGGCAGCTCAACCGCCCGTCGATCCCCGACCTCCCCGGGCTCGAAACCTTCGCCGGGCCCAGCTGGCACTCGGCCCGCTGGGACCACCAGGTCGACCTGGAGGGGAAGCGGGTGGCGGTGGTCGGGAGCGGGGCCAGCGCCATCCAGTTCGTCCCGCCCGTCGCCGCCCAGGCCGGGCAGCTCACCATCTTCCAACGCAGCACCAACTACGTGGTGCCCAAGCCCGACAAGGTCTACGGTCCCGTCCAGCGGTGGCTGCTCGACCATGTGCGGGCCTACGAGCTCGCCTACCGCTGGCGGATCTACTGGTCGCTGGAGACCAAGTGGTTCGCCTTCCGGAAGGACAGCTGGGCCGGCCGGTTCTTCCGGAAGCTGATCACCAAGGGCATCGAGACCCAGGTGGTCTCCGATCGGCTGCCGGCGGAGTCGGTGGTCCCCGACTACCCGGTCGGGTGCAAGCGGCTGCTCATCTCCAACGACTGGTACCCGGCCATCCTCCGTCCGACCGTCGAGGTGGTCAACGAGCCCATCGAGCGGGTCGAGGCCGACGCGGTGGTGACCGCCGACGGGAAGCGGCGCCCGGCCGACGTGCTGATCTTCGGGACCGGCTTCCACACCACCGACTTCCTGTCGGCGATTCCCGTCACCGGCCGCGGCGGTCGCACCCTGGCGTCGGCCTGGGAGGACGGGGTCCGCGCCTACCTGGGGATCTCGGTGGCGGGATTTCCCAACTGCTTCCTGCTCTACGGGCCCAACACCAACCTCGGGCACAACTCCATCCTCTTCATGGTCGAGCGCCAGCTCAACGTGGTGCTCCAGGCACTGGCCGCCGACACCGAGGCCCGCACCTCCGGCGTCCCGGCCACCATCGAGGTCACTACCGGGGCCTACGACCGCGAGGATGCCCGGGTCCAACGGCTGATGTTGGGGACCACCTGGGTCAACTCCTGCCGGAGCTGGTACAAGACCGCGTCGGGACGGGTGACCAACAACTGGCCGACCTGGACGGTGCGTTACTGGTTCGACACCTTGTGGTTGCAACCCGACGACCTGCCGGTGACCGCGGTGCCGGTGCGGGCGGCGGCATCCGCCATCGATGGCCGCGGGTCGAACGGCTCGAGTGCCGCCACCGGGTCGGCATCGGCCCCCCATCCGGACGACGAGGCGACCCTGGCTCGCCCGGCGCCGGCCTGATCCACCCCTCGACGGCGGCGGCCGGCGGCCCGGGGGTCCGGCGCTCCGGTGGCTCCGCGTATGGCCTCTAATTTCTGACGGTGCCCACCGCCCTCTCACACGCGCTGGCACAGACCTGGCCCCCGTTCGTGCTCATCGCCGGGCTGTTGCTGGTCGGGGTGGTGGCGGCCTCCGACCGATTGTTCGAAGCGGCCGGCACCCTGGCCGCCCGGCTGCCGGGCGGCGGGTTGGTGCTGTTCACGTCGTTGATGGCACTGGTGGTCGTCGTGACCGTCATCCTCAACCTGGACACCTCGGTGGTATTCCTCACCCCCATCCTGTTGCACGCCGCCCGCCGCCGGCGCCTGGGCGAGACCGCCTTCCTCTACGGGGCGGTGTTCATGTCCAACTCGGCGTCGCTCCTGCTCCCCGGCTCGAACCTGACCAACCTGTTGGTCCTCCACGGTCGCGACGTGAGCGGCAGCTCGTTCGCGGCGGGCATGGCCCCGGCCTGGGCGGCGGCGGTGGTGGTCACCCTGGCGGTGCTGGTGGTCTGGCGGCGCAACGACCTGACCTCGCCGGCCCGCCCGCCGATCGAGCCGGTGGCGCCCCGGTGGGGGGCGGGCATCGTCGGGGTGGCCGGGGCGGCGGTGATGGTGCTCGTCGTTCCCGATCCGGCCGTCCCGGTGCTGGCCCTCGGGCTCGCCGTGGTGATGGTCCAGCTGGCCAGCCGGAGGCTCTCCCTCTCGCTGGCCAGCCGCTCGGCCAACCCCGCCCTGTTGGCCGGGTTGTTCGTGGTGGCGGTGGCCCTCGGGTATCTGGCCCGGGTGTGGGACGCCCCCGGTCACCTGATGCGGGTGGCCGGGCCGGTCGCCTCTTCCTGGATCGCCGCCGGGTCCGCCTCCCTGGTCAACAACCTGCCTGCCGCGGTGCTGCTGTCGTCGAGAGCGCCGCTGCACCCGAGGGCGCTGCTCATCGGCCTCGACCTCGGCCCGAACCTGGTGGTGACCGGTTCGCTGTCGGCCATCTTCTGGCTCCGGGTGGCCAAGCGGGAGGGCGCTGCCCCCTCGGTGCGGACCTACAGCGCGGTGGGGGTGGTGATGGTCCCGCTGACCATCATGGCCGGGCTGGCGGTCACCGGACTGCTCGGACCGGACAAGCTCTGACCCGGCGGGCTCGAATCGCCGCCGCCGCACCCATCATCACCTGCCCGATCGGTACCCAGGCTGCTACCGGCAACGGTGACTCTCTTGCTACCGTTGACGGCCATGGCCAGCAGCGGTCCTCCTGAAGGGCCCGCTACCGACCCCACCCGTCAGCCGCGGCGCGGAAGCATCCCCAACGAGGAGGGGCTGCGCGCCCTCGGCTCGATGATCGAGGGTAATTCCGGTCCCGGAGCATCACCCGGGTCGAGCCCTGAGCCGCCCCCGGTGGACACCAACGGGTCGGATACCGGAACGCCGGCGGTGGACACCAATGGGACGCTCACCGCGTCGCCCCCGCTGCCCGGGGCGGAGACCAACGGCGCCGAACCCGACGCCCCCATCGACCCCTCGGTGATCCGGGCCGGGAAGACCAAGAGCCCCGGCACCTTCGACGAGTCCGGCCTCCACCGGCTGGGCGAGGAGATCAAGAGCGGCCACAAGCGCAAGCGCCACTCCCACCGGGCCACCAAGCCGCCCAAGCGCTACAAGAAGACCAAGCGGGTGCTGCTGGCCCTGGTTATCCTCATCATGGCCGGGGTGGGCAGCGTCGCCGGCTACGGCTACTACCTCGACCACGAGCTCCACCGGCTGGATGTGAAGGGCCTCATCGACTCCCCCACCACCGGGGCCGACGCCGGCACCGAGAACATCCTGATGGTCGGCTCGACCGACCGGTGCGCTCTCACCGTCCAGAATCCCGCCTACGGGCTCTGCTCCCAGGGGGTCAACGGGGTCAACAGCGACGTGATCATGATCCTCCACCTCGACCCGAACAAGCACAAGGTCTCCATCCTCTCGATCCCCCGCGACCTGTTCATCCCCAACGCCCGCACCACCGGGGCCAACAAGATCGACGCCGCCCTCTACCAGGGGCCGAGCCAGCTGGTGGCGGCCATCAACGAGGACTTCGGGATCCCCATCCAGCACTACGTGGTGCTCAACTTCGACACCTTCGCCAACGTGGTCAACGCGCTGGGCGGGGTCAAGATGTACTTCCCGATGCCGGTGTACGACGCCTACTCCGGCCTCAACCAGCAGACCACCGGGTGCGTGGCCCTCGACGGCCTCCACGCCCTCCAGGTGGTGCGGGCCCGCCACCTCCAGTACCAGGGGCCGGGGGTCACCACCAGCAATCCGAACTACTGGCCGTTCGAGAACTCCAGCGACCTGGCCCGGATCCGGCGCGACCACGAGTTCCTGCGGGTGCTGGCCACCGCCGTCTCCAAGAACGGCCTGTCCAACCCCATCACCGACACCCAGCTGGTCAATGGGGTTGCCTCCCAGTTGTCGGTCGACTCCAAGTTCTCCATCCGCGACATGATCAACCTGGTCCTCGATTTCCACGGGGTCAACGCCGGGACCGCCCCCCAGTACACCCTGCCGGTCCAGGTCAGCCAGACCGGGTCCTACAGCTACAAAGGCGGCTCCTACGGCGACATCGAGTTCCCGGCCGCCGCCCAGGACCAGCAGGTGATCCGCCAGTTCCTCGGGATCGACGCCACCACCGATTCGATGCACGGCGGCAAGCTCCCGGCCCCGAGCTCGGTCACCGTGTCGGTGATGAACGGTTCGGACACCACCAACCAGGCCACCGACACCTCCAACGCCCTCGCCGCCCTCGGGTTCACCATGACCGGGGTCGGCGACGTCACCCCGGTCGGCGACCAGGCCGAGACCGTCGTCTACTACGCCCAGGCGACCCCGGCCCTCGAAGCCGCCGCCCAGACGGTGGCATCGTCCATCTCCGGATCGGTGATCATGGCCCTCGACCCGACCCAGGTCACCGACGGGGCCCAGGTGACGGTGGTCACCGGCACCCAGTTCGCCGTCAACCCGCCGGCCGCCTCGGCCAGCCCCACCACCGTCGGGACCGGGGCGACCAGCACCACCACCGCGCCGTCCACGACGACCACCACCAACGGCGACTTCCAGCCCCCGTCGGCGGCGGTGACCCCGCTCCAACCCTGGGATCCCCGCTCCTGTACCCCCAGTGGCGGCGAGGGCAACTGATCTCCCGGGGGTTCCCTGGATACCCACCCGGGTGGGTGGGTCAGGCCGGCTCCACCGGCACCGTTCCCAGCCGACCGGCGTGGAAGTCCTCGAACGCCCGGGCGATCTCCTCCTTGGTGTTCATCACGAACGGCCCGTAAGCGTAGACCGGCTCCCGGATCGGGCGGCCGCCGAGCACCAGCACGTCGAGCCCGGGCGAGCGTGATTCCTGGACGGCATCGGCCGCCACCACCACGTTGTCGCCGTCCCCGAGCACGGCCAGCTGGCCGGAGTGGAGGGGCTGTCCGTGGTCACCGACGCTCCCGTCGCCGGACAGCCCGTAGACCAGGGCGTTGAAGTCGCGGCGCCAGGGCAGCACCAGCTTCGCCCCCGGGCTCACGGTGGCGTGGAGCATGGTGATCGGCGAGTGGGTCGAGCCCGGTCCGGCGAAGCCGGCCACGTCGCCGGCGATGAGGCGGACCAGAGCGCCGCCGTCCGGACTCGACAGCAGCACCACGTTGCCGGCCCCGATGTCCTGGTACCGGGGGGCGGTCATCTTCTCCGCCCTCGACAGGTTGACCCAGAGCTGGATGCCGTGGAAGACCCCGCCGCTGGCCACCAGCGCGTCCGGCGGGCGTTCGATGTGGAGGATCCCCGATCCGGCCGTCATCCACTGGGTGTCCCCGTCGGTGATCAACCCGCCGCCGCCGATCGAGTCCCGGTGCTGGAAGGTGCCGTCGATCATGTAGGTGACCGTCTCGAAGCCGCGGTGGGGATGCCAGGAGGTGCCCTTGGCCTCGCCGGGGGCGTACTCCACCTCCCCCATCTGGTCCATGTGGATGAAGGGGTCGAGGTGGCGGCCGTCGACCCCGGCGAACGCCCGGCGCACCGGGAAGCCCTCGCCCTCGAAGGCGGTGGGGGCCGAGGTGACCGAGACCACCCGTCGCCCGGCGGTCGCCACCGGGTCCGGATCCGGGATCCGGGGCAGGGAAACCGTGTCTTCAACTGTTACCGCCGGCATCGCCGACCTCCTTGCGCTGGGCCCCTTGCCGGTCACCTGACCGGGTCCGGCCTCAACCTGTCACCCTTTCCAACATAGTTGCGTCCGCAACATTCCCTCCAACCGGCGGAGGTGGCCCCCGACCGGTCGGCACCGGTATCGTTCGCCGGGGCCGCCACCGGTGGCGACCCGCCGGATGAGAGTGGGGGAACCATGACCGATACCCAGCCTGCGACGGTCGACGGACGGGTGGAGCCGGGCTACGAGGGGGTGCGGGACGCCTTCGCCGCCAACTTCACCCAGCGCGGCGACCAGGGGGCGGCGTTCTGCCTGTACAAGGACGGTGTCCCGGTGGTCGACCTGTGGGGAGGGACGGCCAATGCCCGCACCGGGCTCGCCTACGGGCCCGACACCCTCCAACTGGTGTTCTCCACCACCAAGGGGGCGACCGCGGTGTGCGCCAACCTCCTCATCGAGCGCGGGCGGCTGGATCCGTCGGCCCCGGTGACCGAGTACTGGCCGGAGTTCGGGGCCGAGGGCAAGGCCGGCCTGCCGGTCGAATGGCTGCTGACCCACCAGGCGGGCCTGCCCGCCATCGACGTCACCCTCACCCTCCCCGAGGCGCTGGCCTGGGACCCGATGATCGCCGCCCTGTCCGCTCAGAAGCCGCTGTGGGAGCCGGGGACCGCCCACGGTTACCACGCGCTCACCTACGGGTGGCTGGTGGGCGAGGTGGTCCGGCGGGTCAGCGGCAAGAGCCTCGGAGCCTTCTTCGCCGAGGAGGTGGCCGCCCCGCTGGGTCTCGAGTTCTGGATCGGGCTCCCCGAGTCGGAGGAGCCCCGGGTGGCGCCGCTGAACATGTCCCTCGACCACATCGCCGACATGCCCCGCGAGGAGCTCGAGAGGATGGCCATCAACTTCGCGCCCGACGGTCTGGGGACCCGGGCCCTCTTCTTGGGCGGCGCCTTCGGCAGTTTCGAGGAGGGCGACGGGGTGTTCAACACCCGGGAGGTGCACGCCGCCGAGGTGCCGGCGGCCAACGGGATCACCACCGCCCGATCGCTGGCCCGGATGTACGCCGGGCTGATCGGGGAGGTCGACGGGGTCCGGATCCTCGGCGGTGACACGGTGGCGGCGATGTCCACCCCCCGGACCTCCGGTGTGGACCTGGTCCTCGGGGGCGAGTCGCGCTTCGGGCTG
>DASXFR010000112.1:0-33508 GCA_036489495.1 Acidimicrobiales bacterium | reverse complement strand
GTCTACCAGATCCCGGCCGGCATCGCGATCGTGACGCCGAAGCCGACCGAGGTGGTGATCACCGGCATCGATCGGCAGAAGGTCGGCCAGGTGGCGGCCGAGATCCGCGGGTTTCGCAAGCCCGAGCCCTACAAGGGCAAGGGTGTCCGATACGCCGGCGAGCGGGTCGTCCGCAAGGCCGGGAAGGCAGCCAAGTAATGGGTACCGCAACCGATCACAAACTCGAGCTCCGGATCCGCCGGCACAAGCGGGTCCGCCGCAAGCTGGCCGGGTCCGCGGTCCGACCCCGCCTGGCCGTCTTCCGGTCGAGCAAGCACATCACCGCCCAGGTCGTCGACGACGACGCCGGCCATACCCTGGTCTCGGCGTCGACGGTGGAGGCGGAGCTGCGGGGCAAGCCCGGCGGCACCATCGAGGCCGCCCAGGCGGTGGGCAAACTGGTGGCCACCCGGGCCAAGGCGGCCGGCATCACCACCGTGGTCTTCGACCGCGGGGGGTTCACCTATCACGGACGGGTGGCGGCACTGGCCGATGCTGCCCGGACCGAGGGTTTGGAGTTCTGAGGATATGACCGAGCTGCAGTACGAAGAGCGCACCATCCGGGTGAACCGGGTGTCGAAGGTGGTCAAGGGTGGCCGCCGTTTCAGCTTTGCCGCCCTCATGGTCGTCGGCGACGGCAACGGGAAGGTGGGTCTGGGCTACGGCAAGGCCAAAGAAGCCGGCCTGGCCGTCCAGAAGGGCATCGAGGAAGCTCGCAAGAACGTCTTCGACGTCCCGCTGGCCGGCACCACCATCACTCACCCCGTGCTCGGCGAGAGCGGGGCCGGCCGGGTGATGTTGAAGCCGGCCGCACCCGGTACCGGGGTGATTGCCGGCGGCGCCGCCCGGGCCATCCTGGAGATGGCCGGGATCCGCGACATCCTGGCCAAGTCACTCGGCTCCTCCAACGGGATCAACGTGGCCCACGCCACCATCGCCGGGCTCAAGTCGCTCAAGCGGCCCGACGAGATCGCCATCCTCCGGGGCAAGCCGGCGGAGGAGATCATCCCCGGCGGCGTCCTTCGCGCCTACCGCGAGCGGCAGCGTCAGGGCGATGTGTTCACGGAGGTGAGCTGAGATGGCTGCTGCCGCCGCCGACAAGTCGACGACCACCGGATGGCTGCGGGTGACCCAGGTCCGGTCGGGCATCGGCACCAAGCCCAAGCACCGGGGCACCCTGCGAGCCTTGGGCCTGCGCGGGATCGGGCGCACCAACGTGCTGCCCGACCGCCCTGAGATCCGCGGGATGATCGCCCGGGTGCCCCATCTGGTCGAGGTCACTGGGGCGACTCAGGACGAAAGAGGTACACGATGAAGGTTCATGAGCTCCGGCCGCCGGCCGGTTCGACCCGACCCCGCCGCCGGGTTGGCCGCGGCATCGCCGGGAAGGGCGGCAAGACCGCCGGACGGGGCACCAAGGGCCAGGGCGCCCGCGACACCATCCCCATGGGTTTCGAGGGTGGCCAGTTGCCTTTGATGCAGCGGATCCCGAAGCTGCGGGGTTTCACCAACCCGTTCCGGATCGACTACACGCCGGTCAACGTCGGTGCCCTCGCCGCCATCGAGGGTGACACCGCCGACCTCGCCGCCATCGTCGCCGGCGGGCTGGCCCGGAAGGGCACACTGGTAAAGATCCTGGGTGGCGGGGAATTGACCCGCGCCATTCGGGTGGAGGCTCACGCCTTCTCCAAGACGGCGGAGGCGGCCATTACCGCCGCCGGTGGATCCGTCACCGTGATCCCGTTGCCGTTCGGCCACGGTCGACCGCCCGCGCAGGGCAACGCCCTCACCAACCGGTAGCATCGGCGGACCGTCCGGCGTCGAGGAGCCCCATGCTCGCCAGTTTGGCCAACATCTTTCGCATCCCCGACCTTCGCAAGAAGGTTCTTTTCACGTTGGTCGTTATCGCCATTTATCAGTTTGGCGCCAACATTCCTTCGCCGTATGTCGACTTTTCCAAGATCCAGCAACTGACGGCGGCGTCCAAGTCGTCCGGCGTGTTGGGCTTCCTCAACCTGTTCTCGGGGGGCGCGCTCACCCGGATGGCGGTGTTCGGGTTGGGGATCATGCCCTACATCACCTCCAGCATCATCATCCAGCTGCTGGCCACGGTGATCCCCAAGCTCGAGCAGTGGCGCGACCAGGGCGCCATCGGCCAGAAGAAGCTGACCCAGACCACCCGCTACCTGACGGTGGCCCTCGCCCTCATGCAGTCGACCGGGCTGGTCTACCTGTTCCACAAGGGTGGGGGCGGGCTGTTCGGCTCGAGCTCGAGCATCGACCTGATCCTCCACTATTCGATCTGGAGGGCCGGGTTCATCGTCCTCACCCTGACCGCCGGCACCGCCTTCGTCATGTGGTTGGGCGAACTCATCACCCAGCGGGGAATCGGCCAGGGGATGTCGATCCTCATCTTCGCCAACGTGGTGGCCGGCATCCCCACCGGCATGAACTCGGTGCTCCAGGAGGGCGGGCGGGTCAAGTTCGGGGTCATCATCCTGGTGTCGCTCATCCTGCTGGTGGTGATCGTCTTCGTTGACCAGGGCCAGCGCCGGATACCGGTGACCTTCGCCAAACGAGTGGTCGGTCGCAAGATGTACGGCGGCTCCAGCACCTACATCCCCTTGAAGGTGAACCAGGCCGGGGTCATCCCGATCATCTTCGCCAGTTCGGTGCTCTACATCCCGGTGTTGCTGTCCAACATCGTGCCCTCGGCCTATTTTCGGAACTGGGTCAACCACAACGTGACCCCGACCAGCCTCTTCTACATCCTCAGTTACTTCATCTTCATTCTGCTGTTCACCTTCTTCTACGTGTACGTGGCCTTCGATCCGCACCAGCAGGCGGACATCATCCGAAAACAGGGTGGGTTCATCCCCGGCATCCGGCCCGGGCAGCAGACCGAGAAGTACCTGGCCCACATTCTGAACCGGATCACCTGGCCCGGCGCCATATTCCTGGGCGGGGTGGCCGTGGTGCCGTCGCTGCTGATGGCCGCCTGGAACATCAACAGTTACCCTTTCTTTGGGGTCACACTCTTAATCGCCGTGGGCGTGGCATTGGAGACGATGAAACAGATCGACAGCCAGCTCATGATGCGAAACTACGAGGGCTTCCTCAAGTAAGTGGTACCGGGCGCCAGGCTCATTGTCCTCGGCAAACAGGGGGCGGGCAAGGGGACACAGTGTGTGCGCCTCTCCCATCACTACGTCGTGCCGCATGTCTCGACCGGGGACATGCTGCGGGCGGCGGTGAAGCAGGGGACCCCGCTCGGCATCAAGGCCAAGGACCAGATGGACCGGGGCGAGCTGCTGGGCGACGACCTCATCATGGAGATGGTCGCCACCCGGCTCAACGAGAGCGACGTCCGGGCCCGGGGCTTCGTGCTCGACGGCTGCCCCCGCACGGTGGCCCAGGCCGAAGAGCTCGCCGCCATCCTCAACCCGCTGCACCTCGACGCCGCCGTCGACATCGAGGTCCCCACCACCCAGGTGCTGCGTCGCCTGGCCGCCCGGCGGGTCTGCGTCGACTGCGGGGCGAACTACTCGACCATCACCCCGCCGCTGATCAACTGGACCTGCGATGTCTGCGGGGGCGAGGTGATCCAGCGGGAGGACGACCAGGAAGAGGCCATCACCCGTCGCCTCGAGCTCTACGAACGCCAGACGGCGCCGCTGATCGACTGGTACCAGGACCGGGACCAGCTGGCCCCGGTCAGCGGCACCGGGACCCCGGACTCGGTGACCCGTCGGATGATCAAGGCCATCGAGGAACGGCGCGGCCGCCGAGGCCGGCAGCTGGCATGAGACACTGGGCCGGATGAGACGGAATCGCGACGAGTTGGCCAAGATGCGCCGGGCCGGCCGGGTGGTGGCGGAGATCCACGAGGCCACCCGGTCCGTCATCCGCCCCGGGGTGACCACCGAGGACATCGACCGGGTGGCCCGGGAGGTCCTGGAGAAGCGGGACGCCAAGTCGAACTTCCTCAACTATCACGGGTTTCCCGCCGTGGTCTGCACCTCGCCCAATTCCATGATCGTCCACGGCATTCCCTCGCCGGAGGTGGTGCTGGTCGAGGGGGACATCGTCTCCATCGACTGTGGGGCCATCATCGAGGGCTACCACGGCGATGCCGCCTACACCACCGGGGTCGGCGAGGTTTCCGCCGAGGCCACCCGGCTGATGGAGGTGACCAAGGCCAGCCTGTTCGCCGGCATCGAGCAGCTCACCGAGGGGAACCGCCTCCACGAAGTGGGCCGGGCCGTCCAGCAGGTGGCGGAGGCGGCCGGGTTCTCGGTGGTCCGCGAGTACGTCGGCCACGGCATCGGGACGGCCATGCACGAGGATCCCCAGGTCCCCAACTACTGGCCGGGCACCCCGGGGCCGATGCTGAAGACCGGGATGGTCTTCGCGGTGGAGCCGATGGTGAACGCCGGGGGCCCGGGCACCGAGCAACTCGACGACGGCTGGAGCGTGGTGACCGCCGATGGGCGCCTGTCGGCCCATTTCGAGCACACCATCGCGGTGACCGACAACGGGCCCGAGGTGTTCACCGTCCTCTGAGGCGGCCGAAAACCGCCCCGGCCGGCCGTCGGAGCCGGTCGAACTGGCAATTTGCCGCCGAGCAGCTAGAATAGCTATTCGGCTCGCCGCCGGTATGGGATGGCGGGTCGACCCCGCTTGCGGTCGTGCCCCAACTGGTGTGCTTCCGGTGGCGGTGCGGGCAGATCATTAGGTCGCGATCTGTGCTGCACGCTGGCCTTTTGGCCGAGCGGACCAGAACGACAGAGTATCGAGGAGATTCACCTGCCCAAACCCAAGGAAGACGCCATCGTGTTAGAGGGAACGGTCGTCGAACCGCTCCCCAATGCCATGTTCCGGGTCGAACTGGAGAATGGCCACAAGGTGCTGGCGCACAGCTCCGGGAAGATGCGGATGCACCGTATCCGGATCCTCCCGGGGGACAAGGTCCAGGTGGAGATCACCCCCTACGACCTGGCCCGAGGACGGATCACCTACCGCTACAAGTGACCGGTGGGCGGGCGGGTCCCGCCGGTGGCGGGAGCAGGCGAAGCAGAGCAGTACGAGACAAGGACGGAAACGTGAAGGTTCGACCCAGCGTCAAGCCGATGTGTGAAAAGTGCAAAGTGATCCGCCGTCACCGGCGGGTCGTCGTCATCTGCGAGAACCCCCGCCACAAGCAGCGGCAGGGTTAGGTCTCGCGGGACCCGGCAAGGAAGAGTAAGGAAACCACAGTGGCCCGTATCTCAGGCGTCGACATCCCCCGCGAGAAGCGGCTGGAGATCTCCCTCACCTATATCTACGGCATCGGCCTGACCACCTCGCAGCGCATCTGCGACGCCACCGGGACCAACCGCGACACCCGGGTCCGCGACCTGACCGACGAGGAGGTCACCCACCTCCGCACCTACATCGACGCCAACGTCGCCGTCGAGGGCGACCTCCGCCGCGACGTGTCCCAGGACATCAAGCGCAAGATGGAGATCGGCTGCTACCAGGGCATCCGCCATCGCAAGGGCCTACCGGTCCACGGCCAGCGCACCCATACCAATGCCCGCACACGCAAGGGACCGAAGAAGACGGTCGCCGGGAAGAAGAAGGTCCGCAAGTAATGGCCAAGACCACCAAGCCGGGTGCCGCCCGTCGGCCCCGCCGCCGCGAGCGGAAGAACATCACCTACGGGATCGCCCACATCAAGAGCTCGTTCAACAACACCATCGTCTCCATCGCCGATCCCGAGGGCAACGTGCTCGCCTGGGCCTCGGCCGGAAACGTCGGGTTCAAGGGCTCCCGCAAGTCCACCCCGTTCGCCGCCCAGCTGGCCGCCGAACAGTGTGCCAAGCGGGCCATGGAGCACGGGGTGCGCCGGGTCGACGTCCTGGTGCGGGGCCCGGGCTCCGGCCGGGAGACGGCCATCCGGTCGCTGGCCGCCGCCGGCATCGAAGTCGCCGGCATCAAGGACGTGACCCCGATCCCGCACAACGGCTGCCGCCCCAAGAAGCGGCGTCGGGTCTAACCGGGGAACCAAGGGACGTAAGGACTACACATGGCTCGTTACACAGGACCTGTCTGCCGGCTGTGCCGGCGGGAGCGCACCAAGCTCTTCTTGAAGGGGGAGCGCTGTTATTCGATGAAATGCCCGGTATCCGAAGCGGTGACCGATCGGCACAGCCGCGCCTACCCTCCGGGGGAGCACGGCCGCGACCGGATGCGCCAGGGCTCGGAGTACCTGGCCCAGTTGCGGGAGAAGCAGAAGGCGCGCCGCATCTACGGCCTCCTCGAGCGCCAGTTCCACAACCTCTACGTGGAGGCGTCCCGGGCCCCGGGCATCACCGGTGAGAACCTCCTCCGGATGCTCGAGCAGCGCCTCGACAATGTCGCCTTCCGGGCCGGATGGGGGGCCAGCCGGTCCCAGGCCCGCCAGTTCGTCCGGCACGGCCATGTCCTGGTCAACGGCAAGCGGGTCACCATCCCCAGCTACCGGGTCCGCCAGCACGATGTCGTCTCGTTGAAGCCGTCGTCCCGGGAGATGTTCCATGTCCGCCGGAACATGGATACCCTCGATCGCCAGCTGCCACCCTGGCTGGAGGCCGAAGGCGACCGCTTTCAGGTCAAGGTGTTCTCGCTGCCCCTGCGCGAGCACATCGACGAGCCGGTCCAGGAGCAGCTCATCGTCGAGCTGTACTCGAAGTAGTCCTCACCGGACGTTCGCACTACCGAAGTATCTAGCCAACCGAACCAGCATCAACCCCACGCATCCCACTGCCGAGGAGCCACGATCTGCATGCTCATCATCCAACGTCCCACCGTCGAAGCAATCGGTGAAGAAGAAGACAACCGCCAACGGTTCGCCGTAGGCCCGCTCGATCCCGGCTTCGGCCACACGCTCGGCAATTCGCTGCGCCGCACGCTGTTGTCGTCGATCCCCGGCGCCGCCATCACCCAGGTCCGGTTCGACGAGGCCCTCCACGAGTTCACCACCCTCCCGGGGATGAAGGAGGACATCACCGACCTCATCCTCAACCTGAAGGACATCCTGATCCGGGTGCACAGCGACGAGCCGGTCACCCTCCGCCTCGACAAGCGGGGGCCGGGCGACGCCACCGCCGGTGATCTCCAGCTGACCGCCGACGTCGAGGTCCTCAGCCCGACCCAGCACATCGCCTCGTTGAACGCCAAGGGCCGCCTGGCCGTGGACCTCACCGTGGAGCGGGGCCGGGGCTACGCGTCGGCCGACAAGAACAAGCGGTCCTCCACCATCGGGGTCATCCCCATCGACGCCATCTTCTCGCCGGTCCGGCGGGTGGCCTTCACCGTGGAGCCGGTCCGGGTCGAGCAGTCCACCGACTTCGATCGCCTGGTGCTGGACATCGAGACCGACGGGTCGCTGACCCCCCGGGAGGCGCTGGCTTCGGCCGGTGACACCCTCCGCACGCTGGTCGGCCTGGTCGCCGACCTCGAGGACGAGCCCCAGGGCCTCGAGCTCGGGGAAGTCGGCTCGGTGGGCGCCGGGTCCCCCGACCTCGACCTCCGCATCGAGGACCTCGACCTCACCGAGCGTCCCCGCAACTGCCTCAAGCGGGCCCAGATCAACACCATCGGGGAACTGGTCGAGCGCACCCTCGACGACCTGTTGAACATCACCAACTTCGGGCAGAAGTCACTGGACGAGGTCCTCCAGAAGCTCGACGAGCGGGGTCTCGCCCTGCGGGTCAAGGACTGATCGGCCGTGCTCGGCACGCCGAAGAAGGGCCGCCGGTTCGGGGGCAGCTCCGCCCACCAGAAGGCGATGATGGGCAACATGGTCGCCTCGCTGATCGCCGCCGAGTACCTGGTGACCACCGAGGCCAAGGCCAAGGCCCTCCGGCCCCAGGTCGAGAAGGTCATCACCGCCGCCGCCAAGGGGGGCATCGCCCGCCAGCGCCAGGTGGTCTCCTTCATCCGGGACAAGGACATGGCCCACAAGCTGTTCGAGGAGATCGGCCCCCGCTACGTCGAGCGGCCGGGCGGCTACACCCGCATCCTCAAGCTGGGCAACCGCCCGGGTGACAACGCCCCGATGGCCCGCATCGAACTGATTTGACAGACGAAGTGGTTCCCCCTCCGGGGGGAGCCCATCCCGAGGTCGTCCGCTGGCGCCTCCGGGTCGCCTACGACGGATCGGGGTTCCGGGGGTTCGCCGCCCAGAGCGGGCACCGGACGGTGGGCGGGTCCCTTTCCGAGGCCCTCAGCCGGGTGACCCAGACCGAGGTGGCGCTGACCTGCGCCGGGCGCACCGACGCCGGGGTCCATGCCCTCGACCAGGTCGTCCACTTCGACCTCCCCGCCCCGGTGGCCTCCAATCTCGACCCGGCGGCGGTGATGCGCTCGGTGAACCGCCAGCTGGCCCCGGCCATCGTGGTTCGGGAGGCCGGCCCGGTGCCGCTGAGCTTTTCCGCCCGCCGGTCGGCCACCGGCCGGCGGTACCGCTACCTGGTGGTCAACGGTCCGGTGCCCGATCCGCTGTTGGCCACCGCCGCCTGGCACGTGAGCGACCCGCTCGACCTCCGGACCATGGCCGCTGCCGCCGACGCCGTGGTCGGCGAGCACGACTTCCGGGCGTTCTGCCGGCGGGTCCCGGGGACCTCGGCCGACGATCCGATCTTCCGGCGGGTCGTCGACGCCCGGTGGTCGTTGATCGACGGGTCGAAGGGAACCGCCCTGGTCCCGGTGGAGGGACGCCTGCTGGCCTTCGAGATCGAAGCCAACGCCTTCTGCCACCAGATGGTCCGCTCCCTGGTTGGGACCCTGGTCGACGTGGGTCGGGGGAGGAAGCGGGCCTCGGATATCACCTGGATACTGCGATCCGCCGATCGCCAGCAGGCGTCACAGCCCGCCCCTCCGGGAGGCCTGACCCTGATGGAAGTCCACTACGGGGAAGAGCCGGCTTGCTCACCGGGCTAATTTGGCCGTATCCTGGTGAGCCGCTGGACCTCTCCGTTACGCGGGCATCGCCCGGTGGTCAGCGTCCTGTACCTGCGGGAATCTCATCCCGGCATCATTGAACCAAGGAACTTTTGTGCGCACCTTCTCCCCGAAACCCAGTGATATCACCCGTGCCTGGCACGTGGTGGACGCCGATGGGCTGGTGCTCGGCCGGTTGTCCACCGAGGTGGCGTCCATCCTCCGGGGCAAGCACAAGCCGATCTTCGCTCCCCACGTCGACACCGGCGACCATGTGATCGTGATCAACGCCGACAAAGTGGTGCTGACCGCGGGCAAGGCGGAGTCGAAGCTGGCCTACCGTCACAGCGGGTACCCGGGCGGCCTCACCTCGACCCCCTATGCCGACCTGATGGTCGAGCGGGCCGACGAAGTCGTCCGCAACGCCGTCCGGGGCATGCTCCCGAGGAACCGGCTGGGCCGCCAGATGATCGACAAGCTCAAGGTCTACAACGGGCCCGAGCATCCCCACGCTGCACAATCCCCTCAGCCTCTGGAGTTTCCGGGCGCGCGCCGAACGGTGTCCGCCCGGAGCGGCGCGTGATCGCCGACCCCATCGGCCGATAGAACCAATCGACGACTAGGAGCACTTCGTGGCCACCGCCGCCCCCCTCTGCCAGACCACCGGACGACGCAAGCGGGCGGTGGCGCGCGTGCGCTTCCGTCCAGGGCAGGGCGCCATCACCGTGAACCAGCTCAAATTCGAGGACTACTTCACCTCCGCCACCCACCGGATGCTGGTGACCGAGCCGCTCCGGCTGACCGAGACGGCCGAGTCGTGGGACATCGACGTGACCATCGACGGCGGCGGGGTGTCGGGTCAGGCCGGGGCCTTCCGGATGGGCATCGCCCGGGCGCTGATCGAGATGGACCCCGAGTTGCGGGGCGCCTTGAAGAAGGCCGGCTTCCTCACCCGCGACTCCCGGGAGAAGGAATCGAAGAAGTATGGCCTGAAGAAGGCCCGCAAGGCACCTCAGTACTCCAAGCGGTAGGCCCATGGGCCGCGCACGATTCGGCACCGACGGTGTTCGGGGAGTGGCCAACGCCGAGCTGTCACCGGAGCTGGTCCTGGCCCTCGGCCGGGCCACGGCCCGCAAGCTCCTAGCCACCACCTTCGTGGTCGGCCGGGACACCCGCCGCTCGTCCCCGATGCTCCAGGCCGCCCTCTCGGCCGGTCTGGCCGGCGAAGGGGCGGACGTGATCGACGTCGGGGTCCTGCCCACCCCGGCCATCGCCTGGCTGTCCGCCACCCGCGACATCCCCGGGGCGGTGGTCTCCGCCTCTCACAACCTGTTCGCCGACAACGGCATCAAACTGTTCGGCCGGGGCGGGACCAAGTTGTCGGTGGAGGCGGAGACGGCCATCGAGGACGAGCTCGATCAGGTGCTGGATGTAGCCGTCAAAGGCCCCCGACCTCCGGAGGGCTTCGGGGTCGGCCGGTTGATGAGCGAGCCCAGCGCCGCCGACGCCTACCTCACCCACCTGGTCTCCCTGCTGGAGGGCCGCCGTCTCGACGGGCTCAAGCTGGTGGTCGACGGGGCCAACGGGGCCGCCTCGGACATCGCCGCCCGCCTCTACGAGCAGGTGGGAGCCGAAGTGCTGGCCATTGGCTGTGAGCCGGACGGCGCCAATATCAACGCCGGATGCGGATCCACCCACACCGACACCCTGGCCGGCGCGGTGGTGGAGCACGGCGCCGATCTGGGGCTGGCCCTCGACGGGGACGCCGACCGGCTGCTGGCGGTGGACGCGGCCGGAGCCACCGTCGGGGGGGACGAGCTCCTCGCCCTGTTCGCCATCGACCTGGCCGACCGCGGCCAGCTGGCCGGCAACACCGTGGTGGTGACGGTCATGACCAACCTCGGCTTCAGCCAGGCCATGGAGACCCGGGGGATCACCGTCAAGCAGACCCCGGTGGGCGACCGCAACGTCCTGGCCGCCCTCGACGCCGACGGTCTGGCGTTGGGGGGAGAGCAGTCGGGGCACATCGTCTTCCGGCGGTTGGCCACCACCGGTGACGGGCTTCTCACCGGCCTGATGCTGGCCGACCTGATGGCGAGGTCGGGCAAGCCCCTGGCCGAGCTGCTCGACGGCCTGGTCGACCGGGTCCCCCAGGTGCTGTTGAACGTGGCCGTCCCCGACCCCGGGCTGTTGGCGACCGCCAGTGCGGTGTGGTCGGCGGTGGCCGAGGAGGAGGCCAACCTCGGCGCCGAGGGCCGGGTCCTGCTCCGGCCCAGCGGGACCGAGCCGCTGGTGCGGGTGATGGTGGAGGCGACCGGGGACGGGGTGGCCGAGGCCATCGCCCAGCGGTTGAGCACCCTGGTCAGGCACGAGCTGCAGGCGGCGGCGACCCCTCCCGGCCGACCGGCCAAGTAGCCTCGGACCCAATGTGCGGCATCATCGGGATCACCGGAGGCGGAAACACCCTTGACGTCCTGCTCGAGGGGCTGACCCGGCTCGAGTACCGCGGCTACGACTCCGCCGGGCTGTCGGTGCTCCCGACCACCGCCGGTGACGGGCCGTGGCGGGCCCGGGCGGCCAACGGCACCCGGTCGCTCGAGGACCTGAGGAAGCGGGCCGAGGACGCCCCGACCGACGCCTCCACCGGCATCGGTCACACCCGCTGGGCCACCCACGGCCGCCCATCGGAAGGGAACGCCCACCCCCACGTCGACTGCAGTGGCCAGCTGGCGCTGGTCCACAACGGGATCATCGAGAACCACCTGGAGCTCAGCGACGAGCTGGTCCGCAACGGCCACCATCTGGAGTCGGAGACCGACACCGAGGTACTCGCCCACCTGATCGAATCGGATCTTGCCGCCCATCCCGAGGCCGGCCTGGTCGGCGCGGTCCGGGAGACCCTCGGCCGGGTGCGCGGCTACTTCGCCATCGCCGTCATCCATGCCGGCGAGCCTGACCTCATCGTGGCCGCCCGCCGGGTCTCCCCGTTGGTGATGGGGCTCACCGAGACGGAGGCGTTCCTGGCCTCGGACATCCCCGCCCTGCTCGGGCACACCCGGTCCTTCCTGCTCCTGGAGGACGACCAGATCGCCGAGCTGCGCCCGGGGTCGATCCGGGTGACCACCCTGGACGGGACCGAGGTGGACCCGCCCGAGCGCATCGTCGACTACGACCTGGATGCCGCCCGGAAGGACGGCTACCCCGACTTCATGAGCAAGGAGATGTACGAGCAGCCGATGGCGGTGGCCAACACCCTGCTCGACCGGGTGCTGCCCGACGGCGCCCTGGCCCTCGACGAGGTCCGCATCTCTGACGACGAGCTCCGCGCCGTCGACAAGGTGTTCATCGTGGCCTGCGGCAGCAGCTACCACGCCGGGCTGATGGCCAAGTACGCCATCGAGCACTGGGCCCGGTTGCCGGTGGAGATCGACATCTCCAGCGAGTTCCGCTACCGGGACCCGGTCCTCGACTCCCGGACCCTGGTGATCGGGGTGAGCCAGTCCGGCGAGACGGTCGACACCCTGCAGGCCCTACGGGAGGCCCGCCGGTGGCACGCCAAGATCCTGGTCATCTCCAATGTGGTGGATTCGTCCATGACCCGGGAAGCCGACGCCGTGCTCTATACCCGGGCCGGGCCGGAGATCGGGGTGGCGTCGACCAAGACCCACCTGGCCCAGATCGCCGCCCTGGAGATCCTGGCCCTCTACCTGGCCCAGACCCGGGGGACCCTCTATCCCCACGAGGCCCGGGTGTTCCTCGACGCCATGGGCGCCCTGCCCGGGAAGGTGGAGACGGCGCTGGGCCGGGCCGCCGACGTCGAGGCGGTGGCCACCGCCTATCGCGATGCCCAGAACTTCATCTTCCTCGGTCGCCACGTCGGCTACCCGGTGGCCCTGGAGGGCGCGCTCAAGTTGAAGGAGCTCTCCTACCTGCGGGCCGAGGGGTTCCCGGCCGGGGAGCTGAAGCACGGGCCCATCGCCCTGGTGGAACCGGGGACGGTGGTCATCGGGGTCGCCACCCGTACCCGGTTGTGGGAGAAGATGATGGCCAACGTGGCCGAGGTGAAGAGCCGCGGCGCCACGGTGATCCTGGTCGGCAACGACGGCGACGAGGAGACGGCCCGGCAGGCCGACGCCGTCCTCTGGGTCCCCGAGACCCATCAGCTGTTCGCTCCGGTGGTGGACGTGGTGCCCCTGCAGCTGTTCGCCTACTCGATGGCCCGGCTCCACGGTCTCGACGTCGACCGTCCCCGCAACCTGGCCAAAGTCGTCACCGTCGAGTGAAGGCCATCCTCGGATCGTGGATACCGGGACCCAGCCGATCGACGGCACCGGTTTGATCGGCATCGGGGTCGACGCGGTGGAGGTCACCCGACTGCGCCGCCTGCTGGCCCGGCGCCCGTCGATGGCCGGCCGGCTGTTCACCGAGGAGGAGTTGGCCTACTGCCACCGGGCCACCGACCCGGTCCCGCGCCTGGCCACCCGGTTCGCGGCCAAGGAAGCCACCATGAAGGCGCTCGGGGTCGGCATCGGGGCGTTCCGGTTCTCCGAGGTGGAGGTGGTCCGGGTCGGCCTCGGCCCCCCCGCCCTCCGACTCCACCGGGCCGCCGCCGCCCTGGCCGAGCGGTCGGGCGTCTCCGGTTGGCACCTGTCACTGACCCATACCGAGGAGATGGCCATGGCCTTCGTGGTGGCCGAAGGTGTCGCCGCCGCCGGTTCGCCGGTCGGGTCGGCGTCGTAGCCGCGGCTGTGCGACCGGTCCTCACCGTCTCCGAGATGCAGTCCGTCGATCGGCAGGCGCAGGCCTCGACCCCGGTGGAGGTGCTGATCGAACGGGCCGGCCAGGCGGTGGCGGTGGCCGGACTCCAGATGATGGGCGGGGCCTACGGGCGCCGGGTACTGGTGGTGGCGGGCAAGGGGAACAACGGGGCCGATGGTCGGGTGGCGGCGGGCAAGCTCCGGCGCCGGGGGGCCCGGGTGACGGTGGTCGACGCCGGCGGCGGGGACATCGGCGGGGAATGGGACCTGGTCATCGATGCCGCCTACGGGACGGGCTTCCGGGGTGAGTATCAAGCCCCATCCGTCGTGTCCGGCACCCCGGTGTTGGCGGTGGACATCCCGTCCGGGGTGCTCGGCGACACCGGTGAGGCTGCCGGAACCCCGCTCCGCGCCGATCGCACCGTCACCTTCGCCGCCCGCAAGCCCGGCCTGCTCCAGGGCGACGGGGTCGATCTGGCCGGCCGGGTATCGGTGGCGGACATCGGTCTCCCGGTCGGGCCGGCCGAACTCCAGCTGATGGAGGACACCGACGTGGCCCGGCTGTTGCCGCCCCGGCGGCGGAACGACCACAAGTGGAGCTCGGCGGTCCTGATCGTGGCCGGCTCCCCGGGGATGACCGGGGCCGCCGGCCTCTGCGCCCAAGCCGCCATGCGCACCGGGGCGGGGATGGTCCGGCTCGGGGTGCCGGGCGGCGACCTGGCCGACACCCCGAGCTCGGAAGCGGTCAGCGTGGCGCTTCCCGGGCGCGGCTGGTCGGCGGCGGCCCTCGAGGCCTCCCACCGGTGCTCGTCGATGGTGGTGGGCCCGGGCATCGGGCGCGACCCGGAGACGGCCGAAGAGGTTCGCCGGCTGGTGGCGGCCGCCGACATCCCGGTGGTGATCGACGCCGACGGGCTCTTCGCCTTGGGCCTCCTGGACGACGCCCACTCCCTCGAGCATCAGGCCCCGGTGGTGCTGACCCCGCACGACGGCGAGTACCAACGGCTGATGGGCGCGCCCCCCGGGCCCGACCGGTTCGGGGCGGCCCGGCGGCTGGCCCGGGCGGCGGGGACGGTGGCGCTGGTCAAGGGGTCCACCACCGCGGTGGCCGAGCCCTCCGGGGCGGCCCGGGTGTCGATGTCCGGCTCGCCCCGGTTGGCCACCGCCGGCACCGGCGACGTCCTCTCCGGGGTGATCGGCGCCATGGTCGCCCGGGGGGTGGCACCGTTGGAGGCCGCCGCCCTGGGCGCCCACGTGCACGGCCGGGCCGCCGATCGGGGTCCGAGGCAGGGGCTGGTGGCCGGCGACCTGCCGGTGCTGGTCTCCTCGGTCCTCTCCGACCTGGGTGCCGCCGGCCAACACCGGCGTGGCCATCATGGCTGACCGGCTGCGGCCGGCGTGGGCCGAGATCGACCTGGGGGCCGCCCAGCGCAACGCGTCGCTGCTGGCCCGGCTGGTCGGCCCGTCCGAGCTCTGCGCGGTGGTGAAGGCCGACGGGTACGGGCACGGGGCGGTGCCCCTGGCCCGGGCGGCGCTGGCCGGGGGGGCGGGTTGGCTGGCCGTGGCCCTGGTCGAAGAAGGAGTGGTGCTCCGGGAGGCGGGTATCCAGGTCCCGATCCTGCTGCTGTCCGAGCCCCCGCCGGCGGCGATGGAGGAAGCGCTGGCCTGCCGGTTGGCCCCGACGGTGTACTCCGCCGACGGGGTCCGGGCCCTGGGTCGCGCCGCGGCGGCCGGCGACTTCGGTCCGGTCGATGTCCATCTGAAGGTCAATACCGGCATGCACCGGGTGGGAGCGGAGCCCGGGAGCACGGTGGCGCTGGCCACCGCCATCGGCGCCGACCCCCGACTCCGCCTGGCCGCCCTGTGGACCCACCTGGCGGTGGCCGACGGCGCCGGCCGGGCCGATGTCGACTTCACCCGCACCCAGCTCGACCGGTTCCGGTCGGCCCACGACGACCTGCTGGCCGCCGGCCTCCGGCCACCCTGCCGCCATGTCGCCAACTCGGCCGGCGCCATTGCCTTCCCCGAGGCCCGCCTGGACATGGTCAGGTGTGGCATCGCCCTCTACGGGTTGAGCCCGACCCCCGAGTTGGCCGCCCAGCTGTCCGACGCCACCGGCGGCGGCCGGTTGGAGCCGGTGCTGTCACTGCGCGCCCAGGTGTCGATGTGCCGCTGGCTGGACACGGGGGAGCGGCCGTCCTACGGGCGCCGCCGCCCGCTGGAGGTGCGCTCGCAGGTGGCCACCATCCCCCTCGGCTACGCCGACGGCGTGCCCCGCCGGCTGTTCGACACGGCCGGCGAGGTGCTGATCGGCGGGGTTCGGCGACCGCTGGCCGGGGTGGTGACCATGGACCAGATCATGGTCGACTGCGGACCGGCCGGGCACCCGGAGGTCAACCCGGGCGACGAGGTGGTGCTCATCGGGCGCCAAGCCGGAGAGGAGATCACCGCCACCGAGTGGGCCGATCGGCTCGGCACCATCAACTACGAGGTGGTGTGCGGGATCGGTCCGCGGGTGCCCCGGGTGCTGGTGGGCGGAGACCGCTGATGCCGCCGATGACGAAGTCAGCCGCCGACTCGGCAGCGGTGTCATACTCCGCCTGACCGGCCAGCACCTGCTCGGTCACCGCCACCACCAAGCCGATGGTCCCGGTGGTCAGGGTGACCAGGGCGGCCGCCGATGCGTCGTTGAGCCCGAACGGATCCACCAGTTGGCGGGAGAGGTCGACCATGGCCCGAAAGGAGCGGACGGTCACCAACGGGTCTCCCGATCCCCACGGCTCCCGGAAGAGCAGTCGGAAGGCGTCGGGCTGGTCGACGAAGAAGGTGAGGAAGGCTTCCACCCAGTTCCGGATGCGAGCGTCGAGGCTGGCGGCCCGGTCGAGGGCCTCGGCGGTGGCGGCGGTGAGGTCGGCCAGCAGACCGTCCATCACCGCGGCCATGATCTCCGGCCGGCCGTCGGGGAAGTAGTGATAGAGGAGGGTCTTGGACACCTCGGCCCGCTCGGCGATCTCGGCCAGCCCACTCGTCGAGTAACCCCGCTCGGCGAACACCTGGCGAGCGAAGCCCTTGAGGATGGCCAGGCGTACCTGGGGGTCCATCCTCACCCTGGGTGCCGCAGGTGCCACCCGAGCCCTCCTTGCCCGGCGATCATCGCCCGGCCGCTCCTCGTCCCTCTGGCAGCATATCCAGGTGCCCGAGCCGGAAAATGAGGGTCGGGGTCGGCCGATGACGTCGCCGAGCCCGCCCAGCGTCGACGCCGCCCCGGAGGTCGCTGCCGCCGCCGATGCCGGTCCCTCGACCATCGGCGGGTCGATGCGCCCCCGTCGCTTCGGGGTCGCCCTCACCGGAATCGTGGCCAGCGGTCTGGCCTTCCGGGTCGGCTACGTACTGCTGGTCACCCGCCACCAGAACGGCAAGTTCTACGACTCGTTTTGGTACGGGGTCACCGCCAACGAATTGAAGCAGGGACAGTTCTTTCGGGCCCCGTTCAGCTCGGTGCCGACCGCCGCCCACCCGCCGTTGACGTCGTTGCTCCTGGGTTCGGTCAACTTCGTCGTCGGCCTCCACGCCGGGACGACCGTCCAGCGGCTCACCATGGCGGTGCTGGGTGCCGCGGTGGTCCTCTGCGTCGGACTCCTGGGCCGGGCGGTGGCCGGACCCTGGGTCGGTCTCACCGCCGCCGGACTCGCGGCGTTGGCGCCGAACTTCTGGATTCCCAGTGGCATCGTGATGTCGGAGACCCCGGCCATGCTGTTCATGGCGTTGATCCTCCTGGCGGTGGTGCGGCTTCGGCGGTCCCCGACTTTCGTCAGTGCCGGGTTGGTCGGGGCGGCGTGTGCCGGCGAGGCGCTGGTGCGGGCCGAACTGGTCCTGTTCATCCCCGGCCTGCTGGTGCCGGCCGCCCTGGCCGTCACCCGGTTGCCCCTCCGCCGGCGGTTCGGCCTCCTGGGAATCGGGCTCCTGGCCGCCGCCATCGTCCTGGCCCCGTGGGTGGGCCGGAACCTCGCCGCCTTCCAGGACGCCACCTACATCTCGACCGGCGAAGGGATCGCGCTGCTGGGGGCCAACTGCCCGCAGACCTACAGCGGCGCCTATCTCGGGTCCTGGACGCTGAAGTGCGCGACTTCCGGATCCAGCGCCGTCGACGAGTCGGTGCAGTCGTCCCGCGATCAACATGCTGCGGTGCAATACGCCGAGCATCACGCCGGCCGGCTGCCGGTGGTGGTGGCCGCCCGTATCGGCCGGTTGTGGGACTTCTACCAACCGATTCAGATGGCCGACGGGGACGTGAACGAGGGCCGGCCGGTCCCCGCCTCGCTGGCCGGTCTGTGGGTCTACTACGCCCTCCTCCCGTTGGGTATCGCCGGCATCGCCATCCTCCGCCGCCGCCGGATCCGGCAGTGGTACCTGCTGGTCCCCGCTGGGGTGGTGACGTTGGTCAGCGCGCTGGTCTTCGGACAGGTCCGGTTCCGGGCCCCGTTCGAGGTGTGCCTGGTGGTACTGGCGGCACCCGCGCTGGTGCTCCTCGCTTCCGGACTCGCCCGCCGGATCCGGCCCGCCGGCCTCTCCGATGGACCCCCGGAGGCGTCCAGCCGCTGACCGATGTCCGATGCCGGACCGGTCGGATGCGGGAGTGCGGTGCCGTATGGGCCCGGACCCCAGCCGGTAGTCTGACGGCCGCCCGCCGGGGAATCAGTGGGGACGCCGGCTGCCCAGAACACCCGTCCACGAGGTCGATTGCTGATGCACACACACCGAGGACCTCGCGCCGGCGTGATGGTGGGAGTGGTCGCGCTGGCCCTGGTCGCCAGCGCCTGCACCTCGGCGACCGCCCAACCGGCGGCGTCGCCCAGCACCCAGGCTCCGGTCACCAGCTCACCGGACTCGGTGGATCCACCGGTGACCGCCACCCCGTCGGCGCCGGCCCAGATCTATGACCTCGGCCACGATGTGTCCGACCCGTTCCTCACCGTGTGGCAGGGCCGCTACTACCTGATCTCCAATGTCGGCGGCCCGGGGACGGTCATGAACGTCCCGGTGCTGTCGGGGCCGGCGGTGGGTCAATGGGGGCCGATGTTCGATGCCCTGCCGACCTTGCCATCATGGGCGTCGCCGGGCTTCACCTGGGGACCGGATCTCCACCGCTTCGGGTCGACGTTCGTGCTGTACTTCACCGCCCTGGTCAAGGGATCCGACCCGACCATGCAATGCATCGGGGCGGCCACGGCAACGTCGCCCCGGGGTCCGTTCACCGCCCTGGCCAATCCGTACATCTGCCAGGTCAGCCAAGGCGGCTCCATCGATCCCCGGGTGTTCACCGATGACGACGGATCCAACTGGCTGTTGTGGAAGTCGGACCAGAACATCGGCGGGGCGAACACCCCGACCAAGCTCTGGTCGGCTCCGCTGACCGCCGACGGCCTGGCCTTCACCGCCCCGCCGACGGTCATCCTCCAACCCGACCTCGCCTGGCAGGGGACCATCGTCGAATCGCCGGACATGGTGAAAGTGGCCGGCACCTACTGGCTGTTCTATTCGGGCAATTGGTTCAACTCGGCCAACTACGCCATCGGGGCCGCCCGATGCACCGGCCCGACGGGGCCCTGTACCGAGACCTCGTCGACCCCGCTGGTGGCGTCCAACACCCAGGGGACGGGGCCGGGAGAGGAGTCGGTCTACAACGGCCCCACCGGTACCTGGCTGCTCTACAACCCGTGGCACTCCGACTCCCCCAAGGTCGACAGCCGGCCCCGGCCGGTGGCGATGATCCGGCTCGGGTTCGGGTCCACCGGCCCCTACCTCGCCACCTGGGCGGACCTCCCGTCGTCGCCGGTGGCCATCACCCGGCCGCCCCCGGCGCCGCGGACATCGGTGAGGATGGCGCCCCCGACCAGCTGAGGCGCGGGGTCAGTTGGCCCAGACCAGCGGGGCGACCGTCTGGGGGCGGCTCATCCCCTTGAGCGCCACTTCCCGCGGGTCGCCGAAATGGAACTCCCCGGTGCCGGCCACCAGCTGGGCGGACAGCGATGACACCAGGATCTCGTCGGGGACCGCGATACCGGCGATGCGGCTGGCGACAATCACCGTGTGGCCGAAGTAGTCGTCGTCGACCTCCATGGCCTCGCCGGTGTGGAGCCCGATGTGGACCCGGATCGGCTGATCGGGGTGGACCAGGGTGTGCTCGCGAAACGAGCGCTGCATGGCGACGGCGCACCGAAGCGCCCGGGCCACCCCCCCGAACGCCACCATGAACCCGTCGCCCTGCACCTTCACCTCCCGACCGCCGTGACCGGTCAGGAGGGAGCGCACGATCCGGTGGTGCTCGGTGATCAGGGCCTGGGCCGACCGGTCCCCGAGACGCTCGGTGATTCCCGAATAGTCCACGATGTCGGTGAACAGAATGGTGACAGTGCCATCGCGGCTGTCGACGGATTCCGGCCGGGGATCCGGGGGCGCCGCCCCCGGGGCGCGACGATCGTCCCTCCATCCCTGGCGGTCGGCATGCCGGTCGCGGTGGTCGGGGTAAGGATCGAACTGATGGGCGCCATGATCCTGACCCGGGTCCAGCGACGGCGGCTTCGAGCCTCCCTCCAGCGGCCGTCCGTCACGGTCCCGCCGCCCGCGGGTGGGCGGCCGGCTCTTTATCTCCACCCCGCCCATGATCGGGAAGGCTCGGATGATGATCCGGGGCGACCCGGGGATGATGGGGACATCCCGGATTCTCATGTTCCGGCCGCCCATGATCGCGAACCCGGCCAGTTCCACATCGATGCCCTCGGGCACGATGATGTCGATGCCGCCCATGATGGCAAAGGCGTTGATCACCGCTTCGGAGCCGTAGATCTCGGCCTGCCGGAGGTCGAGCACGCAACCCCCCATGACGGCGATGGCGGTGGTGTGCTCGCCGACCCGCCACCGGCCCTTGGCCTTGGCGCCGCTCATGACGGCCACGATCCACCGGCGGACGTGGCGACGGGTGGCTTCCGGCTCGGGTTCGGGTCGGACGGGGAGGTCGGCGACCAGCGCCTCGAGCTCGCCACGGGTACGAGCCGCCAGCGCGCTTCCCACCCGATCGGAGAACTCGTCGAGGGTCAGCCGGCCGACGACCACGTGCTCCCGCAAGAGGGTCACCGTCCGATCGCGGTCAGCGTCTGCCGCCCGTTGGATGGGTTGCCGGGGCGGGTCGGGAAGGTGTCCATCGTCGCTGGATGGCTGGATCCCGTCGCTCACGGGTCTCAGTTTGCCGCGTCGGGGAACGGTTGACGAACGCAAGTCGGCCCACGTCAGCGGGCAGGTACCATGCCACCGTGCCGGTGACGACCGATCTGGCCCATCTCGCCGGGGAGGCGGCCGGGTGCACCAAGTGTGCACTGTCCGCCCACCGCACCCAGGTGGTGTTCGGGGTGGGCAACCCCGACGCCGACCTCCTGTTCGTCGGAGAAGCCCCCGGGCGGGACGAGGACCTCCAGGGCGAGCCGTTCGTCGGGCGGTCGGGCAAGCTCCTCGACCGGCTGATGGCCGAAGAACTGGGCATCGACCGGAGCCGCTGCTACATCGCCAACGTGGTCAAATGCCGGCCACCGGACAACCGGGATCCGAGGCCCGAGGAGATCGCCGCCTGCCGGCCGTATCTGGTCGCCCAGCTCGAGCTGATCAAACCGGTGGTGGTGGTGACCCTCGGCAACTTCGCCACCAAGCTGCTGCTGGAGACCGACACGGGCATCACCCAGATGCGCGGCCAGGCGTACCCGTTCGGCCAGTCCCATCTGGTGCCGACCTACCACCCGGCCGCCGCGCTCCGGTCGGGCGGGGCAGTGGTGGCCCAGATGCGGTCCGACCTGATCCGGGCCAAGCAGCTGCTGGGTTGGTCGGCTTGAGCCAGCCCGAGGCCATCGTGGCGACCACCACCGGCCCGGAGGAGACCCGGAGGTTGGCCGCGACCATTGCCCGGCTCTGCGAGCCCGGCGACGTGCTGCTGCTGGCCGGGGACCTCGGGAGCGGCAAGACCACCTTCGCCCAGGGCTTCGGCCGGGGCCTGGGGGTGAGCGAGCCGATCACCAGCCCGACCTTCGCGCTGGTCCGGCACTACCGGGTGGGTGACGGTGGCGACGGGTTGAGGACCCTCCTGCACGCCGATGTCTACCGGCTCGATCATCTGGCCGAGATCGCCGACCTCGGACTCGGAGAGCTGGTCGAGGACGGGGCGGTCGCCCTGGTCGAGTGGGGGGACATGGCCGAGCCGGTCCTCGGCCCCGGGTCGCTGTCCCTCCGCCTCGACACCGGGCCCGGCGACCCCGACGATCGCCGGACGGTGACCATTGTCGGGTCCGGCCCGAGGTGGGCCGATCGCTGGGAACGCCTGTCCGAGGTGGTCGAACCCTGGGCGGTGGCCGGGTGAACCTCCTGGCCATCGAGTCGGCCACCAGCCTGGTTGGGACGGCGCTGCTGGCGGACAGCGGTGCGGCCGCCGAGCGCAGCCACCAGGAAGGTCGGATGCACGCCGAGTCGCTGGCCCCGGCCATCGAGGAGGTCTGCGCCCTCTCCGGGCTCACCGTCCGGGACGTCGAGGCGATTGCCGTCGACGTCGGCCCCGGCCTGTTCACCGGCCTGCGGGTCGGCGTCGCCACCGCCAAGGCCCTGGCCCAGGGGTTGGGCATCGGGGTCCTGGCAGTCAGCAGCCTCGACATCCTCGCCGCCGGCGCCATGGCCGAGACGGGATCCGACCAGGCGTGCACCGTGGTGGTGGCGGTCGACGCCCGGCGGGGGGAGGTGTTCACTTCCCGGTACCGTTTCGCCGCCTCCGCCCCCGGCCAGGTGGTGGACCCCGCCCCGTCCCGGCAGTCGCCACCCCAGCTGGTCACCCCCGACGCCCTGATCCGGAGCCTGATGGAGCTGGACCCAAAACCCGGCGACCGGGTGCTGGTGGTGGGCGACGGCGCGGTCCGGTACCGCCATCTTTTGGCCGATGCCCGGTCCGGCGATCTCGATCTGGTCGAGCGGGTGTCTTCCCCGTCACCGCTGACCCTGGCCCGGTTGGCCCGGCACCGTCTGGACGCCGGCGCCGAACTCGCCCTTCCCGCCGAGGTGGTTCCCGACTACCGGCGAGAGGCCGACGCCCGGATCAACTGGGAACAGCGGAACCCGCCCACCGGGACACCCGGCCGAGCCCGTGAGCGCTGACCCGCCGGCCCGCCACCAGGTGGTGATGGCACCGATGCGGAACAAGGATCTCCGCGGTGTCCTCCGGATCGAAACCGAAGTGTTCCCCCAGCCTTGGACCCACCGGCTGTTCGTGGAGGAGTTGGCCCAACGGAAGTCCCGGGCCTACCGGGCGGCCTGGATCGGTACGGAGATCGTCGGGTTCGCCGGCCTGATGCTGATCGATGACGAGGCCCATGTGAATAACATCGCGGTGGACCCCAAATGGCAACGCCGCGGCCTCGGCCGCCTGATCCTCCTGGACATGACCCGGGTCGCCCTCGAGCTCGGGTCCCGACACCTGACCCTGGAGGTCCGGGTGGGCAACGAGCCGGCCCTCGGCCTCTACCGTCAGTTCGGGATGGCGCCGGTCGGGGTGCGTCCGAACTACTACCCCGAGACCGGGGATGACGCCCTGGTCATGTGGGTGCGGGACATCGACTCGGAGACCTACGCCCGCCGGCTCGACGCCATCGAGGCGTCCCTCCCCGAGGACCTGGCCCTGACCTCCCGGCGCTGATCGCTCGCTTCCGATCGCTATCCTCGCTTGATGACCACCGACCCGATCCCGGGGATCCACCGGGTGCTGGGCATCGAGACCTCGTGCGACGAGACGGCGGCGGCGGTGGTCGACGGCGGCGCCCACATCGTGTCGTCGGTGGTGAGCAGCCAGATCGACCTGCACGCCCGCTACGGGGGAGTGGTGCCGGAGCTGGCCGGCCGGGCCCACGTCGAACTGCTGACCCCGGTGCTGGCCGACGCCCTGGATGCCGCCGGCAGCGACACCTCGGGGACCGGCATCGACGCCATCGCCGTCACCTACGGACCCGGCCTGATCGGTTCGTTGCTGGTGGGGGTGGCCGAAGCCAAGGCGCTGGCCCTGGCCTGGGAGGTTCCCTTCGTCGGCGTCAACCATCTCGAAGCCCACCTGTTCGCCTCCCTCCTCGAGCAGCCTGATCTCGGATGGCCCCTGGTGGTGCTGCTGGTCTCCGGCGGTCACACCCTCCTGGTCGAGGTGTCCGCCCCCGGGCGGTACCGGTTGCTGGGGGGCACCGTCGACGACGCCGCCGGGGAGGCATTCGACAAGGTGGCCCGGTTCCTCGGCCTCGGCTACCCGGGGGGACCGGCCATCGACGCCATCGCCGATGCGGGGGACCCGTCGGCCTTCGCCTTCCCCCGGGCGTTTCTGGACGACGGCTACGACTTCTCCTTCAGCGGATTGAAGACGTCGGTGGTGAACATGGTGCGGAAACATCCGGATGCCGGCACCGCCGACGTGGCCGCCTCCTTCCGGCAGGCGGTGGTGGACGTGCTGGTGGCCAAGGCCCGGCGGGCGGCCCGGGATGTCGGAGCCAAGGCGTTGTGCCTGGCCGGAGGGGTGGCGGCTAATTCACTCCTGCGTTTGCGGGTCGAGGAGGCGTGCGAGGAGGACGGGATCGGGGCATTTCTCCCCACCCGGGCCCTCTGCACCGACAATGCCGCCATGGTGGCGGCGGCCGGGTGGTGGCGGTTGGGGAATGTGGGGCCATCTCCGCTGACCCTGGGGGCCGACCCCAACCTCCGGTTGGTGCCGGCCGCCTGAACCGCCGCGGCGTCCTCCCTGGTAGACGTCAAATCCGCCGATCGTGTTGCCTCCCGGCGGTCGGGTCGCTATGTTGGCACTCGCAACCCTAGAGTGCTAATACGTGCCACAGGAGGCCCGATCACATGAGTCTGCAGCCCCTCGACGACCGCATCGTCGTCCGTCCCGGTGAATCAGAAGAAACCACGGCGTCCGGCCTGGTGATACCCGATACCGCCAAAGAAAAGCCCCAGCAGGGCGAAGTCCTCGCCGTCGGCCCCGGCCGGCGGGCCGAAGCCTCCGGTGACCTGATCCCCCTGGATCTGGTCGTGGGGGACACCGTCGTCTATTCCAAGTACGGCGGCACGGAGATCAGCTCGGATGGCGAGGACCTGTTGATCCTCTCGAGCCGGGATGTGCTGGCCAAGGTGGTCAAGTAATGCCGAAGATCCTCAAGTTCGACGACAGTGCCCGGCGCAGCCTCGAAACCGGGGTCAACAAGCTGGCCGACACCGTGAAGGTGACCCTCGGGCCGAAGGGCCGCAACGTGGTCATCGAGAAGAAGTTCGGGGCTCCGACCATCACCAACGACGGCGTGTCCATCGCCCGTGAAGTCGAGCTGGACGATGTGTTCGAGAACATGGGCGCCCAGCTGGTCAAGGAAGTCGCGACCAAGACCAACGACGTCGCCGGTGACGGGACCACCACCGCCACCGTGCTGGCCCAGGCCCTCATCCGTGAGGGACTCCGCAACGTCGCCGCTGGCGCCAACCCGTTGGGTCTGCGCAAGGGCATCGACAAGGCGGTCGAGGCGGCGGTCAAGTCCATCAAGGACCAGTCGAAGGAGATCGACTCCAAGACGGAGATCGCCCAAGTCGCGGCCATCTCCGCGGCCGACACCGCCATCGGCGAGGTCCTGGCCGACGCCATCGACCGGGTCGGCAAGGACGGTACCGTGACCGTCGAAGAGTCCAACACCTTCGGGATCGACCTCGAGTTCACCGAGGGCATGCAGTTCGACAAGGGCTACCTGTCCCCGTACTTCGTGACCGACGCCGAGCGCCAGGAGGCCGTCCTCGACGATCCGGTCATCCTCTTCGTGAACCAGAAGATCAGCTCGGTGCACGACCTGGTCCCCGTCCTCGAGAAGGTCATGCAGGCGGGCAAGCCGCTGTTGATCGTGGCCGAGGACGTCGAAGGCGAAGCGCTGGCCACCCTGGTGGTCAACAAGATCCGTGGCACCTTCACCTCGGTGGCCGTCAAGGCCCCGGGGTTCGGCGAGCGGCGCAAGTCGATGCTCCAGGACATGGCCGTCCTCACCGGTGGCCAGGTGATCTCCGAGGAGATCGGTCTGAAGCTCGACAGCACCACCGTCGACCTGTTGGGCAAGGCCCGGAGGGTCATCGTCACCAAGGACGACACCACCATCGTGGAGGGTGGCGGCAGCGAGGACGACGTCAAGGGTCGCATCGCCCAGATCAAGCGCGAGATCGATGACACCGACTCCGACTGGGACCGGGAGAAGCTCCAAGAGCGCCTGGCCAAGCTGGCTGGCGGCGTGGCCGTCGTCAAGGTCGGCGCCGCCACCGAGGTCGAGTTGAAAGAGAAGAAGCACCGCATCGAAGATGCGCTCTCTGCCACTCGGGCCGCGGTCGAAGAGGGCATCGTGGCCGGCGGCGGTACCGCGCTGGTCCGTTCCCGCACCGCAGTCAACGCGGTCATCGACTCGCTCGAGGGTGACGAGGCGACCGGAGCCTCGATCGTGGCCAAGGCCCTGGCCGCGCCGTTGGCGGCCATCGCCAACAACGCCGGCCTCGAAGGCTCGGTCTACGTCCGCCAGGTGGAGGCCGAGACCGGCTCCATCGGCCTCAACGCCGCCACCGGTGAACTCGTCGACCTGGTCAAGGCGGGCGTGATCGACCCGGCCAAGGTGACCCGTTCGGCCCTGCAGAACGCCGCCTCCATTGCCGGCCTGCTGCTGACCACCGAGGCCCTGGTGGCCGACAAGCCCGAGAAGGCCGACCCGGCTGCCGCCGCAGCCGCAGCCGCGGCCATGGGTGGTGGCATGGGCGGTATGGGTGGCATGGGCGGCATGATGTAAGACCCCGGCACGGGTGCCGCTTCGGCGGTGTGTGTCTGGTCGATGGCCGGGTCCTACGGGACTCGGCCATTGGTCTGTCCGGGCTCCAGACGCGAGGGGCTCAGACCGACGGCCGGTCGGCCTCCGGCACGTACTGGCGCTCGCCGGACCCGTCCAGCCAGACCCGCATGACCCGATTGGTGGAAGGGTCGTTGAACACCTCGTCGGTCGGTCGCCAATCGGGTTGCGGGCGGTCGGACTCGCCATGGCGGCGGAGGAAGATGCTGTAGATCAGCACCGCCAACACCACCAGCCCGATCAGCACCCCGATGACAACTCCCACCCCGGCTCCTCTCTATCCGGCACCGACGATGACCGCGGTGCCGTAGGCGACGATCTCGGTCAGCGACTGGCCGACTTCCGAGGAGTCGAACCGCATCGAGATGATGCCGTTGGCGCCGAGGAGGCGAGCGTTCTCGATCATGCGATCCATGGCATGGCGACGGCTGTCTTCCACCAGCCGGGTGTACTGCTTCACCTCGCCGCCGGCCATCGCCTTGAACCCGGCGGTGATGCCTTTGCCGATCCCCATCGACCGGACCACCACCCCGAAGACCATGCCCAGGCTGCGTTGGACCGGCCATTCGGGAAACTCGAGGGCGGTGGTGATCGGGAACTGAGGGACTCCCGGCTGTCCGTACTGTGGTGCTTCTTCGTCGGCCATTGGCTGCCTCCCCGCGGTGATGACGCCCTGGTCGGGTCGGAGACCAACGCTACCGGGATGCGGTCGACTTCGCCGGGTCCCCGTATCCTGGGGTCCCCATGTCGTCGTCGCCGAACCCCCCGCCGTCCGGCCCCCAGGTCATTCCCCGCCCGCCGATCTCCCGCCCCGGAGGACCGGCCCCCTGGGCCGGGCTTCCAGCTGCCGCCCGCCGGGACCTCAGCCTCGAGCGGGTGAGGAAGGCGGTCGAGGAGCGGCCCACTCCGCCACTGGCTGTCTCCGGCGACGGAACCACGGTCCCGTCGATCCTCTCGCTCTCGGGGGTGGAGGTGGTCGGCACCCCGGCCGGGGTGCTGGTCGGCCTGTTCGAAGAGAAGGGGGAGACCCGGGTCATCCTCACTGTGCGCTCCAATCGGCTCCGGTCCCATACCGGAGAAGTGGCGTTTCCCGGTGGCCGGCTCGAGCCCGGTGAATCCGTCGACGACGGTGCCCGGCGGGAGGCCTACGAAGAGACCGGGTTGGATGCCTCCTGGGTGGAGATCATCGGCCATCTGAACACCATGCCCACCGTCTCCTCCAGCTCGCTGGTCACCCCGGTGGTGGGGACGCTGGCGGCTCGACCGACGCTGGTGGCCGAACCGGCGGAAGTTGCCCGCATCTTCGATGTAGCCCTCGCCGACCTGCTGGCCGACGGGGTGTTCGTCGAGGAGTGGTGGACGGTTCCCGGCCGCCCGGGAATCGGGGGACCCGACGGGGCCGCCTTTCCGGTCTGGTTCTTCCAGGCCGAGTCGGAGACCATCTGGGGGGTCACCGCCAGGGTGCTGATGGAGCTGCTCTGCCTGACGCTGGGGTTGCCGGTGCCGTTTGCCGCCTGACCGGAATTTCAGTCCGACCCTCGCCGGGCCGGGGGGCGCCAAGCGGTATCGTGGGGGGAAGCTCATCGGCAGGGCGGTAGCAGAAATTGCCGATCGGACGTTCGAGGATTTCGCACCCAAGGGCCGGAGGAGACAGAGTGGCTGAACTAGAGATCGGCATCTTCAAATCGGGACGGAGGGCGTACGGGTTCGACGACATCGCCATCGTTCCCAGCCGGAGGACCCGGGACCCGGAGGATGTCGACATCAGCTGGGAGATCGATGCCTACCGGTTCGAACTCCCGCTGCTGGCCTCGGCCATGGACGGAGTGGTGAGCCCGGCCACCGCCATCGAGATCGGTCGCCTGGGCGGGCTGGGGGTGCTGAATCTCGAAGGCCTCTGGACCCGGTACGAGGATCCCACCCCGTTGTTCGATGAGATCCGCGAGCTGCCGACCGAGAAGGCCACCGCCCGCATGCAGCAGATGTACGCCGAGCCGGTGAAGATGGAGTTGGTCACCGCCCGGATCCGGGAGATGAGCGCGGCCGGTGTCACCACCGCCGCGTCGGTGACCCCGCAGAAGACGGCGCTGTTCGCCCCGGCCCTGCTCGCCGCCGAGCTCGACATGCTGGTCATTCAGGGCACCGTGGTCTCCGCCGAGCACGTCTCCAAGACGGTCGAGCCCCTCAACCTGAAGCGCTTCATCCGCGAGTTCGAGATCCCGGTGATCGTCGGGGGGTGCGCCTCCTACCAGGCCGGCCTCCACCTGATGCGCACCGGGGCGGTGGGGGTGCTGGTCGGCGTCGGCCCCGGCAACGCCTGCACCACCCGGGGCGTCCTCGGCATCGGCGTTCCCCAGGCCACCGCCATCGCCGACGTCGCCGGAGCCCGGATGCGGCACCTCGACGAGACCGGTGTCTACTGCCACGTGATCGCCGACGGCGGGATGTCCAAGGGCGGTGACATCGCCAAGGCCATCGCCTGTGGCGCCGATGCGGTGATGCTGGGATCGCCACTCTCCTCGGCGGTGGAAGCGCCGGCCCGCGGCTACCACTGGGGCATGGCCACCTTCCATCCGACCCTGCCCCGCGGGGCCAGAGTCAAGACGACCACCCGGGGCACCCTCCGGGAGATCCTCCTCGGCCCCGCCCACGAGAACGACGGGCGGATGAACCTGTTCGGGGCGTTGAGCACGGCCATGGCCACCTGTGGCTACGAGACGGTGAAGGAATTCCAGAAAGCCGAAGTGATGGTGGCGCCGGCCCTGCAGACGGAGGGCAAGGATCTGCAGCGTTCGCAGGGTGTCGGCATGGGCCATTGACCCCTGCCTCGCCGAGCGCCGCCGAGCCGCGGGTCGACGGCCCGGTGCTGGTCGTCGATTTCGGTGCCCAGTACGCGCAGCTCATCGCTCGGCGGGTCCGGGAAGCCCACGTCTATTCGGAGATCGTCCCCCACACCATCACCGCGGCCGAAATGGTGGCTCGGAGGCCGCAGGGGATCATCCTGTCGGGAGGACCGAAGTCGGTCAACGAACACCCCGCCCCGCAGATCGACCCGGCCATCTATGCCACCGGCATTCCGATCCTGGGCATCTGCTACGGGGCCCAGTTGCTGGCCCTGCAGCTGGGCGGAGAAGTCGCCCGCACCGGACGCGGCGAGTACGGACGCACCTCACTGACCCTGACCGATCGTTCGCCGATCTTCGTCGACTGGCCGGTCGACGCCGAGGTGTGGATGAGCCACGCCGACGCCATCAGCGTGGTGCCCGAGGGCTTCGTCCCGACCGCCAACAGCCCGGACGCCCAGGTGGCCGCCCTCCACGATCCCGACCGTCGTATCTACGGGGTGCAGTTCCATCCCGAGGTGGTCCATACCGCCCGCGGACGCGATCTCCTCGAGCGGTTCCTCTACGACGTGTGCGGTTGCCCGCCGTCGTGGACCCACACCTCGATCATCGAATCCCAGGTCGACAACATCCGGGCCCAGGTCGGCCCGGCCCGGGTGCTGTGCGCCCTCTCCGGCGGGGTCGACTCGGCGGTGGCCGCCGCCCTGGTGCACAAGGCGATCGGGGATCAGCTGACCTGTGTCTTCGTGGATACCGGCCTGATGCGGTCGGGCGAGGGCGAACAGGTGGAGGACACCTTCCGCCGACAATTCCACGTGAACCTGGTCCACGCCAAGGCGGCCGACCGCTTCTTCGGGGCCCTGGCCGGGGTGACCGATCCGGAGACCAAGCGCAAGATCATCGGCGAGCTGTTCATCCGGGTGTTCGAAGAGGTCGCCCGCGACCTGACCGATGACTCCGGGGCATCCGGCGAGGCGTCCGACTCCGAGCCGGTCGGCTATCTGGTCCAGGGGACCCTCTACCCCGATGTCATCGAGTCGGGATCGGACAGCGCGGCGAAGATCAAGTCCCACCACAACGTGGGCGGCCTCCCCGAGGACCTGGCCTTCGAGCTGGTGGAGCCGCTGCGGCTCCTGTTCAAAGACGAGGTCCGGGCGGTCGGCGAGGAGCTGGGGCTTCCCCACGACATCGTCTGGCGCCAACCGTTCCCGGGCCCGGGCCTGGCGGTTCGGATCGTGGGCGAGGTCACCCGCGAACGGGCGGAGATCCTCCGGGCCGCCGACGCCATCGTGGTCGAGGAGATCCGGCGGGCGGGTCTCTACCGCGAGCTGTGGCAGAGCTTCGCGGTGATGCCGGTGGTGCGTACGGTCGGGGTGATGGGGGACGGACGCACCTACGCCTACCCGATTGTGATTCGGGCAGTGACCAGCGACGACGCCATGACCGCCGACTGGGCCCGCCTCCCCTATGACGTGTTGGAACGCCTGTCCTCCCGCATCATCAACGAGGTCGAGGGCGTCAACCGGGTGGCACTGGACATCACCTCCAAGCCTCCCGGCACCATTGAATGGGAGTGACAGTGGCTGACGGGAGCGCCGAGCTTCGCTTCGACGAGAACGACGTCGCCTACCCGGAACCGGAGCCGGCCCCGAGGGATCGGAGGATCGACCCGGCCGAGCTGGTGGCCGGTCTGACCCCACCCCAGCTCAGCTCGGTGGTCCACCGCGGCGGTCCGCTGCTGATCGTCGCCGGGGCCGGTTCGGGAAAGACCCGGGTCCTGACCCGGCGCATCGCCCACCTGATCGCCACCCGGACGGCGGCGCCGTGGCAGATCCTCGCCATCACCTTCACCAACAAGGCGGCGGACGAGATGCGCCGTCGGGTGGTCGAGCTGGTCGGGACGCGGGGGAACCGGATGTGGGTGTCCACCTTCCACGCCGCCGGTGTCCGCATCCTCCGGGCCCATGGCGACCGGCTGGGGTACAAGGGCTCGTTCACCATCTACGACGACGCCGACTCCCGTCGTCTGGTGGAGATCATCTGTCGCGAACTCGACATCGACACCAAGAAGCTCGCCCCCCGCTCGATCCTCGGCCAGATCAGCCAGGCCAAGTCGAAACAGCTGGGCCCGAGCGAGTACCGCGCCGCGGCGGCCACCATCTTCGACCGGCGCATCGCCGATGTCTTCGACCTCTACCAGCAACGGATGGTGGCGGCCAACGCCATGGACTTCGACGATCTGCTGCTCAACACCGTGCAGCTGTTCCGTCAGCACCCCGACGTCCTCGAGCACTACCGGGCCCGGTTCACCCATGTCCTCATCGACGAGTATCAGGACACCAACTCGGTCCAGAACGCGCTGGCCGTCCTGCTGGCCGGCGAGCACCGCAACATCGTGGTGGTCGGGGACAGCGACCAGTCGGTCTACCGGTTCCGCGGCGCCGACATCACCAACATCCTCGACTTCGAGGCGGCGTTCCCGGACGCCACCGTGGTGACCCTCGACCAGAACTTCCGCTCCACCCAGACCATTCTGGACGCCGCCAACGCGGTGATCGCCAACAATGTGTCCCGCATCCCCAAGACGTTGTGGACCGACCGCGGGGTCGGGGACCCGATCACCCGGTACCGGGCCGAGGACGAATACGACGAGGCATCCTGGGTCGCCCACGAGATCCGCCGCCTTCGCCGCGAGCAGGACCTGTCCTGGGGCGACGTCGCCGTCTTCTACCGGACCAACGCCCAGAGCCGCGCCCTCGAAGAAGCCATGGTCCGGTCGGAGATCCCCTACCAGGTGGTGGGGGGGACCAAGTTCTACGACCGGCGGGAGGTGAAAGACGTCCTCGCCTACCTCCGGGTGCTGGTCAACCCCGACGACGAGATCAGCTGGCGCCGGATCGTCAACGTGCCCAAGCGGGGGGTGGGCGACAGCTCGATCGCCCGGCTGGCCATCTGGGCCCAGCAGCACGAGGAGTCGTTCGGGGAAGCGGTGGCCCAGGCCGCCGACGCCGGGGTCGGGGGCAAGGCGGCCAAGGGCCTGGCCGTCCTGTCCGCCCTGCTGGAGACCCTCCGGACCGAGATGCAGGTCCCGAGGATGGCGGGCGAGGACGGCGACGCCCTCCCTCCCGGTGATCTGTTGCCGCCGTCGGGGGACCCCATCGCCGGCATCGGCGCCCGGTTGCCGAACGACGGGGTCGGAGACGGGGCGGCACTCGGCCCCGGACAGTTGGTGGTGGCCATCCTCGAGCGGACCGGCTACCGGAACGACCTGCTGGCCGACGGGAGCATCGAGGCCCTGGGCCGGGTCGAGAATGTCGACGAGTTGGCCGGCAACGCCTCCCAGTACGAGACCCTGGCGGAATTCCTCGAGGCGGCGGCCCTGATCGCCGGCTCCGACGAGCTGGACGGTGACGGCACCCAGGTCTCGCTGATGACCATGCACATCGCCAAGGGGCTCGAATTCCCGGCGGTGTTCCTGGCCGGGATGGAGGACGGGGTGTTCCCCCATTTCCGGTCGATCGGGGATCCGGTGGAACTGGAAGAGGAACGGCGCCTCTGTTACGTGGGGATCACCCGGGCGGAGCGGTTTCTGTATTTCTCCCACGCCTGGAGCCGGATGCTGTGGGGGAGCTCGGGCAGCAGCATCCCCAGCCGCTTCTTGAACGAGATACCGGCGGAGTTGATCCGGGACGTGGGCGGCAGCCGGGAGGACTACCAGCTGAACCTGGACGGTCGGTTCGGAGAATCCCGGGGCATCGACGACGCCGGGACCCCGGGTCGGAGCGTGTTCGGACGGGGGGTGGCCCGCGCCGGAGCCGGGCCCGGGTCGCGACGCCAGCCGGCGGCCGACGGCACCGGGGCCGAGTTGCTGGGGTTGCAGGTCGGGGACCAGGTGGTCCACGGTCGATGGGGAGAGGGCGACGTCCTGACCGTCGACGGGACCGGCGAGGACGCCGAGGCCGAGGTCGACTTCGCCAGCGTCGGT
>DASXFR010000108.1:0-18633 GCA_036489495.1 Acidimicrobiales bacterium | reverse complement strand
CACCGCCAGGAGGCTCACGCAGAAATACGGGGCGAAGTGGAGCAGGAACTGGTCGGCGGTGGCGCCGGCCAGCGGCTGGGCCCCGGTGAAGATCCGGACGACCGGGAGGGCCATGTAGAGGGCCACCGTCCATCCGGACAGGAAGAACATCGACGACAGCAGGTACTGCTGGCGGATCCGCCACGGGAGCACCGCCTTGATCGCCACCGGCAGCGCGGCCAGACAGCCCCGTGCCCACCGCCGCTGCTGGCTCACGTACGAGGCCATGTCCTCGGGACCCAGGCCCTGGGCCAGCACTTCGTTCACGTACACCGAGCGCCAGCCCTGCTCGTGCAGCATGATCGAGAGCTCGAAGTCCTCGGTCAGCGATTTCTCCGGGAAACCACCGGCCTCCTCCAGCGCCTGCCGGCGGAAGACGACGTTGGTGCCGCAGCAGAACATCGCCCCGAGGCCGTCCTTCCCCCGGGCGATGCCGCCGAAGAACAGCGCCTGCTGGGACCAGGCGGAGGCGGCGAGCCGGCCGCTCCGGGCGTTGGCGTAGTACTGAGGGGTCTGGACGAAACCGACCCGGGCGTCCTGCATCCACCCGAGGGTGGCCTCGAGGAATCCGGCGTCGGGGACGTGGTCGCAGTCGAACACCACCACAAACGGGGCCCGGGTGAGGCCGAGGGCGTGGTTGAGGTTACCGGCCTTGGCCCCGGTGTTCCGCTCACGCCACACATAGTGGGCCCCCACCTCCCGGGCCAGATCGGCGAGCTCCGGACGGCCGGCATCGTCGAGCAGGTAAACGGTCACCTCCGCGCCCCGCAGGCCGACGGCGGCAGCCACGGTGGGCGCCACCACGTCGATCGGTTCGTTGTACACCGGGATCAGGACATCGACGGCGGGCGGACGGCCCGACCACCGCGGTGCCGGCTTCCGGTCCCGCCCGTGCCGGCATGTCCACCAGAACCCGGCCGCCTGGACCAGATTGAACAGCTCCGCGGAGACCAGCAACCCGTAGAGCACCGGATTCCCCACCCGGCCGGCCCGCAGCAGCCACTCGAAGTACCACCCGGCCAACAGCACGCTCAACGGCAGCAGCAGCCGCAGTTTGACATCGGCGGCGCGCCAGTCGTCCGGCGTCCGCCACTTGGGCGGGCCCAGGCGCGGGTCATCGGTCGTCTCCGGCCGTTTCATGGTCGTTGTCGTCGTCATCGGAATTCCCATACCTCCACGTTGGCCAGGGTCCGGTGCATCACCAGCCGGTCATGGGCGCGTAGCGAGGTCAGCGCCTTGGACAGCGCGGTGGTGTCGGACGGTCCGTTCATGAGCGACGGGCTGGCCAGCACATAGACGGCATGGCCCCCGGTCGCCACGTTGGGCTGGGCGCCGACCGGCTCGAGCCGGGGCGTGGAGGCGTAGTACTGCACCACCTCCCGCAGGTCGGCCGGGTCGTAGATGATCACGTCGCCGGGTCGGGCCTTGGCCTCGACGGGGAGGAGCGCCTGGCGGAAGTCGTAGGTGCGGGGGTTGGTGCCGTTGTACTGCTGGTCGATCAGTCCGACCAGCATGGTGGCGATCACCAGGCCGGTGCCGGCGGCCAGGGTGGCCGTCCGCCGGGAGATCCCGGTCACCATGCGGGCGATGAGGACGAAGAGGATGGGGACGGCGGTCGACAGGTAGCGAATGTCGAAGAGGTTCCGTTTCACCGTCCCGAGGGCGAACATCACCATGCCGGGAATCAGCACGGCCGCCACCAACAGGGTGGTCATCCGCTGGTGGCGCCGACCCAGCAGCACCAGAGCGAACAGCATCCCGAGCGGCCACAGCGCCGCCAGCAGGGCCATGGCCGAGTTCGAGTGGTAACCCCACACCGCCCAGATGAGGTTGGCGATGGCCGCGTAGATGCTGAGATGGTTCCCGCTCAGGGCGGTGGCGTTGCCGACCTGTTGGGGCCCGCCGAACCCTTTGCCCGCTGTCTGGTTGACGTGGAACTGCTGGTAGGCGAAGGGGGCCAGCGGGGCCAGCCAGATGATGATGGCGGCCAGGGTCACCGCCCAACCGATCACCAGCCCGCGTACCGGCTCGCCCCGCCGGTGCCGGGCCCAGATGAAGTACACGAAGGCGAGTTGCTGGACCACCACCTGGAGGGCCCCGAAATACTGGGTCCACACCAGGGCGATGCTGGCCACCGCGTAGATGACCCACACCAGGCGCCCGCCCCGATTGAGGATCCGCACCTGGGCCCAGAGGGCGATCACCCCGAACAGCATCAAGAACGCATACATCCGAGCTTCCTGGGAGTACCAGACCATGATCGGCGCCACCGACCCGACGGCGGCGGCCACCACCCCGGTCCGCCGGTCGTAGGCCTCCTTGCCCAACGCGTAGAGCATGGGGACGACCAGAGCCCCGGCGATGATCGACGGGAGACGGACCGCCAGCTCTCCGGAGCCCAGCCAGCGGACCGAGACCCACAGCACGGAGAAATACAGCGGCGGGTGGACGTCGGTGGTCCGGAGGTTGGAGATCATCCCGGCGAACGACATCCGGGCCTGGTCGACGCTGGTCGCCTCGTCGAGCCACAACCCCCGGGGGACGATGAGGCGGACCGCCAGGCCGGACACCGAGAGCCCGATCACCGCCAGGGTCACCGGTCGGGTGAGAGCCGCCCACAGGCTCGACCATCGTTGCCGGAGGCGTTCCCACCGGAGCGCCTCGGCCGCCCCCAGGGAGACGGTGAGACCCGACACCGAGGCCGCCGTCGAGAAGGCAACCGACCGGGGGTCGTGACCGAACTGGAGGATCAGGGTGGCCTGGGCCGCGGCGGCCATGGCCACCAGCACCAGCGATGACCGCCCGGTTCCGGTGGCACACCGGTGGGCGACCAGCACCCGGGAAATGCCCAGCAACGCCATCGCCCCGACGTAGATGACCAGTACCCCGGCCACCTGGTGGTACCGGGCGCCGAACAGGGCGGTGACCAGCGCGGCCGGGGCCAGCGCCACCACCCCGACGGCGGCGCCACCGATGAGGGCGGTGATGCCCAGGGCCGGCAACAACCCGCCGTCACCGGCCCGGCTTCGGGGCAGGAGCACCAGCGGCACGGTCATGGTGGCGAACGCCGAGAGGCCGCCCAGAGTGGAGAGCACCGCGAACTGACCCGCCTGCAACGGCGACAGCACCCGGTTGGCGATCAGCAGGTCCTGGTTCTGGACCACCACCAGGGCCAGGAAGGCCAGGACGGTCCAGGCCGCCGCTCGGGGCAGCCGCGGGTGAGCCGCTTGGGCGATCGGCGGGTCGGCCGGGGCGCCGTCGGACGGGTCGGCCCCGGGAGACCGCCCGTGGTTCCAGTGGCGACGGGCGATCTCCAGCGCCGCGTACCCGGCCACCACGACACCGAAGGCGCCACCCACCGCTCCGCCCAGGGTGGCCAGACCGAGGCCGAGGAGCAACCGCACGGCCGGCTCCACCGCCAGGCTGGCGACCAGGCGGGCGTGGCGATTCCAGGCATAGAGACGGCCGCGGTCGAAGGCCAGGGTTCCGAGGGCGGGCCCGGACAGGCCGAGGACCACCACCATGGCCACCGGGAGCCGGAGGGCGGGCCCCACCCACGGTGAGGTGACGGCCAGGGCGACGCCCACCGCCGCCCCCCCGTACAGCAACACCGGCCGGAACCGGGCCACCCGTACCGGCTCCAGGGCGGCCACCGCGGTGACGGCCGATCCCGGCATGCTCAGCAGCAGGTACAGCGCCAGGAAGGAGGCGAACTGGGCGAAGGTCCCCGGGGACAGGATCCGGGCCATGATCAGCGCGAATGCCATGTTCCCCACCCCGGCGGCGATCTGCCCGGAGGCGACCGTCGCCTGATCGCGGACCGCGTCAGTTCTTCTCGGGGCCTGCGCCCGAGGGCGCTCGACGAGTGCGGTCATCGCACCCGGGGTGAGGTCGGCGATCGAAGGGCCGGGGCCAACGGCAATGCCCCCAACGAATCGGACTCCTCGGACCGGCCGCCGCCGAGCAGGACCCGCAACAACAGGAACCCCTCCTCGGCCCGGGCGATCTGCTCCTTGATGGCGGCGGGAGCCGGGCCCGGCGCCTCGATGGCGTTGGCCACCTGGGCGGCCAGGACCGACGGCTCGAAATCGACCGGGGCGGCCCGCTGCTCGAGCCGGCGGGCCAGGGCGCCGAGTTTGGCCTCGTGGGTGACCGCCACGGTGGGAACCCCGGCGGCGGCGGCGGCGATCAGCGCGTGGAACCGGAAGGAGAGGACCGTCCCGGTGCCGATCATCGACTCGACGGCGGCGTCCATCGACCCGGGGGTGGGCACCACCTCGACCGACGGGCCGTGCCGGTCGACCAGGGCGTCGATGATGGCGTGGTCATCCCACTCGGTCGAACCGGCGTCGTGCTGCCAGGCCTGGAGCTCGACGGCCAGGCCCATGGCCAGCAACCGGCCCAGGGTGTCGGCGAGCCGGTCGACCATGCCGGCCCACCCGTCGGCCCCGTTGGCCAGGTGGGAGGGAACCACCCGGACCACGCCGTCGTGGGCGGCCGGGACCCGGTCGGGCGGCACCACCAGGGTCCAGGCCGGATCGGCTCCGACCCGGAAGGGTCCGGGGATATTCGAACGGAACATTTCGCCGGCCGACTCCTCGTCGCGGAGCACCAGGAGGTCGGCATGCTTGACGATGAAGCGGGTGAGGGCGCGGGCCCCCCGGCTGTCCAGCCGGCCCGCCCCCACCCCGACCATGGCCACCGGCCGGTGGAGGGCCGACGACACCGCCACCAGCGCCGAGGTGTTGGCCAACAACGCCAGCGGCTGCCGCCCGGACGAGGGATGGAGGGTCTTGAACACCGTGCCCCCTCCGACCAGGATGGCGTCCGAGGCGCGGGCGGCGGAAGCGACCGCCGCGGGCCGACGGGCGGGCACCGGCTCGCAGCCCACCCGTTCGGCGGCGGCCGGGTCGGCGGTGGTCACCTGCAGGTGCCACTCCGGAAGGGCGCGGACGAACGCTTGGAGCAGGGCGTCATCCCCCAGGTTGCCCTGACCGAACGCGCCGGCCAACAGTGCGATGGGCATCGATCACCTCCTCGTAGAGCAAGATGTGACGGCGGGCCACGTCGTCCCAGCTGCGGCCTCGGGCCAGGGCCCGGGTGGCCACGGCCAGGGTCCGGAGCTGGTCGGGGTCAGCGGCCAACTCCGTCAACCGCCGGGCGAACCCGGGCGGATCGGTCGGGGTGACCAGCGCCTCGGGGGCCCCGATGCAGCGGGCCAACGACTCCGAACACAGCACCGGGGTGCCGAAGCCGAGGGCCTGAGCGAAGGGCCCGCTGCTGGCGAACGGCCGGGGATAGGGCAGGAGCAGTACATCGGCGGCCCCGAACCAGGCCGCCACCTCGGGCTCGGGGACGTACCCCACGAACCGGGCAACGGCCCCGAAGCGCCGGCGGAGGTCGTCGGCATAGGAATCCCGCCCGGCCAGCCGCGGGTGGCTGCCGCCGGCCACCACCAACTCGACGGCGTCGCCGGCGATCGCCGCCGCCTCCAGGGCCCGTTCGAGGCCCTTGTAGGGAGACAGGAACCCGAAGCACAGCGCGGTCAGGCGGTCGGGGCGGAGCCCGAGGGACACCTTGATCTCGGCCGACGCCGCCGGGGACAGCGGATCGGCCACATCCAGCCCATGGGGCACCACCACCGAGCCGGGCACCAGGTCCTCGAACGCCGGCTCGTGCACCACGGTGGACACCGACAGCTTCCGCACCATCCGCTGCAGCGCCGACAACCCCCAGCGCGCCACCGGGGGCGGGACGTTCACCCGATGGACCTCGGTGAACTCCTTGTCCACCTGGCTCGGGTCGATGACCTGGTGCAGGGTGACCACCGGCAGCTGTCCCCGGCTCCGCAGATTGGCCAGCGCCGGAGCCACCCCGGGAACCGACGACGGACCGCCATACAGGAAGGTCTCGAACTGGAGGTGGACGATGGGGGCGCCGGTGCGTCGGGCGGCGCTGGCCGCCGCCGGGAGGGCGTTGGCCCCCCGGCGGAAGCTGCGCTCGACGGTGACCCCGTCGACCCGGGACCGACCCGGCTCGCCCTCCACCTCGGGGGCGATCACCTTCACCGACACCCCTTGGCCGGCGAGGGCGTTCGTCAACCGCTCGGTGTAGGCGGCCACGCCGCTCGGCAGTTTGGCCCGCCGCTGGAGCCCGGGATACGGGGCCACCATGGTCAGGTCGTCGACCATCACGCCGCGCTCGTTTCCCGGGCGACCAAGGGATCGGCGGGGGCCACCGGCGCTTCGGCCACCGGGAGCACCCGGTGGTGGAGCCACAGCCGCAACGAGGACATGGCCATCCGCCGGGCGTCGGCTCCCGCCCGCAGGTGCGAGCCCTCCTGGTCGAGCCAGACCGTCGGGACCTCGACGATGTCGAAGCCGAGCCGGCCGGCGGTCAGCAGCAGGTCCACGTCGAAGAGGAAGTCCCGCGACGACAACAGGGGCAACGTCCGGTCGATCACCTGCCGGCGGACGGCCTTGGCCCCGCACTGGGTGTCGCGGTAGGGAAGGCCGAACAACATCCGGGTGAGGCGGGCAAACGCCCAACTGGTGACCCGGCGGACCCGGGGCCGGGGCGTCGGGAGCACCGAGGCCGGATGGTGGCGGCTGGCGATGGCTCCGTCGGCCTCCGCGGTCATCTCCACCAAGCGGAGGAATTCGGCCGGCGGGGTGGCGCAGTCGGCATCCACGAATCCGATGACATCGGCGTCGCAACGCCGGAACGACTCCATGATCACCCCGCCCTTGCCCAGCTTCGGATACTCGATCAACTCCACCCGGGGATCGACGTCGGCATGGCTGCGAACCACTGCGGCGGTGCCGTCGGTGCACGAGTCCAGCGCCACCAGAAAGCGGGCCCGCGGCTCGGTGACCACCGAGCGGTAGGCCCGCAGTGTCCGGTCGATCCGCTCCTCTTCGTTGAACGCGGGAATCACGATGTCGAGTCGCATGTCCTTCACCTCCTTCGTCGGTGCTGCTGGTTACGGGCGCGAGAGTCCACGCCCCCGGGCTGGGTTACATCTGGATGAAGCCCATCGGCCCCGGTTTCGCCGGCCGGGGCCGTGATCTACCCGTCAGTCGCCGGGTCCGCCTTCCCCGCCGTGGTCATGCTTGGCCGTCACCGGGACCCCGGCGGCGCGCGGCGCGCCGAACGGTCCGGGGCCCGAATTGGGGTTGCCGTTGCCGTTGCCGTTGCCGTTCGGCATCGGATCGGTGGCTCCGGGTCCGGGGTTCGGCGGACCCGTCGGGTCCCCCGACCCGGTGGGTCCCGCCGGAGGGGTGGTGGGCGGTGTGGTGGTTGCCGTGGTCGTCGGCGTCGACGGCGGGCCCGCCGGCGTCGCCCGGCTGGATGCCACCGACCCGGTCGTGGTCGTCCCCGGAGGGGTCGGGACCTTCACCGCCGGTGCCGGGGTCGTGGGAATGGTAGGCGGGGTCGCGGACATGGCGACGACACCGTTCGGCCCCGAGGCCGATGGGGCCGGCCCCGGCCGGTGAGCCACCGCGGCCGGCGACGGGGCGGTGGCGGCCGGTGGATGATCGACTCCCCCGCCGTCGGCGACTCCCGATCCACCCAGCGAGCTCAGGCCGACGCCCACCGTGGTGGCCGACACCACGCCGACCACCGCGGCCGACGCCACCGCCAACCGCCGGGTCCCGGCCGCCAGTCGAGGAATCCCGGCCGCAACGAACTGCCGGCGGCTGACCGTCTCTCCCTGGAGAGCAGCTGACATCCGGATGGCAGAGGCGAACCGGCGCGACGGGTCGGTGACCATGCTGCGCCCGATGGCATCGACCAACACCGGGCTGGCGTCGTGGCGGAGCCGATCGGCCAGGTCCTCGGTCGCCGCCACCGAGAGCTGACCGGGACCGGTGCCGACCAACGAACTCAAGAGGACGGCGCCGAGCGACCAGACATCTCCGGCCATCGACGGGGAGGCGCCGGCCACGATCTCCGGTGCCGACCACGCCCCTTGTCCGCCCCATCCGCCGGGTGGGGCGGACAACGGCCACGGCGACAGGCGAACGGCGCCGTCGGCATCGATCCCCACATGGCCGGGGTTCAGAGTTCCGAGCCGGAGGCCGGCACGGTGCAGCGCGGCGAGGGCGGAGCTGAGGTCGAGGCCCATCTGGGCCACCCGGTTGGGCGGATACGGCGCGGTGGCCAATTCGCCGGCCAGGGTTCGGGGCGGTGGCCGGAAGGCCACGAATGCTCGGTTCCCGTCCTTGCCCCGGTCGTACATCGAGACGACATGGGGATGGACGGTCCTGGCCATGCGCCGCCCGAGCGGCCGTCCTCCCGGTCGAGGCCCCTCGATCCCGGCCAACGCCACCGCGATGCCCGTCGTGGTTCCCGCCCGCCGATCCTCGGCTTCGAAGACCGCGACGGATGGAGTGCGGGCAAGCTCTCGGTGCAGTTGATAACGGGCGCCGACGAGATCGGCTGGCATGGGCTACCTCAGGAGTCGGTATCGGCGGGCATGGGTCAGTCGGTATCGGCAGGTAGTCGTCAGAACAAGCTCAAGCCACTCCATTCGGAGAGCTGTGTCGCCCGCTCGCAACTTCTCAACAGGTATGTCGGTCGGCGGAGGCGTACGTCACACATCGGGGCAAACTTCATCGACTACCAGCGCCGACGACGGAGCTCCCGGCCACCGCGGCTGGTCAGCTCCCGGTACCACGAGAAAGTTTGGGAGCTGCCAGCCCGATGGCCGCACTCGCCGGTCGCATGATCACCGGCGGCAGATAGATCACTCGCTCGGGCCCGGGCGAGGTCGGCTCTTGGGCGGCGGCCGACCGGGCCGGACGGCTACGGAGACGGGACACGGCCCGATGCAGGGTCCGTCGCTCGGCGGCGCTGGGCTCGGCCGGCGGCGGGGCGAACGCCCGTCCTAGTCGTTCGAGCAAACGATCATCATCAGGCACTTGCCCTCCCCCCACGTTCTTCCACTTCTTCGCCCAGGAAGGCCCGCAGTCGGCTGAGCGCCCGGCTCTGAGCCATCCGGACGGCCCCGGGCCGTCGCCCGAGCACGCTGGCAACCTCGTCGGCCGACAGCTCGGCCACCACTCGGAGCTCGAGCAGCTCCTGGTCGGCGGGACTCAGTTGCTCGAACGCCTGGCGAACCTCGGCGGCGTCGTCCCGGTCGAGGGCACGGTCGCCGGGCAGGGGGCCGGCATCCGCGGTGTCGGGGATCAACCCCGGGCCCTCCCGTGACAGCAGCCGCTGGGCGTCCACCACCACGTGCCGCATGATGCCGTACATCCAGGCATCGAACCCGCCGCCCTCATTGCGGAGCTTGTCGATGTTGGCCACCGCCCGGGTCATGGTCTCGCCCACCGCGTCCTTCGCCTGCTCCTGGGTGGGCAGGCGGCGAGAGGCGTAGGCCAACAATTTGGGATAGGCCCGGCGGAACAGCGCCTCCCAGGCCTGCTCGTCGTCGCGCCGGGCCCGTTCCACCAGCGCGCGCACATGGTCGCTCGAGCGTTCATACGAATTTGTCGCAGAATTAATGCTGCCGTCACAGCCTGGACTTGGATTATTCGCGGAGATATTCGGCATCCGCGGACCATACCCAGGACGACCCGGATCGAACCCTGCGACCGCGACTCCAGGTGGTTGACGGTTTGAGCGCGCACTATCCACCATTTTCCCGGCCCCCGGCCGTAATCTCCGATGGATGGGACGGCCGAAGGTGTATGGCGAGCGACGGGCCACCGCAGTTCGACTCCCGCCGGCGCTGCACCAGCGGTTGAGGGAGGCGGCGGCGGAACGGCAGGTCTCGGCGAATCTTCTGGTTGAGCTGGCGATCGCCGACTACCTCGACCGTCTGGCGTCGGCGGAGCACCTGGTCGGCGCCCAACCGTGACCCGGGGGCGACGACCTCGCGTCCTGGGGTCCGGCGAATCGTCTCCCGTCACAACCTCGCCGTAATGTCTCGATCATGGTGAAGCCCCGCGGCACCTCGACCAGCAACTTCGGCGTCGGCGGCCGCGAGAACCACGACGCCACCGCCTTCTACGCCCGGTTCCGCCCGAAGCTGCTCTCGACCGAGGACACTCTGGCCGCGCCGTTCACGCTGAAGCGACCGTTGGTGTGTGGGGACTCCCGGTCGATGGACCTCCCGGACAACTCGGTGGCCCTGGTGGTCACCTCCCCCCCGTACTTCGCTGGCAAGGAATACGAAGAGGCGCTCGGCCAGGGGGTGATCCCGGCCAACTATGTCGACTACCTCAAGCTGCTGAGCGACGTCTTCCGTGAGTGCCAACGAGTCCTCGAGCCCGGGGGCCGGGTGGCGGTCAACGTCGCCAACCTCGGGCGCAAGCCCTACCGTTCGTTGGCCGCCGATGTCATCCGGATCCTCGACGACGATCTCGGGATGCTGTTACGGGGCGAGGTCATCTGGAAGAAGGCCGACGGCGCGGCCGGATCCTGCGCCTGGGGGTCGTACCGCTCCCCGACCAACCCGGTCCTCCGGGACGTGACCGAACGGGTCATCATCGCCTCCAAAGGCCGGTTCGATCGCGCCGTCGATGTCGAAGACCGCCGGGCCCAGGGTCGGCCGTATCAGCGAACCATCTCCACCGACGAGTTCCTCGACGCCACCCTCGACCTCTGGCACATCCGACCGGAATCGGCCCGGCGGGTCCACCACCCGGCACCGTTTCCGGTCGAGCTACCGCAACGGCTCATCGAGCTCTATACCTTCAAGGACGATCTGGTTCTCGACCCGTTTCTCGGATCGGGCACCACCGCGGTGGCGGCGGTCAAGACCGACCGCCGCTATGTCGGCTATGACACCGACCGCGCCTATGTCGGCCTGGCCAAGGCCCGGGTGGCCGACGAGCTCAAGGCCCAAGCCGCCAAACGCACCAAGCGCACCAAGGTCACCCCGGTGGTGACACCGGCTTCGAGCACCAACGCCAACAGCCAGTCCCGCTCCACCGAGGAGGGAAAGGCGGCCCAGGCGCTGGCCGCCGACATCCTGGAGGATGCCGGATTCGAGATCTGCCAGCGGAACTACAAGATCCCGGGTCTGGGATTGCTGGTCAACCTGGTCGCCGACGATGCCGACGGCGAGAAGTGGTACTTCGACGTGACCGGCGCCTTCACCTCGACCCGGGGCGGGCTCCTCCGGACCGACGCCCTTTGGAAGTGCCTGGGCCGGGCCAGCGTGTTGGCGATCAGTGACATCCGGCCGGTGGTGCTGCTGTCATCGCACCTTCCACCTCGGCGCAGCACCGGGGACCGGGCCCTGCGCACCGTCGGTCCCAGCGGCGTGTTCGATGTGATGGGGATGCTCAACCCCCCCGACCGGGAGCGACTGGCCAGCTACGCCGGCGGTGGCCATCGGTCGCGGGCGCTCCCCGGCTTCTGGACCCCCGCCGACCTGGAGCCGTCTCGCTGATTGCCGTGCCCGACACCCCCCTGGCCTATGCCGTGGTGCGAGGGGATCCCCCGGCGGTCTACGCCGCCGATGACATCGATACCCTCCACCATGTGTTGGCTCTGAAAGTGGTGGCGGCCACCCCCGGAGGAGCCATCCCCCCCGACCGGCGCGAGCGCATCCGCCAAGCGCTGGTCGAGGAGCGCTGGGGTGATGCGGTGGTTCGATGGATCGAGGTCACCGGCATCCCGGTCGACGTCTACGGCAGTGGCTTGGAGGTCTGGTCGGCCGATCGGTTCTCCCAACCCGACGAAGCCGGACTCGAGCTCCGTCTCCGGCCGCTCTTCGCCGACGACTGAGCCAGTCCGGCAGCCGCCGGATGGGTCGCATCCCGCCTTCTGTGGCACCTCCTCGGTTTTGACCCCCACCCAACCCGGCGACCAGACTTCCGGCGTGCGGATACGAAAACTCCTGGTCGCGGCCACCGGGTTGCTGGTCATGAGCGTTCTAGCCCCGGCCCTGGTGGACAGTATCCCCGGAGCCGGAGCCGCGACTCCGGCCACCGACACCGCCGGCCTCGTCTATCCGCTGACCTCGTTTCTGGACTGGGCCCAGAACCCGGTGTCCAACCTCACCAACCCCACCCTCGGTGCCTACGCCCTCGGCCAGGAGCTGGCCGCCGCCCAGGCTTCGATTTCGGGGCTCCCTTCCCAACTCGACCCCAGCGCCCTGCTGGGCCCCAACGGCCCGTCGAATGCCGTCGCCATTTCTGAGGAGATGGCATCGGCGCTCATCCATCTTCGCCCCCGGGTGGTCGAGGACGACGTCACCGACATGGCCAATCCCGACTTCCTGCCCGACTACGACCACAGCGGGGTGTCGGGTGACCCGGGCGACTTCGTAGCCATGTCCACCGGAACCAGCAGCCTCGGGTACTTCTTGTACCCGTGTCTGGCCGATTCCGGCGCGGTCACCTACGAGACCACCAACGGCAGCTGTGCGGCCGCCGGAACCGCCGGTGACACCTATAAAGAAGGACTGGCCCAGCGGACCCAGATCGTCAACTCCCGAGGTCTGACCCTTTCGGCCACCGTCTGGTTCCCGGCCATCGCCCTCAAGCCGGGATGCCCGTCGGTGAGCCCGAACCCCTCGGCCTGCGCCGCCCCCAACGGGCTGGCCCCCCGGGCGTCGCTCGACGGCGGGCGCGGACTGCCGACGGTGGTGGTCTCCGACGGCCTCGCCTCGGCTCAGGACTCTTACTTCTGGTTGGCGATGTCACTGGCCCGAGCCGGCGACATCGTGGTGACCTACGACCCCGCCGGACAGGGCCAGTCGGAAGGAAGCGTGGCCAACCTGTTCACGCCCCCGGTAGCCAGTTGCGAGTTCGCCGGCGCCTGCCGCGACCTCCAGGACGTGGTTCGCTGGGTGGTCGGCCAGCCCATCACCCCGGCGGTGAACCTGGCCACCGCCACACCTTTGGGGGTTCCCGGGCCGGCGATGTCCCCCAACCCGGCCATTCACAACCCGGCGTACGTGCCGGTCGGTGAGAACCCGGTCGACCCGGCGGCGGGCGCCATCGACGCGTCCAAGCTGGCGGTGGCCGGGCACTCGATGGGGGCGTTGAGCCTGCTCAACTACCTCTGGTTCCAGGGGAACGGTGGAACCGGGGCGGACGGCAAGCCTCTCCCGCCCCTGGCCACCGCGGTGGTGCTGTCCGGGGCGGGGCCGACCACCGCCACCGTCCCCGTGCAGTTCCAGACCTCCGACTTCGACGGCTCGCCCACCCTGATCGGTCCGGCGGTGGGCGGGGTCGATTTCGGTACCGGTGGCAACGGGATCGGTTACGCGGAGATGAAGCCCCTCTACGACCAACTCCGGACCCAGGGCCCCGGCCGGAGCGCGCTGTCGCTCATCGTCTTGGAGGGCGGGCTGCACACCGACTTCATCGACACCCCGTTCATCACCCGGACCGCCTGGTCATTGGCCGTCTCGGCTCACTACGCCCAGGACTGGCTGGGCTGCTACCTGGACGCCAATCGGGCGGACTGCATCTCCGCTTCTACCGCGGTGGCCCACCTCTCCACCTCGTTGGCCAGTGAAACGACCCCATCCGGGTCGCCTCCTCGTCAGAGCCGCTGCATCACCGTCCCCACCACCGCCTCGCTGGGTGATGCCCCCGGGGCATTCCTCCAGGCCCTCGGCGGCCAACCGGTGTTCAACTGCGTTCGGCCCGGATAGCCGGCGCCAGCCAACCTCCCCGCTCGTATGTCGGTGGCGGATCGGATTCGATAGCGTGATCGGGACACGCCCGTCCCAGCCCAGGAGGTCAACCATGGGAACCGAAGAAGCCGCCGAGCAGGTCGTCAGGGATCTTTGCGACGGAGTCGGGAAGCACGATGCCGAGGCACTCCGGCAGTTCTTCACCGACGATGTCGTCTACCACAACATCCCCATGGACCCCGCGGTCGGGATCGACGCCGCCATCGCCGTCATTGACGGCTTCTTCGCCATGTCGGAGAGCCTGAAGATCGAAACTCTCCACCTGGCCGTCCGCGACAACGTGGTGCTCACCGAGCGCATCGACACCTTCACCATCGGGGACAAGGTGGCCCCACTGCCGGTCATGGGTACGTTCGAGATCCGCGATGGCAAGATCAGCGGCTGGCGCGATTACTTCGACATGGGCCAGATCACCGCCATGCTGTCCGGGGACGCCTAACCCTCACGGGGAGGCGGGGCGGGATGGTGCCGCCCCCATCGCCGGTCCTTCCCATATGCTTCCGGGGTGCGGAGTCGTCGGGGGGGTCGCGTTGCCGTCATGGTGGCATCCGCCCTCTCGTTGACCCTGATAACGGTGGTGCTTCCGTCATTGCTGCTCGGTGCCACCCCCGGGCACGCCGCCCCACCGTCGGGGGGCCTGTTCGCCGGGGGCGGAGTGGTCGCCGAGGGCGACGCTGCCACCTACGGCAACTTCAATGGCATCACCCTGGCCTCACCGGCGGTGGCGATGGCCACCACCGCCGACAGCCACGGCTACTGGGTCGCCGCCGCCGACGGCGGGGTCTTCTCATTTGGCGATGCCCACTTCTACGGTTCGACCGGGAGCTTCACCATCAACGCCCCGGTGGTGGGCATGGCTGCCACCCCGGACGGTGGTGGCTACTGGCTCACCGCCCTCGACGGCGGAGTCTTCTCCTTCGGCGATGCCCAGTTCTACGGTTCGACCGGGGCCATGAGGTTGAACCAGCCGGTGGTGGGCATGGCGGCAACCCCCGACGGGCGCGGCTACTGGCTGGTGGCCTCCGACGGCGGGATCTTCGCCTTCGGTGACGCCGCCTTCTACGGTTCGACCGGCGCCATCCAGCTCAACCAGCCGATCAACGGGATGGCCTCGACCCCCGACGGTCGTGGCTACTGGCTGGTGGCGGCGGACGGCGGGATCTTCGCATTCGGCGATGCCACGTTCTTCGGCTCGGCGGCCAACGCCAACATCGGCACCTCCATCACCGGCATCGCCCCCACCCATGACGGCCGCGGCTACTGGCTGGTGGCGGCCACCGCCGGAGTGCTGCCCTACGGCGACGCCAAATTCATGGGCCCGTCCCCCAACCTTCCGCCCTTCTCCCCCACCGCGGCGATCGTCGCCACCCGCGACGGCGGCGGCTATTGGATCCTGCAGCCCGATGACATCGCCGTCGGCTTCACCGATCCCCCTCCCGGGGCAGGAGCCGGGATCGTCCAGACCGCGGCGTCGCAGGTCGGGCCGGATCCGCTCGCCAACCAGGGGGCGTTCTGCAACCCCTACGGGCCCTGCGTGGAGTGGTGCTCGCTGTTTGCCACCTGGGTATGGAACCAGCACGGCATCGGCATCCCCCGGTACTCCTTCACCGGCGACGTCTTCGCCTGGGGGGCCGGCCAGGGTCTGGACCTCGGCCCGGGGGCGGTGCCGGCCGCCGGCGACTTCGTGATGTACGGGACCGGACCCCAGTCATCGTCCAGTTCGCCGCACATGGGGATCGTCGCCCAGGTGTGGCCGGACGGGGCCGTGGTCACCATCGAGGGCGATGCCGGGCCGGAGCCGAACGGCAAGTACGCGGTCATCACCAACGGCCCGTTCCTCCCCGCCGACTCGAACCAGTACAACGGCGATCCGATTTACGGCTACGTCCAGCCCTGAGTCCGGGCAGACGGCTCAGGGGCCGGTCAGCAACTGGCCGAACTTGAATCCCAACCACGGCTTCGACCCGCCGGCCATCATCTTGCCCCGGAGGATCTGGCCCCACTGCCCGATCCGCTGGTAGCCGACCAGGAGGAAGACCACCGGGTCGGCGGAGATCCAGCAGTCGACTTTCGGACCAGGCTCGGTCACCTCCGCGGCGCCGTCGTCGATGGCCAACCGGTACCGAGGTCCGCCCCGGAACCGAAGCTCGTAGCTGACATGGAGGCCGGCCGCCTTCTCCGTGTCCAGGTAGTCGGGCACCATGGTCATGACCCCGCCGATGACCTCGAGGGCGTCCTGGCTGGAGATCGGCCACTCCTGACCCGTCGCCCGGGCGATGTCGAACCCATGGATGAGCAACTCGCCCAGCAGGGTGGAGGACATCAACGGGACGGTCATCGACAGGCCGTTGGTGGTGAGGACGGGCTCGTCATCGGAGCGCCCGGCTCCGGCGGCGACAAAATGCTCGACCGCCGGGACCAGCCGGTGGGCCAGCTGCCCGATATCGCTCCCGGCCCGCGCCTCCAGCTGTTGGGCATTGGAGGCGGCGCTGAGCTGGGAGGGGGTGCGGTCGGCGGCCGAGCCAGCCAGGACATCCTGGGCATCTCGTTCACCGGCGACGAACCCGGCGTAGTCGTCGATCTCCGCCACCAGATGGGCGGCGGTCTCGGTGACGTTCCAGGCCAGCCCGGGGACCGGGACCTTCGGGTCGGGAACCGCACCCAACATCGCCGCCGCCCGCACCGCGGCGTTACGGAGTGCTTGCTGCCCCACCGCAGCTGACGGTTGGGCGTCGGCCGGCATCAGAACACCTTCAGCTCTCGGGCGATATCCAACAGTCCCTTGTCCCCGGAGGCTTCGACGCCTTCCCCCTCCCAGGTCGCCCGCTGGGTGATCCAGCGAATGAACGACGGGGTACTGGAGCCGATCTCCGCACCCAGGTCGCCGGCGCCGAGATGGATGGTCCCACCGCCCGGACCTTCGAGCACCAGATCGACGGTGCCGCCGAGCGAGGCCAGCAGGTCGGCGTTCTGCTGGGGAAGGGCGGCTTCGATCCAGTCGATGACGGGCACCAATCGGAGCTCGTCGGCAGGGGGTGGTTCCCCGGTCAACGGTCCCCGGGGCGAGAAGAGATCAGCGCGGATGTGGGTGTAGTGGTCGAAAGCGAAGGCATTGGGCAACGCCGACGCCGGGTAGGTGCCGAGATCGCCGAGGGGCACCTCGAAGTCCTGACCCTCCAACCCGGACAACCGCTGGATGGCCTCGGTGCTGACCAGCTCGTAGTCGGCCACCACCTCCGCCGGGCTCAGTGACCGCCGGGCCTCGACGATGACATCCTGGGCCCGTTCGGTCGGAAGGTCGCCGGTGTCGGGGAATTTCGCCGGATCGACCACCACCCAGAACAGCGCACCCATGTGGGCCACCACGTCCTGGACCGACCAGCCGATACAGCCGCTTTCCGTCTTCCACTCCGCCTCGGTGAGCCCTTGGCAGATCCCCAGCAATGCCTGCCGGTCGGCCTCCAGTGCTTCGATTGCCCCTTTCATCGGGACCCTCCTTTCGTCATTGACATATCGTAACTATTTTGCATAGTAGTACTATGTCAAGATCGTGGATGAGAGTCAAGGGCACGAAACGCGCTACACCATCGGGGTGACCGAATCGTCGTCGCCCGAGGCCAGCCCGCCGAACCTGCGGGCCGAACAGGTAGCCCAGACCCGCACCGCCCTGATTGCCGCCGGGCGCCAGCGGTTCGGCCGGGACGGCTTCGCCGCCACCTCGGTCGACGACCTGGCCCGGGAGGCACGGGTCACCACCGGCGCGCTGTACCACCACTTCCCCTCGAAGTTGGCCCTGTTCGAAGCCGTCTTCGAAGAAGTCCACACCGAGCTCCTGGCGGCGTCGGCCCAGTCGGCGGCGGGCGCTCCCGGCAGCGTGGAGTTTTTGGCCCGGGCGCTCGAATCATTCCTCGACGCCGTGCTCGAACCGGATGTCCAACGCATCGTGATCACCGATGCCCCGGCCGTCCTCGGACTCGCCCGGTTCACCGAGCTGGACGAGCGTTACGCCTTCGCCGAGATCGTCGCGGTCATCGAGGCGGCGGTGGCCGAGGGGGAACTTCGGGTGGACGATCCCGAGACGTTCACCCGGCTGCTGTTCGGGGCCCTGACCCGGGGCGGGATGCTGATCGCCAACTCCGACCAACCGAGGACCACCCGGGATGCGGTGGCCAGGTCGATACGCGCCCTGCTGAGCACCCTTTCGGCCTAGGCCAGGATCGATCTCCGGACGGGAGGGGCTGGACACGCCCGTCGTGAGCGACCATATTGGGGCATGGCCCCGGGGAGCTTCAAGGTTCGAAAGGGGGGTCGGTGGTGAAGCGATCAGACATAAATCCGTGGGAATGGTCCAAGGGATTCGGCTTCTCACAAGCCGTCCAGGTCTCGGAGCCCCAACGGGTGGTGTTCTGCTCGGGTCAGACCGCCACCGGTCCGGACGGTTCGCCGCCGGTGACGGGTGACATGGGCGAACAGCTGGCCATCGCCATGGCCAATCTGCGCACGGTGTTGGAGGGCGCGGAGATGGAGCTCGCCGATATCGTCCGGCTCACGTTGTACACCACCGATGTGGACGCACTGTTCGCCGCCTATGGAAGCATGAGCGAGGCGCTGGCGCCGAACCTTCCGGCCATGACCGTGATCGGGGTCAGCCGTCTGGCCTTCCCGGAACTCAAGCTGGAGATCGAAGCCACCGCCGCCCGTTAGGCCGGACGCTCCTGCAGCACCGAGAGGATGTTGCCGGCGGGATCGGTGAACCAGGCGATGTAGGGACCGCCGCCCCGGAAGATGCCCTTGTCGTCGGTTTCCATGCCCTCGTAGGTTTCGAGTTGGACGCCCTGCTGGATCAATTGGTCGACCGCGGCATCGATGTCGTCGACCGGGAAGTTGAGCACCGTGAACGAGGCCGGGACGTGCCCGGGTTTGGGGTAGAC
>DASXFR010000061.1:0-15991 GCA_036489495.1 Acidimicrobiales bacterium | reverse complement strand
CCCGACTGCCAGCGGCGTCGCCACCAGGCCAGCAGTGATCACCGCGAAGGGAATGTCTTTTATGGGAAGAGCCGGATGGCCCGATCGTGCCGATGCGGTCACCTCCTAACGGTAGACAGTCCCGCCGCCGCCCGCGGCGCCTGGGCACCTCCTCGGCACCGACGGTACGCTTCCGACCGCGGGGGGAGCGAGGTTGACGATGATTTCCTACGAGTCCGGGGGCGCCGACACGCCGCTGTCGGGCGACACCATCGGACGTGCACTTCGGCAGCGGGTGGTGGCGAGCGGCGACCGACTGGCGCTGGTGAGCCGCCACCAGGGCCTCCATCTCACCTGGTCGGATCTCGCCGAACGGTCGGTGGTGGTGGCCCGAGGGCTGCTCGCCCTCGGCGTGGAGCCCGGGGACCGGGTGGGCATCTGGGCGCCGACCCGGGTGGAGTGGACCGAACTGCAACTCGGGAGCGCGATGGTCGGCGCCATCCTGGTGAACATCAACCCCGCCTACCGGGCCGGCGAGCTGTCCTACGCGCTGTCCAAGTCGGGCGTGAGGATCCTGGCCGCGGTGGCCGGCTTCCGGGACGCCGACTACTTCGGCATGCTCCGGGAGACCCGCGCCGGGTGCCGATCGCTGGAGCGGGTGATCGCCATCGGTGGCGACGAAACCGGAACCGGGGTGGACTCGGATCTGACCTGGGCGGAGATGCTCGAGTTGGCGGCCGGTGTCGATATCGACGAGGTGGAGGCTCGGGAAGGGAAATGCGACGCCTACGACCCGATCAACATCCAATTCACCAGCGGTACGACCGGGAGCCCGAAGGGTGCCACCCTCACCCATCGCAACGTCCTCAACAACGGCGCCATCGTCGGACGCCAGCTCGGCTACACCGAGGACGACGCGGTGTGCATTCCGGTGCCCCTCTACCATTGCTTCGGGATGGGCCTCGGCACCCTCGGCTGCATGGCCACCGGCGCCACCATGGTCTACCCCGCCGAGGCGTTCGACCCCGTCGACACGCTTGGGGCGATCGCCGAGGAGCGCTGCACCAGCATCTACGGCGTGCCGACCATGTTCATCGCCATGCTGAGCCACCCTCGCTTCGCGGAGTTCGACCTCAGGTCGCTTCGCACCGGCATCATGGCGGGGGCGCCCTGTCCCATCGAGATCATGCGGCGGGTCGTCGACGAGATGCATGCATCGGACATGACCATCGCCTACGGGATGACCGAGACCTCACCGGCATCCACCATGACCCGGATCGACGACTCGCTCGAGGTTCGGACGTCGACGATCGGATCAGCGCTCCCGCACACCGAGATCAAGATCGCCGACATCACCACCCTCGACCCGGTCGAACGGGGCGAGAACGGCGAGATCTGCGCCCGGGGCTACCTGGTGATGCCGGGGTATTGGGACGACGAGGACGCGACCCGGGAGGCGATCGTCGATGGTTGGATGCGGACCGGGGATCTGGGCACCATGGATGCCGCCGGCAACGTCAACGTCGTCGGCCGCCTGAAGGACATGGTGATCCGGGGCGGCGAGAACATCTATCCCCGGGAGATCGAGGAGATCATCTTCACCCATCCGTCGGTGGAGTCGGTGCAGGTGGTCGGCGTACCCGATGAGCGCTTCGGCGAGGAGCTGGCCGCCTTTGTCATCTCGGTTCCCGGGACCGAGATGACCGCCGAGGAGATCTGCGACTTCTGCCGCCAACGGCTGGCCCGGTTCAAGGTGCCCCGCTACGTCCTGGCGGTGGACGAGTTCCCGATGACGGTCACCGGCAAGATCCAGAAGTTCGTCCTCCGCCAGCAAGCGGTGACCGCCCTGGGCCTCGAGGCGGCCGAAGCCATCGCCACCGCCTGAGTGTCGACCCAACTCCAGCGATACGCTCCGGTGGCCGCGCGGGTCTGAGTGTCGGCGATGATGACGAAGGGGGAGGCATGACGCGTGTGAACACCGTGCGGGGCCCCGTCGACTCGGGGGATCTCGGGTCGACCCTCATGCACGAGCACGTCTTCGTCCTCAGCCCGGAGATCGAGAAGACATCGGCGGAGTGGGACGAAGCCGGGGTGCAGGCCGCCGCGGTGCAACGCCTGCGGGACCTGAAGGGCAGCGGGATCGACACCATCGTCGACCTCACGGTGATCGGACTCGGACGGTTCATCCCCCGCATCGTGACCGTCGCCGACCAGGTCCCGGAGATCAACATCATCGCCGCCACCGGCGTCTACACCTACAACGAGGTGCCGATGTACTTCCACTTCCAGGGACCCGGCACCATCCTGGGTGGAGCCGAACCGATGACCGAGCTGTTCGTCCGGGAGATCCGCGAGGGCATCGGCGACACCGGGGTACGGGCGAGCATCCTCAAGTGCGCCACCGACACCCCCGGGATCACCCCGGGGGTCGAGCGGGTGCTGCGGGCGGTGGCCCAGGCCCACCGCCGAACCGGGGTGCCGATCACCACCCACACCCCCACCCCGCCCGAGCCGTGGGGGCTGGAACAACAGCGGATCCTGGCCGAGGAAGGGGTCGACCTCAGCCGGGTGGTCATCGGCCACTCGGGCGGGACCCTCGATGCCGCCTACCACGAGGCCGTCATCGCCAACGGCTCGTATCTGGGCTTCGACCATTTCGGCATCGCCACCTTCTCGATGGAGGAACGCATCGAATCGGTCAAGGTGCTCTGCGATCGGGGCCACGCCGATCGGATCGTGCTCTCTCACGATGCCATGTGCCACGTCGACTGGTTCCCCCCGGCCCTGGTCTCGGCCTGGAAGGACTGGCGATGGACCCACATTCCCCAGGACGTCCTCCCGCAGATGCGGGCTTCGGGGATCAGCGAGGAGGACATCACCACGATGATGGTCGACAATCCCCGCCGCATCCTCGAGGGAGGTGAGCCGTACTGACCGGCGACGAGGTCGGGGCCATGGCCGCCGCCCACCCTGAAGCCACTGCCTGGCACAACCTGGCCGACGGCTCGGAGCTGAGTTTCGGTGACTGGGACGTCCGGTCGAACCAGTTGGCCCGGGGCCTGGTCGCGCAGGGGCTGGGCCGGGGGGACCGGGTGGTCATCGCCGTCGGACCCGACGAGCCGTTCCCGTGGTTGATCACCTACACCGCGACCCACCGGGCGGGCGCCATCGCGGTTCCGGTCAACACCCGGCTGGCCGGCCCCGAGCTCCGGGCCATCCTCACCCACGCCGGGCCGGCGGCCGTCCTGGCCAGTGCGGATACCAACATCGGCGTCCCCTGGACCGATGTACCCAACCAATTGGACGACCTCCGGGTGGTGGCTCTCACCACCGCCGGGCCCGGACCCCTGGACTGGTCGCCGCTGTTCGATGCCGACCCGACGCCGCTTCCCCCCGCTGCCCATGGCGGCGGGTCGATGGACATCATGTACACCTCGGGCACCACCGGCGCGCCCAAGGCGGTGGTGGTCCGCCACCCCGAACCGGCCGGTCGTCCCGCCGACTGGAACGGGCTCGGCTTCATGACCTCCTCCCCGTTCTCCACCACCAGCGGCGCCCTGCTCGTCTATGGACCCATGCGGGGCGGGCTGAGCGGCTGGTACCAGCCGCGGTTCGACCCCGGTCAATGGCTCTCTTTGGTCGGGCGGCACCGCCCGGTGGCCGCCTTCGTGGTTCCGGCCATGGCCCAGCTCATCGTGGCCCACCCCGACTTCGAGTCGGCCGACCTCTCGAGCCTGGTCGCGCTCACCATCGGGGGTGCCCCGATCACCCGGGCCACTCTGCGGCGGCTCGGCGACCGGCTGCCCGGGAGCGACATCCTGGTCGGCTACGGCTTGACCGAGTTCGGGGCGGTGAGCCGTTCGCCGAGCGGTGACCGGGGCCGCCACCTGGGTTCGGCGGGCCGGCCGCTCCCCGGAGTCGAGATCCGGATCGTCGACGGCGACGGGGTCGGACTGGAGCCGGGACGGGTAGGCGAGATCACCGTGCGGGGTGCCGATCCGCCGCGGGAGTACTACCAGTCCGAGACCGACACCCAACAACCCTGGCGGGATGGATGGCTCCACAGCGGCGACCTCGGCTATCTCGACGACGACGGATTCCTCTGGATCACCGGCCGGACCAAGGAGCTGATCATCCGCGGTGGCCACAACATCGCCCCCGGCGAGGTCGAAGAAGTCCTCTACGCCCATCCGGCCGTGGTGGAGGCGGTGGTGGCCGGCATCCCCCACGACGTGCTCGGAGAGGATGTGGGAGCCTGGGTCGTGCTGTCCCCGGGCTCCGACACGTCCACCGCCGACCTCCGGGCCTTCTTGCTCGAGCGCCTGGCCGACTACAAGGTGCCCCGGCAGCTGCGCATCATCGACCGACTCCCCCGCAACGCCTCCGGCAAGGTGATCAAGGGCGAGCTCGAGCTGACGCCATCGACCGCTCCCTCTCCGGAAGCCAGCCGATGAGCGCCGACAACCCGGCGATCCTCACCGAGCGGATCGCCGCGGTGTGCCGCCTCACCCTCAACCGCCCGGAGCGCCACAACCCGCTCACCCCCCGGTGCATCCGGGAACTGCTGGAGGCCGTGGCCAACGCCGAGCGGGATGCGGGTATCCGGGTGGTGGTGATCCGCGGCTCGGGCCGGTCGTTCTCCTCGGGGTACGGGATCCTGCCCGAGGACCTCGAGCCGGGCGACGCCGACCAACCTCCTGGCATCGAGGGGGACGCGGCGGCGATGCTCGAGCTGGCGGCCGGCTGGGCCAAGGTATGGGATTGCCGTATCCCGGTCATCGCCCAGGTTCACGGCAACTGCCTGGCCGGCGGCACCGATCTCGCCCTCCACTGCGACATCGTGGTGGCCGCCGACGACGCCCGCATCGGGTTCCCCCCGGTTCGCTCGATGGGGGTGCCGCCCACCAACATGTGGCTCTACCATCTCGGTCCGCAGTGGACCAAGCGGTTGCTGTTCACCGGTGACACGGTGAGCGGCGCCGAAGCCGCCGACATCGGCCTGGTGCAGGCGGCGGTGCTCGGGTCCGAGCTCGACGACTACACGCTCGCCCTGGCCGCTCGCATCGGGTTGGTCGGACGGGACCTGCTCGCCGCCAACAAGCGGGTGGTCAACGAGGGGGTCGAGCTGATGGGCCGTTCACAGCTGCAGCGCTTCGCCGCCCTCAATGACGCCATGGCCCATCGCTCGAAGGATGCCCGGGCCTTCACCGCCCGGGCCGGCGAGGTCGGTCTCAAGCAGGCCGTCCACGAACGCGACGCCCCCTTCGCCGAGGGCTGAACCCATCCCCGGTCGTTCCGGTGCGGTAGCCACCGCCACCCACGACCCGTCGGCCGCCGACCGGCGCACCGCGTCGAGCACCGCCATGTCCATCACCCCGTCGGTGAAGGTGGCAGCCTCGGGGCCGGGCGGCGGGGGTCGATCCTCGATCCGGCACCGGAGGACCTCAGCGAGTCGGGTGTAGGGACCCAGATCCAGGCCGTGGGAGATCATCCGTTCGTAGGCGCTGTTGACCAGGCCCTTGGGCAGTGGCGGGGCCGCCTCCGCAACCAGTTCCTCGGCGACGGGCAGCGTCCGGGTCCCGTTCCGGTCGGCGACCCGGACGGTTGCCCCGACGCCATCGATCCAGGCGGTCCCCCCGGAGCCGACCACCCGGGTGATCACGATGGGAGGACCCCGGTCTCCCGAAGTGCTCTGCAGGACGCCCACCGCGCCGGATTGCATGCGGAAGTGCACCACGAACCCGTCTTCCGCCGACATCGTCCGGTCGGCCACATGGGGCAGCGAGGCACTCAGCGACTCGAACTCCCCGAGGGTGGCCCGGATCTGGTCGATGACCTGGGAGCCGTGGGCGCCCAGCCACCCCCCGCCCTGATCGGTGTCCGCCCACCACTCCGGGACTTCGGCCGAATCATCGACCAGCAGCGGAACGTGGAGCATGAACGTCGCCAATCGAGGTTCGCCGATCACGCCGTCCCGTACCGCCCGGGCCAGGATCGCCTGCCCGGCATCCCAACGGAATTCGCACCCGAGTAGGTGCACGATGCCGGCCTGCTCGGCGGCGGCCAACACCCGGCGGCCCTCGTCGGCGTCCCGGGCGAAGGGTTTCTCGCAGATCACGTGCTTGCCGGCGGCGATGGCGGCCAGCGCGATCTCCGCGTGGGTGTGGGGCGGGGTGGCGATGGTCACCGCCGCCACCCCGTCGAGCTGCAATGCCTGCTCCACCGAGGTCAGCGCCAGAGGGATGTCGAAGAGCCTCGCCCGCTCGGCGGTCCGGTTGGGGTCGCGGCCCACCAGGGCCACCACCTCGAACCCAGCGGCCCGCAGCGCCCGGACATGGGTGACACACCCGAAGCCGGTCCCGATGACCACCACGCCGTTCATCCGACCGCCTCCATGACCCGCCGGGTGGCCTGGGCGGCCGACCGGGCCGCCTCGACGGGAGGCAATCGGTGGAGCGAATCGGAGAACACCTCGACGCCGATCGGTGCCATGGTCCCGGTCTCCTTCAGTGCCCCGACGATGGCGGGCAGGTCGAACTCACCGTCACCGGGCAAGGCCCGGGCGTGCAAGGTGGCCTCGACCAGATTGGGCTCGGCGGCGAGCGGCCCGTCGTCGAGCTGGATCCCGAAGATGAGGTCCCCGGGCACCTTGCGAAGGTCGTCGACGCGGGTCCCCGAGCGCACCAGGTGCCAGGCGTCGACGTTGAGGCCCCCGTTGGGCTGGTCGGCCAACTGCACGATCTCCAGCGCTGTCCGCAGGTCGGGGATCCTCGACCACGGGAGCCACTCGATGTGCACCAGCAGGTCGTGCTCGGCCGCCCGCCGGCACAGCCCGGCAAACGCCTCGGCGGCGGCGGCCACATCCCAGCCGCCACCGAAGACGTCGACGGCGTTGACCGAACGGGCACCGAGCGCATCGGCGATGGCGAACAGCTCCGCCTCGCCGAACCGGAACACATCCTCGGTGTCGATCTCGGGGGCGATGTGCATCTCCGATGCGCCCGGGAGCCACCACCAGGCCGGGTCGAGCTCGGCCACCACCAGGCCGTACTCGGCGAGCATGGCTCGGAGGTCCGAGTCGCGGAGTCCCTCGTGGCGGGCGGCGGCGTAGTCCCGGCCCCAGATCGATACCCCCGCAAAACCGGCCGCGGCGGCCGCCGCCAATCGGTCGGCGAACGGGAGGTTGCGGGGCAAGGTGCCCGAGCACAGCACCAGATCGCCCGGCCCCATCAGTAGCCGGCCGCGATATCGACCCGCCCGAGCAGTGACTGCCCCGAGCGGTAGCGGGCGAGGTTGTCGGCGAAGAGCTGGAACGTCCGCGCCACCGTCTGGGGCGACGACCAGGAGATGTGCGGCGACAACCGCACCCGGGGGTGGCGGTAGAGGGGATGACCGGCCGGCAGCGGCTCGGGTTCCACCACATCCAGGGAGGCGGTGGCGACGCGCCCGTCATCCAGGGCGCGCACCAGGGCGTCCTGGTCGACCAGCGATCCCCTCGACACATTGACGAAGTGGGCGCCGGGCTTGATCTCCGCCAGGGCCGACTCGCCGATGAGTTGCCGGGTCTCCGCGGTGGCGGGCGCCGCCACCACCACGTGGTCGGAGTCGCCCAGCACCGAGGGCAGGCTCGAACCCAGGGTGACGCCGGCGATCGGTGACGGTCGCTGGCTCCGGCGGAGCGCCACCACGTTCATGTCGAAGGCCAGGGCCCGGGTGGCCACCTGGGTCCCGATGGATCCCAGACCGACGACCCCCAGCGTCCGGCCGGCCAGGCCGCCGAGGTTGGCGGTGCTCCACTGCTCGGGCGGCTCGGTGATCCAGGACTCCGGGAGCTGCTTCTCGAAGGCGAGCATGGCCGCCAGCACGAACTCGGCGATGGCCGGGGCACCGGCCCCTCGAGAGCAGGTAAGCGTCCGGTCGCCGACCACATCGAGCGGGAACCCGTCGACTCCGGCACCGAGGACGTGCACCCAGCGGATCCCCGGATGGAGCGCGCCGGCGATGGCCGACGCATCGTCGGTCAGGGTGGCCAGGACATCCGCACGGGCCACGGACTCCGGACTGGCGGCGGAGACCAGATCCACCCCGGGCAGCATGTGCCGGAGCCCGTCGATCATCGCGTCTCCGAAACGGCCGGGGTGGACCGCCACCGTGGACCCGCTACCCATCGGTGTGCCGCGATTCAATCCGCGGCCGCCGACAGGCGCCGATCCAAGCACGCCTCGACGAAGGAGAACGGCTGATCGGGTGGGGGAAGCTCGCCCCGGCGGGCAGCGGAGATCGCACTGCAGGAGGTGACCACCGCCATGTGGGTGAAGGCCTGGGGGATGTTGCCCAGCTGCTCGCCGGTCGAAGGATCCACCATTTCGGCGTACAGGCCGACGTCGTTGGCCATCCCCAGGAGCTGGTCCATGAGTTCCTCGGCTTCGTCGAGCCGTCGGGCGTAGACCAGGGCGTCGAGCAACCAGAACGAGCAGAGCAGGAAAGCGCCTTCGTCTCCGGGCAGGCCATCGGGAGACAGGTAGCGCTGGACGTGGATTCCGTTGCTGAGGTCCCGCTGCACGACGTCGATGGTGGCCAGCACCCGTGGATCGGCCGGCGCCATGAACCCGAGGGCGGGGACGAGCAGGGCGGCGGCGTCGGCCAATGGATGGCCGGCGGCTTGGACGTACCACCCGTCGGGCGAACCCTCCGAGCGCAACCAGTCGGCGACGGCGTCGCGTTCGCTCCGCCACAGATCGGCGTCCCCTTGGAGCTGGCCGGCGTCGGCCAGGCGCACGGCCCGATCGAGAGCCACCCAACAGTTGAGCTTGGAGTGGACGAAATGGCGGGGCTCGTCACGAATCTCCCAGATCCCCTGGTCGGGCCGGCGCCATTCGCGGACCGTCAGGTCGGCCACCCGGCGCAGAAACCCGGAGTTGTCGACGGTGAGCTCGCCTCCGGCCCGTCCGAAGAGGTAGCCGGCCTCCAGCAGCTGCCCCAGGGAGTCAAGTTGCACCTGTCCGGCCGCGCCGTTCCCGATGCGGACCGGGGCCGACTCGCGGTGGCCGCGCAGGTGGGCGAGCTCGAGCTCGGGAAGTAGCCGCTCCCCGGTCACCCGGTACATGATCTGCAGGTCTTCGGGGCGGCCGGCGCCGGTCCGCTCCAGCCAGCCCTTGAAGGCGGCGGCTTCGGCGAGGTACCCGAGCAAGGCCAGCGAAGCCAGGGTGAGGGTGGCGTCCCGGATCCAGGTGAAGCGATAGTCCCAGTTCCGCGAGCCCCCGATCCACTCGGGCAACGATGTGGTGCCGGCCGCCACCACCGCCCCGGTCGGCGAGTAGGTCAACGCCTTGAGCACCAAAGCGGCCCGGTGCACTCTTCGCTCGTGGTCGCCCTGATAGCTGCATCGGGCCAACCACGCCTCCCAGAAGTCCACCGTCTCGGTGAATCGCCGTTGCATATCGGCGAGGTGGTCATCGCATCCGGCATGGGGCGAGAGGCTGACCGCCGGGGTCCAGCCGACTTCGATCCAGGCTTCGTCCCCAGGTTGAAGATCCCAACGGGCGGAGACGTGCTGGCGATCGACGGCCAGCTCCCGGCTGGCCCGCACCCACAGCGCATCCGGCCCACCCACCACCGCCGCGGTCATCGATGAGGTGGCGGTGAACCTCGGCAACACCGTGCCATACTCGAATCGAGGCCGCAGGTCCACGTCTACCGATACCGGTCCCGAACGGCAGCGAACCCGCCGAAGTACCGACCCGTGGCTGTCGACCGCGGTCAGCCGTTCGGGATCGAAGGGGCCAACCGGCATGCAATCGGTGAGCTCGAGCTCGCCGCCGGCAGTCACGAAGGTGGTTTCGAGCACGTTGGTCGACGGCAGATAGGTCCGCCGGACGTCTTCCACCGGGGAGGTAGGGGCCACCCGAAAATGGCCGGCGTCGGCGTCCAGGGTGCGGGCAAAGACCGACGGAGAGTCAAAGCGGGGAAAGCACAGCCAATCGATGGACCCGTCCGGACCGACGAGCGCCAAAGAGTGGCAGTCGCCGATCATCCCGTAGTCGCCGATCCGGTTCACTGCGCCCCCCCGGGTTCTCCAGCTGCGGCTCGGAGCCATTGCTCCGTGCTGAGCCACACCATAGGGACTCGGCGAGCGTCCATGCCCACTCGTCCCGCGACCAGTGAACCTCCGCGCCGCCCGCCAGTCCGAGGGCGCGGTCAGTCGGCGGCGGCGGCGGCCATCCCGAACAGCTGGCTGAAACGATCCACCATCATGTCCCTGCCTTTCACATCGGCAATCACCTCGCGTGGGACGATCCCGTCCTGCCCGGGGAACTGACCCGCGCCGCCCTCGGGCCCGATAGGCACCGCGATACCAACTCCCATGGACTCGTACTTGGCGAGATCGGTTTTCCCTTCGATCAGCGCATTGATGTTCTCGGCGACCGTCACCGCTTGGCGTCCGGCGAAGCCCGCCATCTTGGCGTCAGCGGTCGACAGGTCCCCGAGGGCGAACACGGTCGTCTGGCCGGCAATCTGGAGAGTGGGGCCGACTTCAATGAACCCGTCAGCGCGACGAGCCGGCAGCAGCGCCTCGCCGAGGTAGTCGCTGTTGGGTACGACGCCGAAGCAGCGGAACCAGATGTCGGCGGTCACCTCCACCCCGGCTTCAGTCGTGACCGTGAAGGTCCCCAACTCCCCGGGCTCGGTCGGCGGTGTCTCCCGCAGCGGGCTGCCCAACAGCACCTCGACCCGGAATTCGGCGAGTTGCTTGCGGAGCTCGGCCTTCAGCTCCGGCTTGAACGGTCCGCCCAGCACCTCGCTGGCCACGTCGAGGAGGACGATCGACTTCTCCGGCCACACGTAGCGGATCTCGCCGGCCAGCTCGATGCCGACCGGGCCGGCCCCCACCAGCAAAACCCGGTCCGCCTCCTCCAGCGCGCCATGCACCCTTCGGACCTGTTCGTGAGCGCTCTCGGTGTCGACGAGATCGGTCTTGGCGGGGAACGGGTAGTAGGACCCGGTCGCCAGCACCACATAGTTGGCGGCGATCTCCTCCCCCGACACCGTCACCACCCGGTTGGGGTCGACAACCGCCGCCCGGTCCTGGACAATCCGCCCGTGAGCGAGGAGACGGTCGTAGGGAAAGAAGATCCTCGGCAGCCAACTTGTATCCACCAACGCCCGGAGGGCGGCGATGTTGTGCAGGAACGCCTCCTTGGGCTCGACCAGCACCACATTGGCCGTCTCATCCAGGGCCTTGGCCACCGCCGTGCCGCCATAGCCGCCACCAACCACCACCACCGTCGGCTTGTCTGCCCGATCGTTCCCAGTCATCTCATCCACTCCTCGTCACCCAGTCGGTCCCTGTTACTTAATTCCTATGCTACTCAGATCATCTTGTCAACCGATCATCTTGGATATCACGCTTGTTAGGGACGCAGCCGGTATACTGGCCGGGTGGCTGACGTGGTGAATTGCGGAGAGGGCAAGGCGATGGGCGGGTGTGACGATGCCCTGGCCGAGGATCTCGGCTGGGGCCTGGGCATGGTCTTTCGGGCCTATGTCACGGCTGCCCATACCGCGGTCGCCGATCTGCCCGGGGGCCCGCGGGGGTACCAGGTGCTCTCCGCCGCGGTCCGAGGCACGGTGAACAGCCAGCTCGCCCTCGCCCAACACCTCGGCGTCGACCGTACGGTGATGACCTACCTCCTCGACGACCTGGAGGCCGCCGGTCTGATCGCCAGACACCCCGATCCGGCTGACCGCCGCGCCCGACAGGTGGTTGCCACCGCCCTCGGGATCGAACTGCTGGCTGATCTCGATGATCGTCTCCGCGCCGCCGAGGCCGATCTGCTCGCCCCGCTCGGAGACAAGGCGGGCGAGACGTTCCGGTCACAGATCCGCCTGCTGGCCACCCGGATCGACGTTTCCGACCCCCCCGACACTCCCTGTGAGCTCGCCGAGGGGGTCGCCGCCGAGTTGCCGATCCCGCGGGTCACCGCTCGACCGACCGTCAGTTAACGAACGCAGGAGGAGGCTCGCTCCGCGTTCAGGACTGCAGTTCGGCGGCCAACGCTCGTGGGTTGGTCAACACCCGAGGGTCGAGCGGTTCGCCGTCGAGCCAGGCCGCGGGTGTCCCTTGGGAATCCTGCTCTTGGAAGCTGTGCTCCATCTTCAACACCCACCGCGCATACCGGCCGTCCTTGACGCCCGAAACGTAGTCGGGACCGGTTAGACCCGCCTGCTGACCGAGCTCCTGCAGATCTTCCGTGGTGAACCCGCCGGTCCCCTCGGGTGGCTGGGCGGCGAACAGCGCGGTTCGGAGTTCATCAAACCGGTTCGCCTCGGCGGCCAGCGCCAAGGCGTTGTCAGCCCGCACCGACTCGATACCCAAGAAACAGCGCATGCGGTATTCGATGGCGACGTCTCCCTCGTCCCGAGCGCTTCGTAAAAGGTCGCCGGAAACCTCTTCGAACTGACGGCAGTAAGGACACTGCGGATCCTCGAACAACACCATGCGCCGCCGCGCATCTTCGCTGCCGAGGAGCACACCGCCTTCCGCGGTGTGAGCGGAGGGAGTTGAGCCGATTTCGGCGGACGACATAGAACAGTTCTAGTCGAGACGTTGTCTCCAATGTCCCTGCCGTCTGATTTCGCCAGAGGCCCCACCAACCGGCTCAAGCGCGAGCTTCCATAGTAGAAATGCGATTGTGAGACGCGGTCGCTCCACGCTGCGAGGTGTGCGGTTGGCCATCACATTGGTTGCGACCGCCATCGCCGGTGGCCTGACGATCGCCGCCGGAGCCTCGGCCACGAGCCCGTCACCGGCGGCTACCGCCATCAGCGCCTTCGGCAGTGCCGAGCAGGTCTACGCGGTTGGACTCGCCCCGGGTTCGAGCGCGTCACTGCTGGACTCGATCGGACAGACGCTCTCCACTCAAAGCACCGACTCTCTCGGCGGCCTGCTGTTCCGCGACGTGCCACCGGGCAGCGGCTACCGGGTGCGGGCGTTGCCCCAGGGGAACGAGTCTGGCCCGGTCACGGTATACACGACCACCTCGGCTCCGTGGGATCCCGCCATCTACAACCAGTCGATCTCCCCGGACGGTTATGGCTACCTGACGACCCGAGACGGAACCAAACTCGGCATCGACGTGCACCCACCCCAGGACGTCACGAAGGAGTTGCCGGGGTTGAGCACTCTCCAACTCCCCTACCTCGGCGGCGGGCCCTATCCAACGTTGATCGAGTACTCCGGCTACGGGTATGCGGACCCGGCCGGACCTCAAAATGGGATTGCGGTGCTGGCCAATCTGATGGGGTTCACCGTGGTGGACGTCAACATGCGGGGCACCGGTTGCTCGGGTGGCGCCTACGACTTCTTCGAGCCGCTGCAGAACCTGGACGGGTACGACGTGATCGAGACGATCGCCCACCAACCGTGGGTCCTCGGTCACAAGGTGGGGATGATGGGCATCTCCTACGGCGGGATGAGCCAGCTGTTCACCGCCCAGACCGATCCGCCGGACCTCGAGGCGATCTCGCCCTTATCCACCATCGACTCCACAGAATCGACGCTCTATCCGGGCGGCATCCTGAACACCGGGTTCGCGGTCGCCTGGGCTGGTGAGCGAGTGCATGACGCCCAGCCGGCATCGGCCGACGGTGGGCAGGCCTGGGCGTACAAGCGGATCCAACAAGGAGACGCAACCTGTCGTCAGAACCAGGTCCTGCACGGTGAAGCGGTCAACCTGATGGCGAAGATCAGCGCCAACGACCACTACGTACCCTCCGTCGCCGACCCCCTCGCACCAATCACCTTCGTCAACAAGATCACGGTGCCGGTGTTCATGGCCTGTCAGTGGGAGGACGAGCAGACCGGCGGGCACTGTGCGGATCTGGCCGAGCACTTCACTGGTACCCAGCAGAAGTGGTTCACCTTCACCAACGGCGCCCACATCGACTCCCTCGACCCCGACACGTTGAACCGCTGGTATGACTTTTTGGAGCTCTACGTGGCCCACCAGGCACCGATCGTCAATTCGGCGCTGATACATATTGCCGCCCCTCTCGTTTACCAGCAGGCCATGGGCATGAGCGGGGTGACCCTGCCCTTGGACCCGATCCAGACGATTCTGGATTACCCGGATGCCCTGGCCGCCTTCCAGAAGGTGCCGGAAGTCCGGGTGCTGTTCGACAACGGCGCCGGCCGGTCGCCCCTCGGCGACAGTACGCCCGGCAACCCCTATCCGGGGTTCGAGCAGTCGTTCGCGGCGTTCCCGATCCCCGGAACGGTGGCTGGTGAGTGGTACCTCGGGCCTCAGGGCACACTGACGTCCGAGTCCCCGGCGGACGGCGCGGTTGATTCGTATTCCTCGAACGCCAACGTCCTTCCGGCCACCGACTACCCGGGCAACTCCGGGGAGGGTGGTTTGTGGTCCAACGCATCCGCGTGGCAGTGGGCGTGGAAACAGAACCCGCCGGGCAGCGCCGTCTCCTATGTCTCCGCACCGCTGACAAGCGATACCACCGTCATCGGGGCGGGCTCAGTGGACCTTTGGGTGCACTCATCGACGCCGGATGTCGACCTTCAGGCCACCATCAGCGAGGTACAGCCCGATGGCCGCGAGACCTTCGTGCAGAACGGATGGGTGAGAGCGAGCGAACGTGCTCTCGATTCCACCAAGAGCACTTTGCTCGAGCCGGTACTCAGCCTGAGCGCCAGCGACGTCCAGCCGATGCCACCGGACGGCTTTGTCGAGGTCGTCATTCCGCTCTATTACGAGGGGCACGCGTACCGGACCGGGTCGCGGATCCGTGTGACGATCGCAGCGCCGAACGGGACCCAACCGGTCTGGTCCTTCGGCCAGACGGTGCCCGAAGGCACGGCCGCGGTGTCGATCGCCTTCTCGAAAGCTATGCCTTCCCGCCTCATCCTCCCGGTTGTGCCGGGCGTGAGCGTGCCGACGGGGCTGCCGGCGTGCCCAAGTCTGCGCAACGAGCCGTGCCGACCCTACGTGGCCGTCGTGAATCACACCTCTGGGCCCGTGACTGCGGATCCCGGCGCAGCCACGCCAGGGGCGATAGCGGGCGGTTCGGCATCGTCGGCCCCGGGAGGGGTGGCCTCGCCGAGCTCACCGCCGGCCGGCTCGATGGGTTCGTCTTCCCAGGGGGGATCGACCGGTCTACTCGCTTTTACCAGCGCCGGACTCATTGCCATGATCGTCGGCGCCCTGGTCCTGTTGGGCCTGGGCACAGGGCTGGCGATTTCGACTCGCCGGCGGACGAGTCGACGGGGCTTGGAGGCGTTGCGACCCTCAACTCAAAGGGAAACGTCATGAACCCGGGATAGCCAGATGAAGGCCGCACTCGAGGGACACTGGCAGGCATCTGAAGGCGGAAAAACCGAGCCCACGCCTTCGTTGCGCCTGAATGGCGGAGGGCGCTCGCCGAGCCAACGCCGGGCAGGGACATCGCCGGAGCCTGACCTCTGCCCGGTCGAAGTGACAGAGGGTGTCCTAAGATCGCCGTATGGCGAGCTCGCCAGAACCCCAGCGATTGCTGAATGCGAAGCAGTTCTTTCTGAGCAACTCCCCGACACACCTCGACAGCGCGGTGCCACTGCTCTCGCCCGACGTTGTCTTCACGGTACCCGGACGCCACAAGCTCGCCGGGGTGTTCCACGGACCCGACGAAGTGAAACGTCACCTCGCCTCGTTGGTCGATTACTCGAAGGGCACCTTTGAGGTTCTGAAGTGGATGGATTGGATGGTGGGCGAAACCCACATCACTGCCCTCCAGTACGCCCAGGCTCAGAATGCCGGCGCGATCTATCGCGGGCATCATCTCTACCTTCTCGAATCCGACTCCGACGATCGTCTGTCCGACATCAAGATCTTCTTCGAGGATCAGGCGGCGGCCGACCGGTTCTTCGCGTAAGCGGGTGAATCTCGGCCACGGTGAGGCCGTCGGCCCCGCCGACATGCGGTCGAAGGAGCTCACATGACCACGACCCCTATAGCCGACTATG
>DASXFR010000059.1:0-6470 GCA_036489495.1 Acidimicrobiales bacterium | reverse complement strand
GCACAGCTCCCGGGTCAGCTCCTCGTATCCCTCCACCCGATGATGGGAGAACCACGGGAGCAACAGCCGTCGGGTCCAGGTGTGGAGGGGCGGGTCGGCGGAGATGGGCGGGAGCCCGTAGGGCAGGATCGGCTCCTCGGGATCGTCGCCGTCGAAGGGGATGACGCCCACCTCCAGCGAACTGAAATGCTCGACGTCGTGGGCCAGCGCCACCACGTCCTCGTACCGGGTGGGCAGCCAGGTGCTCCCCCGCCGGTCGGTGTGGGCCACCGGGCAGGTGGTGCGCAATTCGTCCCAGATGGAAAAGGGGTCGGCGATGTAGCCGGCGTCGAGAACGTCGAAGTCGGTCTCCCACCCGTGTACCGCTTGCGTGCGTGCCATAGCTGTGACGCTACCGGACCCGGGTCCGGCTCGACCGTCAAGTCCGGGGGGAGGTGAGAACCGCGGCTCTTCCGTGCTGGAGGAATTGGGCACGGAGGTCGGCGACGTCATCGTCGTTCAGAGGTCGATAGGCCCCGTTCGGCTCCGGCTGCCAGAACACCGGGTCCGGGGTCTCCCATCGCTGGTCACGCAGGGGTTGCTTCTGCACCTTGTTGGAGGCGGTGAGGGGCATCTCGTTCACGATCCGGACAAACCGGGGCATCCACTTGGTCCCGAGGTCGGGCTGGGCGGCCAGAAAGCGGTGGAGTCCTTTCGGGTCGAAGGAGGCGCCCGGCTCCAGTTCCATCGCCACCATCACCTGGTCGCCGGTGCGGGCATCGGGGACCGGGTAGACGGCGACCATCACCGCAGTCGGATAGCGGGAGAGGATCCGCTCGATGGGAGCGGCGGCGAAGTTCTCGCTGTCGACCCGGAGCCAGTCCCCGCCCCGACCGGCGAAGTAGAACCATCCGTCCCCGTCCCGGTAGCCGAGGTCGCCACTCCAGTACCAGCCGTTCCGGATCCGCTCGGCCTCGGCCTCGGCGTTGTTGTAGTAGCCCTCGAACGATCCGACCACGTTCCGTCCCACGATCTCCCCGATGGCCTCGTGGCCGTTGACCAGTCCGCCCTCGGCGTCGAAGCGGGCCGGTGGACACTCACGGCGGGTGCCGGGGTCGACAATGGCCACATCGGTTCCCGGACGCGGCATGCCGATGGAGTTGGCCGGCGCCCCGGCCGGCTTCTCGGTGTTGATGGCGCCTTCGCTCGAGCCGTAGTTCTCCAGCAGCTCACAGCCGAACCGGCGGGTGAACGTCTCCATGTCCCGGGCCGACGCCTCGGTCCCGAAGCCGAGGCGCAGCGGATTGTCGGCGTCGTCCACAGCTTCGGGGGTGGCCAACACGTAGGCCAACGACCGGCCGACGTAGTTGAAGAACGAGGCGCCGAACCGTCGGACATCGGGGAGGAACCTGGTTGCCGAGAACCTCCGGGCCATGGCCATCGTCGCCCCGGCACCGACGACCGGGGCCCAGTTGGCCATCAGGGCGTTGCCGTGGAACAGCGGCATCGACTGATAGGTGACGGTGTCCCGGGAGATGCCGAACTTGTCCGGAGTCATAGTGGCGATGGCGGCCAGGCGCCGCTGGCTGCAGATCACCGCCTTGGGCGCCCCGGTGGAGCCCGAGGTGAAGAGCAGCAACAGGTGGTCGGAGCCGGCCACGTCGGCGATCGGCAGCTCGGTTCCCGCCAGGGCGGCCACCGACGCCGCGTACGAAGGGGTGTCGACGAGGATGACCCGCGGCAACTCGACGCCGGTGTCGAGCCCTTCGAGGAGCGGGAGGTGGCCGTGGTCGGTGATGATCAGCTGGCAGTCGGTATGGCGGATGTCGTGGGCCAACTCCTCGCCGCGGCGGGTGGGGTTGATCCCGACCGCGGTGGCCCCGATCAGCGCCGATCCGGCGATCCAAAACAGGAATTCGGGAACGTTGTCGAGGAGGATGCCGATGTGGAACGGCCCCTCCCGCCGAAGGGCGAGAGCCAGGAGGGCCCGCCGACGGCCGGCGTCGATAAACTCGGCCCACGTGTAGCGCTCGTCCTCGAAGAGCAACGCCGGATGGTTGTCACCCGCCCGCGCCCGCAGGAGGCCGGCGACGGTCGCTTCGCTCATGTCCCTTTGCTACCAGCTACGGCGGTCGCCCTCACTCGGGTCGTGGCGAACTCCCGACCGCCCAGGTGCTGAAGTACTGGTTGTTGGCCCCATAGGCCATGCCGAGCGCGACCTTTGCCCCGTCGACCTGATGCTCTCCGGCCGCACCCCGCACCTGGTTGGCCGCCTCCGCGAACCGGAGCAGTCCCGAAGCCCCGATCGGGTTGCTGGACAGGACTCCCCCGGAGGCATTGATCGGAAGGGAGCCTCCGAGCTCGGTGGCGCCCTCGTCGACCAGCTTCCAGCCCTCGCCCTCATCCGCGAATCCGAATGCCTCCAGCCAGATGGGCTCGAGCCAGGAGAACGGCACATAGAGCTCGGCCATGTCGATTTGGCGACGAGGATCGGTGATTCCGGCCTGGGCGTAGACGTCGGCGGCACACTGCAGCGCCGCTGCGGGTCGCACCGGGTCACGCCCGGGGAAGCTCGGCGGCTCGGACCGGGAGGAGCTGCCCAGGATCCACGCCGGCGGACGCCCGTCGGCGGCGGCCGCCCGGCCGCCCGCCTCATCGGCTATCACCACCGCGCAGGCACCGTCGGACGATGGGCACGACTCCAGGAACCGGATCGGCTCCCACATCATCGGCGAGGACCTGACCTTCTCGATGGAAATGTCCTCGATCTTGAGATGGGCGTAGGGGTTCTTCAAGGCGTTCAGCCGGTCCTTGACGGCCACCTTCCACCCGATGTGTTCGGGGGCCCCACTCCGCTGGATGTACGCCCGGATGAACGGGGCAAACGCCCCGCCGGCTCCCAGCGACGCGCCCTTCCCGCTCCCGAGGGCGAATTGGGCATTGCCCTCGGACTGCTTCTCGAAGGCCACCGCCAGCACGGTGCGATGCTTGCCGGCCTGGACATGCGAGGCGGCGACGATGGCGGTCGTCCCGCCGACCGAACCCGCGGTATGGACCCGGAACATCGGCTTGCCGACGGCTCCGAGCGCGTCGGACAAATAGAGCTCGGGCTTCATGACTCCTTCGAAGAGGTCCGGGGCTTTGCCCAGGACCACCGCGTCGATGTCGGCAAAGGTCATCTGGGCGTCATCGAGGGCCCGGAACACCGCTTCTCGGACCAGCCCGCCGAAGGAAACGTCGAGGCGCCGAGACTTGTGGTGGGTCTGACCCACCCCGATGACCGCGACGGGAGGAGCGCTCATGACCGTCCCTCCAGGATGCAGATGAGGTTCTGTTGCAGGCAGGGGCCCGAGGTCGCATGGGCGAGTGCCCGGTTGCCGCCTCCGAAGACGTGGTCGGCGGCATAGCCGATGCGGCAGAGGCCGGTGGCCATGATCGGATTGGAGCGAAGCGCGCCGCCCGACGGGTTCACCACCACCTCATCACCGAGGTCGAGGACCTTTCGCAACAGCAACTCTTCGTGGCTGAAGGCAGCCTGTAACTCGGCCACCTCCACCGGCCCGTCGCCGAGACCGGCGGCCTGGGCGGCGAGGCGGGTCGAGGGGGAGTCGTCCAAGGCTCGGAACGACGGATTGTGACATTCGGTCCGGTGGTCGAATCCGGTGATGTACGCCGGCCGCTCCACCAGTTGGCGGGCCCGGTCGCCGGTGGCCAGCACCATGGCGGCCGCACCGTCGGTGATGGGGGGCACATCGTGGCGCCGGAGCGGCTCCCGGAGGTAGTCCTCGGCGAGGAGTGCCTCGACGTCACCCTTGCCCCGGGAGCGGACCGCGACTTCGGCCATCGAACGCTCGTCGGCGATCCCCGAGGCAATCGCCGCCCGGGCCTGAAGGGCGGCGAAGGTCAGCGGGTCGGCTCCCAACGGGGCCAGGAAGTAGGGGTCCATCTCCATCGGATAGATCAGCGCCGGATCGCCCGTCGACGACCTCCCGGATCCGGTGACCACGGCGATCTGGATGTCACCTTCCGACAGCCGGAGCCAGGCTTCGTAGAGCGCCCACGCCCCGTCCATCTCCACATGCGAGTCCCGCTTGGGCGGCCAGGCGCCGATGGCGTCCAGGTTGGAGACGAAGGAGAACGCCTGGCCGGTGATGTAGTCGCAACTTCCCAGGCAGGTGAAGTCGATGTCGGCCCGGGTGAGGTCGAGCGGCTCGAGGGCATCGGTGATCACCTCCATCAACAGCTGGGTCTCCGTCTTGTCGGTGTGACGGACCATCGGCGTCTGGGCCCACCCGACGACGGCGAGGTCACCGAGACGGGAGCTCACGGGGTTTGCGCCCATGATCAGAAGATCCGGTTGACGAGGGCAGGATCCTCGATGGCCGGCTCTCCGTTGGGAATCCAACCGAGGAGCGACCCCCAGCTCCCGCCCATGCCGCCGGCCTCGTCCAGCTCTTCGGCGGGCGAGGCCCAGACGGCTTCGACTCGCTGGCCCACCCGCACCTGGTCGGCCGGCAACTCGATCACTGGCGAGTAGGGAACGATGACGTCGCTGCCGTCGAGCAGCACAAAGGCCCGGACGAACGGCTCTGTCTCCGTTTGCCCTGGGTACTGCACCGGCGTGACGACGACGAAATTGGTGATGGTTCCTCGGGGAGTCAGGTCCATCTCGCCCTCCGGCCCGATCTCGATGGCGTCGATCGGGCAGTAACCCCGTCCACCGGCGTAGACCCGCTCACAGACGGGGCAACGGAGCGCGAGCAACCGATGTTCCCTCGACGCCGCCACCGAACGGTCGGCGGCTTCGGGCACGGGATTCCGATAGGTGATCGATGCCAGGTAGTCCATACCCGTCACCGGCTCGACGGCTGCCCCGGTATCCTCGCCGGACGTTTCCGGGTCGTCGCCGGAGACGAAACAGATGATGTCGTCGATGCGCCCGGTCCGGGTGCCTCGCCATCGAGGAGCCACCCGATCCCCCACCTTGAGGCTGGCTGGCGTGCCGGCATCCACCGCGTGGAACAGCGGCGTCGAGGCACCGTCGAGCCGGATGAAGGCAAAAGCAAAGGGATGATCCAGCGGATGTTGCTCGGAAGGGACCGGAACCCAGGTCCAGGATTCGACGGTACCGACCGGACCCACCTCCACGAACTCATGGGGAAGTTCTGCCCCGGTCCCCGGGTCCCACTCCATCGGTGGGACCAGCACCAAACCGTTACAACGGATCCCGAGGATCCGTCGTTCCGTGAGCGCGGTCATGAATGCACCGATCACCGGCCCCAACGATCGCTTGTAGGGGAACTTGATCGTGCTCTCGACAAAGCGGGTCATGCTGACTCAACAATCTCTTCGGGGACGGATGCGGGCAAACGGATGCGGGAACAATCAGATGGTCAGTCCCCCGTCCACCGACAGCACCGCACCGGTGGTGTACGAGGACTCGTCGGAGGCCAGAAAGGCAACCGACCCGGCCATCTCGGCCGGAGTGGAGAACCCCAGAGGCGACATGATCCTCTTCAACTCGCTGAAGTCGCCGCCTTCGGGAAGCTCGAACTTCCCGACCAACGGGGTGTCCACCCCACCGGGGGCGATCACGTTGACCCGCACCCCTCGGCTCAGGTACTCCGCGGCCAGGGCCTTGGAGAACATCAGCACCCCGGCCTTGGAGGCGCAGTAGGCGGCCGAATACGCCTGGCCCATCAGTCCGGCATTGGACGCCACGTTGACGATGCACCCGCCGTGCTCGAGAAGGTGCGGGAGTGCGGCCTTGCAGACCAGGAAGGTGCCGGTCAGGTTGACGGCCAGGATCTTCTCCCAGCGATCGAGGGGCATGTCGACGGTGTTGAAGAACCCGCCGATCCCGGCCACGTTGCAGACCACGGTGGGGGTACCGAAGGCGTCGACCGCCGCCGCCACCGCGGCGATCACCGATTCCTCCGAGCTCACGTCGCAGCGGATGGCGGACGCCTGTCCACCGGCCGCTTCAATCCGATCGACCGTCGACTTCAACCCTTCCTCGGCGATGTCGAGCGCGGCAACCTCCGCCCCCTCGGCGGCCAGCCGCTGGGCCACCGCTTGGCCGATGCCCGAGCCGGCCCCGGTGACCACCGCCACCTTGCCGGTGAACCGATGGCCGACGAAGCCGCTGATGGCGGCGTTGGCGGCATCGTGTTCGCTGCCGCCCTGACCGAGAGTGACTCGTTTGATCGGGCTCATGTCGTGCTCCTTGTTTTCGAAGACGGCGCGAACTCTTCACGCAGCTTGTGTTTGAGGATCTTTCCGGCCGGGTTCCGCGGCACCGTCGGAACCAGTCCGAGTTGCTCGGGGATGGCCTGGACCCGCAGGCTCCTCTCCTTCAGGAACGACACCATCGCCTCCATCGAGAAGCTCTGGCCCTCCTTGACCGCCACCACCGCGCAGGCCCGCTCCCCCGTCTTGGCGTCGGGCAGGCCGATGATGGCCACGTCGGCCACCGCCGGGTGGGAGTAGAG
>DASXFR010000047.1:0-14517 GCA_036489495.1 Acidimicrobiales bacterium | reverse complement strand
CGCCGGGTCGTCCCAGCGATCGTCGCCACCCTTGCCAGCTACACCATTCTCGCCGTGCTGGCGGGAATGGTTATAAGCCACACGGCATGGGCCCGTCACCAGCCGGCCAGCCACTTCTGGCCACTCCAGTGGATCGAGGGCGGCTGCCTTCTCACGCTTTCAACGCTGCTGGTCACCATCACCGTATGGCTTGTCCATCGCCGCGCCGTCTGAACCGCACGGCTATGGAGCACCGAACGAGACCCGGATCTGTCTCGCTGCCCGATCTGCCCAGTTTCATGTGACCAGTCCGTAATCGTGGATGAGTCCGCCGAGCCTGTCACGAAACATTCACAAAAAGGTTTGTAGAAATTCGTGGGGACGGAGGGAGTCGAACCCTCACTGGAGGCGGTTTAAGCGCCCTGCCTCTACCGGTTGGGCTACGTCCCCCGGGTGGTGTGGAACTCTAACTGGGAACCCCGAGCCAGATGCAGTCCGCTGGCCCGCCGAGATCCGAGCCGGGTCCCGCGTGCGAGGCCTCATTGGCATTGGGAGCTAGCCCCGGAATTCAGGACGCGACCCTCGCCGCGCCCTCTCAGCGCTCTGCCGCCGGCACGATCTCCGGGACCACGGCGGGTGCCACCGCCGGGGCCAGGGCCTCCAGCTCTTGGTCACGCGGGCCCGACACCCCGCGCCACATCCCTTCGCTCCCCGGCCAGGGGCCGAACACCATGGTCGGGCGGTCTTCCCGTTCCCAAGCCGGCCATTCCCCCACCGTCCGGTTGGATGGCACTCCCGACTGAGCGAAGGTGGCCCAGGCGCTGAGCATCCCGTCCGACAGCCGGAAGGCGCGGTCACCCCCACCGGAGAACAGCTGGACGTTGGGGTTCCGGATGGTGCCGAAGACGAACGGCATCTCCAGCCCGTGGCACGAGCCCAGCATCCCCCCCAGGGCCGGGGTTTCCCAGGTGAACAGGTACACATAGGTACCGACGCCCGGACTGGTGGCCGAGGCATGGATGTCGGCCAACCGGACCGACGGCAGCCGGAAGATGACGTCGCTGGCGATGGCCGACCACAGGTCGGGAGGTTGTACCGATTCCCCCCGCCCGGCCCGGATGTCCCGGTAGGCCGAGATCACCGACGATGCCTGGTTCGGGCTCAGCGTCGCCCGCTCCACCCACCGAACCAGACCGTCATCGTCGAGGTTGCTGATCTGGGGGACCCCGACCGCGAAGAAGGCGGCCTCGTCGCGGTTGGTCCCCACCATCAGTGGGACGTCGCCGACGGATCCGGCGGCGATCGCCGCCTCCGGAGTGCTGGCCAACAATCCCCCGTCGATCGTCGGGAGAAGCGGCAGGGGCAGCCCGTCGCCGATTCGGAGGGTTGCGCTCAATTCCCCCACTCCCCGGACCAGGTCGTCAGCCGACACACCCATCAGCGACTCTCGGGTCATCGGGACGCCGAGCAACCCGGCCAGACCTTCGGCCCGGGCGACGGCGTGGTCGACGGTATGGGTATACGGAGGTCCGCTTTCGACGATTGCCCGATGGAAGAGGCCCTTGGCCTCGGGCATCCCGAGCAGCGCCGACACGCTCATCCCCCCGGCTGACTCACCGAAGATGGTGACGTTCCCGGGATCGCCACCGAAGGCGTCGATGTGGTCGCGCACCCAGGCCAGCGCGGCCACCTGGTCGGCCAGGCCCCAGTTGCCGGAGCCCGACCACGGCCCGCCCCCCAGCCAGTCCTCCCCCGGGTCGGCGAGGGCGGGATGGGCCAGGAACCCCAGGGCCCCCAACCGGTAGTTGATGGTCACCACCACCACGTCCCCAGTCCGGGCCAGCATCCCGCCGCGGTTGAGGGCACCCGAACCGGAACCGGTGGTGAAACCGCCGCCGTGGATCCACACCATCACCGGCCGCCGGGCGGTGTCGATGCCCGGGGTCCAGACGTTGAGATACAGGCAGTCCTCCGAGTGCTCCTCGACCTCCCCGGCAATCGACATCTCGGCGATCGCCGGGGCCTGCGGCGGGCTGGGTGCGAAGGTGTCGCACTCCCGCACCCCCGTCCACGGGTCGGGCTCCACCGGGGGTCGCCACCGGCGGCTGCCCTCCGGAGGCGCGGCATACGGGATGCCGGAGAAGGACCACACGCCGTTCCGGGCCACGCCCCGGAGCCGACCACTTCGGACTTCGACGATGCCGTCCATGACAAGTTCCCTCCGAATTCCGCTCGCCACCTGGAATGAAACCTACAGGCTGCCTGCTCCAAGTGGCTTGGAACTGGGGGTTCCGGGGACTATGTTTCTGAAGTGGCTGATGTGAGTATCGGACAATCGGCCGGTACGAAGCACGCGCCACCTGGGCGCTCGTTCCGTAAACGGCGCTTCGGGCGGACTGCGGTGTCCACCGCCGCGGTGATGGCCACCGCCCTCGGCTCCCTGGCGCTTTCCGGGGTCGCGACCTCCGGGGTCGCTGCCGCCGCACCCGGGTCCACCACCACCAGTACCTCCGCCTCGGGCCAGGCCCAGATCAGCGACACCCAGGCCCAGCTGTCCACCATCGAGAACCAGATCGCCCAGCAGCAGAAGACACTCGACCAGGCCGATGAGAGCTACAACCAGGCGGTGGTCAAGCTCTCCGCCACCCAGGCGTCGCTGCTGAGCACCGCCACCTCCCTCAACGCCTACAAGGTCAAGCTGGCCGCCGATCGGACCCGGTTGAGCGTCGACGCCATCAACTCCTACGTCTCCGATGCCTCGTCGAGACCGATCGCCAATTTGTTCTCGGTTCCCGGCGACGCCAACGAGACTCGCCATACCTACGAGAAGGTGGCGACCGACAAGGTCCAGCGGGATGTCGACGCCGTCCAGACCGGTCAGCGATTGTTGCAGAAGACCCAGGCGACTCTGGAGGCCGAGGAGGCGGCGGAATCCAGCCAGGTCGCCGCCGAGAGCCAGACCAAGCAGACGGCCACCCTGATCGCCGGGCAGGCGCAGGCCACCCTGACCCAGGTCCAGGGCACCCTCGCCTCCCAGGTCGCCCAGCAAGCCGCCGCCCAGGCCTCGGCCGCCGCCGCGGCTGCCGCCAAGGCCAAGACCCCCGGGGCCGCCCAGTCGGCTGCCGCCCAGGCTTCGCAGGCGGCCCAGGTGGCCAGCTCGGTGGGAGCCGGTTCGGCGGCGGCCACCGCCGCCGCCAACGCTGCCAATGCCGCCAACCAGTCGGTCGCCTCCAGCGGGTCCGGCGGCGGGCCGGCGGCCAGCGGAGGTGCACCCACCGCGGCCGGGCTGGCCGCCGTACACGGGGCGATGAAGTACCTCGGGGTTCCCTACGAGTGGGGGGGCGCCAGCAGTGAGGGGGTCGACTGCTCGGGGCTCACCATGCTGGCGTGGGCTCACGCCGGTGTCTCCATGGACCACTCGGCCGCCGACCAGTACGCCTCGTTCCCGCATGTGAGCCTGTCGTCCCTGGAGCCGGGCGATCTCATCTTCTACGACCTTGGCGGCAGTGGTATCGACCATGTGGTGATGTATGTCGGGCCGGTGCTCGACGGCCAGTCCACCCAGTACGGATCGCAGACGATCATCGATGCCGCCCACACCGGCACCGTCGTCTCCTTCGACCCCATCTGGTACAGCGGGCTGGTCGGCGCCGCCCGGCCGTAGCGCCGCCAACCAGCCTCATCGCACCGGAGCCGAGACCTCACTTCGGGCTGTAGCATCGATCTCGTGAGCTCGGACGCCCCCGACAGGTCGACCACGTCGGCGCGGACGTCGTCTCGAAGCCCCTCCATCGAAGCCGACCTGGTCCATCGCCCCGATCCCGCCGGGTCACCGGCGTCGGTGCCGGGCCCGAGCAAGCGGCTGCCCGCCACCCTCCCGGTGGTCGCGCCCCACAAGGAGCATCCGCCGTTGCCGGACCCCCGGCGCTCGGACGTGGACGAGTGGGGCCGCTCCGAGCACATCCGGTCGCTCACCCGCCGCCTCTACGACCCGATCTACAAATACTGGTTCCGGGTCGAATGGGAGGGTCTCGAGAAGATCCCGACCCAAGGCGGGGCGTTGATGATTGCCAACCATGCCGGCGCCATCCCCTCCGACGCGCCGGCCATCATGCACGGCATCGAAAAGGAGCTGGGTCGCCCGGTCTACGGGATGGCCGACTACTTCTTCCGCACCGTCCCGGTGGTCGGCACCCTGTGGGCCCGGACCGGCGGCCTTCCCGCCCATCCGGATAACGCCTACCGGCTGCTCCACGACCAGGGGCAGTTGGCGCTGGTGTTTCCCGAGGGGACCAAAGGCCCTTCCAAGACCTACTCCGACCGGTACCGGCTGCGGCGGTTCGGGCGGGGAGGCTTCGTCGAGATCGCCATGCGTTCGGGAGTACCGGTGGTCCCCATCGCGGTGGTCGGCGCCGAGGAGTCGATGCCGATTCTGTTCCGGATGAACGGTCTGGCCAAAACCCTGAGCCTCCCCTACTTCCCGGTGACGGCCAACGACTTCGTCTTCGGCCCGATCCTCGGGAAGGTGGCCTACTTCCCGGTCAAGATGAAGTTCCGGGTCCTCGACCCGGTGACCTTTGACGTCGAACCCGGGCTCGAGCGCTACTCCAAGAGCCGGGTCATGGACGAGGCGGAGCAGATCCGGGCCAAGCTGCAGGACACCCTCCACGACATGTTGCGCGAACGCCGCAGCGTCTGGTTCGGCTGACGGTGGGACGTCGGGTCCTGGTCACCGGGCTGGACACCTTCTGGGGCGGCCGGATGGCCCAGGCGCTCGAAGCCGATCCCAGCGTGGAAATGATCCTCGGACTCGGGACCGGCGAACCCCGGGTCCCGCTGGAGCGCACCGAGTTCGTCCGGGCCGACCAGACGTACTCCATCCTGAATCGCATCGTGCGGGTCACCCAGGTGGACACCATTGTCCATACTTTCCTGAAGACCAACTCGGTCGGCATCTCCAGTCGGATGCTGCACGAGATCAACGTCATCGGGACCCTCAACCTGCTCGCCGCCGCCGGAGCCCCGGGGTCGTCGGTCCGCCAAGTGGTGGTCAAGTCGTCCACCCACATCTACGGCGCTTCCGAGAAGGACCCGATGTGGTTCAGCGAGGACACCCGGCGCAACGCACCGGTACGCACCCGGTTGGAGAGCTCGCTGATCGAGGTCGAGGCGTTGGTGCGCGACTTCACCATGGACAATCCTCACTTGGTGGTTTCGGTCCTCCGGTTTGCCAATGTCCTCGGCACCGACATCGTCACCCCCATCAGCATCGGCCTCCGTCGCCGGCTGCTTCCCTGTGTCGCCGGGTTCGACCCCCTCGTCCAGTTCGTCGAGGAGGACGACGTGGTCCGGTCGCTGGAGTTCGTCACCCACCACCGGATACCGGGGACGTTCAATATTGCCGGGGCCGGCAAGTTGCCCTGGAGTGAGGTGGCGTCGATCGCCGGGGCCCGTCTGTTTCCACTCTCGCCGATCAGCACCCACTCGTTGTCGGCACCGTTTCGGTGGGTCGGGCTGATCCAGGTGCCGGTCGAGATGGAGGCGGTGATGCGCTTCGGGCGGGGGGTGGACACCTCCCGTCTGATCGATGCCGGGTTCAACTACCGTTACACCAGCGCCGGTGCGGTGGAGAGTTTCACTCGGGCTAACAACCTCCGTCGCGCCGTCGGGGGGGACGACTCGACCTACCGCTACGAGCAGGATGTGGAGCAGTTCTTCCGACACTCCCCGGCGGTGGTCCGAGGCACCGAGCGCTAGCCGAAGCCGGGATCGGCGGTGCCCGGCGGCTCCGGGCGGCTCCGGGCGAGGCCGGGCCGGCCTCAGGGATGGCGGCCGAAGGCGACCCGGATCCAGGTGGTGCCGATCACCCGGGCGTACTGGAATCCGAAGAACAGGTTCCCACCCTTCTTGGACTTCCCGGATGCCCGCGGGTGCCAGACGGTCGGACGCTCGGCAATCCGCCAGCCACGGTGGGCGGCGGTGATCACCACCTCGGCCGTCTGGTACTGGTCCTGGCGCAGGTACGGGATGATGTCCCGGAGCAGATCGCTCCGGAAGGCGCGGAACCCGTTCGAGGTGTCGGTCAATCCCTCTTTGGTGATGGCGTTCAGGATCCGGGCGTACAGCCGGACCCCGGCTTGTCGAAACCGGTCGGTGGTGTGGTCGACTCCCAACCGGCGGGAAGCGATGACAAAATCGGCCTCGTCGGCGACCAGGGGCTCGACCAGGTTGTGCAACTCCTCCGGGTCGTTCTGCCCGTCGGCGTCCAGAGTGACCACGAAACGGGCCCCGTGGGCCATGGCCAACTCGTAGCCGAGCCGGAGGGCGGCACCCTGTCCGAGGTTGACCGGGAGCACACAGGTGAACACCCCGGACTCGATCGCCACCTGACGGGTCCCGTCACTCCCGCCATCCACCACCACCAGCACGGACACATCGAGGTCGCCGGCCAGGTTGGGGACTTTCTTCAGTACGTCACCGAGGTTGGCTTCCTCCTCGTAGGCGGCGATCAGCACCACCACCGGTCCGAATGCGGCATCGGGGTGTCGGGCGTCGAAATCGGACCGGGCGCTGGCCAGGGTCATCCGCCGGAGCTCGAATCGTTGGTTGTCGCCCTTGATGGCCCGCTCGGGGTGGGTCATCAAATGGTTCTAGTCCTCAGCTGCCGCGCCGACCGAGGATGACTCGCCAGGGAGGTTGACGGTGACGTCGAAGTTCCGATCAGTCGAGAGGTGGCTGCTGGTGCTCCTCCACTCGACTCTCGATTGGATCACGGTCGGGTCCACGTTCGCCTTGTGGCGCTCGGCCACGTCCAGCATGTTCCGGATCACCGATGGCTCCAGCAGATGGGGCACGAGTCCGAGGTCCAGCAGCTTGGTGTGGGCGGCCCGGTAGTAGTGCTCCTCTTGTTCCACTCGCGGGTCGAGCGCGTGGTTGATGGTGGCTTCGCCGGAATACTCCCCGGCCACCATCGTTGCCATCTCACTGACGGAGAACGACTCGGTGAATTGGTTGAACACCCGGTATTCACCGGTGTCGGCCGGGTGGTCGAGGGCGAGTTCGACGCAGGCCAGGGTGTCGACGATGTTGAGCACACCCCGGGTCTGCCCACCGCTGCCGTAGACGGTGAGGGGGTGGCCGGTGACCGCCTGGACGCAGAAGCGGTTGAGCACCGTCCCGAACACCCCGTCGTAGTCGAAGCGGGTGGCCAGTTCCGGATGCAGGCCTGTCTCCTCGGTCTGATGACCGTAGACGATTCCCTGATTGAGATCGGTGGCGCTCACGCCCCAGGTGCGGCAGGCGAACATGATGTTGTGGCTGTCATGCACCTTGGAGAGGTGATAGAAGCTGCCCGGCAGCTTGGGGAAGGGCAGCGTGTCCGACCGGCCGTTGTGCTCGATCGTGATGAACCCTTCCTCGATGTCGATGTTCGGGGTCCCGTACTCCCCCATGGTTCCCAACTTGACCAGATGGATGTTCCGGTCCTGCTCGGCGATGGCATAGAGCAGGTTGAGCGTGCCGACCACGTTGTTGACCTGGGTGTAGACGGCGTGCCGGCGGTCGATCATCGAATACGGCGCCGAGCGCTGCTCGGCGAAGTGGACCACGGCGTCGGGCCGGAACGACGCCAACGTCTCGTAGGCGAACACCGGGTCGGTCAGGTCGCCGGTGAAGGTGTCGATCTCCAGGCCGGAAATGTCGTGCCAGCGACGCACCCGCTGTTGGAGGTCGGCGATCGGGACCAGGCTGCCGACACCCAACTCGAGGTCGTAGCGGCGCCTTGCGAAGTTGTCGACAATGCCGACCTGATGACCCCGCCGGGACAGATAGAGAGCCGTCGGCCATCCCAGATAGCCGTCACCTCCCAAGACCAGGACCTTCACGCGTTCGTTCTCCTCAGCGACTCGATTTCAACGCAGCTGTGATTCCCGCCAATCGGGTGAGTGTAACAAATGGACTTTGACCACCTTAAGACCGCCTCCCGCCAGCACTGATACTCAGCATAACCGGGCAGTTGTTTTGGGCGTTTTGCGGGTCGGATCGACATTCTCAGCGTTTTCTCAGGTTTCAATCAATGCCCACCGGATCGAAGAATCCCTCCACCAGGGGTGGGTCTCCACCCTCGGTCAACTCGAACCGGCTCAGGCGGGAGGGAAAGCTGCCGACGACCAGTCGGAGCCAGACCCCGAAGGCCACCAGGAGCACAATGAAAGCCACCGAGATGGCCACCGTGCCGAACGGCGGATGCCATTTCCCCCCGAAGGGAAGCAAGGTTCCGCGCAACCCCACGGTGTACCGGCGCAAGGCTTGGAAGAAGATGGCGAACTCGGCGAGGACCAGTACCACCGGGATCACTGTCGCCACCCGCCGGTGCATCCGGTCGGTCAGATAGCCGTTGACCACCGCGCCGGCGGCCACCAGGGGTATCCCCGCGGCCAGCGGCAGCGTGTACCGGCCCTGCCACACGTACCCCAGACTGTGGGCATTGGCGGCCTCGAAGACGATGGGGATGACGACGGTCAGCAGCACCAGCCCGACCAGCACCACCACGTAGGGCCTCCGGCCCAGGAACAGGCCGAGGCCGAGCAGCATGAAGACGATGGCTATCCACCCGTAGTACGTCACCGCCGGGACGGGCACGTCGAGCCATCCGACCACCCCGATCATTTCGCGGACGAACCCGTCAGAGAATCCGATGCTGTTGGCGATCACGCTGGAGGCCGACGCGTGCCTGGGTGGCCCGTGGTTGGTGGGCAACAGGGCCAGAGGGTCGTAGCGGATCAGCCACCAGGCGGTGAACGCGCAACTGATCGCCAACACCCCCGCCCAAATCCTCGCGACTCGATCCCGGGCCAGTTCGGCCAGTTGGCTTCGGCCGGCCAGGACGACCAGCGCGACGGCGATGATGAACAGCCAGAGCGGCGACAGCCCGCGTACCTGCACCAGTACCGCCGCCGAAATGCCGACCCGGGCCAACAGCCGACGGTCGGCAACCACCGACTGGTTGGCCAGCAGGGCGATCCCCGAGGTCCACAGGCAGATCGCCGAGCTCGCCTCCAATCCGTTGGGGTTGATGGTCCCAGCCATGAACAGCACCATCGGCGTCATCGCCCCCGCCACTCCCCAGACCAGCAGCCGACGCTTCTTGCAGGCGGCGGCCGATTCCAGCGCGGAGGCCAGGAACAACGCCGACAGCAGGCCGCTGACCAGCCGCATCAGCCAGATGCCGGTATTCGACGCCCACAGCAGGCTCGGCAGCCCGACGATGAAGTAGTACAACGGCTCATAGCGGCCGGCGGTGGTGGCGATGTTGACTTCCCGGGTCGACGCCCCCGGGGTCGGGGCGCAGGAGGCCGGCACGTTGGGGTGCGTCGCGTAGCAGCCGGGCAATGCCCCGAGTCCGGCGATGTTCTCGGGAACCCGCACGGTGATCTCTGATGACAGCCCCTGCTTGGTCGCCCGCGCCGGGGTGCCGTAGAACTCCCCGCGGGCCACCGCCGCGGCTTTGATGGCGTGGGCCGGCTCATCGGGTGAGGCCATCAGCGGGGTGGCCAGGCTCCATGCCTCGATCAACAGGAACAGCAGGGCGAAACTGGTGGTCCAGCGAAGCGCCCGCCGGGGGGCACGCGAGGGCGTGGTCAGCGACTCCCCGAGGACCGGTTGGTACTCCCGGGCGTGATCGGCCTCCCGGACCCTCGGTGTGATGGTCGGCCAGTGGGTGCGAGACCAGAACCCGGGCCTCCGGGGTCCGAACATCGGTTCGAGCTCGGGCTCGGGCTCGAAGTCGGGCTCGGGCTCGAAGTCCGGCTCGAGGTCCGGCTCCAGATCGGTCTCGAGGTCGGCCGCCGACTCCGACTCCATGGGGGGGAGGACGGCCGCGGTCTCGAAGGCGGTGAGGTCGAGGTCCAGCTCCGGAGCCGTCGCCGAGGCCACCGAGATGATGTCGGGGGTGGGCTCCTGGCCTTCACCGTCGAGGAGGTCGGGTCCCTCGGTCCCGGGGTAGCCGGCGGCAGCCGGCGAGAGGGGCGGCTGGGGGGCGGCGGAGGACAGGATCCCCATCTCCTGGGCCAGCTTGGTGTTCTTCTCGTTCAGGCGGGCCTGGCCGATGGACAACTGGAAGGTGAACGCGAACAGGAACAGCACGGCGATGAGCAGGATGAGATCCGGCGGGTAGGCGATCCCGACGAACCGGGCCGCCCGGTCCAGAAGGTGGAACGGCAGGGTGGCGCTGAGGAACACCATGACCAGGCTGACGCCGAGCCACAGCATCCCGGTGTGCTCGCTGAGACGGTGCTGGCGGATGGCCCGCACCGAGAGGGCCAGGAACCCGATGCTGACCGCCAGCGACAAGCCGAACAGCCTCATGCCACGCTCCGGCGTTGGGCGCCGTCGACCAGCAGGTCGACGACCACCCGCATCATGTAATAGGCCGATCCGAGTCCGGCAATGCTCGAACTCCCGTGCCGGCGCGGCTCCATCTGCACTGGGACCTCGGCCACCGTCAAACCCGAGTGGCAGGCCAACACGATGGTCCCAACCTCGGGAAAATCAGTGGGATAGCTGGCGGCGAACAGTTCGATCCCCCGACGGCCGACCGCCCGGAAGCCGGAGGTGGTATCGGTGAACGATCCCCCGGTCTTCCAGCGAACCAGCACGGCCAAGACCCGCATCCCCAGCCGGCGTCCGCTCGGGGACTCGAAGGCCCCCCGACCGAGCCACCGCGACCCGATCGTCACATCGGCGGTGCCGTCGAACAGCGGCGCCAGGACCCGCGGGGCTTCCGCCGGGTCGTGTTGGCCATCGCCGTCGATCTGCATGGCGAATTCGAACCCGTGCCGCAACGCGTACTGGTAGCCGGTCTGTACCGCCCCACCGATGCCGAGGTTGATCGGCAACGACACCACCGCGGCGCCGGCCAGATACGCCTGGGTGGCGGTGTCATCGGTGGAGCCGTCGTTGACCACCACCACGTGGGCATGGGGCAATGAGGCGTTGATCCGCCGCACGACGTCGAACACGGATCTGCCCTCATTGAAGGCCGGAACCACGACACACAGCCGGCGCTGCTTGCTCACCGGGTCGGCATCACCGCCTAGGGCATTCATCGCCACCATGCCATTGAGGTGGACCGGATCCGTGCCGACTCGAGCCCGATCGTGTGGTCGGACCCCGGACGGTCGGCACCAACTCCCCCCTCCCGTGGCAACCGCATTGGGCGAGACTAGCCTTCCGGCGATTTGAGGTCGCGGTTCCTCGGGCCCCAGCCGGATCGGCCCGCCGGCCCAGTTGGATCGGCCGCCGAGGCGGTGATTCGAGCCGGTCGGCGGCTCGATCGGACCCCGGACCGGCCCCCGCATCCGGCCTCGGATCGGCCCTCGGATCGGGCCTCGGTTCCGGGGCGCCCCGGTTCGGGCTCAGGCCCGCTTGAGCCAGGTGGTGAGGAACTCGGTGCGCCGGGCCGCCCATTCCTCGGCGGTGATGGCATAGCGGATGTGGTCTTCCCATTCCCCGTTGATCTCGAGGTAGCCGAGGGCCACCCCCTCGACCCGCAGTCCCAGCTTCTCGACCACCCGCCGGCTCGACCGGTTGCGGGGGATGATCGCCACCTCGATCCGGTGGAGGCCGAGTGACTCGAATGCGTACTGCAGCGCAATGACCACCGCCTCGGGGATCAGGCCCATACCGGCCAGATCCTGGTCGATCCAGTAACCCACCGAACCGTTCTGGAATGGGCCCCGCTGGATGGACGACAGGGTGATCTCCCCGGCGAACCGGCCCTCGACGAAGATCCCGAAGCCATACCCGGTTCCGAGCTGGCGCTCCCGCTCGCGCATGAGACAGCGGCTGGCAAAGCTGGCGGCGTCCTCCGGGGCCACCGGCGCCCCCTTGGGCCTCGGCTCCCAGGGGATCAGCCACGACCGGCACCGGTCCCGCACTTCGTACCAAGCCTCGTAGTCCTTCTCCACCAGGGTGGCCAACCGGACCCTCCACCCCGGGAGCTCGAGGGATCGGACCGGTTGCGCCGACGCCCGCGGGCTCACCGCGGAGCCGTCCGGTCCCCGGCGAGCAAACCGGCGCGCACCCGAGCCTGACCCGTCGTCATTGCCACTCGGCCGGGAACCGGATGGCGATCCGGGGACACGTCTGTCCGTGTTGACACAGCACCACCGGCGCATCGTAGGCGGATACGCTGTGCCCCACGCCAAACCCGGTAGCGAGAATCATTGCCCGGGGTCACCGGAGACGAACAGACGGCATGCCAGCAGAGGACAGGACTCCGGTACTCGGCTCTGCCCGGCTGTGGCTCGTGCAACAGGTCAATCGGAGATCGCACGAGATCTTCCCGCTTGTCTGCATCTTCGTCGCCGTCCTGCTCGCCAACCTTCCCGGCCTCCTCCATCTCGTCACCAGCAACCCCCAGGCCGTCGACGGCTATCTGGGCCCGGGCAAGTCCGCCTGGTTGCCGGGCCGTCCCTACATCGACCCGAACTCCGCTTTCACTACCCAGGCCCTGGGCCACCTGGCCACCCTGGACTGGCTCCACGGTCACATCCCGTGGTGGAACCCGTACGAAGGGCTCGGGGCACCGCTGGCCGGCGAGATGCAGAGCGGCGCCTTCTTCCTTCCGACCTTCCTGCTGCTGTTCCACCAGGGGATGCTGTACCTCCAGATCTTCCTGGAGACCGCCACCGGGTGGGCCACCTACCTCTTGGTGCGCAGGTTGGGCGTCGGGCGCACCTTCTCGATTGCCGGAGGCGTCGCCTTCGGCTTGTGCGGATCGTACGCCTGGCTGACCCACGCGCCGGTCCGGCCCATCCTCCTGCTGCCGCTGTCGTTGTTGGGGGTCGAACGGGCCTTGACCGCGGCCCGGGAACGACGGCCGGGCGGCTGGCGACTGCTCGCTGTCGCCCTCGCCTTCTCCATCCTGGCCGGCTTCCCCGAGACCACCTTCATCGACGGGCTCCTGGTGCTCTGGTGGTCGGTGCTCCGGATGTCCGGCCCCGGGCGCGACTACTGGCGGCCGATGGTGATCAAGCTCGCCGCCGGGGTGGTGGCCGGGGTGGCGTTGGCCGCGCCGCTGCTGGTGGCATTTCTCACGTTCCTCCCCCACGCCAACCTCGGTGGCCACGGTCCGGTCGAGGCCCACTCCACCCTTCCCTCCGCCGGGCTCTCCCAACTTCTCCTTCCCTACTCGCTGGGACCCATCAACGGGTTTCGAGGTGGCGGGATCCTGGCTGGAAACGTCGACGCCATCTCCGCCCTGTGGGGCAGTGTCGGCGGCTACCTCACCGTGACCCTGGTGGCGGCCGCGCTGGTGGGCCTGGTCGGCCGGCGCAACCGGAGACTCAGGGTCGGGCTCGGCTTGTGGGTGCTGCTCTGCCTCCTTCGCACCTTCGGCTTCGGGCCGGTGGTGTACCTGATGGCCGGGACCCCCGGGATCAACTCCACCGCTTTCTATCGTTACGCCGACGCGTCCTGGGAGCTGGCCATCGTCGTCCTGGCCGTGCTCGGCATGGACGACATCGCCCGGCGCCTTACCCCCCGCCGGGTGTTGGTGAGGAGCGCACTGCTCACCGCCGGGTTGGTGGCGTGGGCCGGAGCCGCGGTGTGGGGAGTGATGGGCGGGGCCACGACCTTCACCACCGGTCACCACGGGCGCGGCGATCCCTACATCGTGGCCAGCTGGGTGCTGGCCGGCGTGGTGCTGATGGCGCTGTTGATCGGGGGCTGGCGATCGGCCCGCAACTCCGGTTCCGACCTCAGTCGCCGCACCCGGCAGATCAAGCGGCGGGGACGCATCCTGGCCGCCGCCGCCATCTGTGCCGAGTCCGTCCTGTTGCTCGGCTTCACCTATGGGTCGGCGCCACCGCCGTCAACCATGCAGCTGGGATCGGTGGGCTGGCTGCAGAGCCATCTCGGTACCTACCGGTTCGCGACCTTGGGCCCGATTCAGCCCAACTACGGCTCCTTCTTCGGGATCGCCCAGGCCAATACCACCGACTTGCCGATTGCCAGCGACTGGGTCATCTACGTCAACTCCATGCTGGACACCAACTCCCCGACGCTGATCTTCACCGGCGCGGCCACCATCGACCCCCAGGCGGAGTCACCCGCGGAGGAATTCACGCAGCACCTGGCCAACTTCGAAGCCGTCGGGGTGCGCTACATCGTCACCAACGCCAACGGCCTGGACGTGGTCGGCTCCCCGTTCCCCGCCGCCGGCACTCCCCCGTGGCCCGGCGGCCCCCGGGTCGTCTACCACGACAAATTTGCCGAGATCTGGGAGCTGCCGAACCCGGCGTCGCTCTTCTCACTCCTGCCGGCGTCGCCGAAGAACTCCGTGGACACCGCCTTCGTGGGCGCCGGCTGTTCGGTCACCGGCAACGGCTGGGACCAGGCGACGGTGACCTGCTCACGTCCTTCCGTGCTCCGGAGACAGGTCGAGGACATTCCCGGATGGTCGGCGACCGTCAACGGGAAGGCGGTGGCGGTACAGAAGGTTCCCTTCGGGCCCCCGGGTCTCTCCCAGGAAATCCC
>DASXFR010000121.1:0-2054 GCA_036489495.1 Acidimicrobiales bacterium | reverse complement strand
GGTTCTGGACGCCACCGGCTCGATGGTCGCCAACCGGGTTCGGGTACCCACCACCTACCCGATGCCCCCAACCGGCGAGGGCGGGATGGTGCCGGCGCTGGTCAAGCTGGTGGCCTCCCTGCCCGGAGCCGACCGGATATCGGCCGGGTTCCCCGGCATGGTGCGGGGCGGGCACATCCTGAGCGCACCCCACTTCGTGACCGAGTCGGGGCCCGGATCACCCGTCGACCCCAAGCTCCAGAAGGCCTGGGACCGGTTCGACCTCGCCGCCGCGCTGGCCGAAGCGCTCGGCAAGCCGGCCAAAGTGGCCAACGACGCCGACGTGCAAGGCTTGGCCGTCGTCTCCGGCAAGGAGTTCGAGCTGGTGATCACTCTCGGCACCGGGTTCGGCACCGCCACCTTCTTAGACGGCCGGCTCCTCCCCCACCTGGAGATCGCCCATCAGCCGTTCCGCAAGGGCGAGACCTACAACGACCAGCTCGGGGAGCGCACCCGCAAGGAGATCGGCGACCACCGATGGAACCACCGGGTGCTCAAGGCCGTCGAGACGCTCGACAGCCTGCTCTTCTTCGACCACCTCTACATCGGCGGCGGCAACGCCCGCCGGGTGACCCGCGACCATCTCGGCGACCTGCTGGAGAAGACCACGGTGGTGGACAATACCGCGGGGATCCTGGGCGGGATCAAGCTGTGGGAAGGCCATCACCTCGGCCTGTAGGCACCTCGGCCTGTAGAACGCCTGTCGTCCGGCCTACCGGGACACCCCGACCCTGGCCCCTCCGGTGCGTGGGCTTCGGATGCCCAGTGGGGCGCCCGAAGTGGCAGGAACGCCGGCCGTCAGCCGCCGTTGCCGGCGGGCACGTAGCTCCGGCAGGGCTCGCCCCGCAGTGACGGGCAGGCCGGCCGGGGGTCCGGCGGGTGGAGCGACGGGATCGTCGGTAGCGCCAGGGTCGAGACGCCGCCGAGCTTGACCGTATCGACCACCTTGCCGCCGGTCTTGTAGGTGGAGCCGAAGGCCCACGCCGGGCGGCTCCCGCCGGGAGCGCTGATGACGACACGGATCCGGTCACCCTTCCGGAAGGCATGCCCCATCGGGTCGATCGGGATCCGCACCAGGGTGAACTTTCCCTTCGGTAGCGGGCGGGCGGTGGCGGCCAGGTACGTCGGCACCGGATCGATCGCGGTCGAGGCCTTCCGTGTGAGGGCACGGTCGCTCGCCCGCAGGAAGCCGCCCTCGACGTACATCTCCTTGCCTGTCGGGTACACCTCGGTCACTGTCGCCTGGAGGTCGGTGTCCGGCGCGCTCGACTTGAGCTCGAGGTTCAGGCTGCCCGGTCCCACGACGACCGTTGTCGACTTCAAGGGAGCGGTGACGAAGCCGATCCCCTCGGAACCCGTGACGGGTGCCCAGTCGTACGCCGGGAGCGCGGCCCATGCGGAGCCCTTGGACAGGTCGGTTGCTGGCCTGGCTGTCGGGTTCGGCCGGAAGGACACGCTCCCGCCGCCCTCGCCAGATCCCGAGCCCCCCGACACCAGCCGCCCCTTCGACTCGAGCCCGAACGTCACCGTCTGCTCCGTCGGCGGCGGCCAACTGTCGAACGACGCTGTCCAGACCGGTTGCAGCGCCCCCGGCCCGGCTGAGCCACCTCCGTTGTCGAAGAGGACCCGTACCCTCGGGGTGTCCTCGCGGAAACTGGCCTCCGCGGCGGCGGCCGTCTTGGTATTGGTGAACCGGATCGCCGGGATCTTCCCGGACGGTGCGCCGTCGGCGATCGATGAGTAGAGGGTGCTGCCGTAGGAGAGAATCGCTGGCGAGGCCGGCACCTTGTGGGCCACGTAGATGTCGAGGAATTCGAGCCAACGGCTGATCACGCCGGGTCCGAGCGATGTCACGTGCGTCCCGTTCTGGAGGGTCACGAAGACTGTGCGATCGTGCGAGAGGTCCGGGATGATGGCGGGCCACTGCGGGCCGGTCTGCTCGTCCTCGAAGGCGCCGGCCATGAACACCGGCACATTCACCTTCTTCGCCCACGCCGCCTGCGAGCGCTGGTCGT
>DASXFR010000045.1:0-17695 GCA_036489495.1 Acidimicrobiales bacterium | reverse complement strand
GCGGGACGTCGACCAGGTTCGAGAGGATCCGGACGCCCTCGTCGAGATCGATGAGGGCGGCAACCACCGGATAGTCGAACGACGGGTGCTGAGGGTGGTGGAGGATCGAGTAGCTGTAGACCACCCCGGTGCCGGCCAGGTCGACCACCTCCAGCTCGAGCCCATGGCACGACGGGCACATCGGCCGCGGCGGATGCTGTAACCGCCCACAACCGGCACACCGCTGGGTGACCAGCCGGCCTTCCCGGGCGGCGTCCCAGAAGGCATGGTTGTCCTCGGTGAGGATGGGCGCCGGTCGCGTAACTGCCGGGGCGTCGCTCACGATCGGTCCCGGGCGGCATCGAGAATCGCCTTGTCGGCGACCAGGGCGTCGACCTCCGCATCGACGTAGCCGTGCTCGAGGAGGATCTCTCGGCTGTGCTCCCCGCACATCGCCGGACCCCGTTGGATCACGCATTCGGCCGGCGACACCTTGACCAGGAATCCCGGATCTTCGAACCGCCCGACGCTCCCCGACCAGGTCTCGGCGACCAGCTGGGCCGTCTTGGCCTCCGGGTCGTCAAACAACGTGCGGCAGAATCGTTCATCGACGATCTCCACCGGCACCCCGGCCTCGTCGAGCTGAGTGAACCATTCGGCCGCGGTTCGGCGACGAAACTCCGCCGTGAGCAGCTCGGCTACTTGTTCGGAGTTGCCAGAGACCGCCTCGAGCCCGCCGATCACCGCCGTCAGTCGGGCCCGTTCCGGGTTCGACACCGCAGCCAGGAAGAGCCAGGTCTCGTCCGAGCCCTGGTAGAGCCGGTAGTAGGGGGACAGCCCGTACTGGTCACCGTCGACGTGGCCCCAGTCCGCCGGGGTTCCATCGGCATGGATCCAGGCGTAGGAGGTATGGAGCAACCCGGCGTTGACGATCGAGGTGCTCACCGCCTGGCCTTCGCCGGTTTTCTCCCGGTGGTACAGCGCGGAGGTGATGGCGATGGCGGCCAGCAGCGCGTTCCCGGTGTCGCCCATGTTCGAGCGGCTCCACAACGGCGGATTCCCGGCGTCACAGGCACCGTCCTCCCACTCGGTGCCCGACAGGGCGGCGGCGGTCTGGTCCGTCCCCGGCAGCGCCGATCGGGGTCCCTTCTCGTAGCCCCGGGTGTTGCAGTAGATGAGGGCGGGATAGCGCCGGTGGAGGGTGTCGTAGTCGAGCCCGAGTCGAGCCGCGGCTCCCGGCCGCCAGTTGGTGGTGACGACGTCGGCGGTCTCGATCAGCTTCTCCAGGGCCTCCCGTCCCCCCTTGTGCTTGAGGTTCAGGGCGATGCTCCGCTTGCCCCGATTGGTACCCAGCCCCATGTGGGTCCCGTTCCAGTAGGTGTCGTGCAGCGCGTTGACTTTGATGACGTCAGCCCCGAGGTCGGCCAGCACCCTCCCGGCATAGGGCCCGGCAACCCCGAGTCCCAAATCGAGTACCCGGATGCCCTGCAACGGATGGGCCAAGGTCCGGGTGGCGTGGCCGGCAGGCGCCGCGGCCGGCCCCGAGTCGGCCCGTCCAGCTTCGTCCCGCACCTCGGCGGTGTGTTCACCCGAACGCGGTGCCGGGCCGGCCACCGCACCCGGTGTGGCCGAGAACTCCAGCAGCGGACCCATGTGGCGGATGCGCCCGACTTCCGGATCGTCGAGTTCGACCACACAACCATCGGCCAGGAACGACTCGTCGGCCAGCGCCTCTCCGGGGGAACGGACGGTGGCGACGCCGATGCCGGCGGCCTCGGCGGCCTTCACCCACTCCGCCGACGGGAACTTCTTGAATGCCTCGGTCAACATCGGATGGAGGAAGATCCCGGTGAGAAGGCCGTCGGGCTCCATCGACACCCGGTCGGGGTCGTCGCGGTAGGCGGCATCCAGCTCCACCGCACCCAATTCGTCGTTCTCGGCCGAGGCCAGCACCCATCGGGGCCGGACCGTCCAATGGTGGACCCACCGATCGTCGGCGCACTGGTAGATCCCCTCGATCGACCTCGAGTCGACCGGCCACATCCAGTACAGCGGAGCGTCGGGGTTTTCGACCCGCTGCCAGTTGAGAGAGGAGGCGGCCAGGGCGCCCTGGAGAAGGGAGGTGGTGACTCGCTGCCCTTCCCCGGTGACCTCCCGGGCCCGGAGGGCGGCAGCGATGCCGAGGGTGGCGAAGTACGTCGCACCGATGCTCGGCCACGGCGTTCTCGGAAACACCGGGCCCTCACGGTCGGCCCCACGGACCAGCCCTTCCGGCCCGTCGAACTCCGGGTGGGGACCGGGGCGGCCGCAGATGTACTCCATGGCGGAACCCCGGCGCCCTTTCTGGTCGTAGAGCAGTCCGGTCCGGGCCGCCACCAGACCGTCATAGCCCGGCCGGTCCCGGTGTTGGGGGTGATCTCCATACCCGGTGATCGAACAGGTGACGAGTCGGGGGTTGATCTGGATCAGACTCTCGTGGTCGACGCCGAGCCGGGCGGCCACCCCGGGAGAGAAGCTGTCGACAACCACGTCAGCCGACCGGGCCAGCGCCAGGAACGTCTGGCGGCCATCCTCGGCGTGGAGGTCGAGCCGGGCACTGCGCTTGCCGCGATGCCACACCCGGTAGCCGGTCTGGTCCCGAAACGGATCTCCGTCGGGCGGTTCGATGCGGGTCACCTCGGCACCGTTGTCGGCCAGGAACATCGTCGTCATCGGCCCGGACATGCCCCAGGACAGGTCGAGAACCCGTAGACCTTCGAACACACCAGCCATCCGGCGCCTCCCCCATCTCCGAGCCTTACCTAACTCTACAAACCATAGCACTTACTATGGCAGCTGCGACCCAGCGCGAACCGAGAGGCGTCCGCCCAGGTCAGCCTGGGTCGAGGCCAAGGAGGCGGATGGCATTGCCCCGGGCCAGTTTGTCGATCACCGGCTGGTCGAGGTGACCGAACTGCCTGGCCGCCTCCTGCCGGGTGTAGGGCCAGGTGCCGTCCTGATGGGGATAGTCGCTCTCGAAGATCACATTGTCTTCGCCAACCCGGTCGAGCAACTCGATGCCGACCGAATCCTTGAAGAAGGTCGAGTAGACGTGGTCCCAGTACACGGCCGAGGGCTTCTCCTTGGTGTACTGCTGGCTGTGACTCCACCCCCGGTGGGTCTCCCAGACATCGTCGATCCGCTCCAGGAGGTAGGGGATCCAACCGATCTGCGCCTCGGCATAGAGGAGCTTGAGGTTGGGATAGCGGAGGAACACCCCGGAGTAGAGGAAATCGCTCATCGAGCCGACGCTGTTGCCGAAGATGATGGTCCCGGCCACCGCGTCCGGAGCATCCGGGCTGGTCTGGGGCGTCTTGGTGCCCGACCCGATGTGGCACGCCACCACCGTTCCGGTCTCGGCACAGGCGGCGAAGAAGGGATCCCAGTGCCCGGAGTAGATGCTGGGTAGCCCGAGGAACGGCGGCAGCTCGCTGAAGGCGACGGCGGGCACGCCGCGGGCGGCATTCCGCCGGACCTCGTCGGCGGCCAGAGCCGGATCCCACAGCGGCACCAGGCACAAGGGAATCAGGCGCCCGCCACTGTCCCCCGCCCACTCGTCCACCATCCAGTCGTTGTAGGCCTTGACGCAGAGCAGGGCCAGCTCCTTGTCCTTGCCCCGCATGAACAGCTGCCCGCAGAACCGCGGGTAATTGGGGAAACACAATTGGGCGTCGATCCCATTGAGGTCCATGTCGGCCAGCCGGTCCTTCGGCTTCCAGCAGCCGGGACGCATCTGGTCGAAGGTGATGCCCTGCATGGAGATCTCGTCGGCCGGATAGCCGGCGGCGGCAATCAGCCGCTTGACCGAGTACCGGTGGTCCTCGTAGAACCACCAGGCCACCGGAGGGCCTTCGGTCCCCGGCTCCTCGATGTAGCCACCGCCCTGGAGGACGGGGGTGCCGGCCGGGAGGTACTCGACATGGGGGCCGATCTCCCGATACTTGGCCGGGAGCCGGCTCGTCCACACGTCCTCGGGCTCCACCAGATGGGCGTCCAGATCCACAATCGGCGGGATCCGGGCGACCAACTCGTCGCTGACGTCGGGGCGGGGGCCAAAGTCCACAGTCATTGGAATATTATATATGGTCTGTTCAACCCTGCCCGGACCGGCGGCGAGTTGCTCAGCTCCGGGGCACCTCTCGCCATGGCGACTTCTGCCAGGGGTCGGGTTCACGGGGAAGCCCGAGGACGCGTTCGGCAATGATGTTCTTGTTGACCTCGGTGGTCCCGCCCTCGATGGTGTTGGCCCGACTCCGGAGCATCCCCTTCACCTCGTAAGGGAGCGATTCGGCGTAGCGCTCCCCGGCGTCGGCGGCTCCGTTACCCCCGAACCCTTGGCCCGGGCCCGTCGACCAGGCCACCGCATCTGCACCCAGCAGGTCGGTGGCCAGCACCTGCACCCGTTGGTTGAGGTCGCCCTGGTGGACCTTGCCCACCGAGCTTTCCGGTCCCGGCGAGCGGCCGGCCTTGAGCCCGGCTCGAATCCGTTGATTGGTCCAGTTGCGGATCCGCTCCTCGCTGACCACCTGCATGAGCTTCTGGCGCACCTCCGGATCGTCCCAACCCCCGGGGTGCCCATCGGCACTGATCTGCCGGGCCAAGTGGACGAGGCGCTCGGCCCCGCCCCCGCCGATCCGGTCGACGCCACCCGAACCGGAGCCCGAAACCATTTGCCGCTCGCCGGAAAGGGTGGCGTTGGCCACCTTCCATCCGGCGTTCACCTCCCCCACCCGCTGGATGTCCGGGATCCGGGCCCCGTCGAGGAATACCTCGTTGAAGTCGATCTCTCCGGTGATATGCCGGAGCGGGCGGACGTCGACGCCGGGTTCGTGCATGCCGATGAGGAAGTAGGTGATCCCCTGGCGCTTGGGCGCCTCGACATCGGTGCGGGCCAGGAGCACCCCGAAGTCGGCCAGGTGGGCCCAGGTGTTCCACACCTTCTGACCGGTGATCACCCACTCGTCGCCGTCCGGCTCCGCCCGGGTGGCCAGCGAGGCCAAATCCGAGCCTGCACCCGGCTCGCTGAACAGTTGGCACCAGACCTCCTGGTTCCGCACGATGGGAGGGAGATACCGCAGCCGTTGCTCCTCGGTGCCGAAGGCGAACAGCGCCGGTGCGGCCAAGCTCAGCCCCAACGGGTTGAGCCGGCCCAGGTTGTACGGCGCCAACTCGACTTCCACCGTCCGGGCTTCGGACGGGGTCAGGCCGGCCCCGCCGTACTCCACCGGCCAGGTCGGGGCGACCAGGCCCGACGTGGCGAACACCGGGTACCAGGCTTCGTAATCGGCCCGGGACCGAACCTGGCGGATGGCGGACGTCCCGCCTTCGCCGGCCGCCCGGCGCCAGGCCTCGGGTACCTCAGCCTCCACCCACTGGCGGGTCCGCCCCGTCAGCTCGCTCGCCGGGAGCCCGGTCATGAAGGTCTGCTCTTTCACCGTCACCATCAGCGCCCTTTGAATTCCGGAGGCCGGCGGTCCTTGAACGCGCCGAGACCCTCACGGAAGTCCTCGCTCCGCGAGGAGATCTCCATGGCGAACCCCTCGTTGCGAAGATGCTCCTCGAGCGGCAGGGAGGCGCCGGCGTGGAGCAGCCACTTGGTGAGCCCGAGCGCCACCGTCGGTCCTGCCGCCAGGGTGGCTACCAGCTCCTCGGTCACCGGGCCCACCTCGCCGGCTGGGACGGCCCGGTGGATCAGGCCCCATTCCGCCGCTTCGGTGCCCCGCAATTTGCGACCGAGCAACAAGAGCTCTCGGGCCCGGGCCATCCCCACCGCTCGCGGGAGCAGCCAGGTGGCTCCGCTGTCGGGGGTGAAGCCGCGGGAGGAAAACGGTTCCCAGAACATCGCGTCGTTGGCCGCCACGGTGAAGTCGGCGGCCGCGGCGATCTGCATCCCGATACCCGCCGCCCATCCTTGTACCCCGCACACCACCGGGACCTGCACGGTGCAGAGGAGGGGAAGCAGCCGGTGGGCCTGGGAAGGCAGGCGCCGCTGGATGGCGCCCACTCGGGGCCGGCTCTGCTCACCGGCGTTGCGGGCCACGATGTCAGCGCCCCCACAGAAGTGATCGCCGCTGCCGGTGATGTGGATCACCCGGACACCCTCGTCCCGGCCGGAGGTGTCCACCGCCTCGATGAGGGCAGCCATCATGGTGTCGTTGATGGCGTTGCGCTGGCTGGGGCGGTCGAGCCGCAGCCGGAGCACCGCGTCACTCACCTCTACCGACAGGCCGTCCACCGATTGGTAGGGCTCGACCGTCATCGCAGCGGCGCGGCGGTGCCATCGGCGAAGTCGGAGGCGATGGCCCGGAGGGCCCCGTCGAGGTCGGTGGCCCCGCCCGGCGGATCGGGAAGCACCACCGGTCCGTGGTCCCGACTGGGGAGGATGACGGTGGCATGGCCGGGGGTGGTGATCTCCCCCCGTTGATTCTGAGCGGTCAACTCGAGGTCGACCACCGGGCGCCCGCCCTCGGCCAGGTATTTGTTGGCGACGGTTCCCCGCAGCCATTGGGTGTCACCCACGAAGTTGAACTTCCGGAATTCGCAGTCGAGCTTCCACAACCAGGCGTCGTCACCCATCCAATCGGTGCACAGATGGATCAGCCATGTCTCCCGCATCCTCCCGTAGTCGAAGGTGGTCGGATTCCCCGCCCGTTGGGCGAACTCGGGGTCCCAGTGCACCCGCTGCATCACATCCGGGACGTTGAGGTCGTCCCGGTGGAAGAAGCGAGGAATCCGCTTGCGGTTCCGGGCACCCAGCCGGAGCGGCTTGACGCCATAGAGCCCCATTCCCATGCCCACATGCCAGCAGATCATGTCGGTGACGGTTAGCGGCCCCTTCACCATCGGCCCGATCGAGTCTCCCTCCGCGACGTCCTCCCACCACCGGGGGGCCGAGCCCCGAGGTTCCTCCCCGCCGTACTGGGCGTCGATGGCTTCGATCTCCTCATCGGTATACGGGCGGAGCTCGAGAGCGTCGGTGGCCTTCTTCTTCTCCCGTGCCTTGGTCCGCTCGGTGCGGATCATCAACCGGTACTGACCGGAGACAATGGTGCCCTGGTCATCCTGGAAGACCTGGCCGGTCCACTCGTGGACGGCTCGCTCGGCAAACTGGCTCGGCTTGTCGAGCACGCCCACCAGGGCATTGCGCCGCGCCACCCGGCGGCCCGGTCGGAGGGGGGCCCACCATTCTCGGGCGCTGGCCGAGTAGAAGGCATGCACGCCGCGGAGCGGGTCGCCCCGCATCAGGTCGCGCACGTCGGGTGCCACCTCGGGCACTTCATCGATGCCGATCAGGGAATCGCCCCCCACCAGCGGAGGCGGGGCGATGACCCCTCCCCACACGGTGGCGCCGGCATAGTCCTCATCCCACCACAACCGGTTGTCATCGCCGTAGCACTCGGCCACGTGACGGAAGGCATCGACTCCCGGTTGGGTGTAGTGCGGAGCCACCGGGTGCGGCTCGGGGATGCCGATCCGTTGTCGCAGCCGCTCGATCGCCTCGTCGGTGATACCGCCGCCGTCACTCATGACACGACTTCAGGACTGTCGAAACACTGCGCACAGGCCAAGGAGTATGGCACAGGCCCGAGGTGGGTGGACAGGGTGGATCCGGATTCAATAATAAATACATTTCGCCGAATCGAACCATAATCCCTGGTGATCGACGCGACTCAGGTCCATCCCTCCGCCCTCGCCCGGAAGGCGGTGACCACCGGCGCCAGGTACTCGACGGCAGCCTGTTCACCTCGGGGCGGCTTCAGGGCAATCCGGAAATCGGTGACTCCCGCCTGATGCAGCTTTGGCACCGGCTCCATGGTTTGATCGAGATCGAGGGCGCCGGCATCGTCTTTCACCGCCCGGAGGGTACCCACCACTCCCAGGTCCCCGGGATCGCGGTCGCGATCGGCGACGGCGGCTCGCATGCGGGCGATGCCCGCCTCGATGTCGGCGGCGTCGTCTCCCCAGGGGATCCATCCGGATCCATAGCGGGCCAACCGATCCATCGACCGGGGATTGACCGTCCCGCTCACCCAGATCGGCACTCCCCCGGGTCGGGTGGGTTTGGGCATCTGGTGGATGTTGGCAAACGACAGCTCGGGACTGTCGTAGCTGGCCGTCTGGTTCTGCCAGAGGGCCTGGCATACCTCGATGGTGTGGTTGAGCAGCCGGCCCCGGCCCTCGAAGGAGAGCCCGGCCGCCTCGTATTCCTCCCGTTGCCAGCCGACGCCCACGCCGATGTCGAGGCGACCCCCGGACAAGACGTCGATGGTGGCAGCGGTCTTCGCCAACGCCACCGGTCTCCGCAGGGCCGCCACCAGGATGTTGGAGGCGAACCGGGCTCGGGTGGTCAAGGCGGTGAGGTGGGCAATGGTGGCCAGGGGTTCGAGCCAGGATCCGTCCGGTCCGGTAGGTTGCCGACCACCCCGGGATCCACCGTTGGACGGATCACTGTAGGCATCGAGATGCTCGCCGAACACGATGTGATCGGACATCACCAACCGGTCGAAGCCGGCCTGGTCCGCCGCCCGGGCGAATTCGATCAGGTGGGACCAGTCGTCCGGACCCTCGGCGGCGAAGGTGGGCAGGCTGGTTGAAAGTTCCGCGGGTTTGGTCATGATGGGCGTCTCCGATCGGCCGCACCGAATCTAACGGGGATCGACCAAGGACCTCAGGCCAGCGCGCTGAAGGGCACATCCTTGTCGGTGCGCGGCTCCCGGGGTAGGCCGAGGACCCGCTCACCCAGCGAGTTCCGCTGGATGTTGTCGGTCCCACCTCCGAGTTTCGACATCCACTGGTTGAGGAAGGCGGTCTCCCAGGCGCCGCTGTCGACGGCACTGCCGTTGGCCAGCATGCCATTGGCGCCGACCAGCTCCATGAGCAGGTCGCCGGTCAGGCTCATGTGCTGGGACACCAGCAGCTTGGTAGTTGCCGCCTCCGGGCCGGGTTGGCGCCCATGGGACAGCGCCGTCTGCACCCGGTAGTTCATGAATCGGAGCAGCTGGATACGGGTGTAGAAGGCGGCGACATGCTGACGGATCAACGGGTCGCGGCTCCCGCCCAACCGGCGGGCTAGGTCCAGCACCTGGTCGGCGGTGATGCCCTGTCCGGCGCCACCGATCAGCGTGCGTTCGTTGGCCAGGGTGGTGTGAGTCACCGCCCAGCCGTTGTCAATGGTCCCCACCACGTTCTCCACCGGTACCGCCACATCGGTGAGGAACACTTCGTTGAAATGGGCAAAGCCGGTGATCTGGCGGAGCGGGCGGACTTCGATACCCGGCGTGCGCATGTCGACCAGGAAGTAGGTGATGCCCTTGTGCTTGGGCACATCAGGGTTGGTGCGGGCGATCAAAATGGCCCAGTCGCTGTGCTGGGCTCCCGAGGTCCATACCTTCTGGCCATTGACGACGAACTGGTCGCCATCGCGTTGGGCCCGGGTCTTCAGACCGGCCAGATCGGATCCGGCATCAGGCTCGGAGAACAGCTGGCACCAGACCTCTTCGCCCCGGAGCATCGCCCCCAGATGCTGCTGCTTCTGCTCCTCGCTGCCGTGGGCAATGAGGGTCGGCCCGCACATGCCGATACCGACGGCAAAGGCGCCTACCGAGACGTCGTACTTGACGGCTTCTTGATTGAAGATGGTCTGGTGCCACGAGCTTTCCCCCCGGCCGCCGTACTCGGCCGGCCAGGTGATCGCCCCCCAACCTCCCTCGTAGAGGGAGTACTGCCACTCGCGGCATCGCTTCACGTAATCCGGGTGCTCGTGGTCGCGTGACCAGTCGTCCAGGCCGGTGCGGAGCCGGGCATGATCCGCCAGCCAGGCCGACACCTGGCGCCGAAACTCGGCGTCCTCGGCGCTGTCGTCAAAATTCATCGGACCGGACGCCTTCCTGTTTCCGGGCTCAACGATCGAGATCGAGATCGAGGTCGAGCATGCGGATGGCGTTTCCCCGGACGATCTTGTAGATCTCCTCGTCGGTCAGATCGGCCATCATCTCCTCCGCCACCTTCTTGGTGTCCGGCCAGGTCGAATCGGTGTGCGGATAGTCGGTCTCGAAGGTGACATTGTCGACACCGACCCGGTCCAGCGACTCGAGACCGTGCCGGTCCTTGAAGAAGCATCCGAACACCTGGCGGTAGTAATAGGTGGACGGCGGCTCGGGGACCAGATCGTGCGACCCGGTCCAGGCCCGGTGGTCCTCCCACACATCGTCAGCCCGCTCGAGGATGTAGGGCAACCAGCCGATCTGGCCTTCGGAGTAGGCGAGTTTGAGGGACGGGAATCGGATCAGCACCCCGGAGAACAGGAAGTCGGCCAGCGAGGCCATGGCGTTCCCGAACGACAGGGTGGCCGCCACCGAGGCGGGGGCGTCGCCCGAGGTGGCCGGCATCTTCGACGACGAACCGATGTGCATGCAGACCACGGTGCCGGTCTCCGCACTGGCGGCGAAGAACGGGTCCCAGTACCCCGAATGGATGCTGGGCAGGCACAGGTGGGGCGGGATCTCGCTGAAGCACACCGCCCGGACACCCCGGGCGGCGTTCCGGCGCACCTCGGCGGCCGCCAGGTCGGCGTCCCACAGCGGGATCAGGCACAGCGGACTCAGCCGGCCGCCGCTGTCGCCGCACCACTCCTCCACCATCCAGTCGTTGTACGCCCGGACACAGGCCATGCCCAGCTCGCGGTCGGTGGTGGCCTCGGTGAAGGTCTGGCCGCAGAAGCGGGGAAAGGTGGGGAAGCACAACGACGCCTCCACGTGGTTCAATTCCATGTCGTCGATCCGGGCCTTCGGCTGGTAGCAGCCCGGGCGCATCTCGTCGTAGGTGATCGGGCTCATGGTCATGTCATCGCGGTCGAAACCCACCGCCGCCACATGGCGTTTGTGCACGTAGACCAGATCCTCGAACAGCCAGCAGTCGGCTTGGGGGCCCTCGGGATCCCAGCTGACCTCATAGGTGCCCCCACCGACGTGGACCATCGGCCCGATACCCCGTCGTTCGATGCGGGGGGCGCGATCGGCGAACTGGCTGGGCATCCAGTCCTTCCAGACGTGGGGAGGTTCGACCACATGGTCATCGACGCTGATGATCTTCGGAATAGTCGGCATCGCCCACACCCATATCTTTATCTGACGGTGCGTCAGAACTTGCCTCACCTTACCCCCGGCGATCGAGGCGCCCAAGCTGACCCGTCCACGATGAAGGCGGCAACACGCCACGCCGACCGATGAGGCGTCCAGGTACATTACGGGCGAGGTGGGCGCCGTCGACGGTGTCCCACGTCGCATCGCCACCGGAGGAGACCGGACATCGCACGCAACCAGCTGGCCAACTAACGGTGGCCCACCCGTTTAGCAACGCGGCCATTGCCGGCGTGTCCAACACCGTCCAGGCCCGGCGCCTGCCCGACCACGATTCGCTGTCCATTGCCATCGAAGGAGCCCTCGGGGCATTGGACGACGCCGGACTCGGGGTTGTCGACGTCGATGGAGTCATCGGCGAGCGGGCGGGCGAGCTCGCCTACGAGCTGCGTCTGGGTCCCTGCCGGCGCTCGCCCAATGGGTTGGGCATCCCCGCCGTCCTCGAGGCCGCCGCCCTCATCACCACCGGACAGTGCCAGGTGGTGCTGGTGGTCGGCGGGAGCGCCGGCATCTACACCGACCGGGCGTCCACCGCCCCCTGGACCCGGCCCACCAACGAATTCGTGGTCGGCTACGGCATGTTCACCGCCGTCGAGTTTGCGCTGATGGCCAAACGGCACATGCTGACGTTCGGTACCACCCCCGGACAGCTGGCCGAGGTGGCGGCCACCATCCGCAACAACGGGCACCTGAACCCGGAAGCCGTCTACTTCGGGCGCGGCCCGTTCACCCCCGAGGACATCCTCGCCTCCCGGCCGATCGCCGAGCCGTTCCATCTCCTCGACTGCTCGACCACCTCGGAAGGGGGATGCGGTCTGGTGCTGACCACCGCCGATCGGGTCGCCGACCTGAAACAACCGGCGGCCTGGATCCTGGGCGGCGGCAGTGACGCCTACGGCCCGTCCTACCAGCACGGTCCGATCTGGGACTTCACCGGCCGGCCGGGCCAGGAGGTCCCGGCCGGTTATGTGGGCCGACGGGCCGCCGCCGCCGCCTTCGCCACTGCCGGCCTCTCCCCCGCCGATGTCGACGTCTGCGAACTGTACGACCCGTTCTCGTTCGAGATCATCCGCCAGCTCGAGGCCTTCGGCTTCTGCCCGGATGGGGAAGGGGGGGCCTTCGTCTCCGACGGCGCCATTGGCCCCGGAGGATCGCTCCCGGTGACCACCGACGGGGGCACCATGGCCTTTGCCCACCCCGGCAACTCCACCCAGATGCTCCAGCGGGTGATCCGCAGCGTCCAGCAGGTCCGAGGTGTCTGCGCCTCCGCCCAGGTGTCGGGGGCCGAGGTCGCCCTGTCTTCCAACGGGGGCTCCGGGGCCCTGTTCAACGACGTCATGCTGGTCGGTTCGGTCCGGCCATGACCCGGCTCCGCCCCCAATCCCCCGGCACGCCGGCCCCGGTGCCGTCGAAGTTCTCCGCGCCCTACTGGGACGGCTGTGCCCGAGAAGAGCTCTGCTTCCTCCGGTGCTCGAACTGCCACCTAGCCATCGCCGACGCCGCCCGGATCTGCTGGCGCTGCCACAGCCGGGCCTTGCGGTGGGAACCGAGCCGGGGCCGGGGCCGCCTCTACAGCTGGACGATCGTCTGGCGTCCCCAGACCCCCGTTTTCGAGGTCCCGTATTCGGTGGCCATCGTCGAACTCGACGAAGACATCTTCGTGGTGAGCTCGGTCATCGGCTGCGAGCCGGATGACCTGGCCGAAGGAATGGAACTGGCCGTCGAGTTCCATCCCGTCAATGACGAGATGAAACTTCCCTACTTCCGGCCGATCGACCACGGCGGTTCGTCATCGGGGTGAACCAACGTCCCTAGGTCGGCACCGGCGCCGCCTCCACGTGGGTCTGGCCCAGGTGGATGGCGGCCAGCTGTTCGGGGTCGAGTTGTGCCCGGGGCCCGGCCCATACCAGCCGGCCCAGTTCGAGCAGGGCGACGTCGTCGGCGATGTCCAACACCGCCTTGGCCCGCTCCTCGACGACCAGCAAGGTGACGCCCTGGTCGCGCAACTCGGCGAACACCCGGATGATCTCCTCGACGATCAGCGGGGCCAGGCCCAGGGTCGGCTCGTCGGCGATGAGCAATTTCGGCGGCTTGACCAGCATCGGCGCCATGGTCAGCATCTGCTGTTCGCCGCCGGAGAGGCTGCCGGCCGCCAGCCGGCGGCGGTCCCCCAGAACCGGAAAACGCTGGTAGGCCTGGTCCCGGTCACTGGCGTCGGGAAGCAACAGGGCCAGATTGTCCTCCACCGTCAACGCCGGGAAGACGCCACGCGACTCGGGGGCGAGCAGGAGCTGCTTCGCCCGCCGGTGGGCCGGTTCCTGGGTCACGTCCTTCCCGTCCAGGAAGATGGCCCCGCCGGTCGGTTCCATGAGTCCGGCCAGGACCTTGCCGAGCGTCGACTTGCCGGCCCCGTTGGCTCCCACCAGCGCGGTGAGCTTGCCGGTGCGGACGTCGAGATCGATGTCGAAGAGCACCTGGGTCTCGCCATAGGCGGCGGACACCGAGTCGACCCGGAGGGCCACCTGGCCGGTGGCCCGGGCCAGGGTCGGGACCTGGGCCGGGGCCATCGCCCCGTTGGTTTCCACCGCCGGCATCCGGAGACCATCGGGTCCCCCCGCCGGGGTGCCGGGAGTCACCCGCGCCGCCCGCCGGTTTGCCAGCCGCTTCTGTCGTCGGCGGAACGACTGTTCCTCAGTGAGGGAAAGGATGCCGTCGGGATTCTGAGCCATGGTCACCGCCCCGAGTCCGAACAGGACGGCCGGGAAGAACACCGAGGTGGTGCCCGACCAGGAGATGAAGGAGAAGTGGAAGCCCGACGACAGCACTCCGGCCAGCAGCACACTGGTCATCCCCGCGGCGATGGCCCCGCTCGGGCGCCGGATCCCGAACAGGACCACGGTGGCCAACCAGACCAGCCCCACCGGAGTCGAATAGGTGGAGGCGGACACGTGCTGGTCCACGGTGACCACCAAGACGCCGCCGAGCCCGGCCAAGGCGGCCGATACCGCGAACAGGGTGATCTTCACCGAGGTGCCGGAGATCCCCGAGGTTTCCGCCGCCGACTGTGAGGTGCGAACCGCGCTCATCATGCGCCCGGACGAGGATCGCTGCAGATTCCGGATCAGCAAGGTGACCAGAATGACGATCACCACCAACAGGATCGCCAACGACTTGTTGCTGGAGAAGTTGATCCCCGCCAACGACGGCCTCGGGATGGCCCACCCCTGCTGAGACGGGCCGGACAGCCGGGCCCACTGGAAGAGCACGTTGTCACCGACAAATCCGAGGGCGAGGGTGGCCAGGGCCAAGGCCAAGCCACCCAGTCGCAGCGCGGGGACGGCCACGATCACCCCGAGCAGCAACGCGAAGGCGACACCGCCGAACAGGCCGACGAGATACGGCTGGTGGTACTGACTGATGAGCACCCCGGCCATCAAGCCCGAGGCGGTGACGAATGCCGCCTGGGCCAAGCTGACGCTCCCACCGGTGCCAGTGACGATGGTGAAGGACAGGAAGACCAACGAGAGGGCCAGGCCCTTGGTGGCCAGACCCAGCCAGTAGCTGTCCGCCCCGAAAGAGATGTAGACGACGATGGCGGTGAACCAGAAGACCCACGGTGCGATCCGACGCCACGGAGGTCGCATGGCGAGGTAGTCGGGCGGAGGCACGTCGTCGGCCACCTGACCGGTCCGACGCGATCGCTCCCGGCCCCAGATGACCAGGCCGGCCAGCAGCAGGACGAACGGCACCGCATCGCTGAACCCGGCGATGGACTGGGCGAAGGTGGCGTACCCGGCCACCAGGCTCTGTACGGCTCCGATGAACAGCCCGCCCAACGCGGCCAGCGGCACCGACCGGAGACCTCCGAGCACCGCCGCCGCCGTGGCCACCAACAGCACATACAGGTAGGTGGATGACGACAGCGAGTTGAAGATGGGGGCCCCGGCCACCCCGGCCAGCCCGGCCATCACCGTGCCCAACACCCAGGCGGCCGCCGACGTCCTCCCTCGGTCCACCCCCCGGGCGGCGGCCAGATCCGGTCGGTCCACCAGCGCTCGCATCCGGAGCCCGAGCGCGGTGTGGCGGAGCAGATACCACAACCCGATGGCCATGACCGCGGCCACGATCGCCACGATCAACTGGTCGGAGTCGAGGTTCAGGACCGAGCCGAACTGCCAGTGATGCGGTGGCTGGGGACCGAGTCCGGGGGCCAGGGTCACCAGCGAACCGTCGGGAATATTGGCGTGCCCGACGCCGATGAGGAGGGCAACGATCCACTGGGCCAGCGCCGGCACCGCGATCAACACGCCGACGGTGGCCATGATCTTCGAGCCCTCGCTGGCCTGGGAGAGCTTTCTGAACACGAAGCGGTCGAGCAACAGCCCGAGCAGCGGCGCGAACACCAAAATGACCACCACCGCCGCCCACACCACCGGCCAGTGGAGACCGGTTTGCAACTCGTAGAAGATGAAGGCAGAGGTGAACGCCACCGCGCCGTACCCGAGGTTGAAGATCCCGGTCGTCGAGTAGGTGAGGGTGAGACCGGCCGCCAGCATCGAGTAGATGGCCCCGGTAACGACACCGGTCAACAACAGGCTGAGGAACTTGCTCAACGGGCCCTCACCGATGCTCCGCCATCGAGGTGGGACCCGTCACCCGAGATAGGCATCCCGAACCTCCCGGTTGGCCTGGATGGCGTCCGGCGTTCCTTCGGCCAGCACCTCGCCCCGCTGGAGGACGACAATGCGATCGCAATGGGACATGACAAAGGAGATGTCGTGCTCCACCAGCAAGACGGCGCACGAGCCATCGCTCCGCAGTTGGTTGACGACGGCGCTGAGGCACTCCACCTCGGCGTCACCCAGTCCGGATGTCGGCTCGTCGAGCAGCAGCAGCGATGGCGACTGGGCCAATGCCCGCCCCAATTCCACCATCCGGGCGGTGCCGATGGGAAGGGACCCGGCCATCGCGTGGCGGACCGAACCCAAACCGCAGCGTTGGAGGTACTCATCGACCTCGGCCCGACGACGCCGTTCGATGCGACGACGGGGCGGAAGCGCCACCAGATCGGCCAGAATGCCGCCCCCGCCGCCTTTCCACTCCAGGGCGCAGAGCAGATTCTCCTCCACGGTCAGGCGACCGAACACCTGCTGGCGTTGGAACGTCCGTCGCATGCCGGCCCGCGACCGCCACACCGCCGACCGGTCGGTTACGTCGTTCCCGTCGAAGACAATCGCGCCGCGTCGGGGGTCCCGGAGACCGGAGATCACGTCGAACAAGGTGGTCTTGCCCGCACCGTTCGGGCCGATGAGGCCGAGCACCTCGCCCCGGGCCACCTCCAGGGACACGTCGTGGAGGGCGACGACCCCCGAAAACGACACCCCGATCTTCCGCACACTCAGGACGCCAGGGCCAATCGCCGACCGGCCCGACGATACGGCCTGATCAGTCTGAGTCATCGTCTTTCCCCCGATCAGACCGGCGGATGCCGGCAGATTTCCAACGCTGGTCCCCCAGCCTCCACGGCCCAGACCCCAGGACTATAGCCGGTTGGAACCGGAACTTCATACCATATACAACTTGATCTCCGGGATCCCGGTCGCCCCGCTCGAGTGCTAACTTGACGGCGTTTGCCTCGCCAGCTGACCGGTGTGGTTGGCGACCGAAAGACTGGATGACATGCTCGAGAACGTGCGGGTCGTCGACCTCACGACGGATATCGTCGGTCCCGCCGGCACCAAGGTGCTGGCCGACGCCGGGGTTGAGAACCCATGAGTACGGGCATCGACCACCCCGCCCCGGACGGCGAGCCCACCATCCTCATCGAGCGGAACGGACCCGTCGGTTGGTTGATCTTCAACCGACCCGGCTCCGGGAACGCCATGAATGCCGCCATGATCGACGGGCTCGAAGCCGCCTGGCGGGAGCTGGACGCCGACCCGGCGGTGCGAGTGATCGTCAACACCGGCGAGGGCCGAGCGTTCCAGACCGGGCTCGACGTGGTGGAGCTGGCCCAGGACCCCGAAGCCTTGCGGGAACAGTCTCGCCGGACCAAGCGGGCCGAACTCCGACTCACCGCCTGGCACAACCGCGTCTGGAAGCCGGTCATCGCCGCCGTCAATGGCGTCTGCGCCGGAGGCGGGCTGCATTTCGTCGCCGATGCCGACATCGTGATGGCGGCGTCGGACGCCACCTTCCTCGACCCCCACGTCTCGATTGGCCAGGTCACCGCCTATGAGGCCGTGGGTCTGCTCCGGAAGATGCCGGTCGAGGCGGTCATGCGGATGGCTCTGGTCGGCCGGTACGAGCGGATCGACGCCCAGCGGGCCTACGAGTTGGGCATGATCAGCCAGATCGTCGACCCCCCCGAACAGCTCCGGGAAGCCGCCCAGGAACTCGCCGAGAAGATCGCCAAGAACTCCCCGGCGGCGATGGCCGCCACCAAGCGGGCCCTGTGGGGAGCCCTGGAGCTCGGGCTCACCGATGCCTGCAAGGCCGGAGCCAAGGAACTGGTCGGCATGTGGGGCCATCCCGACCAA
>DASXFR010000044.1:0-24207 GCA_036489495.1 Acidimicrobiales bacterium | reverse complement strand
CCCCAACAGCCGTCAGTCTCCTCACCGACCAATCGGGGCACGATCTAGATTTAGGGCTCAAGGCCCGGGACCGAGCAGTGCTTCCCGATTGGCGGCTCGGAGATCAGCTTGCCATTCGCAAGCCGATCGGGTCCCATTAGGCCCGAAGTCACCCGCGCCTCGGAATCGCCCGAAACCGGACGGAGACGCCGGTCAACTCCTCCATTGGCCCGCCGCCGGCGCCGGAGTGCCGGCGCCGCCCAGTCTGGGATGCCGAGCGGCGAGAGTATCCTTGGTTCCTTATGCCTCTGCAGACCCGTGACGACATCCGCAACGTAGCCATCGTGGCCCACGTCGACCATGGGAAGACCACGCTGGTCGATGCCATGCTCTGGCAGTCGGGGGCCTTCCGCGCCAATCAATCGGTCAACGAGCGGGTCATGGACTCCGGTGACCTGGAGCGGGAGAAGGGCATCACCATCCTGGCCAAGAACACCGCGGTGCTCCACGGCGGGGTGAAGATCAACATCATCGACACCCCGGGTCACGCCGACTTCGGGGGCGAGGTGGAGCGGGGCCTCACCATGGTCGACGGGGTGCTGCTGTTGGTCGACGCCTCCGAGGGGCCCCTGCCCCAGACCCGTTTCGTGCTCCGCAAAGCCCTCCAGGCGCGGCTCCCGGTGGTGTTGGTCGTCAACAAGGTGGACCGGCCCGACGCCCGTATCGAGGAAGTGGTGCACGAGGTGGAGGAACTCTTCCTCGACCTCGACGCCGATGAGCACCAGATCGACTTCCCCATCCTCTATTCCAATGCCCGGGCGGGCTGGGCGGCCACCGAGCGGGGCGTGGAAGGCACCGACCTCGAGCCGCTGTTCCAGGCCATCCTGGACAGCATCCCGGCCCCGGAGTTCGACCCCGACGCCCCGCTCCAGGCCATCGTCTCCAACCTCGACGCCTCCCCCTACCTCGGGCGCCTGGCCATCTGCCGCATCCGCAACGGGGTGCTCCGTAAGGGCTCCACCGTGGCCTGGTGCAAGCTGGACGGGACCATCGAGCGCACCAAGATCACCGAGCTCTATATCACCGATGCGCTGGACCGGGTCGACGCCGCCGAAGCGGGTCCGGGCGAGATCGCCGCGGTGGCGGGCATGGCCGAGATCACCATCGGGGAGACCCTGGCCGATCCCGACGATCCGCGACCGCTCCCGGTCATCACCGTGGACGAGCCCAGCCTGTCCATGACCATCGGGATCAACACCTCGCCGTTGGCTGGTGCCGACGGCTCGAAGCTCACCGCCCGCCAGATCCTCAACCGCCTGGAGGCCGAGCTGGTCGGCAACGTGTCGCTGCGGGTCCTCGCCACCGAACGACCCGACACCTGGGAGGTCCAGGGCCGGGGCGAGCTCCAGTTGGCGGTGCTGGTGGAGACCATGCGTCGGGAGGGGTTCGAGATGACGGTGGGGAAGCCCCAGGTGGTCACCCGGGAGATCGACGGGAAGATCCACGAGCCCATGGAACGGGTGGCCATCGATGTCCCCGACGACTACCTCGGGGTGGTCACCCAGCTGATGGCCCTCCGGAAGGGCACCCTGGTAGAGATGGTCAACCACGGCACTGGATGGGTCCGGATGGACTACCGGACCCCCGCCCGCGGCCTGGTCGGCTTCCGCACCGAGTTCATGACCGAGACCCGGGGCACCGGCATGCTCCACCATGTCTTCGACGGCTGGGAACCCTGGCACGGCGAGCTCAAGACCAAGCGGAACGGGTCGATGGTGGCCGACCGGCGGGGGATGACCACCGGCTACACGTTGATGAGCCTCCAGGAGCGGGGGATGTTGCTGGTCGGTCCGGTCACCGAGGTCTACGAGGGGATGGTCATCGGCGAGAACGCCCGGGACGAGGAGATGGACGTCAACCCGATCAAGGAGAAGAAACTCACCAACGTGCGGTCGGCCACCGCCGACGAGGCCATCCGCCTGACTCCCCCGCTGCTGCTCTCGCTGGAGCAGGCGTTGGAGTTCATCGCCGACGACGAGTGCGTCGAGGTGACCCCCAAAGCCGTACGCCTCCGGAAGGTGATTCTCGACCAGGCCGTCCGCGGCCGCCTGCGCAGCCGGGCCCGTAACCCGAAGTAGCCGTCCCGGCTCCGAGGGGAGGGCTCGAACCTCCAACATCTGGCTCCAAAGGCCAGCGTTCTGCCAATTGAACTACCTCGGATCAGCCCGCCCGATGGCGAGAAGGAACCCGCTCCAGGCTAGGCGATCGACGCTGCAACCCGGCGCCGATCGGCGCATGGAGCTGGGTCGTGCCACCGGATCCGGGGATTGCGCCAGTAGGCTCCGGCCCTGATGAGGGTGCTTGTGGTTGACGACGACCCCGCGGTGAGCGGGGCGCTCCACCGGGCCTTGCGGCTCGAGGGCTACGACGTGTCGCTGGCCAACGACGGACCCCGGGCCCTGGAGGAGATCGCCGTCCGCCCGCCGGACGCCGTCATCCTCGACATCGGCTTGCCCACCATCGACGGGCTCGAGGTGTGCCGGCGGCTCCGGGCGGCGGGCGACGACACCCCGGTGTTGATGCTGACCGCCCGCGACGCCATCAATGATCGGGTCCAGGGGCTGGATGCCGGAGCCGACGACTATCTGGTCAAGCCGTTCGCCCTGGCCGAGCTGCTGGCCCGACTGCGGGCGCTGCTGCGGCGGCGCAGTGACGACTCGACGGAGATCCTCCAGTTCGCCGACCTCAACCTCGACCCCTCCAGCCGGGTCGCCTCCCGGGGCAGCCGTGAGTTCACCCTCACCCGGATCGAGTACGACCTGCTCGAACTGCTGCTCCGTCACCCCCGGCAGGTCCTGACCCGCGAGGTGATCCTCGACCGGGTCTGGGGGTACACCTTCGATTCCGGGACCAACTCACTGGCCGTCTACGTCGGCTACCTGCGTCGCAAGACGGAGGAAGACGGCGAACCTCGGCTCATCCACACCGCCCGGGGTGTCGGCTACGTCCTTCGAGAACCTTGACCTTCCGCACCCGCCTGGTGATGGCCGCCACCATCGCGGTGTTGCTGGCGGTGCTCCTCGGTTCCGCCAGCGCCTATGTGGTGGCCCACAATTCGCTGGTCGGGTCCATCGACAACACCCTCAGCCAGGACGCCCAATCCATCCTCAACCAACAGAAGAACGCCTTCAACCAAGGGGGATTCCTTCAGGTCCCCAATGCGTGCAACTCCTCCACCGTCGGTGAGTGCGAGCAGGTGGTCTACTCCAATGGTGGGGCCAGCCCCCTCGATCCGCAGGTGCTGCCGATCAACGATGCCGCTAAACAGGTCGCCGCCTCCGGCGGCAGCGGGCCGACGAAGAACTATTCCGCCAATGTCACCACCGGCAAGACCACCACCCATGTGCGGGAGACAGTCGTCCCGCTTCCCGAGGGATGGACGTACCGAGGCAACCAGCGGAGCGACGGGTCCTCCCCTATCGAACAACTGCACGACGGCGGCGCGCTGCAGGTGACGCTCCCGCTCACCGGCGTCGACCAGGAGTTGGGCCATCTCGCCCTGGTGCTGTGGATCATCGCCTTCCTGGGGGTGGCCCTGGCCATCCTGCTGGGTCTGGCCGTCGGTCGCGCCGTCCTCGGGCCGCTCAACAGCCTTACCTTCACCATCGAGGAGCTGGCCGAGACCACCGACGTCTCGCGGCGGCTGGATCCGGGGGGAATGGATGAGCTCGGCCGGCTGAGACGGGCGTTCAATCGCCTGTTGGCCGCGCTCGACTCCTCCCGCGACTCGCAGCGCCAGTTGGTGCTCGACGCCTCCCACGAACTGCGAACACCCCTCACCAGCCTCCGGACCAACATGGAGGTGGCCCGCCGGATGGACGAGCTGGAGCCGGCTGAACGCGAGGTGCTGATCGGCGACGTTCTCACTCAACTCGACGAGCTGACCACCGTGGTGGCTGACCTGGCCGAGTTGGCCCGGGGTGAACAACCGCCGACGACGACGGAACCGGTCGCCCTCCACGAGGTCGTGGAGGAAACCGTGAGCGTGGCCACCACCCACGGGCGGAGCCGGAACGTGACGTTCGGCGCCTTCATCGCCGCCACCTGGGTGATGGGCTCGAGACCCCGCATCGAGCGGGCGGTCGGCAACCTGCTCGACAACGCCCTCAAATGGAGCTCGGATGGCGGGTCGGTCGAGATCAGCTGTTCGGGGGGGACGGTGATCGTTCGGGACCACGGGCCCGGAATCGAGGACGCCGATCTGGATCACCTCTTCGACCGCTTCTACCGGGCCCCGAATGCCCGCGGCCTCCCCGGCTCGGGATTGGGGCTGGCCATCGTCGCCCAGGTCGCCCGCGAAGAGGGGGGGTCGGTGGCGGCCCAGAATGCACCGGGGGGTGGCGCCCTGTTCCGGTTCACCCTGCCGGAGATCGCGGCTCCCGATACCCCCGGGGTCGACCAGTAGTCACCAGGCCTTTTGCGCCGGCCACATGGCGCTGGGCGGCCTGGGCGGCTAGCCTGCCGCACGACATGGGATCACTGATCAAGAAGCGCCGCAAGCGCATGCGCAAGAAGAAGCACAAGAAGATGTTGAAGGCCACCCGCTGGCAGCGCCGGGCGGGTAAGTAGCCCTCTCTCCGCCCTACCGCCGGTCCCCTCGGGTAGTTGGCAGGATGCGGCGACCGTCTTTCGCTTGAGTCTGCTGGGCTGCCAGCCCGGCTCCGCCTAGCTCCCCAGCAGTTCGACCACGTTGTCGCGAAAGAACCCGGGGGCATTCTCGGGTGAACTCCCGGCCTGGGCATAATCCTCCACCGGGGTGGCGGACCCTTCCGAGTGGGGGTAGTCGCTGCAACACATGAACACGTCGCCCGACTTGGCCATGAGCCGGGCTGGCTGCTCGTAGGAGAAGGACGAGACCCGGACCTGCCGGTGGAAGTACTGGCTGGGCCGCAGCTCCAGCTCGGCCGGCGACTGACCATTGATGGCGGAGGTGAAGTCCCAGCCCCCGTCCAGCATCATCAGGTACTGGGGCACCCATATCGATGAGAGCTCGACGATCCCGATTCGTAGCTCCGGGAAGCGATCGAGGACACCGTTGACGATCAGGTCGGTCACCGCCACCGCCGGCGGCACCCACAGGAAGATCGACTCCAGGGTGGGCACGAAGGCCTCGACGGCATCGGTGTAGAAGGCGTCGTCGAAGATCCGGGGTTGGTCGGCCACGTGGAACACCGGAGTGACGCCGTGGTGGACGAACGAGGACCAGAGGCGATCGTGGTCGGGGTGGGAGAGGGGTCGCCCGTCCACCGCCGAAGGGGCGATCATGCCGAGGTGGACCCCGGCGGCCGACAACGCCGCGAGTTGGGTCTCCAACCAATCGGGATCCCGGAGGGTTAAGTGCGCAACCGGATGGAGCCGGCCGCCGCCGTCGGCCACCACCGTGGCGCACCAGCGGTTCCAGGCCGCCATGTTGGCGGTCAGGGCGGTCAGCGACGACGAAAGCCGACGCTCCCACAACAGTCCGAAGTTGGGGAACAGCACGGCGTCATCGAGGCCCATGGCGGTCAGCTGCCTGACTCGAGCCGGCGGATCCCAGTACTCGGGCGGGAGCACCTCGTCATAGGAGTACTCCGGGGTGAGGCGCTGATGGCACCGCTGTCGATTCCGCCCCAACGCCGCGGTGTCCCCGGGCACCTGGACGTCAGCCAGACTCAGCCGCTCGTCACGCCAGCAGAGCCACGGATAGCCGAGCTCGTCGTCGACGATGGCGAGGGCATCGTCTCGCCGAGCCGGGTCGATCTGGTCGGCCCACAGCGTGCGGGTTTCGAACAGGTGTTGATCGGAGTCGAAGACAGCCGTCATCGCCACCAGGGTAACTGACGGCGTGCCGGCGCCCCTCGTGGAGGTCTCGGCGTGGAAGAATCACCCAGAATGGGACGAGAGAGCAGAAGGTGACCACGCTTCACCCTCGAAGGGCTGGGGTGCTGGTCGGGCTCCTCGTAATCGTCGCGATCAGCATCAGTGGGTGTGGGACCCAGCAAGGAGCTACTGGCATGTCACAGGCACAGGGGTCAGCCGCCCACCCCGGAATCTATGGAGCCGCAGCCACTCTTACCGGTCCGGTTGCCGGGAAGGCCATCGAGCCGTTGTCCGCCAACTCCCTTGACCTGGCCGGGTCCGGGTACGAAGAGGAGGAATTCTTCGCCTCGGGAACCGCATCCGCTTTCAAGGCGACCTCCTCACCGAGCAACGGCAAGTGGTCGATCGCCCCCACCACGTCGGCGTCATACCGGACCCGGATCCTGGTGCGCCGACCGACCGATCCGGCCCGATTCAACGGCACCGCGGTCGTCGAGTGGATGAACGTCTCGAGCGGCGAATCCGCTCCCGATTGGGACTACCTCAATCCGGAGCTCATGCGGGCCGGCTACGCCTATGTGGCGGTCTCGGCCCAGGCCCTCGGCGTCGACGGTGGGACTCCGATCCTGGGGTCGGTGGACCCCGGCTCCAACGGCGGCCTGATCGGCGCCGATCCGGCCCGCTACGGGAGTTTGCATCACCCGGGGGACCAGTATGCGATGGACATGTTCGCCCAGATTGGGAAGAGCTTGCAGGCCACCAAGGTGCCCGCCCTGGGGGGCCTCCATCCCCGCCACGTCGTCGCGGTGGGCGAGTCTCAGTCCGCCTTCTACCTGACGACGTTCGCCGACACCTTGCAACCACTGACCGACACCTTTGCCGGAATCTTCATCCACAGCCGGGGCGGAAGCGGTGCGGCGCTGAGCGGGGCCTCCATCACGTCGGATCAGGGCGCCGCCGGATTGCGCATCCGGACCGACCTCAAGGTGCCGGTGTTCATGTTCGAGACCCAGACAGATCTCGTCGAGCTGGGTTACGCGGCGGCGCGCCAACCCAACACCAGCCGGATCCGAACCTGGGAAGTGGCGGGCACCGCCCACGCCGACGCCTACCTGGTCGGTGCGGCCGCCAGCCTTCTCGGTTGCACGACCCCGGTCAACGATGGCCCCCAACACCTGGTGGTCCAAGCTGCTTTTGCCGCCTTCAACAACTGGGTCGACCACGGGACGCCGCCGCCCAGCCCGGCTCCATTCCGCCTGGAGGCCACCCATCCGGCGGCGCTGACCCTCGACGGTCATGGGAATGTGGTCGGCGGGGTGCGGACCCCTGCGGTCGATGTCCCCGTATCGACGCTCAGTGGGGCGGCGCCGCCCGGCGCCAGCGCGATCTGCTCGTTGTTCGGCTCGACAACTCCCTTCGACTCGACGAAGTTGGCGAGCCTGTATGGAGACAAGGCCAGCTTCCTCGCCGCCTATAAAACCAGCCTGGACACATCGATCAAGGGCGGATTCATCCTCGGTGCGGACCGACCCGCAGTCCTTGCCCTGGCGGAGCAGGTGGAGTTCGCGTCGTAACCGCGACGGAAGCCCGCGGAGGGTTCAGGCGCTCGACGGGGTCGCCGGCCGGGCGGCGCTCACACCTCGATCCGCTCGACCGAATCGCCGCGTCCCACCAGGACCGTCGTCACCATCTCGGGGGGGAACAGTCCATGCTCCACCACCCCGGGGGTGGCTTCCAGCCACCCGGCGAGAGTGGCCGGGTCCCCCACCGGGCCGGTGAAGTCGGCGATGACTCCACCGTCGGGGCTCAGGGGGGCATCCCGCCGTCGCACCTGGCCCAACCGTTTGAGGGTCGACTCCAGCCCGAAGGCGAGCAGCTCGACGGGCACCGGAGCGTGGAGGGTCGGGACCGGCTTGGTCGAGTCGGCGATCACCACGAACCGCTCGGCGGTGACGGCCACCAGCTTCTCGCGGGTGAGGGCCGCCCCGCCGCCCTTGACCAACCATCCGTCCGGGCTGATCTGGTCGGCACCGTCAATGGCGATATCCAGTCGGTCGAGGGTGAATGGCTCGACCGACAGTCCGAGCTGCCGGGCGATCTCGCCGGTGTGGGGTGAGGTGGTCACGCAGCGAAGGGGCAGCTTCCGCATCGCCAGCGCCGGGAGGAACTGGGCCACGGTGGTACCGGTGCCGAGGCCAACTCGCATGCCGCTTTCGACCAGCCCGGCAGCCGCCTCCCCGGCCAGTTGCTTCTCCTTCTCGACATCGGCGGCCATGGCTCCTCAGGATGGTCGACCCGGTCCCCGACCCGCAACCGGGAGGCCGGCACCCACCCGACGGGCCGGAAATTCTGACGGGCTCCACGCTCGGGGCGCCGGCGACGGGTGAGCGGCGCTCGAGCCTGCCCGGCAGGCGAGGGCCGCTGCTCTTTCAGACGTTAGGGTCGGGCCGTCCGATGCCGGCCCGGTTGGTCCAGAAACCTCGGCGTGCGGATGCGGAACGATTCGAAGAGGGGATGGCGAGTGACGGAGATGAACGCCTTGCAGGTGACCAGCCATGGCCGGCCGGGAGAGGTCCTGGCCGTGCGCCGGGTGGAGCGCCCAGAGCCCGGGCCCGGCGAGGTGCGGGTGAAGGTGGGTGCCGCCTCGCTGAACTTCAACGACATCGACCGTTGCCGGGGAAAGCTGGTCTCGGTCCCGACTCCCCCACCTTTCACCCTGGGGATGGACGTCTGCGGCGAGGTCGACCAGGTGGGAGACGGCGCGGAATCGTGGTTGGGCAAGCGTGTGGTCGCCATCACCAAGACCGCGCTCGGCGGCATCGCCGAGTACGCGCTCGCCGACGCGGTGTCCGTCTTCCATGCTCCGGAAGGTTTCGACGACGTCGAGGCCACCGCCTTCTTGCTGACCTTCCAGGCCTCCCATCTGGCGCTGTTCCGAAGGGGGCGGCTCCAGGCCGGCGAGACTCTGGTGGTGCACTCGGCGGCCAGTGGTCTCGGCACCGCCGGAATCCAGTTGGGCAAGGCCATCGGTGCCCGGGTCATTGCCGTGGCCGGCGGGGCCGAGAAGGGAGCCCTGTGCGCCTCGCTCGGAGCCGATCTGGTCATCGACCACACCGCCGAGGACTTCGTCGAAGCGGTGCTGGTGGCCACCGGTGATGTGGGCGCCGATGTGGTCTACGACCTGGCCGGCGGCGACTTCGTGGAGCGCTCGTGGCGATGCACCGCCCGGGGCGGCCGCTACCTGGCGGTCGGATTCGCCGACGATGACGACAACGGGATGACCGGGCGGCCGCTTCGGATGGCCTGCATCGGGAACATCGACATCGTTGGCGTGATGCTGGCCTGGGTGGATGTGGTCGACCCAGGTATGCGCCGGTTCGGATTCAACCCGTTCGGCCGGAGCGTAGCCGACGAGGTCCACGCCGATCTGCTTCGGTTGGCCGCCGACGGCAAGATCCGACCCTACGTCGGCCGGCGGATCGCCATGGAGGATGCCGGAGCCGCACTCGACGAGCACGAGGCCCGTCGATCGGTGGGACGCACCGTCGTGGAGATCCACGCCTAATCCATTCGGTCGGTACGCTGCCCGGATGAAGACCGGTGAGTTGACGACGCCGGCCCTCGTCGTCCAACAAGCTCTGTTGATGAGGAACTTGAGCACCATGTCCGGGTCCCTCCCCGGTCGGCGGCTGCGCCCCCATGTCAAGGCGCACAAATGCACCGCCCTCGCGGGGCTCCAGGCCGAAGGGGGCCATGCCGCCTTCACCTGCGCCACCATGGCCGAGATGGAGGGCATGGCACGGGCCGGGTTGGGCGACGACCTGTTGCTGGCCAACGAGGTGGTCGATGCCACCCGCCTCGGTGTGCTGGTCGGCGGCGGGGCGCGAGTGACCATGGCGGTTGACTCCGAGGAGACCATCGACGCCGCAGTGGCGGCGAGGGTTCCCGAGGTGCTGATCGACGTCAACGTGGGTCTCCCCCGGTGCGGATGCCGACCGGAGGACACCGACCGTCTGGCCGACCGGGCCCGAGATCGGGGCCTGGTGGTCCGCGGGGTGATGGGCTACGAGGGTCACATCGTCGGGCTCGAGGCGCGGGCCACCCGCACGGAGATGTTGGAGGTATCGATGGGCCTGCTGATGGCCGCCCACCAGCAGGTGGGTGGGGACATCATCTCGGCCGGCGGGACCGGTACCTACGACCTCAACCACTGGGCCACGGAGATCCAGGCGGGCTCCTACGCGCTGATGGACACCGCCTACGGCAAGCTGGGTCTCCCCTTCGAGCAGGCCCTCTCGGTAATGGCCACGGTGATCTCCGTATCCCGGGAGTGGGCGGTGGCCGACTGCGGTCTCAAGGCCCTGGGGATGGATCACGGGAACCCATCGGTCGAGGGGGCCGAGGTGATGTTCTGTTCGGACGAACATGTGACGTTCGCACCGGACCAACCAATGCGGGTTGGAGACCGGATCCGGGTCATCCCGGCGCACGTCGACCCGACCGTGGCCTATCACGACCACCTCCATCTGATCGATGGTGACGACGTGATCGAGAGTTGGCCGGTGGATCTCCGAGGCTGGTGATGCCGTTGCCGAACCCTCACCGCCGGGGCGGGAGAGCAGACCCTTTAGACGGCGTCCGACAGTGGCTGGGGGGAATGCATCGATTGGCCATTCGAGGCATCCACCCCGGTGTCCGGCACGGGCCGGAAGATCGTCGGCACCGCCGATGACGCTTCGGTTACGTCAAACTCGTTGTCCATGGCTTCGAGGGTCTGGCGGGCCGGCTCTGGCAGGATACGCGTCAACGCGAAGCCCAACACGGCGGCAATGCCGGCAATGGTCAGCATGCCGCGAAGTCCATAGTCCTTCTGGAAAATGGGCACCAAGAAGACACCCAGGAAGGCACCCAACTTTCCAATCCCGGCGGCAATGCCGTGACCGGTGGTGCGCATGCTGACCGGGAAGACCTCGGAAGGTAAGACGAAGGTCGTCATGTTGGGCCCGAACTCGACGAAGAAGTAGCTGAGCCCGAAGATGGCGAGAAACGGCACCACCATGGTCGTCAGGTGGGCAAATCCGGCCAGGGTCAGAAAGGCGGCGGCCATGACGCCGAACCCGATGAATTGCAGCCGGCGATGTCCGATCCGGTCCATGGTGAGTACGGCGACGATATAGCCGGGAACGGCAAACACCAGGAACATTCCCAGGGTCCATAAGAGCTTGGCTTCCAGTGACGCGGTGGAATCCACCTGCTTCAGAATCGCCGGCAGCGAGAGGGTGTTGCCGTAGTAGGCGTAGTCGAAGAGGAACCACGACCCGGCCGTCCCCAGCAGGAGCAGAAGCATTCGGCGGTTGCGGAGAAATTGCCCGAGCCTCAAACGCTGGGTTGCCTGGACCCCACCGGGGGAGGCATCGACCACGCCGTCGGAAAAGGCGGTGATGTCCTTGCCGGCCTGGTCGGTCTTCCCTTGGACCTGGGCCCGGAATCGCGGCGACTCGGGCATCTTGGTCCGCAGGTAGATGACCCCGGCCGCGGGTATGGCACCGAAGCCCAACATCAGCCGCCAGGTCAAGCCGTGTCCGATGCCGGATGAGAGCAGGAGGAGGCCAACCAAGGGCCCGACGATGAGTCCGAGCGCCTGCATGGAAAAGACCATCCCCACCAGTCGACCCCGGTCCCGTCGATTGGAGTACTCGCTCATCAGCACCGCGGAGACCGGGTAGTCGCCACCGATACCCAGGCCCAAGATGAAACGGGCGAATACCAGCCAGATGAAGCTGGGGGCGACGGCCGACAACAACGCGCCCACCATCATGATGACCGCCACGCCCGTGTACACCCATTTGCGACCAAGCACGTCGGCGATCCGGCCGAAGATGATGGCTCCGAAGAAGGCGCCCAAGATGGCCGAGCCGGTCACCCAACTCGTCTGGAGGGTGCTCAGATGCCACTGGACGGCGACGATGGTCGATACTGTGCTGATGACGAAGAGGTCATAGGAGTCAGTGAAGAACCCGACCCCTGAAACCAGAACCGTCCGTCGATGGAACTTGCTCCTCGGAGCTTCATTGAGGAGATCGGTCACCGATGGCGACCCATTCACCCTTGCCAGTTCACCCGTTCCCGCCAACACGCCGGATGTCACCCGCAACCCCTTCCTGCCCTTGCCGGACCGTCTTTTCCCACTTTCGCGCCCCAAGGTGGACGCCAGGAATTCTTAAGGTGAACGTAAGGTGAACGAAACGAAAATTCCGGGTGAACGTTGTGGGTAACCTCTGGTTGCCATGAGCTCTCCCGGAACCGGCGTCGAGGCCATCGACCGCAGGGTAATTCAGCTGTTTGCCCTGGTGTCAGAGGCGCTGGCCCAAGCCACCCATGCCCTGCTGGGCGGTGAGGCGCTTCTCGGCCAAGCCGTCGTTGATGGCGACCAGGCGGTTGACGACCTCACGGCCGAAGTCGAGCTCCTGGTCTGGAGCGAGCTTCAGGCCCGGCACTGCCAGGGCGACGAGCTCCGCTATCTGGTGGCCATGCTCTTGATCATCCCCGAGTTGGAGCGCAGTGCCGATTTGGCCGAGCACATCGCCCAGCGGGCCGTCGACCATCTGGGAACCGACATGAGCCCACGCAGCCGGGGCATCGTCCAACTGATGACCGAAGTTGCCAACGAGATGTGGCAAGAGGCGGCGGATGCCTTCGGTCGGCGGAGTCGGATCAGTGAGCGATTGGTGCGGGCCGACGATGAGATGGACATCCTCCACGACGACCTGACCCGGGAGGTGACCCGGGAGGAAATGCCGGCGGCGATCGCCGCCCAGGTCACCCTGTTGGCCCGGTTCTACGAGCGGCTGGGTGATCACGCCGTCAATCTGGCTCGCCGCATCGAGCTCCTGGCCGAACCCGGCAGCTTCTGAGGTCGCGTCGCCCGTAGCCACGCCTCGCCGGCGGTTCATTCTGACCATTCGGAGAGTTGCTGGCAGCGCGACGAGGTGTGAGGATTCCATTTAGGCAGATCGACGGGGCACGCCGCCTCCAATGGTTCCGGAGTCGGCTCTCTCACCTGGAGTCCACACCATGTTGCACACCACCCGTCACCTCACCGGATCGGCCAAACCGGGCGAGCCCAACGATCGGGGACCGGCCCCGGCTCCCCCTCGCCCGCCGGGGTGGCGAATCTGGCTGTTGCCGGTCGGCCTCCTGATCACCCTCCTCCTGTTTTCGATTCCGAGCATGACCAGCACCCCGACCAAGAGCTTCAGCTACTCGAAGTTCCTGTCCGAGGTCACTGCCGGGGATGTGAAGACCGCGTCGGTCAATCCCAGCGGCGCCATCACCGGGAGCCTGAAGGGTGGCGACAACTACACCACCCAGATCCCGACCGCCATCCCCGACAACGGGCTGGCCTCCACCCTGAAAGCGCACAACGTGGACATCACCGGGGTCGGGCAGCGATCGGCCCTCCTCGGCGATCTGCTCTCCTTCCTGCCGTTATTGCTGTTCATCGCCTTCTTCATCTGGATGGGACGGAGAGGGAGCCGACAACTCGCCGGCGGTCTCATGGGGATCGGGGGATCCAAGGCCAAGGTCTACGACGAGGAGAAGCCGACCACCCGATTCACCGACATCGCCGGATACGAAGGGGCCAAGCGGGAAGTGGCTGAAGTGGTCGACTTTCTGAGCCATCCTCAGCGATACGAACGAGCCGGCGCCATCGGCCCACGCGGCGTCCTCATGGTCGGCCCACCGGGCACCGGGAAGACCCTCATGGCCCGAGCGGTGGCCGGGGAAGCGGGAGTCCCGTTCCTCGCCCTCACCGGTTCGAGCTTCGTCGAGCTGTTCGTCGGGGTCGGTGCCTCCCGGGTGCGGGACCTGTTCGCCGACGCCCGCAAACGGGCGCCGTCGATTGTCTTCATCGACGAAATCGACGCCATCGGCCAACGTCGGGGCGGGTCCATCGTGTCCAACGACGAGCGCGAACAGACCCTCAACCAGTTGCTGGCGGAAATGGACGGTTTCGATCCGACCACCGGGGTGGTGGTCATGGCTGCCACCAACCGCCCCGAAGTGCTCGACCCCGCGCTCCTCCGACCCGGCCGTTTCGATCGGGAGGTGGAGATCCCGCTGCCCAACCAGGCCGAACGGTCCGCCATCCTGCGGGTGCACGTCGCCGGCAAGCACCTGGCCCCGGATGTTGACTTCGACAACGTGGCCCGTGCGACTCCCGGCTTCTCCGGCGCGGACCTGGCCAATCTCATCAACGAAGCCGCGATCGTCGCCGTCCGTCACGATCGGGACGTGATCTTCGCCGCGGACATCGACGAAGCCCGGGACCGCATCCAACTCGGCCGCCGGGACGCGTCGAACGCCCTCCTCCCCGAGGAGAAGCGCTCGGTGGCCGTCCATGAAGCCGGGCATGCTCTCGTCGCCCTGAAGTCGGAGCATGGCGATCCGGTGGCCAAGATCACCATCCTCCCGGCCGGCCGGGCCCTCGGGGTCACCGAGCAGCTCCCCGTCGACGAGCGGCACCTGTACTCCGAGAGCTACCTCCTCGACTCGCTGGCCATCCGGCTCGGCGGCCGGGCGTCGGAGAACTTGGTGATCGGCGAGGCCTCCACCGGCGCGGCCAACGACCTCTCGGGAGCCACCGAACTGGCCATCAAGATGGTCAAGGACTGGGGACTGTCTCCCCGGTTGGGTCCGATCGGCTATGGATCGGACGGGCCGGCCTACTTGAGCGGTCCGCAATTCGGCCAGGAACGCCCGTTTGCCGAGGGCACCCAGGAGATCATCGACCAGGAGGTGAGCCGCCTGCTGTCCGAGGCCGAGGGCCGGGCGGGGGCGCTGCTCAGCGACAATCGTGAAGCCCTCGACGCCATCATCGCCGCCCTCCTCGAACAGGAGACGATCTCCGGCGACGAGCTCACCGAGATCGTCGATCGCATCCGAGGGCCGGCTGACGGGACCGCGCCTCCCGCCCGCACGTCCTCTAACGACTCGGATGGAACGTCCCACTGAACAACCCGCCGTTTCGGCGGCTCACCCCATCCCGATCCAGCCACCACCCGAACCGACCGGCCAGAAACCGGCCTCGGCATGGCGGCCGGGGTGGGCGACCGGCTTAGTATCCACACCGGGCAAATAGGTTCTCGAGGGGAGCGCGGATGGCTTTGGTGTCGAGAGACCCGCTGGTAAACCGGCGTGGAGACCCGCTTCGGGTCCTGGTCCTCGGGGCCTCCAGCGGTATCGGGGCCAGCGCGGCCACGGCGTTGGTCGACTCTGGGGCGCGGGTAGTGGGTGCCGCCCGACGCGAAACGCGAGTGGCGGAGCTCGAAGGGGTGACGCCGGTGGCCTGCGATGTCAGTCTTCCCGAGGACTGCGATCAGGTCGTGGCCGCCGCGGTCGAGCGACTCGGGGGTCTCGACGCCCTGGTGTACGCGGCCGGTGTCACCTGGATCACCCCGCTGGACTCCACCGGACCCGAGCGATGGTCAGAGATATTCAGCACCAACCTGTTCGGGGCGGCCATGGTCACCCGGGCGGCGATGCCCCACCTCCTCTCGGATACCAGCGACAGCCGGGCGGTCTATCTGACCTCTGACTCGGTGGAGATGCCGTACCCGGGATTGGTCGCCTACGGAGCTTCCAAGGCCGCCCTCCGGGCCTACTGCCAGGGTCTGGCCGGCGAGTTCACCGGCCTCCGGGTCACCGAGATCATGGTCGGGCCGACCATCGACACCGAGATGGGGGAGCGCTTCGACGAGACCATCGTCGGTTGGCTGGCCCGGTGGACCGATGAGGGGTATATCCGGTTCGGCTACCAGCTCTCGGCGGACGTGGCCGGGGTGATCGTCGACACGCTGCGGAGCCAGGAGCCCGAGAGTCGGGTCACCGCCGCCGCCGAGCTCACATGAGCGGAGTCGTCGTCGTCACCGGCGCCGGTGGCATCGGGCTTGCGTGTGCCCGCCGGCTGGGGGCGGGACGTCCACTCGTCCTCGCCGACGCCGACCCGGTTCGCCTCGAATCGGTGCTGCCGACCCTCCGGGATGAGGGATACGACGTCAGTGGCCATCAGACCGACGTCAGTGATGCCGGGTCGGTGCAGGGCTTGGCCCAGGTGGCCGCCGATCGCGGCCGGCTGGGGACGGTTGTCCATACCGCCGGGCTCTCGCCCACCATGGCCTCCGGCCCGCGGATCCTGGCCGTCAATCTCCGAGGCACCGCGCTGTTGATCGATGCGTTCGAACCGCTGGTGCGCGCCGGCACCGTCGGTGTGTTCATCGCCAGCATGGCCGGCTATCTCTGGCCGCCGGACCCCGATGGCGACCGGTCGGTGGCCATCGCCGGTGCGGCCGACATCGTCGAAGCCACCGGGCTCCCGGCCGATGTGGACCCGGAAACCGCCTACGGGGTGTCCAAACGCGGGGTGATGACCCGGGTGGTGGCGGCCGCGCCCGCCTGGGGCGTCAAGGGGGCCCGGATCGTGTCGGTCAGCCCGGGGATGATTGCCACCGGGATGGGCCATCAAGAGAGCGCGGCTCAGCCGGCGATGGCCGAGATGTTGCGAGCCAGCCCGGTCCCGAGGCTCGGAACTCCCGCCGAGATCGCCGAAGCGGTGGCCTGGCTGGCGGGGCCGGGCGCCTCGTTCGTGACCGGAACCGACCTGCTGGTCGACGGCGGGGTGGTGGCGGCGATGCGCGGCTGGGCCTAGCCCGTCGCCACCCGGACGTTGCCCATCCCGGGATTCGGCGGCACCCGTCAGCAGCTGCTAGACAACGTCAACTTGCAATTGCCGCGTGCAGAACCGGCCGCGCCGGCCAGCTGGAGGTCTCCCGATGGAAGTGCTGATCATCCGACCAACCACTCGCAGACGGCCGGCTCGAGGATGACCACCACGCCGCTGGATCCGGAGCTCGCATTTCTGGCCGACCTCGACGTCGGTTTCGGTGGGGACACCTTCGACCTTGCCGGCATCCGCTCCGGCATCCTGGAGCTGATCCAACCGCCCCCTCCTCTCGATGGCGTGGTGACGGATCGGCGGATCCTCCGACCTTCTCCCCCGCTGGCGGTCGAGATCTCTTCACCGGAGACGGCGGGTCCGCACCCCTGCATTTTCTGGCTCCACGGCGGTGGGTACGTGATCGGGTCGGCGAGCATGGACGCCCTTCGGCTCCAGGCCTGGGCGGGGCGGTTCGATTGCGTCACGGTGTCCGCCGAGTACCGGCTGGCACCCGAGGACCCCTTCCCCGCCGCCCACGACGATGCCATGGAGGCGCTCGGGTGGCTGGTCGGACAGGCCGACGAACTGGGGATCGACCCCGGGCGGATCGTGGTGGCCGGGGCCAGCGCCGGAGGCGGACTGGCCGCCGGAGTGGTGTTGGCGGCCCGAGACCAAGGCATACCCCTGATCGGCCAATTGCTGTTCTATCCGATGATCGACGACCGCCAACAGACCGCCTCCAGCCACTGGGACGCACCGGTGTGGCCGCCGATGGCCAACACGTTCGGCTGGCGCGCCTATCTCGGGGACCTCTACGGCGGGGACGTCCCGCTGTATGCCGCACCGGCTCGGGCGAGCGATGTCCGGGGCCTGCCTCCTTCACTCCTCCTCGTCGGCGGAGCCGACGGCTTCTACGACGAGACCGTCGCCTACGCCTCGAGGCTGGCCCATGCCGGAGTCCCCACCGATCTGCGGGTCTACGCCGGCGCACCCCACGGCTTCGATCTGATGGCGCCGGATGCGCGGGTCACCCGAGAGGCTCTGCGTGACGCCGAGACGTGGCTGGCGAATGTCTTCGCCGCCGCCCGGAGTTGACCGTCCCTCCCTCCTCCTAGAACGGCTCGGTTGATGGCGGTGTTGGGATTGGGACTGGCGGCGCTGGGCCGGCCGGCGTATCTGACCATTGATCACGGGGCGGCGATCGGTTCTGATCGTTCGATCGAAGGCCTCCAGCGGCACAGCCATCAGGTCTGCGATGCCGCCTGGGAGGGTGGTATCCGGTGGTTCGATGCGGCTCGCTCCTATGGGCGGGCCGAGGAGTTCCTGGGCGAATGGTTGACACGACGCGCGATCTCGCCCGAAGAGGTCACCGTCTCCTCCAAGTGGGGATACACCTACACCGCCGACTGGAAGGTGGATGCCGAGATCCAGGAGGTCAAGGACCACTCCGCCGCCGCCCTCGCCCGCCAATGGCCGGAAACCCAGGCCCGGCTCGGCCGGTGGCTCCGGCTCTACCAGATCCACTCCGCCACCCTGGAGTCCGGAGTGCTCGACGATGTCGGGGTGCATCGCCAACTGGCCGGGCTCGGCGTTCCCATCGGGCTCAGCTTGAGTGGTCCGCGTCAGTCCGACACTCTCCGCCGGGCGCTGACCATCGAGGTCGACGGCACGCCGTTGTTCTCGGCAGTCCAGGCCACCTGGAACCTCTTGGAGCCCTCGGTGGGCCCGGCCCTGGCCGAGGCCCACGCGGCCGGCTGGACCGTGATCGTGAAAGAGGCCCTGGCCAACGGGCGACTCGCGGTCCCCGGTCCGCTGACCGCCGGCCTCGGTGAACGCCCGGACGTGACCGCCCTGGCAGTGGCCTTGGCCCAACCCTGGGCCGACGTCGTGCTCTCCGGGGCGGCAACGGTTACCCAACTGCGCTCGAATCTCGGGGCGATTGGGGTCCAGACCCAGATCGAACCGCATCGACTCGCACCTTTGGCTCTCGATCCCCAGATCTACTGGGACCAGCGGTCGGCGATGCCGTGGACGTGAGGATCGCTCAGTTCGAAGGGGCGGGCGGCAGCGCCTGTTCGAGCCAGGCCCGGAGTTGGGGTTCGGGAGCCGCACCGGTCTGGCGGGCCAGCACCTCCTCGCCCCGCATGACCAGGAGGGTGGGGATGGCCTGGACCCCGAACCGGGCGGACACCTGGGGAGCATCATCGGCGTTGACCTTCACCAACTTGATCCGGCCGGCCAGCTCCGCGGCCAGGTGCTCGAGGGCCGGGCTGACCATGCGACACGGGCCGCACCACGGTGCCCAGATATCCACCAGCACCGGAATGACCGAGGCGGTGACGACCTCGGCGAACGAATCGTCTCCCGCCTCCCCGATCCACGGGAGCAGGGACTTGCACTTGGCACACCGGGGAATGCCGCTCGCCGCCGACGGCACCTGGTTTTTGGTTCCGCAGGTTGCACACCGCACCACCTTGGAGCCGCTGGACACCATGCTGTTGCCTCCCCTTACCCGGGTCCGTCGCTCACGATGAGGATCCCGCCGAGGCGTCGGCGTCGTCACCGCCAAGGGCGGTCGTAAGCCCCTCGAGGTCGCTCACCGTCACGGTGAGGGCCGAGTGACCGCTCCGTCGTAGCGGCGATGGCACCTTTTCGGCGAAGTGGATGCAGACACCGCCGTCGTGGTTGGTTCCAAAGCTCAGCCCGTCGTCGGCCATGGATCCCCGAACCCCGAAGGCTGTCCACCATCGGTAGTTCCGGGTGATGTGGGCGCCGGTAATGTTGGCCAGTGGTGTCGCCAGCTTGAAGAAGCCGAACGTCGCCACCAACGAGCCGTCATCGGTGAGCGTGACGCCGTCCTTCGCCGGTCGCAACCCGAACGGCACCAGAAGGGCCAGATACCGCTTGTCAATCGCGTAGCCAAAGTGCCGGGCCATCATCCACCCCATCCGATTGTCCGAAGTCGTGGAACCCGCATCGCCAATTCTCGCATCACACCTTCGTACCCAATAGTCGTGAGCTTGATGCGCTCAGCACCGCCGCGGCAATGATTCGGCTCATGCTGCCCTAGCTGGCCGGAGTCGTCCTGGCCCGCAGCAGTCGGGCCGAGGACCGTCCCAGCTGGAGAAACCGTCGATCTTCGAGCCCGAAGGTGTCGGGCCCGCCGTCGACGAACCAGGTCGATCCGCTTCCGGCCAGCCGCGGCTCCACCCCGGTAGCGGCGGCGAATGCCTGGCGCCAGAGGGCGAGCCGCGGTTCGACCGAAAGAGCCGGGGCCTCCAGATCGTTGCCGGAGGTGCCTTCGGGCAGTAGCGATCCGGCGCGGGACATTGCGTCCCAGCCCCGGTAGACCGAGGCGGTGTCCATCCCGAACGGCGGCAGCAGCAGGGTGAACTCCCGGTCTTGCTGGGTCAGGGCGGTCACCGATTCGCCGATCCCCCGCACCCGGGCCCGGCCCCCGGCGACGCAGAAGGGGACGTCGGCCCCGAGCGCGGTGGCCACCTCGAGATCGGTGCAGCCCGCCCACCGCAGGATGGCCGCCGCGTCGGCGGATCCCCCGCCGAGGCCCGCCCCCACCGGGATCCGCTTGATCAACCGGACCCGAGCCGTGCGTCCCACCGCCTTCAGCGCCCGGACCACCAGATTGTCGTCCCCGGCCGACAAACCGGGAGCCTCGGCGCCCGACGCATCGGGCTCACCCTCACCCCGCCCATCCCCCGACGTCGTCCCGGACTCGATCGTCAACCCCTCCCCGGGGCCGATCATCAGGGTGTCGGCCAGGTCGAGGGTGACCATCTCGGAGTCGAGCTCGTGATACCCGTCGGGACGGACTCCGGTGATGGTGAGCGAGAGGGTGAGTTTCGCCGGCGCCATCAGCTCGGCGATCTCGGGCGCCGTCTCGTCCGGTCGTTGGCCCGGGCCGGGTGCTACTTCGGTCACGAGGCGATCGGCTCGGTCGGTTCCCACGCCGACAGTCTCCCCCACTCGTCCAATCCCAGCTCCTCGGCCCGGGCGGTCGGCTCGACGTTGGCCGCCACGTAGGCCCTCGGATCCACCAGGCCGTCCAGGGAGCGGCGGAGCATCTTTCGGCGGTGGGCGAATCCGGCCCGGACCACCGAGAACAACCGGTCATAGGCCACCGAACCCGCGGGCCCCTCCGGAAGTGGCCGGCGGTCGAGGCGGACCAGCACCGACTCCACCTTGGGCCGGGGGATGAACACCGAGGCCGGGACCCGGCCGACCAGGGAGGCGCTGGCCCAGTAGGCGACCTTGACCGACACCGCCCCGTACGCCTCGTCCCTCGCCTGGGCGGCCAGACGCTCGCCCACTTCCCGCTGGACCATGACCAGCAGGGAGGACACCTGAGGCGCCTCCTCGAGCACCCGGACCACCAGCGGGATAGCCACGTTGTAGGGGAGGTTGGCCACCAGCGACCACGTCCGCCCGGCATCGTCCCCGTCCCCGGCCCCGGCATCGTCCCCGTCGCCGTCCCCGACACCGGCTCCATCCGTCAGCAGCTCGCGCCAGTCCACCTTCAGGGCGTCGGCTTCCACCACCCGGACACCCACCGGCTCGACTTGGGCGCGCAACACCGGGACGATGCGCCGGTCGATCTCGACGGCGGTCACCTCCGCCCCGGTCTCGGCCAGCGCCAGGGTCAATGAGCCGAGTCCGGCTCCGATCTCCACCACCCGGGATCCCGGGCCGACCCCGGCCAGGTGGGCGATCTTCCGAACCGTGTTGCCGTCGGCCACGAAGTTCTGGCCCAGGGCCCGACTCGGATGGAGATCGTTGGCGTCGAGCAGCTCATGGATGCCCGCTCGGCCGTGCGTCACCGGATCAGTGTGTCACCAGCTCAGCTCGGCATCGGAGATGACCCCTTGGGACAGCGGGGCGATCTGGGCGAAGGTGGCGGTGGCCAGGTCGATCTGCCGATCGGTGTCCGCCTCCCGGTCGTCCACCGTGCAGCTCACCGTGGCCCCGTTGTCGGGGTTGGTGATGGTCACCACCGTGCCGAACGGCAGGGTGGGGCTGGCACAGGTTCCCGGGGTGGCGTCGTAGTAGGTGACGATCCCGGTGATCGAGTTGGCCGGCGGGGCCGGGGCCGGAGCGGCCGCCGGCACCGGAGCCGGAGCAGTGGCCGGGGTGGTGGCCTGGACCACAGCCGCCTGCGTGGTCGGCGTCAAGGAGGTGGTGGTCGGCGCCGAGGTCGTCGCGGTGGTGGCCGCTGCGGTGGCCGTTGTCGTGGTGGGAGCCACCGGCTGGCCGACCCCGGGGGTGGCGGCGGCGCTCGACTTAATGGTGTCGGCGGCCAGCTGCCAGGCCGGGAGGTAGCCGGCCGGTGTGGACGCCGCCGACTTCGGATGCCCGCCGTGGGCGCGGCTGGCCCCGCCCCCGTGTCCGGGCGCCGCCGAACTCGAACCGGATTTGACGAGGACGAGCGGCACGATCAGGAGTGTTCCGCAGAGGAGGAGTGCGGCACCCGGCCGCCGACTCCATTGGATTGAGGTACTCAGGGCTCCACCTTGGTTGAGTGCGTATATGAACGCATTCAAGCCGTCTCCCCCAAACCGACTTAAATGAAAACGACCGCTCAAACAGCGGCCGCGATCAAGACGCTAGACAGGTTGGCGCGCACTAATCAAACCCGCCCGCCGAAATATAGTTACCGCTGGTAACAGCTAGTGCGATAATTCACAAGGCAAACATGGCCCGGGCGTTGCGGGTCGAGACCTCGGCGACCAGCTCCCTACTTACCCCTTTGACGGTAGCAATTGTCGCCCCGACCAGGGGCACCCGGGCCGGTTCGTTGGGCGATCCGCGATGGGGAACCGGGGTCAGAAACGGGGAGTCCGTCTCGATCAACAGGCGCTCAATCGGGCAGATCTGGGCGGCTTCGCGGACTTCGACCGCGGTTTTGAAGGTCACCACCCCACTGAACGAAAGCGACGCCCCGAGGTCGAGGCACCGGCGGGCCTCCTCCGGCCCCCCGGTGAAGCAGTGGATGATGGTGCGCTCCGGGACACCGGTGGCAGCGAGGATGTCGACGGTGTCGTCCCATGCCTCCCGGGTGTGGACCACCAGGGTCAGCCGGTGGCGGAGGGCCAACTCGATCTGGGCGGCGAACGCCGCCCGTTGCATGTCTCGAGGTGAATGGTCGTAGTGGTAATCGAGTCCACATTCTCCTATGCCCACCACGATTGTCGAGGGTTTATCCGTTCGACTCCCGTCGCCGGGATCCGGAAGCTCGGCGGCCAGGATCGCGTCCAGCGTCTGCACCCCGTTGATGGCGTCGTGGGGGTGCAGGCCGATGGTCGCCCACATCTGGATCCCCTCGGCGGTGGCCACCGAGTCGGCTCGGGCCATCGACCGGGCCAGTTCCACCGCTTCGGCCGAGGTGGCGGCGTCGGTTCCCACGCAGACCATCCGGGTGACCCCGGCCTCCGACGCCCGGGCGATCGCCCCGGCCAGTCGGGTGGCATGGGGCTCGGGGTGGGGGTCGGCCCCGCCGTCGTCGCCTCGTTCTCCCTGGTCACCGGCCAGATACTCGACCTGGAGGTGGCAGTGGGAGTCGAACCATTCGATCACCGCATCGGAGGGCCGGGCCCCCAAGTCGTTCCCGCCCGGGGCGGCCTCCGGGTCCGCCGGCGTCGAGGTCACTTCCGCCGCGGAAAGAGGGGGGCGCCCTTCTCCACCGCCCGTCCGCCGGGGTAGCCACCCCAGACCCCCGCCTCCGGCAGCCGTTGCTCGACCGCCGATCCGGTGAGGCCGATGCGCCGCCATATCTCATCGGCGGTGGCGGGCATAGCCGGCACGATCAGCACCGACATCACCCGGAGCACCTCGAGCGCGCTGCCCAGCACGGCCTCGACCGCCGGTCCCGGGTCGGCCTTCCAGGGCTCGGTGGCTTCCAACTCGGCATTGGTTTCGCGGATGAGTCGCCAGGTGGCCTCGAGGGCCAGGTGCGGCTGTCCGGCGTTCCATGCCGCGGTTGCCTCCACCACCACCTCGGCCGCCACCGATGCCAGCCGGCTCCCGGGGTCGGGCGCCGGACCGATTCCTCCCGCTTTGGACCCGACCACTGTCGCCACCCGGGACACCAGGTTTCCCAGGTTGTTGGCCAGGTCGGCGTTGTAGCGGCTGGTGATCCCCTCGGCCGAGAAGTCCCCGTCCGACCCCAACGGGGTGTCCCGGAGCAGGTGGTAGCGCACCGGGTCGACCCCGAAGTCGGCGATGAGCTCGTCCGGGGTGATCTTGTTGAGGCTGGACTTCGACATCTTCTGCCCGCTGACCAACAGCCAGCCGTGCACCTGGACGTGGGCCGGCGGGTCGATGCCGGCGGCCATGCACATGGCCGGCCACCAGACACAGTGGAACCGGATGATCTCTTTCCCGATCAGGTGGTGGACCGCCGGCCACCACTGCTCGAAACGGGTTTGGTCCTGGCCGTAGCCGATGGCGGTCAGGTAGTTGACCAGCGCGTCGTACCAGACATAGAAGACGTGCTTCTCGTCCCACGGGACCGGGACCCCCCAGTCGATCGAGGTCCGGGTGATGGAGATGTCCCGGAGGCCCCCTCGGATGAAGCTCAGCGCCTCGTTCCGCTTGGATTCGGGAATCACCGCCTCCGGGCTCTTCTCGTACCACTCGAT
>DASXFR010000035.1:0-59448 GCA_036489495.1 Acidimicrobiales bacterium | reverse complement strand
GCCACCCGTCAGCTGGCCAACCGCTGGGTGGGAATCCTCCATACCTGCCTGGAGCGGGAAGAGCTCTACTGCGAAGAAATCGCCTGGAACCTTGGCACAACGCTTGCAGCTTGACTTCTTACGCACATGGGGTGTCTAGATGGTCGCCTCCGAGGTTCCACCACGGTGTCGTCCTGAGCATCGGCGGGGAGGGCTCAGCCCACGACCTGCAGCAGAAACTGCTGCGAGGTTCCGGCCGGATTCGCCTGGCCGGTGGGCGGACTCAGGGTGATGGTGAGCGTATAGCGGTGGCCACTGGCCACCGTGAGCGCCGGAAACGACAGGGCCTGCGATTGGCCCGACACCGCGGTGGTGATGGTGGTCCGGGCCGACGATCCCGACGCCTCGGCCGGCGGGGGGACGGTTCCCGGAGCATCGGCCAGCTTGAGGGTTTCCGTCACCGTGACGTTCGCCTCGTTCACCGTTCCGCAGTTGGTCACCGTCACCAACGGGGTGACCGAACCGGTCGGCGGCAGGACGGTCGGGGTGGGGCCGGCGACCGTCGACGCCAGCGTCGATGGATCGCAGGAGGTGGCGATGGTGCCGGAGCCGGCCGGGTTGTTGGGGGTGGGGGACGGCACCGCCGGCGGGGCCAGGCCGACCGCGGTGATCGCCATCAAGTGGAACGGGATGAGTGCCACCGCACTGTTCAGCAACCCGGCGCTGTTGCCGAGCTGAGCGGAGCTGAGCGGACTCCCCGACGGTGCCCACACCGACGCCGGAACCCGGATCGAACCGGCGCCGGATACCTTTCCCTGCCGAAGCTGCCGGGCCCAGGTGGCGTAGGCGCGGTCGGCCTGCTGGATCCGGGTGCCGGCGGCCGCCAGCTGTTGGGACGCCTGGGAAACCGAGATGACCGCCGACGGATGGGCCGAGGTGGTGGTGGTCGTGGTGGGCGCCCCGGCGATGGCCAGGGGCACCATCCCCAACAGCTGGTCGATGGTAGCCACCACGCTGGCCACCGCCGCCGCCCGATCCTCGAGGATGGCCGTGAACTCACTGGCGATGTCATCACTGGTCGAGGGCGGGGTCAGCGCCCTGGCCTGGCGGGCCTCTTGCGAGGTGGTGGACACTGCTACGTCGAGCCCCTGTTGGATCTCACCGCGGGCGGTGTTCGGGAACGGTTGGTTGGGGATGTTCGGGGCGGTGTTGATCACCGCGGCCAGCCGGGCACCGGATTGGTTGGAGGCGTCGACGACTCGGGAGGCCAACGCCGCGTAGCCCCGATCGGTCATCGAGCGATAGGGCGCCGACTTGGCGTCAATCTCGACAATCGAGCCGATGACCAGCACCCCGACCACCGCCACTACGACGGAGATGGTGATGATCGAGCCCGCCGATCGACGCCTGGGCCTTCCGCCCCGTCTACGGCGTCGAGCTCTCGGCATCCCGACGACGATAGTGCCGGTCTAGAAGGCGGACCCCTGAGCTTCCTCGGATACGGCACGCACCAGTCGCTCCACCTCGCCGATGGCGAGCCGCAAATCGGGCACTTCGCGCTGGATGGCGGTTTCTCCCCGCAGGAACAGGAACACGCAGCGGGACACCGGCCGTCCGAGGGCGCGCTCGACGGCCAGCGAGTAGGTCGCACCCTGGAGTCGGTAGCGGTGCATCGCCCGGGTGAGCTCCTCGCCGTCGCCGACCGCGTCGGTCTTGTAGTCGACCACGGTGTACCCGTCGGGGGTTTCGATCAGGAGGTCGACGATCCCTTCGATGACCGGGCCGTCGGGTTCGTCGGTGGCCGGGGCGCCGATGTACATCTCCCGCCAATACCGGCCGCCACCCACCGCTTCGCCGACGATCTCCGAGCCCAGGGCCGCCCGCGCCAGGCGGGCGATCTCCCGGCCCCGGGAGTCGATGCCCTCGGCCACCGCCTGGGTCTCGGCCAGGCGGTCGACCTCCGCCCCGCTGGCCAGGTCCACCGTCTGGAGCACCGCATGGACCGCCCGGCCGATGGCGGTGCCCGCCCGGCCCCGGCGCCAGGGAGGCCGATCGATGTCGGGGTCGTCGGTGGCGGTGGTGGTGCGACCGGAATCGGACGCCTGGCGGTCGTCGGCCAGCCCGGCGATGGTGGTGGCGGCCAGCGTGCGGGATCGGGACCCGGTTGTCACCAGTCGCTGATGGGCAGCGACCCACTCCCTCCGCCGGAACCGGGTGTCGAGGGCATCGTCGTCGGCCGGGGCCGGTGGATCCGCGGGCCAGGCCTCGGACTCGGGCGGCCTCGGCTGACCGGGGTCGATGGCAACCGGCGGGAGATGCTGGGACAAGGTCAGATGTCGGTCGCAGACCGGCGTCAGCTGGGCGGCGTGGCCGCGACTCCCGGCCTGGTGATGGAGGGCGACGACGAGATAGTCGCGGGCCCGGGTGGCGGCCACGTACAGCAAGCGGAGCTCTTCGGCTTCCTCCATCGCTTCCTCCCGGACCGCCAACGCCCGGTAGCCGGCGGTGGCGATCCCGCTCTTGATCTTGAGTTCGGGGCCCCCGTCGCCCCACAGCACCTTGACCCCCGAAGCGATCGGCGGGCGGCGGTTGAGACCGGCAAGGAAGACGATGGGGAACTCGAGCCCTTTGGCCCCGTGGACCGTCATCACCCGCACGGCGTCGTCGTCCGTCTCCGGGAGCACCACCTCCCGAGCCCGCACATCCTGGCGGCGCTGCACGTCCACCCAGGCCAGGTAGCGCCGGAGATCGCCCCCATGCACGTCGGTGAACTGCCGGGCCTGGTCGGCCACGAACCGGAGCCGCCGCCAGACATCCCGCGAGCGCCGCTGGTCGAGGGCCAATTCGAGCAGCCTGCGCTCCTCGATGACCCGCTCGACGAGGGCGCTGACACTGCTCCACCATCGCTGCTGGTGCAGCGCGTGCAGGGCGGCCATTCCCCGCGCCACCGGTTCCGACCCGTCCATCGACGCCGGTGATTCCCGTCGATAGTCCCAACGACCTCCGGCCTGCCGGTAGGCCAACAGGTCGTCGTCACCGCACCCGAAGGCCTCGGAGCGCAACGCCGTCACCAGCGATACCTGATCGGTGGGATCGTCGATGGCCCGGAGGATGGTGAGGAGGTCGCCGACCTCCGTCGCCTCGTAGACCAGCGAGCTCGATTCCAGTCGGTAGGGCACCCCTTCGGCTTCGAATGCCCGTTGCAGCCTGGGCAGCCCGGTCCGGGTCGGGATCAGCACGGTGATGTCCGACAACCGGGCGGGGAGCCCCCGGTCGCCGACCGGCCACTTCTCCTCCCGGATCCGCCGGATGGTGGCGGCGATCTCCGCCGACTCCTCGGCCCGGACCTCATCGATCCCGGAGGCGTCCACCGGGCCACCCAACAGGATCACCGGCGGCGATCCCTCCGTGGTGCCGAACGGGAGGACCCGCTCGGCGCCCAGGGGTTGGTAACCAGGTTGGACGCCTTCGACCCCGTCATCGAACAATTCGCCGAAGACTGTATTTATCCAGTCGATGATGCCGGGTACCGACCGGAAGTTGGCGGTGAGGGCAACCAGGTCGGCCGGGTGGTGGTTCCGGACCTCGAGGAAGAGTCCGATGTCCGCCCGCCGGAACCGGTAGATGGCCTGCTTCGGATCGCCCACGAAGAAGAGCCGGCCGGGCTCGACCGGAAGCTCACTCCAGGGCACCCCCCCGGCTCCGGGCTGGCCGGATCCATTGGCGATCCGGAAGGCCATCTCGGCCTGGATGGGGTCGGTGTCCTGAAACTCGTCGATGAGCAACCGTTGGTACTGGTGGTGGAGGGCGACCCGCACCCCGGCATCGTTCCGGATCAACTCCACCGCCCAGACCAGCAGGTCGTGGAACTCGAGGCGTCCCTCCCGTTTGCGGTCGTCAGCGCTGGCAACGGTAAAGCGCTGCAGGGCGGGGAGGAGCCCGGCCAGCGCATCGGAGATCACGGCAGCCACCCGCGTCTGACGGGCATCCTCGGCCCCGGCGAGGAGGGCCCTCACCTCGGCCGCCGCCCGGGGCCAGTTGCCCTTCTGCCCCCGGGCGCTGGTCAGCCTGGGCGGGTCGACCAGCAATTCGAGGACCTCGAGCTCCGAGGTGGCGGCCCGCAACGCCGCCCGGAAGCCAGCCAGGCTCTCGATGTGAAGGAGCAGCTTGTCGTCGGCGGAGGTACAGGTGGCGGCTTCGTCCTGAGCGGCGTCGAGCCAGGCGAGGATGGACGACGGATCGACGGAGCCGAGAGGCGGAGCTTCGGGTTCGGCGGAGGCCCAGAGGTCCCAGTTGTCATGGCAGAGACCGGTGACGGTGCGGAGATGGTCGAGCCTCACCCCGCACACCAGCAGCCGGCGGAGGACGTCGGCGAGCCCCGGGTCATCCAGCAGCTGGTCGACGAAACCTTCCCACCGCTCGTCGAACGCCACCGCCGAGCGCCCCTCGTCGAGCACCTCGAAGGTGGGCGGCAGACCCGCCTCGAACGGGTGGGCGGCCAAGATCCGCTGGGCGAAGCCGTGGAGCGTGCAGATCGCCGCGCCATCGATTTCGTCGAGGGCGGCTCGGGCCCGCGCCCGGCATTCGGGGCCATCAGCTCCGGTAGTCGCCCGTTCGAGCGCTTCGTAGACCCGGTCACGGAGCTCGGCGGCGGCGGCATCGGTGAAGGTGATCGCCGCCACCTGATCGATGGTTGCCTCCCCCGACGTCACCAGTCGGAGGATCCGGGCGACCAGGGCGGTGGTCTTCCCGGTGCCGGCGCCGGCCTCGACGAACTGGCTGGCGTCGAGCTGCGAACCTATCTTCTCCCGGGCCGCCTGGTCGCACTGCGGCGCCAGGGCCGGTGACGCCAGCGCGGTCATCGAACTCCCCCCGTGTCCTCGGCCAGCGCCACATAGTCCTCCAAACCCGGGGCATGCCGGACCCGGGCCCAGGCGTCCTGCCGGTTCCCCGGGCACATTGCCTGGAAGCTGCAGTAGGTGCAGTTCGAGTCGTTCTTCCCCGGCCGGGCCGGGAACAGGCCGGTGTCGATTCCGTCGACCAGTACCGACACCACCTCGCCGAACCGGTCGAGGACCGGCGGGTCGAGCGGATAGGCGGCGGGGGTGAAGGTCCCCTTGTCGCTCACGAACCAGTAGGCGACCCGGACCGGCCCGTCTCCGATCCGGCTCCGGGCCGCCAATCCGTAGAGCGGCAATTGGAGTTTCCGCCCGTTGAGCACCGGATCGCCGGCCAGGGCATCGACCTCCCGGGCAGTGCCGGTCTTGTAGTCGGTCACCGACAGCGAGCCATCCGACGCCATGTCCACCCGGTCGACATAGCCCTTGAAGTTGACGGTGCGACCATCGGGAAGCCGGAGCTCGACCGGCCGGCCGTGGCCGGGGCCGAACTCGAGCTCCACCCGTTCGGGTATCCATCCGCCCTCCGCCCGGTAGGCGTCATCGAGGTTCAGAAATCGATGGAGGTCGCGTTGGATGGAGGTCCGGGCCAGATCCCACAGCAGCTGCCGGCCCACCAACCCCCGGTCTTCGAATGACGTGAACACGTGACCGGCAATCTCTGCCATTCGGGCGTGGTCATCGGGTGACCATGGTTGCGTCGGTCGGATACGCCGCTCACGGGGAAGCGCCAGCTGGAGGCCGATGAATCGCTCGAGGATCTCGTGCATCATCAGACCCCGGTGAGCCGGGTCGATGGTGATCACGTCCTCGGGGCTCTCGCGCTCCTCGATGCGCAGCACCTGTTGCATCAGATAGCGCCGGGGGCACGTCGCGTAGGTCTCGAGGCTGGTCGGCGACACCGCGGCGGCCGAGGTCGGCGAGGGAACGCTGACCCCTTCGATCCGGCCGTCGAAACGGGTGAACCGGTGGGAATCACGGCTCCGGTGAACCTCCAGGCCGGTACCCAGGGTGGCGTCCAAATCGGCCAGAAAATGATCGGAGATGTCCCTACCGCTCTCGCTCCATCGAAGGAGGGAGCGAAGATCCCGGTCCGATCCCGACATCGGCTCTCCGCCGTTCAGAACCGCGTGGGTGAAGGACGGGACGACCAGAAACCCGTCGATCGGGTCCAGTTCGGTTACATCGCGGCTGTACAGGCGGCGGTCGCCGCCCGCTAGTGCACCCAGGGTGTCGAGCAGCCACCGCGACGGTCGGAGTTCGCCGCCCCGACGCTGATCGCCGCGCGCGAACGAGAGCACCCGCTCCGGCGCCGCGGCCAGGCCGGCCAGATAGTCACGGTAGGCGTCGTGCCGACGGCCGCCCCGCAGCGGGATGTCGTCACCGGCCGCCGCCCGCTCGTCGTCGGGTAGCAACGCGTCGTCGCCACCCCGGGCCGGAAAACTTCCGTCGACCATGCCGAGGATGAACACGGTGTCGAAGTCGAGTCCGGCGAGGAGGCTGACCGGTCCGACCAGCACACCGGTGCCGAACCGTGAGGTCTGGGGCGCGGCTTCCTCCAACTCGGAGATCAGCGCCGAGCGGAAGGCGGAGTGATCGGGGGCCTCGTCGAGCCGGTCGAGGACCCGGAGTCCGGCCAGGGCGGCCCGGACGGCGGTGAGGGCCTCTTCTTCATCGATGGGCCACTCACGCTCCCGTTGCCCGGGTCGGCCGAGATAACGGTCGAGGAGGGCGTCGGCCCAGTCCACCCACCCGGACCACGAGCTCGGGGCCACTTCGAATCGCTGGGCCAGATCGTCGACGAACCTGCCCAATTCGCCGGCCTGGCGCAGCTCCGCCCGCAGCCGGGGAACGGTCCCCGGCGCGGTGTCGATCCCGCCGGGTCCAACCAGCCCGTCGAGACGGAGGGACCGCGCCTCGACGTAGGTGGCGAGGTGACGCCGCCAGCTGTCCAGCCCGGTGGTGACTCCCGCCTCCCGGGAGATCAGATCCCAGGCGGTGGCCTCCACCGGCCTGCCGTTCCCGGCCAGTCGCGGGCCCCCGGCCACCCAGGCCATGACCTCGGCGCGGCGCCATCCCCGTTCGTCGAGCTCGAAGGCGCCGAGGAGGGCGCGACCGGCAAAGGTCGTCTCGAGGGTGCGGGTGCTGATCCCGCTGTAGGGGACCCCGGCGCCGGCCAGTGTCTCCCGGACCAGCCGTCCATAGGGTCCCGAGCCCCCATGGACGATGGCCATCCGTTCGAACCGGGTGCCGGCCCGGCGACGGGCCATCAGCTCGCGGGCGACCACCCGGACCTCGGTGTCGGCCGTCGGGGCACTGATCACCATGGTGCCGGTGAGGGGTGGGCTCCCCTCGCCGAGAGCGGGTCCGGCGGCTTGGCGGCCGTCGCCTCCCAAGTGGGCGGCCATCTCCCGTGCCATCGAATCGGCGGAGGGGTCACCGGTCAGGCCGAGGATCACCACCACCGGCCGGATCCGGGCCAGGGCGGCGACCAGCCGCTGGTCGTGGAAGGAGAGGCGGGTGGGGAGGTATACCACCACCAGTTCGTCGGCACCGGCATCACCGGCGCCACTGTCGATGGCCGTTAGCGCCTCGACGGCGAGATCGATCCGGCGGGCATCGTCGATCCAGCCCTGTCGCAGCCGGTCTTCCATCGACTCGACCAGGGAGAGAACCGCGGCTGCCCGACCACTGCCGGCGGCGAGCCGTCGACGGGTGGCCGCCGAAACCCCGCTCAGGTCCCGGTACAGCCTGACCAGCGATCGTGCCATACCCGGATGATCCCGGGCGGGTCCGAGGACCTGGGCGCGGGCCGCACCCAACGTCATCCGGGCCACTGCCTGTACGACGGTCGCCGTCGCCGGAAGCGCGCCGTCATCCGACCGCCCCGAACCGGTCAGGTCGACGGCCAGCCGCGGCAGGGTGGTGAATCGCAGGTTGGCCACGCCGAGCCGGCGGCTGGACGGTGCCGGCCCCAGATCACCGGAGGCCAGCAGTCGCCGGACCCCGAGTCCGGTGACCCCCCGGGGGACCACCACGGTGACCGGGGCGAGAGGATCTCCCGTCTGGGCGAGAGCTATCTCGTCGCGCAGGGCGCGACTCGCCTCCCGACCGAACGACACAACCCGGATCTCCAACCCCATGGAGACACCGTAAATTTTGGGTGTGACACTTCAGCGAAGATCCGAGAGGGGGCCGGACGGCGGTTCAGATGATTTCTTGGTGGGGTGAGGACAGGTCTTCGTCATCGCCGCGCCCCCCATTGGGGTCCGGCATTGGTAGGCGGTGGACGAAGGGTGGATCGACCGCCGGCGCCGCCAGCTCCGGAGACTGGAGGGCCCGGGTGGTGGCCTCAATCGAGTCCGGCTGCAGGAGTTCCTTGGCCCCGCCTCCGACCCCCATCTCCACGAAGCGGCGAGCGGTGACCAGGACCCGGCTCTCGAGCGACCCCACCGCCTTGTTGTAGGCCAGCACCGCGTTGCTCAACCCCTTGCCCACCCCGGCGACGTGGTCGCCCAACACCGAGAGCCGCTGGTAGAGCTCGGTCCCCAGTTGTTGGACCTCCCGGGCATTCTCGGCCAGCGTGTCCTGTTGCCACCCATAGGCGACGGTGCGGAGGAGAGCAATCAGCGAGGTGGGGGTGGCCAGCAGCACATTGTTGGCTGCCGCGTGCTCCATCAGGCCGGGTTCGTGTTCGAGGGCCGCGGTCAACAGCGGATCGCCGGGGATGAAGGCCACCACGAATTCCGGGGACGGATCCACCCGCTTCCAATACTCCTTCTTGGCCAGCTGGTCGATGTGGGCCTTCAGCTGGCGGCCGTGATTGGCAAGATGGGCGCGGCGGATGGTCTCGTCATCGGCATCGTTGGCCTCCAGGAACGCCTGCATCGGGACCTTGGCATCGACCGCCACGTTCATCCCGCCGGGGATATGGACCACCATGTCCGGGCGTAGCCTCCCGCCGTCGGCGTCGGAGGTGACCTGCTCGTCGAAGTCACAGTGCGCCAACATCCCCGCCATCTCCACCACCCGGCGCAGCTGCAACTCGCCCCACTGGCCGCGGGACTGGGGGGCCCGAAGGGCCTTGACCAGATTGCCCGTCTCTTTCTGCAGGTGTTCGTGCGACGTCGAGAGGTGCTTCATCTGTTCGGTGAGGGTGGTGTACGCCCCCTTGCGCTCCACCTCCAGACGCTGCATACCGGCGTCGTACTTGCCGAGCTGCTCCCCGATCGGCTTCAACAGCTGCTCGATCGCCACCTGTCGTTTGGCCAGCTCGCCCTCGGCGGCTTCCCGGGTCTCCTTCAGCTTGGTATCGGCCAGCTGGAGGAACTGCTCGTTGTTCTTCTGCAGGGCGGCGGTCGAGAGCCGGGCGAACTCCCCGGTGAGTTGCTCTCGGGTCTCATCGAAGCTCGCCGCCCGCTCGTCGGCCGCCCGGCGCTGGTGGTCGAGCTCGGTGGTGAGCCGAACCATCTCCGACCGGCTGGTGCCGAGTTGCTGCTGGAGATCGGCGACCTCGCCGGCGAGTTGCTGGTTGGCACCGATGGCGTCCTCGAGCCGGGCTTCGGCGGTTCGGGCCGAGGCCACCTGGCCGGACCGCACCAGTAGCCCCACCACCACGCCAAGGGCCGCGCCGGCCAGGAGGCCGATGATCAGTCCACTGATCATGACCGTTGCCCCGGCAGAGCCGAAAACGTCGGAATTCGTGCGGTTCTGTCCATGAATTCAAGGCTAACGGGGGGGTGTGACACCCCTGGGGATGGCCCCTCATCACCTCTGATCCCACCGTGGCAACATGGATCCATGCACCGGGTGGTCATCATCGGCGCCGGATTCGGCGGACTCTCGGCGGCCCGGGCGCTGGCCAAGAAGCCGGTCGAGGTCACCATCGTCGACCAGCACAACTTTCACACCTTCCAGCCACTGCTCTACGAGGTGTCGACGGCCGGGCTCGACCCCGCCGACGTGGCCTACCCGGTCCGGGCCATTTTCGGACGCACCTCCAATGTGACCTTCCGGTACGGCACGGTGGACGGGGTGGACTGGGACGCCCGGATGGTGAGCCTCGAAGGTGACGATCCGCTGCCCTTCGACTCGATCATCCTGGCCACCGGGGCCGTCGCCAAGTACTTCGGGATCCCCGGCGCCCAGGAGTTCACCTTCCCGCTGTACACATTGGCCGATGCCCGGATTCTGCGGGACCACCTGCTCCGGCGGCTCGAGGAGATCGACGCCCACCCGGAGCTGATCAGCGACGGCACCCTCACCTTCGTGGTGGTGGGGGGAGGGCCGACCGGGGTGGAGGTGGCGGGGGCGCTGGCCGAGTTGCTCGACGTCTCGGTGCGCCATGACGGGTTCAAGTTCGACCGAGCCCAGGCCAAGATCATCCTCGTCGACGGGCTCGGACGGCTCCTCACCCCCTTCAAGCCGTCGGCGTCCAGCTACGCCGCCGACACCCTCCGGCGTCGCACCGTGGAGCTGCGCCTCGGCCGGATGGTCAAACAGATCACCCCGACCTACGTCGAACTCGACGACGGTTCCCGGATCGCCACCCGCACGGTGGTGTGGGCCGGGGGCGTCACCGTCGACGGCACCGTGGCTTCCGGATTGGGTGCCCTGGCCGACCGCAGTGGCCGCCTGGTCGTCCGCGCCGACCTGGCCCTGCCCGACCACCATCAGGCGTACGCCATCGGTGATGCCGCCGCCGTCCCCTGGGGAGATGACCGACCGGGAGTGACCTGTCCGCAGCTCGCCCAGGTTGCCATCCAGTCCGGCAAACACGCGGCCGAACAGATCGTCAACCGGGTGAAGGGAAAGCCCACCCTGTCCTTTCGCTACAACGACAAGGGCACCATGGCCACCATCGGCCGCCGGGCCGCCATCGCCCAGTTCCCCAGCGGGATGGTCATCCGGGGCACCTTGGGCTGGTTGTCCTGGCTCGGCCTCCACCTCATCTATCTGATCGGTTTTCGCAACAAGATCACCGTGTTGGTGAACTGGTCGTGGCGTTACCTGTCCTGGACGTCCGGGCCCCGCATCATCGTCGGCGACGAGCTGCCGGCCGACCCGGGGGAAGATGACCGCCAGCTGGCCCAGCCGGCTCATCAACCCGAGACGGTGGACAGCCCGGCCTGATCGATGTCCGCCAAAAGCCCGTAGAAGGACGAATGGTGCCGCGGTACGGTGGAGACATGGACGAGGCGCTGGCTCAGATCGACCGCCAGGTGCTCCAGCTGTTTGCCATGGTCGGCGAAAACGTGGCCGGCGCCACCCACGCGCTGCTGTCCGGCGACCGGGAGGCGGCCAAAGCCCTGGCCGACCGCGACGAAGTGGTCGACAGTCTCTATCGGGAGATCGAGCACCAGACCATGGACCAGCTGACCGTCGGTCGGATCGAGTCTCCCGACGATCTCTACTTTCTGGTCACCATCCTCCGGATGCTCCCCGACCTCGAACGGAACGGCGACCTCGCCGAACACGTGGCCCGGCGGGCCGCCCGCGGCCTCGGCACCGAGCTGTCGGCCCGCAGCCGGGGATTGGTCGAGCGCATGGGCGAGGTGGCCATCCACATGTGGCGGGCCACCGCCAATGCCTATGCCGATCGGCTCACCACCGCGGCGTCGGTGGTGGACACCCTCGACGACGAGATGGACGATCTCCACGTCAGCCTCACCGTCGAGGTGGTGGCCGGGACCATGCCGCTCCCGGTGGCGGTGGAGCTGGCCATGGTGGCCCGGTTCTACGAGCGGTTCGGCGACCACGCGGTGAACCTGGCCAAACGGGTGGCGGGACTGGCCGCCGCCGCCCCGTTCTCCAACGTCAGCTGAGGACCGCAGCCCGAGGGGTGCCCTGTGACGCCAAAGGAGATCATTGAGGAGCTGTTCCGCCGGCGCGCGGCGGGCGACGACACCGCGGTGGACGAACTGGTCGCCGAGGACATGGTCAACCATGCGGCCGGTCCACAGGGGCGAGAGGGCTGGAAGCAGATCATCGCCACGATCGAAAACGATCTCGGCCGGATCGAAATCGAGCACCATCACCTCATCACCGAGGGCGATCTCGTCGCCCACCACATGACCATGCGCGGGACCCACCAAGCATCAACCATGCCGCTGCTGGCTGGGGTGTCGGTCACCCACGTACCCGTCGCCTGGACCTATATCCACCTCTGGCGGATCGCCGATGGCAGAGTGACCGAGCACTGGGCATGTCGAGACGACGTCGGGCTACTCAGACAGGTCAGCGCCTGGCCGCCGAAGTAGCCGTCTCGACCGGAAAGGAGCCCGAGGTCAGCCGACCATACCGAGTTCGACCAGCGACTCGGCGATCTGCACGGCATTGAGGGCGGCGCCCTTGCGGAGGTTGTCGCCGCACAGAAACAGGGCCAGGGTGGTGTCTCCGCCATCAGCCTGACGGATCCTTCCCACCAGCGTCGGGTCGATGCCGGCCGCCCGCAACGGGGTGGGCATCTCCGACAACTCCACCCCGGGGGCGGCGGTCAGAAGCTCGGTGGCCCGCTCGGGGCTCAGCGGCCGTTCGAACTCGGCGACGATGGCCATCGAGTGTCCGGTGAACACCGGCACCCGCACGCAGGTGCAGGTCAACCGCAGCCCGGGGATCTCCAGGATCTTCCGGCTCTCGTCACGGAATTTCTGCTCCTCATTGGTCTCCCCGGAGCCGTCGTTCACCAACGACCCGGCGATCGAGAGCACGTTGTGGGCGATGGTCCCCGGGAACTTGGATGGCGGCGGGAATTGGATCGCCGACCCGTCGAAGGTCAGTCCGGCGGCGGCTCCCGCCGACTTCTCCAGCTGTTCCTCGAGTTCGGCCACCCCGGCGAGGCCGGCCCCGGACACTGCCTGGTAAGTGGAGACCACCATCCGATCGAGGGTGGACTCGTTGTGGAGGGGCTTCAATACGGCCATGGCCACCATGGTGGTGCAGTTCGGATTGGCCACGATCCCCTTGCGGATCGCCCCGAGGGCGTGGGCGTTGACCTCGGGGACCACCAGCGGGACGTCGGGATCCATCCGCCAGGCGGAGGAATTGTCGATGACGACAGCTCCGGCGGCGGCGAACCGGGGGGCCAGCTCCCGGGAGGCGGTCGCCCCGCTGGAGAACAGGGCGATGTCGATGCCGGCCGGGTCGGCGGCGGCCGCATCCTCGACCTCCACCTGGTCTCCCCGGAACGGCAGCCGGCGCCCGGCCGAGCGGGACGAGGCGAAGAGCCGGAGGCCGTCGATCGGAAAGCTTCGCGCGTCCAGGATCGACCGCATCACCGTGCCCACCTGGCCGGTGGCACCCACAACCGCGACTCGCATCCCCTCAGTCTACGGCGACGGCGGAGCCAGCCCGAAGGCGGCGTGGAGAACCTGCACCGCCGCCTCCGCCTTCCCGGCGCGCACCATGCAGGAGATCCGGATGGTCGAGGTCGAGATCATCTCGATATTGATGCCCTCGTTGGCCAGGGTCTCGAAGGTGAGGGCGGTCACCCCCGGATGGGTCTTCATCCCCGCCCCCACCAGCGAGACCCGGGCCACGTCCGAATCGGTGGTGACCCCGGTGGCGCCCAGCTCCGGGATGAGCGACTCCGACACCTCGGTGCTGATGGCCAGGTCGAACCCGGGCACCGTGAACGAGATGTCGGTCGTCCCGTCCAGCGCGACGTTCTGCACGATCATGTCCACCGACACGTTCCGGTCGGCCAGGGCCCGGAACAACCGAGCGGCCACCCCGGGACGGTCGGGCAGCCCGGCCACGGTCACCTTGGCTTCCGAGGCGTCGTGGGTGATGGCGGTGACGACTGCCTGTTCCATGCTCTCATCCTCCTCCACGACCCAGGTCCCGGGTTCCCAGGTGAAACTGGACCGCACATGTAGCGGCACGTGGTGATTGCGGGCGAACTCCACCGAGCGCAGTGACAGCACCCGGCCGCCATGGGCGGCGATCTCCAGCATTTCCTCGTAGCTGACCCGGGCCAGCTTGCGGGCTTCGGGCACGATCCGGGGGTCGGCGCTGTAGATCCCCGAGACGTCGGTATAGATCTCGCAGGCGTCGGCACGCAGCGCGGCAGCCAGCGCCACCGCGGTGGTGTCCGAACCCCCCCTCCCGAGGGTGGTGATGTTCCGATCGGTGGACATCCCCTGGAATCCGGCCACCACCGGAACCGCGCCGGAGGCCAGGGAGGCCAACAACCGGTCGGCCCGGATCTCGATGATCTTGGCCCGGGTGTGCACGCTGTCAGTGATGATGCCGGCCTGGCTTCCGGTGAAGGACTCGGCGGTCACGTCGAGATCGGCCAGCGCCATGACCAGCAAGGCCATGCTGATGCGCTCACCCGCGCTGAGCAGCATGTCCACCTCTCGGTTGGGCTGGGTGAGGCTGACTTCGGCGGCCAGCCGGACCAGGTCGTCGGTGGTCTTCCCCATAGCGCTCACCACCACCACCACGTCGTCGTGGTCTCGGCGCGAGCGGGCCACGTGGTCGGCCACCGCTCGGATCCGGTCGGAGTCGGCCACCGAGGTGCCTCCGAATTTCTGCACCACAAGGGACATGGCCGCTCAGGCTACCGCCCGAGGAGCGGCTACCCTCGTGGACCGTGTCTACCGAGAAGCGCCAACGTCAGAAAGCCGGCCGCAACGCCCGGCTCGAGGCCCAGAAGAGAAATCGCAAGCGCAAGCAGAACACCCGGCGGGTCATCTCGTTGGTGGTGGTGGCCGGCGTCATATTCGGCATCGCCTACTGGATCAACAGCGGATCGAGCCCAACCAAGAAGGCGGCGGCCAAATCCAGCACCACGACCACCACCAAGCCGGCGCCCAAGGGCGGGTCGGGGGATACGACTCCGAGCGCCATCACCACCTCGGCCAATTGCCCGGCGACCTTCACCGACACCCTGAACAAGCCGTCCTACCCGTCGGCGCCGCCGATGACGATCTCCTCCTCGAAGACCTACACCGCCACCGTCACCACCGACGTGGGCCCGTTCACCATCCAGCTCGATCCGAAAGCCGCCCCCAAGGCCGTCAACAGCTTCGTCTACCTCGCCGGCCAGCATTACTTCGACTGCATCGTCTTCCACCGGGTGATTCCCGGCTTCATGGACCAGACCGGCGATCCCACCGGCAGCGGATCCGGGGGGCCCGGCTATACCTTCGCCGACGAGCTCCCGAAGACGGCCAGCCCCCAGTACCCCAACTACTCGGTGGCCATGGCCAACTCCGGGCCCAACACCAACGGCAGCCAGTTCTTCATCGTGGACGGCACCCAGGGCCAGACCCTGGCTCCCAACTACACGCTGTTCGGTAAGGTGACCTCGGGAATGAGCGTCGTCGACAAGATCAATGCCGACGGCAACGCCACCGCCTCGGCCAACGGGGTACCTCCGGCGGTGCTCCACCGGATCGTGTCGGTGACCATCGCGGTGACCTGATCCCTGCGGTTGTCCCGGTCCTTTCTCAACCATCTCGACTACCACCAAGGAGAGTCCCATGCCCCCCGAGATCCCGGCTTCCGACGGGTCCAGCCCGAAGACCCGACGATTCGACGGACCGCCCCCGATGATCATCGATCCGGCCAAGCGCTATACGGCCGAGATGGTGACCAACAAAGGGACCATGACCATCGCCCTCGACCCGGTCGCCGCCCCGAAGACGGTGAACAATTTCGTATTCCTGGCTCGCTGGCACTACTTCGACGGAATCGTCTTCCACCGCATCATCCCCGGCTTCATGCTCCAGGGCGGTGACCCCGAAGGCTCGGGCCGCGGCGGCCCCGGCTACCAGTTCGAGGACGAGCTGCCGGCCCGGGGGCGGTACGAGATCGGCTCGGTGGCCATGGCCAATGCCGGTCCCAATACCAATGGCAGCCAGTTCTTCATCATCAGCGGGAGGGACGGGGTGGCCCTCCCCCCCAGCTACTCGCTGTTCGGGAAGGTGGTCGGCGGCACCGAGACCATCCCCGCCATCGAATCGACCGGAAGCCGGTCGGGGGCGCCGTCCGAGCAGGTGACCATCGAATCGGTGACCATCACCGAATCTGACTGAGCCCGCCTCCGGGTCAGTTCGGCAGGGCCCCGAGGCCGGCCTCGGCCGGGGCGCCGTTGACGAAGATGGCGACCGACCCTTCGCCGGCGGTACGCCAGGTGCCGTCGGGGTCCCGGATGAGGGCGGTGCGCTCGGGTACCCCCGCCACCGGGGTGTCCCGGGGTGCCAGCAGCACCGAACGGTGCATCTTCTGGCCATGGGCGTCTTCGTGGGTGTCGCCGAAGTGGGGTACCACCGCGATGCCGGTGACCAGGCCGAGTCCCAGCGTCAGCCCACCGCCCCGGGCGTCGACCATCGGATCGGTGAGGGCCATCGCTGATCCCGAGGAACCGGCGATGACGGCGCCGTCGTTCCAGGCGGCGACCAGGGCGTCCCACGCCTTGGACCCCTTGAGCACGCTGCGGAGGTGCATCGGCGACGACCCGCTGAGGTAGATGAACCGCGCCTTGCGCAACACCGCCGCGGCTCCCGGATCCTCGGCGTCACCCCGGGAGAGCACCATGAGTCCCTCCACCTTCCCGCCCAGGGGATCGAACCACTCGGCCGCCTGGACCACCGCCCGCTCGGGATGCTCGTAGGCGCCGGCGGTGGGCAACACCAGCACCGCATCGGATCCCGAGGCGGCCAGCAGTTCGGCATCGAAGGAGCAGCCCGGCTGCCACTCGCCGCCCCCCACCAGGGCGACGACACCGGACGACTGAGAAGATCCGTTCATCTTGGTCACACTAGGTGGCACCGCGGGACGCGACCGACGGATGAGATGGTCATCTCGCGGTCATCCCCAGCCCCGACCCGGCGCGTCCCGGTGCATCATCCGGCCCATGACGTCACAGACCTCGATCGACAGCGCCAGCGAATCGTCCAGGAATCCCATCCCGAAGAAGCCGTGGATCTGGTCGACGTAGCGCCGGTGTTCCACCTCGACCCCGGCCCGCTGGAGCCTCCCGGCGTACGCGTCTCCTTCATCCCGGCGCGGGTCGAACCCCGCCGTCACCACCAGCGCCGGCGCCACCCCGCCGACGTCGTCGGCCAATAGCGGGGACACCGCCCCGAGCTCCCAATCTTCCCGGTTGGGTAGGTAGGCATCGCGGGCGTTGCTCATCTTTTGCTCGGTGAGGAAGTACCCGTGGCCGAACAGGCGGACGGATTCCGAGTCGAGGCGGGTGCTGAGGACGGGGTAGACCAAACCCTGGGCGACCGGAGCGGGAATCCCCGACGCCACCGGCACGATGGGTGCCGGGGTGGCCGCGCCTTTCCGGGTGAGGAGGGCGACCACCGCGGCCAGGTTGCCTCCGGCGCTGTCTCCCATCACCCCCACCCGTCCCTCGGCGATCCCGAGCTCGTCGGCGTGGTCGTGCACCCAGGCGTAGGCGGTCAGCGAGTCTTCCACTGCCGCCGGGAACGGGTGCTCCGGGGCCAACCGGTAGTCGATGGCGACCACCACGCATCCGCTGACCGCGGCCAGGAGCCGGCAGGACGGGTCGTGGGAGATGAGATCGCCGTTGACGAACCCTCCTCCGTGGTAGAAGACGATGGCCGGCGGCCGAGAACCGAGTCCCAGGTCGGCCCCGACCCCGGTGCCGAACTGGCGGTAGATCCGCACGGGGATGCCGTCGGATGACCCGGTACTCCGGGCCGATGGGATCGACCGCTCGACGACGTAGACATCGGTGCGGATGGGCATCAAGACGGCGACCCGCTGCATCTGCTTGCGCATGACGGCCAGGTCGCCCAAGCCCTGGCCTTCGGCGGTAGCGCCGCCGGTCCGGGCGCCCTCCAGCCGAGTCATGAGCGCCAACAGCGCCTGGACGCTCCGATTCAGGACCTGGCCATCGGCCCGGACCGGCGCCGGGTTGCCCAGCCACGCGAGCACCAGATCGGGTCGGCGGAACAACCAGGAGAGCAGCCGGGCCGGGATCGGCCACGTTTCGTTGGCCCGTTGGAGCTGACGGTTGTAGATCCCGCGCTGCCGACCGAATCGCCGGCCCGGCCACCGCTCGCCCCCAACCCAGGGACTGGGCGCTTCGCCCGCCGCCCAGGCGGCCGACGCCGGCGCCGCCGCCCGGGTTCGAGCCGACTTGGCTGCGTTCGCCGTCTTGGCCGCCTTCTTGGTCGCCGCCTTGGTGGCCCCGGCTTTGCCGGCCCGGGTCGCCTGGGTGGCCCTGGACTTGGCCGCCTTGGTGGCCCCGGGCGCGGCTGAACGCCGGGCCGAGGTCTTGGGAGGGGTGCTCATTGCCACCATCGTGTCGGTAGCTTGGCTCCCAACGCAAGGGCGACCGATGGGGGAAACATGGGACGAGCAGCAGATCGAGCCACCGCGCGGGGCCGGCACTTCGAGGGCAAGGTGGCCATTGTCACCGGGGCGGCATCGGGCATCGGCCGGGCGCTGGCCACCGAGCTGGTCGACCGGGGAGCGACGGTGGTGGTCTCGGATATCGACGGCGATGGGTCCGCCTCGATCGCCGAGCAGCTGTCCCGGCGGGCCGGAGACTCCCGGGCCATCGCCGCCAACCTGGACGTGACCGATGCCGCCGCCGTCGACGAACTGGTCGGTCGGACGGCGGCGGATCACGGTGGGCTCGATCTCCTCTTCAACAACGCCGGCATCGGTGTGGGTGGCGAGGTCAGGGAGTTGAGCGCCGCCCACTGGCGCCGGGTCCTCGACGTGAATGTGTGGAGCGTGATCAACGGCGTCAACGCTGCCTACCCGTTGATGATCGCCCAGGGCCGGGGCCACATCGTCAACACCGCGTCGCTGTCGGGTCTGTTGCCCAGCCCGATGCTGGTTCCCTACTCCACCACCAAGCACGCGGTGGTCGGGTTGAGCGTCGGTCTCCGGATGGAAGCCGCCGCCCACCAGGTCAAGGTGACGGTGGTCTGCCCCGGGGTCATCGAGACTCCCCTGCTGGACAAGCCGAATCCCGAGGACCTGCCGCCGGTCGCCTCCATGCCCAACATCCGCTCGATGCTCACGTCGCTGGTCGGCCCCCCGTACCCGGTTGCCTCCCTGGCCTCCGACGTGCTGGACGGGGTGGCCCGCAACCGGCCGATCATCGTCACCCCCTTCCACGCCCGTCGGGCCTGGGCGGTCTACCGGATCTCCCCCCGGTTGCTCATCGACCTGGGGGCCAAGCGCCTCGGAGGTGCGCTCGGTCCGGGTGGCTGAATTTGATCGGGAGCACCGCCCCCTGACTCACCGGTAACATCACCACCCATGTCAATCGCACGAGTAGGAATTGTCGGTTCGGGAATCATGGGCTCGGGTATCGCCGAGACGGCGGCGGTCAACGGTTTCGAGGTGATCCTGCGCTCCCGCAGCCAGTCCACCGCCGACGCCACCCTGGCCGCCCTGGAGAAGTCGCTCAACCGGCAGGTCGAGAAAGGCAAGAAGACCGAGGCTGAGCGCGACGCCGCCCTCGCCCTGGTCACCGGGACTTCCGACCTGGCCGCCCTCAAGGGCGTCGACCTGGTCATCGAGTCGGTGGTCGAGGACCTGGCGGTCAAAAAGGAGCTGTTCAACGAGCTCGACCGGATCACCGACGACAAGACCATCCTGGCCACCAACACCTCCACCCTTCCGGTGGTGGAGCTGGCCATGCAGACCGGGCGCCCCGACAAGGTCTGCGGTGTCCACTTCTTCAATCCGGCTCCGATGATGGAGCTGGTCGAAGTGGTCCGGCCCATCACCGCCTCGGACCAGACCATCGCCTCGGCCCGCAAGTTCGCCGAGGAGTGCGGCAAGACCCCGGTCGAGGTCAAGGACCAGGCCGGGTTCATCGTCAACGCCCTGCTGTTCCCCTACCTGAACAACGCCGTCCGCCTCTACGAACAGGGGGTGGCGTCAGTCGACGACATCGACACCGCCATGAAGGGTGGCTGCGGGTTCCCGATGGGGCCGTTCGCGCTGCTTGACCTGGTCGGATTGGATACCTCCCTGGCCATCCTGGATGCGCTGTACGAGGAATTCCGGGATCCCAACTATGCGGCCATGCCGCTGTTGCGCCGGATGGTCGCTGCCGAGTTGCTGGGGCGCAAATCCGGTCAGGGCTTCCTCGACTACAAGAAGAAGTAGCGGGCAGCACCAGGGGGAAACCGCGGCAACAATGGAGGGATGACCCACGTGGAAAAGGTGACTCGTCCTCAGGATGTGGCCGGCGAGCCCACGCCCGAACCCCGGGAGCGGGACAAGCCGTGGGTGATGCGCACCTACTCGGGGCATTCGACGGCCAAGGCGTCCAACGCCCTCTACCGGACCAATCTGGCCCGGGGCCAGACCGGACTGTCCATCGCCTTCGATCTCCCCACCCAGATCGGCTACGACCCGGACGCCCCCGAAGCCGCCGGCGAGGTCGGCAAGGTCGGCGTGCCGGTGGCCCATCTCGGGCACATGGCCCAGCTGATGGACCAGATCCCGGTGGAGTCGATGAACACGTCGATGACCATCAACGCCACCGCCGCCTGGCTGCTGAGTCTCTACATCGCCAACGCCGAGGATCAGGGAGTCGATCCGACGGTGCTGTCGGGAACCACCCAGAATGACATCGTCAAGGAGTACCTGTCGCGGGGCACCTTCATCTTCCCGCCGATTCCCAGCCGGCGGCTGACGGTGGACACCATCGCCTACACGGTGAAGCACGTCCCCAAGTGGAACCCCATCAATGTCTGCAGCTACCACCTCCAAGAGGCCGGGGCCACCCCCCATCAGGAGGTCGCCTACGCGTTGGCCACCGCCATCGGGATCCTCGACGCCGTCCGCGACTCGGGCCAGGTCACCGAGGCCGAGTTCCCATCGGTGGTCGGCCGCATCTCGTTCTTCGTCAATGCCGGCGTCCGCTTCATCGAAGAGACCTGCAAGATGCGAGCCTTCACCCGGTTGTGGGAGCGCATCTGCCAGGAGCGTTACGGGGTCACCGAGCCCAAGCTCATCCGGATGCGCTACGGGGTGCAGGTCAACTCGCTGGGCCTGACCGAGGCCCAGCCGGAGAACAACGTGCCCCGCATCGTGCTCGAATCGCTGGGGGTGACCCTGTCGAAGCGGGCCCGGGCCCGGGCGGTCCAGCTCCCGGCCTGGAACGAGGCCCTGGGCCTTCCCCGCCCCTGGGACCAGCAGTGGTCACTGCGGATCCAGCAGATCCTCGCCTTCGAGTCCGACATTCTCGAGTACGAGGACATCTTCGACGGCTCGGTGGTCATCGAGCAAAAGACCGACGAGATTGCCGACGCCTCCTGGGCCGAGCTCGAGGACGTGCTGGCGCTGGGGGGCGCCTTCGAGGCCATCGACGAGTTGAAATCGCGCCTGGTCGGCAGCCAGGCCGAGCGCGTCCGCCGCATCGAGACCGGCGAGCTGAAGGTGGTGGGGGTCAACTGCTTCACCGAGACGGCGGAATCGCCACTGGCCTCGGAAATCGGCTCCGGCCCCAACGGGACCGGGGGCTCGATCCTGCGGGTCGACCCGGCGGTGGAATCGGAGATGCGAGCCGATGTGGCCGCCTGGCGATCGGCTCGCGATGGGGGCGCGGTCCGACAGGCCCTCGACGACCTGCGCCGGGCGGCGAAGGGAACCGACAACGTGATGCCGGCCACCATCGCCCTGGCTCACGCCGGTGGCACCACCGGCGAATGGGCGGACACCCTCCGAGAGATCTTCGGGGAGTACCGGGCCCCGACCGGGATCGGGGGCGGGGTGGGCCATCGGGGCACCGAGTTGGGCGGCGTCCTCGCCCGTTCCAAGGCCCTGGCCGATCACGCCGGAGGGCCGCCGAAGCTCCTGGTGGCCAAGCCGGGTCTCGATGGCCACTCCAACGGCGCCGAGCAGATCGCGGTGGCGGCCCGGGATGCCGGCTTCGAAGTCATCTACCAGGGAATCCGCCTGTCCCCCGCGGAGATCGCCGCCGCCGCCCGCGACGAAGACGTCGACGTGGTCGGGATCTCCATCCTGTCCGGCAGCCATCTCGAACTCGTCCCCGACGTGGTCGACCGGCTCCGGGCCTTCGGTCTGGACGTCCCGGTGGTGGTGGGCGGGATCATCCCGCCGGAGGACGCCGACATCCTCATCGGCAAAGGGGTGGCGAGGGTCTACACCCCGAAGGACTTCGAGATCGGCCGGATGATGAGCGACCTGGAAGAACTGGCCGAGCAGCACCGCGCCGCCCTCACCAGCTGAGATCCGCGTCGGCGGAAGATCAGTTTCGGGCCCACGGGCGGTCGCGGCGGGAGGCGACCGGCCTCGTCCACCATCTCCCGCTGAAACGCCACGCCGGGCCGTCGAACGGTTCCGGCTCCGGGGCGGCATGGCGGCGGGGCCAGACCAGTTCGGCCGACGCCGCCAGCACCGCCAGCACGGTCGGGTCGATGACCGGGCGCGGCGCCAGCCCGGTGGAGGTTGACGGGGCGACGGGATCGCTCACAGCGGCATGTTCCCGTGCTTGCGCTTCGGCAGCTCCTCGCGCTTGGAGGTGAGCAGGGCCAGGCTCTTGACCAGTACCTGGCGGGTCTCGGCCGGATCGATGACATCGTCGACGTAGCCCCGCTCGGCGGCGGCATACGGGTTGGCGTAGCGCTCGGTGTACTCCTCGACCAGCTCCTTGCGCCGGCCGACCGGATCGGCGGCCTCGGCCAGATCCCGGCGGTAGACGATCTCCACCGCGCCCTCCGGGCCCATGACCGCCAGCTCGGCCGACGGCCAGGCGTAGGCCAGGTCGGCCCCGATGGACTTGGAGTTCATGACCACGTAGGCGCCGCCGTAGGCCTTCCGGGTGATGATCTGGATCCGGGGCACCGTCGACTCGCAGTAGGCGTACAACAGCTTGGCGCCGTGGCGGATGATCCCGCCGTACTCCTGGTCGGTCCCGGGCATGAACCCGGGCACGTCGACGAACGTCACCAACGGGACGTTGAAGGCGTCACAGGTGCGAACGAACCGGGCCCCCTTCTCGGCGGCGTCGATGTCGAGCACCCCGGCCAGCATCTGGGGCTGGTTGCCGACGATGCCCACCGCCCGGCCATCGACCCGGGCGAAACCGCAGACCAGGTTCATGGCCCAGTGGTGGTTGACCTCGAAGAACTCGCCGTCATCGACCACCGACTCGATGACCTTCTTCATGTCGTAGGGCTGGTTGGGCGACGCCGGCATCAACTCGCTCAACTCCGGGCACAGCCGCTCGGGGTCATCCCCCGAGTCGATCACCGGCGCCTCCTCGAGGTTGTTGGACGGCAGGAAGCTGAGGAGGTAGCGGACCTGATCCAGGCACGACTTCTCGTCCGGGGCCACGAAGGCGGCGACTCCGGATTTGGTGGCATGGCTCATGGCCCCGCCCAGCTCCTCGAGGGTCACGTCCTCGCCGGTGACCGTCTTGACCACGTCGGGCCCGGTGATGAACATGTGGCTGGTGCCCTGGACCATGAAGATGAAGTCGGTCATCGCCGGGCTGTAGACGGCCCCACCGGCACAGGGTCCGAGGATCACGCTGATCTGCGGGATCACCCCCGACGCCTGGGCGTTCCGGTGGAAGATCCCGCCATAGGAGTGGAGGGAGACCACCCCCTCTTGGATGCGGGCTCCGGCTCCGTCGTTGAGGCCGATCATCGGCACCCCGATGGAGGAGGCCAGGTCCATCACCTTGTGGATTTTCTCGGCGAACACCTCGCCCAGGGCCCCGCCGAACACGGTGAAGTCCTGGCTGAACACGCAGACCCGGCGACCGTCGATGGTGCCGAAACCGGTGATCACCCCGTCGGTGTAGGGCCGGTTGTCGTCGAGTCCCATCCCGTGGGCCCGGTGACGGGCCAGCATGTCGAGCTCCTGGAACGAACCCTCGTCGAGGAGGTAGTCGAGCCGCTCCCGGGCGGTCATCTTGCCCTTGGCGTGGTGCTTGGTGACGGCCCGTTCCGAACCGGCGTGCAGGGCCTGTTCGCGGCGCTCGGCCAGCTCTTCGAGGCGTTGGGTCATCGGATGATCCATAGTCGGTTAGGTTACCGGACCGATTCGGGCTGCCCACCGCCGATGTTGGCGCTTGGCACCGGGTGTCAGCCCGAACTCCGACGGGCATCCGATCGCCGGCCGGATTGTATACAAAATTGTATATTTCTCGTCTGGAGCCCACAAGATCGGCCTCCCCGCCCCGTTTCCAAGGCGTCCGGATGCCGTTCTCAATATGAGAACATGTTATAGAAATGCCTCACGCAAGGCAGTACGATGCCCTCTTCGGGGCGATGGTGGCGTCGTACAGGGAGGGAAGTCGTGGCTCTGCTCAAGGATTCTGATGCCGGAGGACTGCCCGGGGGAATTTCCGTCCTCCGGAGGACCGCTCTGGTTGCGGTTGAGGATTCGTTGGCCCTGAACGTGGGTAAATTTTCTCGCCGGGAGGTGGGTATATGACGGCCAAGTCCAGCTCGCGCAGCTCTTTTCGCTCGAAGGGGGGCCGCCGCGGATGGTCGACCCGGGCGAGCGTGGTGGCCCTGTTGGCCGTGACCCTGGTCTGCACGGCCTGCGGAGCTCGGCTCTCCGCCGCCCAACTGGCGGCGGCCAACGCCTCGAACAGCAGCGGACTGAACAACACCGGATCGGGAACCAACACCAAAGCCGGAACCACCAATACGACGGCGGCGGGATCGGCCGGGACGGCCGGATCGGCGGGCAGCGCGGCGACCGCCGGCGGCAGCTCGGCGACCGGAGGCAGTGGCGGCGGGTCCGGAGGCGGTGGCGGGGGTGGCGGTGGCGGGAGCGCCAGCGGGCCGGTCTGCCCGAACGGCGCCGCTGGATCGGGGCCGGGCGTGACCCCCAGCACCATCACCATCGGCAACGTCAGTACCGTGACCGGCCCGGTGCCTGGCCTGTTCACCTCGGCCCGGCTCGGTACCCAGGCGTTCGTCGCCTACCAGAACAGCATCGGCGGGGTCTGCGGCCGCAAGCTGACGCTGGACTCCGGTGACGACAACATGGAGGAGGCCCAGAACTCCACGACCGTCCAGTCCATCGCCAGCCAGGTACTGGCCTTCGTGGGTTCGTTCTCGGTGGCCGACGACGGCGGGGCGGCGGCCATCGCTTCGGCCAACGTGCCGGACATCGGCGAGGCGCTCACCCCGGCCCGCTTCAACCTGCCCGAGAACTTCTCCCCGCAACCCCAACCGGGCGGCTTCATCAGCGGCCCCTTCCAGTACTTCGCCCAGAAGTTCGGGGCCAACGTGACCCAGCACATGGCCATCCTCGAGGAGGACCAGGGCACCGCCCAGGCCCAGGGCACCGCCCAGGAGAAGGTCATGCAGTCGCTCGGGTACAAGTTCATCTACTCCGCCGACAGCATCTCGCCGACCACCACCGATTTCGGGTCGTACATCGCGGCCATGAAGGCCGCCGGAGTCCAGGGGCTCATCTTCGAGGCCACCGCCGCCATCTACGGGGCCATGGCCTCCCAGATGTACGCGGCCGGCTACACCATTCCGTTCGCCGACTGGGGCGCCCCCGCCTACGACCCGCAGTTCATCGCCACCGGAGGTCCGGGGGCCAACGGTTCGATCCTCGAGCAGCCCATGGCCATGTACGAGGGCGAGGACGCCGCCACCGTCCCGGAGGTGGCCCTGTTCGACAAGTGGTACAGCTCGGTGTCCGGTGGTCAAGCCCCCACCATCTACGCCGCCTACGGTTGGCTGTCGGGCATGATGTTCGTTCAGGGCATCAACGCCGGGGGGGCGCCCACCCGGGCGGCACTGGTGAACGGCCTGAAGACGATCACCAACTTCGACGGCAACGGGATGTCACAGACCACCAACCCGGCGGGCAAAGTGCCGGGCACCTGCTACATCATCATCGACGTGGCCAACGGCAAGTTCGTCCGCGACCCGGCGACGCCGAGCGGTTTCACCTGCAACGGAAGCTACGTCCATGAGTAATGAACCCTCGACTCATGAACCGCCGGCGCCCAGGGTGGTGGCCGGCGGAGCGAACTGCTAGCCGATGAGCCTGTTCGTCGGGTTGACGATCGCCGGTCTGGCCACCGGCGCCATCTACGCCATCGCCGCCTCCGGGTTGGTCGTCACCTACACCACTTCGGGGGTGTTCAACTTCGCCCACGGGTCGCTGGGGATGTTGATGGCCTTCCTCTACTGGCAGCTGCGGGTGGCCGACCACTGGGCCGGCCCGTTCGCCCTCGGGGCGGTGCTGTTGGTCGCCGCCCCGATCGTCGGTGCCGGGTTGCAGCTGTTGCTGGTGCGATGGATCGACATCAACGACACCGGGGTCATGCTGGTGACGACCCTGGCCCTGCTGGTGTTGGGGATGGGGGTCGCCTATGCCATCTGGCCGGCGGACACCGCCCGGGCGTTGGGCCCGTTCTTCGGGCCGACCAGCTTTGTCACCGTCCTCGGCCAGCGGATCTCCTACGAACAGCTGTTGTGCATCGGCCTGGCCATCGCGGTGGCCATCGGCCTGCGCCTGTTCTTGTTCAGCACCCGGCTGGGTATCACCATGCGGGCCGTGGTCGATGACCGCCCCCTGGTTGCCCTCAACGGGTGGCGCACCACCAGGCTCAATGCCCTGTCGTGGGCCATCGGGGTCAGCATGGGGGCGCTGGCCGCCATCCTCCAGGCCACCCTGTTCGACGACCTGAGCGTGCTCAACCTCACCTTCCTGATCATCAACAGCTTCGCCGCCGCCATGCTCGGGCGATTGCGGAATCTTCCCCTCACCTTCGTGGGGGCCATCGTGCTGGGCCTGGCCGCCAGCTACGTGACCGGCTACGTGCACACCACCAACGGGCCGCTGTCGGAGCTGGAAACGGTGCTGCCCACCCTGTTCTTGATCATCGTGCTGCTGGTGCTTCCCTCGGTACGCCTGCGGGTGGGTGCCCCGCCGGCCCGGCGGACCCCCCGGATCGCCTCGGCCCGGGTGAGCGCCGTCCAGTCGGTCGGTGTCGTCGCCGCGGTGCTGATCGCGTTGCCGTTCCTGCACGGCACCAACCTGGGGGCGGTCAACGAGGGCCTGGCCATCGCCATTCTCGGGCTGGCGGTGGTCCTGCTCTCCGGGTACGGCGGACAGCTCAACTTAGCCATGTACACCTTCCTGGGCCTCGGCGCCTTTCTGTTCATGAAACTGTCACCCGGCGGTGGGCTCGGGGGGTTGGTCCTGGTCACCCTCATCGGCGCCGGGGTCGGAATCGTCTTCGCCCTTCCGGCCCTGCGGCTCCGGGGGCTGGAGCTGGCCCTGTCGACGCTCGCCCTCTCCGAGTTGGTCTGGTACGTCCTGTTCAATCAGAGCAGCGTGATGGAGAACACCATCACCATCCACCGGTTGCGTATCCCCTTCATCTCGCTGCAAGGTCCGAGGGCCAACCTCATCTTCATGGCCGTGGTCTTCTCGGTCCTGGCCTTCGGGGTCGGCGCCATCCGCCGCAGCAGCTTCGGCCGGCTGTTGGCCGCCAGCAAGGACAGCCCGGCGGCCAGCGCCACCATCGGCATGAACCTCAACCTGACCAAAATCGGGGTCACCGCCCTGGCCACCGCCCTGGCCACCTTCGCCGGGGCCCTGTTCGGCTCTACCCAGCAGCAGGTGACCGCCACTGACTTCTATTTCTATTTGGGCCTGTTCATCGTCCTGACGGTTTACATCTGGGGCGTGCACTCCCCGATGGGCGCCCTGGCCGGTGGACTGTCCCTCTCGGTGTTCCCGCTCGTCGCCCCGCACCTGCCGAGTTGGATATCCCTCGACCTGCTGGTCGGGTTCGGTGCCCTGGGCATGGTGATCAATCCCAACGGCACCCTCGACGCCATCTCCAGCCGGGCGCGAGCTTTCTGGGAGAGCCGCCCGGCCCGGCAGCCGGCGGCCCCGGCCGCCCCGGCGCGAGAGGAGGCACGGCTCCTTGGCCTTCCTGCAGACTGATGCCATCTCCATGCGCTTCGGCGGCATCGACGCGCTCGATGCGGTCAGCATCTCCGCCGAACCCGGCCTGGTCACCGGCTTGATCGGGCCCAACGGCGCCGGCAAGACGACCCTGTTCAACATCATCACCGGGCTCCATCCGCCGACGGCCGGGCGCGTGCTGCTCGACGGGCGGGACGTGACCGGTATGAGCGTGTACCGACGGGCGCGGCTGGGGATCGGGCGCACCTTCCAGCGCCTGGAGATCTTCGGCTCGCTGTCGGTGCGGGACAATATCCGGGTGACACTCGAAGTCCGGCGCCGGTGGAGTCGGCAACGGATCGACATCAACCAGGAGACCGGGGCCATCCTGGAGCGGGTGGGTCTCGCCGAGCTCGCCAAGGTTCCCGCCGACACCCTGCCGACCGGGTTGGCCCGGTTGGTCGAGCTGGGACGGGCCTTGGCCACCCGGCCCCGGCTGCTGCTGCTCGACGAGCCGGGCTCCGGCCTCGACGCGACCGAGACCGAGGCGTTCGGTAACCTCCTGGCCGATCTGGCCAACGACGGTCTGGCCGTCCTGCTGGTCGAGCACGACATGGACCTGGTCATGAAAGCGTGCAGCCAGCTCAGCGTGCTCGATTACGGCGAGCTCATCGCCTCGGGCACCCCGGAGGAGATCCGCGCCAACCCGCGGGTCCAGGACGCCTACCTGGGCAGTGAGGACATGGTCGAGGACACGGTGGCCGATTCGTCCACCCCACCGGGCCTGGCCGGCGCCGGGGCCGGAGTCGGGGGGTTGCCATGACCCTCGCTCCCGCGGTGGAGCTCATCGGGCTGACCGCCGGCTACGGCCGGATCGAGGTGGTCCACGGCATCGACCTGGTGGTGCCGGCCGGCTCGATGTTCGCCCTCCTCGGACCCAACGGCGCCGGCAAGACCACCACCCTGAAGGTGATCGACGGCCGCCATCCGGCCGAGTCGGGCTGCGTCCACATCGCCGGCCACCACCTCAACGGGACCGGCGCCGATGCCCTCACCCGGGCCGGGGTGTGCTCGATTCCCGAGGGTCGGGGCATCTTCCCGAACCTGACGGTGGCCGAGAACCTCCGGGTGATGAACTTCAGCGGTCTCGATCTCACCGATGCCGAGATCCGGGAACGGGTCTTTGCCCGGTTCCCGATCCTGGGACAACGCAAGTCCCAGACGGCCGGCACCCTCTCCGGCGGCCAGCAGCAGATGTTGGCCATGGCCCGGGCGGTGGCCACCGACCCCGGACTGCTGCTGATCGACGAGTTGTCGATGGGTCTGGCCCCTCTCATCGTCACCGAGTTGTACGACGCGTTGGGGAACCTGGCGGCCGAGGGGATGACCGTGCTGCTGGTGGAGCAGTTCGCCCGCACCGCCCTGGCCATCGCCGACTATGCCGCAGTCATGGCCCACGGGGAGATCCAGGCGGTCGGCCAGCCTGCCGACCTCCAAGACGTTAGCGACGCCTATCTGGGAGTGGCGTCGTGAGGCGCGGACGGAAGCTGCGGCTGACGGTGTCGGTCGGGGGGGCGACTCTGCTGTTCATCTTCGCGGCGGTGCCGGCCGTCTTCGCCGACACCACCACCACCACGGCCCCGGCCAGCGCTCCGAGCCTGGTGTCGTGGACCACCAACGCCGACGCCAATGCCATCGACATGGTCATCGACGATGCCGGCGGCCTGGCCGGCCAGCATCCCATCGACGAGGTGACCATCCCCGAGGACACCGTGGATTTCGAAACCGGGCCCTTCGGTCACGGGCTGGCGTCGGTGTTCTGGCCGGGGGCCACCGGCGGCAACTTCGGCTCGGCGTCAGCCGACCTGCCCCTCCCGGCTCAGCTCAAGCCGCTCTTCGCTCCGCTGAACGATCCGGTACGGGCCGAGACCTTTGCGCCGGCGGGTCCGACCGACGCGGCCTATCCGGCCGGGAACAGCTCGGGGGTGTTCACCGCCAGCTCTCACGCCGACGCCACCGGCACCACCGCCACCGCCTCGTTGTCCAACCTGTCCGACGCCCTTATCGGCCTGAAGGCGGTCAGCGGGACCGCCCACGCCGCCGCCACCTCGAAAGCCACCGCGACGGCCACCTCGGATACTGGCCAGATCTCCCTACTGGGCGGGTTGATCGTGCTCAGCGGAGTCGAATCGACCGCCACCGCCTCGAGTGACGGGACCACCCTGACCGGAACCACCAACACCGACATCGGCAACCTCACCATCGATGGCGTCCCGATCGCCTTGGGCACCAACGGGCTGACCGGTCCAATCGGGACCGGCGGTTTGAACGGCCTGTTGACCCCGCTGATCAACCAGGTCCTCGCCGTCCTCGGCCTCAAGATCGTCCCGCTCCCCATGACCGAGACCCGCAAGGCGCCGGCGGAAACCATCACCAGCGGCGGACTGCAGGTCACCTTCACCCTCCCCGCCGCCGTCAACCCCACCCTCGACCTCCCCCCCGCCCTCACCAGCCTGTTTCCCGCCTCGGTGATCGACCAGATCAGCACCGCCACCAGCCTCCTGGGGCTGGTCCACGGGGCCAACGTCACCCTCACCCTGGGCCGGGCCACCGCCACCGCCATCGCCTCGTCCGGCTTCGGCCCCGACCTCGGCGCCAGTACCACCCCGGCGGCGGTGACCCCCACCCTCGGCACCCTCGGGCCTACCGACCTCGGCACCCCCGGGGACCTCGGCACCCCTGGCACTCCCGGCACGCCGGGCACCAGCGGAACGCCGGCCGCCGCCACTCCGTCCCCCGCCGTCTCCCCCAAAGGGCTGACCGCCGCCATCCTCTCCAGCCCGGTCAGCGTCGGACTTATGATCCTGATCCTGTTACTGGCCGCCTTGGCCGGTTACGGTCTGTGGCTGCTGGCCCGCAATCTCGAGCAACCTGACCCGACCGGTGCCTGTCCTCTCTCCGTCCCCGACCATCTCTAAAGGACTGCTCAGCCATGGCCATCATCACTCGACAGGGAAGCTTCCCGGATACCGGGTCTGACGCCGCCGTCTCCGACAACGCCTCCAGCCGGCAGGCGGCCTTGGTCGACGCCATCGCCCGCATCCGGGTCCGGGCCCGGGCAATCAAGATCGAGCAGATCCTGCTCGTCCTGGGCGGCGTGGCCATGCCCGCCGGGCTGCTGGTCATCATCGTCGGGTGGTACGGAGCCGCCCACACCTTCCGCACCTACGCCCAACTCGATTACCTCATCAGCGGCGGCCTCCTCGGCCTCGCCCTGGTCATCTTCGGGGGCTTCTGCTACTTCGGCTACTGGCTCACCCGCATGGTCCAACTCCTCCGGAGCGTGCAAACCCAAGACCAACGGACCCTCGACACCCTCGAACGGATCTCCGCCCAGCTGACCCAAGTCGCGCCGGGGGCGCCGCTGACGGCTCCGGCACCGCCCGGAGCCGCGGCGTCGGGGTTTGCTGCCGTGCCGGGGCCCCCATCCGGCTTCACCCCGGGGCTGGTGGCCACCCTCCACGGCACCATGGCCCATCTCCCCACCTGCCCGGTGGTGGCCGACAACACCGACCTGCGTTCGGCCAGCCCCGATGACCCCAACCTCACCCCCTGTCAGATCTGCCAGCCGTACGCACAACGGGGCTGATCGGGGCGTTTAGCAGTTCCCCCGAAAGCACCGGCGGGGTTTGATTTTCCACATTTCCGCGCCGGGACGGTGCATCAGGGTCCAAAGGTTCCCGCCACCTTCAGAGATACTGTGCGTCATGGCCTCCCTGTCACAACAGCGGACACGTCGGGGGAGGCTCTTCGGTCGTCAGCCAACCCAGGCGGATCCGGCTACATCGACTGATCAGTCAGGTGACCGCCTGGTCCGGACTCCGATATGGCCGTCGATCCCGCCAAAGCGATACCTGGGTCAGCTCGAACCGGAATTCCAGCGCCAGATGGCTCAACTTCGGGCCCACGCCACGATTGACGATTGCAACTGGTACCACGCCTTCGATTTGCCGGGCGGGGGCTCCATCGACGGCGCGTGGGATCTACGCGGGCGCGAGGCCTCCTACCTCGGTGGAGTCGATGTCGCCGGAAAACGAGTCATCGAGCCCGGACCGGCATCGGGCTACCTCTCGTTCTATATGGAGCGCCAGGGTGCGGAGGTCGTCGCCTTCGAAGCCGGATTTGACGTCTCCGTCGATCTCCTCCCCGTCGCGGGCGGAGACACCACCGCAAACCGCACCGACCTGATGCGCACGACGGTCGAGGGAATCCACAACAGCTGGTGGTACATGCACCATATGTACGGCTCATCCGCCAAACTGGTTCATGGGGATCTCTACAACCTCCCGAGTGATTTGGGAGAGTTCGATGTTGCAGTGTTCGGGGCCATCCTCCTTCACTTGCGCGAGCCGTGGGGTGCCATCAGCGAGGTCGCCCGGCGTACCCAAGAGCGAATCGTCGTCACCGATTTGATCCAGGATCGAGAATCTCCCCTGGACAGCAACATCATGCGGTTCTCCCCATTGGCAACTCACGAGATCTCCAACTGGTGGACGATCTACCCAGGAGCAGTGGTATCGATGCTGGAACGGGTGGGCTTCAGCCGAACCACGATTACCGAGCACACTCAGGCACACCATCTCGGGCATCGGATGGACGAGCCCGCGGTCGAGATGCCGATGTTCACGGTGGTGGGAGAACGCGGCTAGCTCTGTCGATGATGGGCTGATCAGTTATCGCCCTGGATGGACGCTCGTTGGCGAACATCCAGGAAAGGCGCGCCGGCGCCGCCTCCTATTACTCCTGGACCAGCTCGATCAGGGTCCCGAACGCCCCCTTGGGATGGATGAAGGCCACCGTGGTGCCTCTCGATCCCGGACGGGGCTGCTCGTCGATGACCTGGCCGCCATGGTCCTTCACGGACTGGAGGGCGACGGCGCAGTCCGCCACCCGGTAACCGACGTGGTGGAGGCCCTCACCTTTCTTCTCCAGGTACTTGGCCACCGGGGAGGTGTCGGACGTCGGGGTGAGCAGCTGGATGTAGCTGTCGGCCACCTTCAGCAACGCCTCCTCGACACCGTCGGAGTCGATCCGCTCCCGATGGGCCACCGTGGCCCCGAAGGTGTCGGCGTAGTAGGCGATGGCCGCCTCCAGGTCGTGGACGGCGATGGCCACATGATCGATCTCGGTGAGGAGTGAATCGGTCATGCGCCGTGCCTCCGGAACAAGCTGATCCGGTCCTCTCCCACCTCGGCCCGGAGCTCGGGATCGTCGATCCCCAAGCCCTCCTCGGGAGCCAGGCACAGCACCCCGATCTTCCCCTCGTGCAGGTTGTGGTGGACCTGGTAGGCGGCGTCGCCCACGTGGTCGAGGGTGTGGACGGCAGACAGGGCGGGGAGGATCTTGCCCTCACACACCAGCTGGTTGGCGTCCCACGCCTCCCGGTAGTTGGCGAAGTGGGAACCCTTGATGGTCTTCAGCTTCATCCACAGGTGCCGGTTGTCGTACTCGATCATGTAGCCCGACGTCGCCGCACAGGTCATGATCAGCCCGCCGCGTTTGGCGGCGAATACCGAGGCGCCCATCGTCTGGCGTCCGGGGTGCTCGAAGACGATGTCGACATCCTCGCCGACCAGCCCGCGGATGTCCTTGCCCAGCCGCCGCCACTCCGATTCATCCTGGGTGTTCTCGTCCTTCCAAAACTTGTAGGCGGCCGCTTTGCGGTCGATGACCGCCTCCACGCCGAGGTCATGGAGGAGCTCCACCTTTCCGGGGGAGGACACCACCCCGACCGGAGTGCCGCCCCCGTTGAGCACGTACTGGACGGCATAGGCACCCAGTCCACCCGAGGCGCCCCACACCAGCACCTTGTCGCCCTGCTGCATCGACGCCCCGTTCTTCGACACCAGCATGCGGTAGGAGGTGGAGTTGCAGAGGGCGTTGACCGCCGCCTCTTCCCAACTCAGGTGGGTCGGCTTCGGCATCAGCTGGTTGGCCTTCACCACGGCCAGGTCGGCCAGGCCGCCGAAGTTCGTCTCGAAGCCCCAGATCCGCTGATTGTCCGCCAGCATCGAGTCGTCATGGGAGCTCGGGCTCTGGTCATCGACGTAGTTGCAGTGCACCGTGACCCGGTCGCCCGGCTTCCAGTTGCGGACCGCCGATCCGGTTCGGAGCACCACCGCGGCGGCGTCGGATCCGACCACGTGGTACGGGAGGGCGTGGCGCGCCCCCCAAGTGCTCTCCTTGCCCAGACGGTCGAGGAAGCCGAACGTCGGCAGCGGTTCGAAGATCGACGTCCATACCGTGTTGAAGTTGATGGAACTGGCCATCACCGCGATGTAGGCCTCGTCGGGAGCCAGCTCGGGGACGGGGACGTCGCCCACGTGGAGCGACTTCCTCGGGTCCTTGTCCTCGGACTCCAGACCGTCGAACATGTCGACTTCGTCCCGGGAGACGAAGGCGGCCCGGTAGGTGTCGGGAATCGGAATGGCGGCGATCTCGTCACCGGAGGCGCCCGATTGGATGGCTGAAAGGAACTCCTGCATGGGATGCGAGGATAGTCCGCCCGCCACCCGGGGTTACCGGTGGGAAACCTTGCCGTCGGTGACGGGGCGTCGGGGAGGGCATCCCTGACCAGGTCGGGTCCGTCTTCGAGTTCCTGTGCGCCCGAACCGCCGATAGTCTGTTGGCGAACTCGGCCCCAGGGGGGTCGCCGCCTAGTCGGGCCGTCAGGCCCCGGAGGTCAAGATGTCCGGTTCCGTCATCGTTGCTGGTGCCCGTACCCCAATCGGGAAATTGTCGGGCTCACTGGGCGGATTTGCCGCCACCGAGCTGGGCGGCTTCGCCATCGCCGCCGCCTTGGAGCGGGCCGGGATCAAGCCCGAGCAGGTCGACTATGTCTTCATGGGCCAGGTGATCCAGGCCGGCGCCGGCCAGATCACCGCTCGCCAGGCCGCCGCCAAGGCCGGGATTCCGATGAGCGTGGCCGCCACCACCGTCAACAAGGTCTGCCTGTCGGGTCTGAATGCCATCTACCTGGCCGACCTGTTGATCAACGCCGGGGAGGCCGACATCGTGGTGGCGGGAGGGATGGAGTCGATGACCCAGGCGCCCTACCTGCTGCCCGGGGCCCGGGCCGGCTACCGGATCGGGGACGGCAACCTGGTCGACTCGATGATGTACGACGGGCTGTTCTGTGCTTTCGACCAGCGGGCCATGGGGCTCAGCACCGAGGTCTACAACGGAGCCGACGGCGTCTCCCGGGAGCGCCAGGACGCCTTCAGCGCCCTGTCTCACGAACGGGCGGCCGCCGCCATCAAGGACGGCAAGTTCGCCGAGGAGATCGTCGCCGTCAATGTGCCCCAGCGGAAGGGTGATCCGATCGTGGTCGACACCGACGAGGGCGTACGACCGGAGACGACCGCCGAATCGCTGGCCAAGCTCCGGCCGGCGTTCGACAAGAACGGCACCATCACCGCCGGCAACGCCTCCCAGATCTCCGATGGCGGGGCCGCGGTCATTGTCATGGCCAAGGCCAAGGCCGACGAGCTGGGTGTCTCGGGACTCGGCGAACTGGTCAGCTACGGTCAGGTGGCCGGGCCAGATCCCTCGCTCCTCCATCAGCCGTCCCACGCCATGAAGGTGGCCCTGGACAAGGCGGGCCTGTCGTTGGCCGACGTCGACCTGTTCGAGATCAACGAGGCGTTCGCCGCGGTGGGCCTGGCGTCCGCCGACGACCTCGGGATTCCGGAGGACAGGCTCAACGTGAACGGGGGGGCCATCGCCCTCGGGCACCCGGTCGGGATGTCCGGCACCCGTCTGGCCTTGACTGCGCTCCTCGAGCTCAAGCGTCGCGGCGGCGGCACCGCGGCCGTCAGTCTGTGCGGTGGTGGTGGCCAGGGCGACGCCGCGGTGCTCCGGACGCGGTAAGCGGCGACGGCCCACCGAGCGCCGACTCCGCGGCCCGGGCCGGCCTTGACCCGAGTGTCCCGACTTCGGCTCGTCCTTCTCACAGAACAGGGGTGTTGACTTTCAGCAATGGAGGAACTCGCCACCACTCCGCTGCGGGCTCTCGGCACTCCAGCCGACGGGGATGGCTGCCGGGTGCTGTCGGCGACGCCGGTGCAGGACATCGACGGCGCCGAACAGCGGCTGTTCGACGTCATCGAACAGGCCGACGACCTGAGCTCGACCAGTGACGAGCTGGCCGGAAGCGCCCAGACCTGGCCGGAGCGTTATCACCTGAGTCACGACCGGGCCAACGTCCTGCGGCCCCTGAACCTGCAACCCGGATTCAAGGTCCTCGAGGTCGGCGCCGAGTGTGGCGCCATCACCCGGTACCTGGGCGAGATGTGCGATCTGGTCGACGCGGTGGAACCGGTGTCCGCCCGGGCCCGGATCGCCCGCACCCGCACCCGCGATCTCCCCGGCGTCGAGGTGTTCGTCGGGGATCTGTTCGACGTCCCCGGCGACAACGTCTACGACATCATCGTGTTGGTGGGGGTCCTCGAGTACGTCGGATCGGGCTCGGCCGAGCTCGCCCCCTACCAAAAGTTCCTTCACCGGGCCGCCTCCCTCCTCACCGAGGACGGATCCCTCCTGGTGGCCATCGAGAACCGCATCGGGGTCAAGTACCTCTCCGGGGCCCCCGAGGACCACTCGAATCGCCCATTCGATTCGCTGGAGGGCTATCCCAACGGGTCGCTGGCCCGGACCTTCTCTCGCGGCGAGCTCGAAGGGCTGGTCCGGGAGACCCGTCTGATCCCCCGGGTGTTCGGAGCCTTTCCCGACTACAAGCTGACCCGGATCGTGATGTCCGAGGAGCTGTTGGAGACTGACCCGTCGCTGGCCTACCGGATCCCCCACTTCCCCAGCCCGGATTGGGGCGGTGATGTCGAGCGGGTGGCCAACGAGGGGGCCGTGTGGCGCACCATGATCGAGGCGGGCCTCGGACCCGAGACGGCCAACTCGTTCGTGATCCTGGCCTCCCGCCGGCCATCGGAAGCCTTGTGGCCCGGTGACCAGCTGGCCGCCTACTACTCCACCGCCCGGCGAGCCGGCTATGCCTCGGAGACCCGGGTCCTCCACCAAGCCGGCACCATCGTCTTCGATCGGCGGGCCCTCTCCGCCGATGCCGGGCTCCACCGCCTCCCGGACACCCGGGTCCAGCTCCGATTGGAACGAACCCCGTGGACGGAAGGGACCGACTTCCTGGTCCTGCTGAGCCAGTCCAACGACAAGGAGCTCATCGATTGGCTCGGCCGTTGGACCGACCTCCTCGCCCAGGAGTTCGAGCCCGGCCAGCCCACGCCGATCGACCTCCTCCCCCATAACCTGGTCGCCCTGCCCGACGGCCGGCTTCGGGCCATCGATTCCAAGTTCGTCCAGAACGGTATCCCCCGAGAAGCGGTGGTGGCCCGGGGGGCGTTGGTCACCGGACTGCGGCTGTCGCGGTGGACCAAGCCGAGCCGCTGGGGGGCGTTCACCGTCGAGGAGGTGGTGCGGTACATCGGCACCCTGATCGGTCTCCCTGCCGACGGCAGCTGGATCACCGATGCCGTAGCTGGTGAAGCCGCCTTCCAGGCCGAGGTCTCCCTCCATACCCCCGAACCGCCGACCCGGGCCGAAGCGGTGGCCTTGCAGGAGGCGGTGCTGTGGGAGGAGCTCCACCTTCCGCTGGCCCTGAGCTCCCAGTACAACCCGGGGGTCGGGGCCCGGATCGCCCTCGAGGCCGAGCTGAGCCGGATGGGCGCCGCCTACGGGAGGCTGGTCGACAGCCATGATGGGCTGGTCAGCGCCCACCACACCGCAGTGGATGGCCATGCCCAGCAGACAGCCATGCTCCTCGGCCAGCTGGGCACATCGCAGGCCGAATTGAACAAGACCCGCATCAGCCTGGACGCCCACGTGGCCGAATTCGCCCGGATCAAGAACTCCTCCAGCTGGAAGATGACCCGCCCACTCCGCGCCCTGTCGCAGCTGTTCCGGCGGTCCTCGCCGAGTTGAGCGGATCGGGCCCGGCCGGGACGCCCGCCGGCGTCAATACGGCGGGCTGAACACCCCGGCCAGCGAGCCGCCGGCCTCCCCGACGTCCGACCACGAGCCGGCCGGCAAGCCGATGACCGCCAGCGAGCAGGTCGGGAAGCCGTGGTCGCGGAGGATCGACCGGTCCCCGGTTTCTTCACCGTCGGCGCCCCAGGACGGAGCCAACAGCTCGAAGGCCAGCTCATAGAGCGTCGGATTGTGGCCGACCAACATGGCACTGGTGACGTCGTCCTCGAGTTCGCCGACGTAGCCGAGCAGGGTGTCGGGATTCGCCCCGTAGAGCGAGTGAAGCGACTCGAGGGGAAGGTCGCCGCCCATCGCCTCCAGTACCAGATCGGCGGTCTGGCGGGTCCGGACCGCCGATGAGGTCAGCACCACCTGGGGCAGCGGAACGTCAGTGAGTCCGAAGACACCGACTCCGGCGGCCAGCCGATGTCCGAGGGCGGCGGCGTCGCGCCGGCCCCGGGCGGTCAACGGGCGCGCCTTGTCGCCCCCGCCGGCGGGCGCGTTGCCGGCCGCCTTCCCGTGGCGCAACACCCACAGGTATCTGCTCATCCCAGCCGGATCCGTCATCTCATGGTTCCTGATCGATGCCGCCGACGACCAGGCTACGCATCCACGACCCGACGACCCTCCAGGGCCCGGCCGAGGGTCAGCTCATCGGCGTATTCGAGGTCGCCCCCCACCGGCAACCCGCTGGCGATGCGGGTGACGACCAGGCCCATCGGCTTCAACAGCCGGGCCAGGTACATGGCGGTGGCCTCGCCTTCGAGATTGGGGTTGGTGCACAGGATGACCTCGGAGATCCCGTCTTCCTCCAGCCGGGCCAGCAGCTCGCGCACCCGCAGTTGCTCCGGGCCGATGCCCTCGATGGGATTCAAGGCGCCCTGGAGCACGTGGTACCGCCCGGAGAACTCGCCGGTCTTCTCGACGGCGACGATGTCTCGCGGGTCCTCGACCACGCACACCGAGGTAGCGTCCCGGCGATCATCGAGGCAGATGGCGCACAGGCCCCCCTCGGCGACATTGAAGCACCGGGTGCACAGGGTGATGCGCTCCTTCACGTCGATGATCGATTGGGCCAGCCGGAGGGCGTCCTCCGGGGCCACCTTGAGGAGATGGAAGGTGATCCGCTGGGCCGACTTGGGCCCGATGCCGGGAAGCCGTCCGAGCTCGTCGATCAATGACTGCAGTGGACCGGAGAAGACCCCCACTACAGGATTTCCTCGGCGCCGGGGAACGCCTCGAGCACCCGGGCCTCGGCGGAGTTGTCCATGGTGACCACCGCACCCAGTTCGGCGTCGTGAAAGCTCGCCATGTCCCCGGGGTCCTCGTCGTCGGCATCCGAGGCGCCCGACGACGGTGAGGTCTGCACCAGCGGGGTGGGTATTCCTCGCCCCGCCCCGGCGCGGGTTCCGGCTGCGGGCTCCGGCGGGGCGCCGACGCCGCCCCGGGGAACGTCCTCCGCCCGACCGCCCGGCCCGCTCTCGACCACCAGCGACAACTCCACCGGCAAACCGAAGTACTCGGCGAGGGCCGGCTCGACATCCCCCCGGATGGCCTCGCAACGTTGGCGGTGGGTGTCGTTGGGCAGACCGAACACCGCCTTGCCGTCCACAGCGCCGACGAACCGCCCGGCCTGGAAGAGGGCCTTGGCCTTGGGCCGCAGGCGTCCGAGGATGTGGTCGCCCCAGGCCTGGACCAGTTGGTCACGGGTCGGGAACCCCCGATCGGAATCCGGCTCGGCTTCAGGACCGGCGGGCGGACCGGTGGGAGACGGCGGCGGCGCCGGGTTGTCCTCGGAGGCGATCGGAGGGGTGACGGCGCTGGGCGACGACGGTACGGACTCCCGCCGTACCGCCCCCAGCGTCTTGCGGGTCGGAGTCGCCCCCGGGGTCGGAGGCGGAGGACCGGCGGCGTCGACCGGATCGGCCGGCACCGGCGGGGCCGTCGGGACCACCGGAGACGGAGTGGACGAGGGTGTCGCGGCGGCCCCCGGTTGTCGGTCTTGCCGCTCGAGCCGCTCGATCCGGACCAACATCGCCTCGGGCGACTCGTCGGCCTCGGGATGGGCCAGGCGGACCAACGCCACCTCGAGGCTGACCCGGGCATCAAGGGCCTCCCGCATGTCGACCTGGGACCGGCCCAACACTTCGATGGATCGCACCAGGGCCGGGAGACCCAGCCGTTCGGTCACCTCGCCGATGGTGTCCCGCTCGGTTTCGACCACCCCGGCCAGTTCGGGAGCGACCAGGGCCAGAAATCCCTGGCGGAGGAGATCGATGAGATCCCCGGTCAACTGTTGGGGGCTGAACCCGGCCGAGGTGAGGTGGGCCACCGCCGCCAGGGCCCGACCAGCATCCCGTTCGGCCAGGGCTTCGACGATTTCATCCAGTTCGGGGAGGTCATCCTCCACGGTGTCCGAGGTGGCGGCCTGATCCAGCACCGACAGGGCGTCCCGGGCCGAGCCGCGACCCCGCCGGACAGCGACATCGATGGCCTCGTCGGCCACGTCGAGATGGGCGTCCCGTCGAACCTGATGGAGCAGCTCTCCGAGGGTGTCGGCTCCCAGCAGACGGAACTCATAGTGCTGGGTGCGGCTCCGAATGGTGGGGAGCACCTTCTGCGGGTCGGTGGTGGCCAATACGAAGATCACGTGGGGTGGGGGTTCCTCCAGGGTCTTCAACAAGGCATTGGACGCCGCGGTCGAGAGCATGTGGACCTCGTCGACGATGTACACCTTCTGCCGCCCCGGAGACCCGAGCGCCGCCCGGGCCACCAGGTCCCGCATGGCATCGACCCCGTTGTTGGAGGCGGCATCGAGCTCGTGAACATCGAGGGAGGTGCCCTTGGCGATCTCGGTGCAGGAGGAGCACTCGCCGCACGGCTCACCGTCCTGGAGGCGGGTGCAGTTCAGCGCCTTGGCCAGGATCCGGGCGGTGGAGGTCTTGCCAGTCCCCCGCGGGCCGCTGAAGAGATAGGCGTGGGCGATCCGCCCGTCCCGCACCGCGTTGCGAAGCGCCAGGACCACATGGTCCTGCCCCTTCACTTCCGTGAACGTCGAAGGGCGGAATCGGCGGTACAGCGACTGATAGGGGGTGCTGTCGGGGGTCGCGTCCACGTTGTCGTTTTGGAGGTCGGCCACGTCGGGGGAGCCTATCGGGCGAGGGACGCGACGAGCCCCGGCGTTCGGTGCGACGGCCAGGTTGACTACGGCACACGGCCTGTCCCGCTGAGAGCTGCTGCCTTCCGACCCTGACTCGATTCACAGGGGACCGTTGCGCAGGACCCGGCCGCCGCACCGAACGTCGGGACCGGGGACAGCGTAGTGCCCGGCGGTCATGGCCCGGGCCGGCCTCCGGGCGGGGGGAGGCGGGAGAGTAGCCTGTCGAGGCTGTACACGCCTCCGCTTCGGGATCCTCGAGCCTGGGTGGTGGCGTTCCGACCGGAGGCGTGCGAGAGCGGCCGAATCGGCACGATTGGAAATCGTGTGTGGGGAAACTCACCGTGGGTTCAAATCCCACCGCCTCCGCCACTATGGCTAGCCACGCGCCCGCCGGGCGACTCGACGATGACGCGGCCATGGAGATCGCCCTGGCCGAGGCCGGGATGGCCGAGCTCCACGATGACGTCCCGGTGGGTGCGGTGACGCTGGTCGATGGCCGGGTGGTGGCCGCCCGGCACAACGAGCGTGAGCTGAAAGACGATCCGACCGCCCATGCCGAGATGCTGGCCCTCGCCGACACCGCCGCGGCGTTGGGGAGCTGGCGGTTGGCCGGAGTGACCCTGGTGGTGACCCTGGAGCCGTGCCCGATGTGCGCCGGGGGATTGGTCGCCGCCCGGGTGAAGCGGGTGGTGTTCGGAGCCGCCGACACCAAGGCCGGGGCGTGCGGGACCCTCTATAACCTGTGCACCGATCCCCGGTTGAACCACCAGGTCGACGTCACCGCCGGAGTGCGGGCCGACCAGGCGTCGGCCCTGCTGACCGGGTTCTTCGCCCGCCGACGCCGCGAGTAGCCTCTCGTCCGGAGGGATGCGAGAGTGGCCGAATCGGACGGTCTCGAAAACCGTTGTGTCGTAAGGCACCGTGGGTTCGAATCCCACTCCCTCCGCGTTGTCAGGGACGGGTCTCCGCTGGTCGGTGGTTTCACCGGCCAGCGGTACTGTCCAACCGCCACCGGGGGATGAGCCACATGCCGGGAACCACCACTGCCACCTCCGAGGGCACCGCCAGGGGTCCGCTGGCTGGCGTCAAGGTGCTCGATCTCTCCATCGCGCTGACCGGGCCCTACGCGGTCGCGCTGCTGGCCGATCAGGGGGCCGAGGTGGTGAAGGTCGAGCGACCGGGGATCGGTGACATCGCCCGTTGGGTGGGCGTGTCCGTCAACGGAATGAGCGCCTTCTACCTGGCGTGCAACCGGGGGAAGCGCTGCATCGCCGTCGACCTCGGCGCCCATCAAGGCCGCGAGATCGTCATGTCCCTCGCCGAGGCTGCGGACGTGGTCGTCCAGAACTTCCGTCCGGGCGTCATCGACCGCCTCGACCTGGGCTACGAGGCCGTGCGGGCCGTGAACCCCGAGGTCATCTACTGCTCCATCTCCGGCTACGGACCCGAGGGCCCCTACCGCCACCGCAGCGCCTACGACACGTCGATTCAGGCCTACGCCGGCTTCGCCGCCAACCAGGCTGAGCCCGACGGCGGTCCGCCCACCTTCCTGCACCAGAACGCCGCCGACAAGGTCAGCGCCCTTTTCGCCAGCCAGGCGATTGCCGCCGCCCTGTACGCGCGGGCCATCGGCCGCGGCGGCCAGCACCTCGAGATGGGCATGGCCGATGCCTGCGTGTCGTTCCTGTGGGCCGAGTCCGCCGGCAACGAGGTGCTGCTCGACTCCGACGGCTCGCAGGCCTCGAGTTTCAACGCCGGCTTCCAGCCCATGCGCTTCCGCGACGGTTGGGGCATCGTCGTGCCCACCACCGACGCCGACTTCGCCGGCATGTGCAAGGCCCTCGACGTCGAGGGGTTCGACGACCCCCGCGTCGCCACCGTGGCCGAGCGGCGCAACCACCGTGACGTGCTCGAGCCGATCATGGACACCTGCTACGCCATGGCCGCCAACCTTACTCAGGACGAAGCCACCGAGCGCTTCGAGCGCGAACGCGTCGCCTACGCCATGGTCCTATCGACCGCCGAGATCGTCCACGACCCCCACGCCCGGGCCATCGGCATGTTCACCGAGTTCGAGCACCCGGTGGTCGGCCGGGCCCGGCTCCCCCGCCACCCCACCACCTTCCACGGCACCCCGGCGGCGCTCGGTGGCCTCACCCCGAGCCTCGGTGAGCACACCGACGAGGTACTTGCCGAGCTCGGCCTCGGCGACCGTGCCGAGGAGCTCCGCGCCGCCGGCGTCGTCGCCTGACATGACCGTTCAAGGCTGAGGACGACTTCGATCCCCACCTTTGGCACCGCCATCGGGTCAATCTCTAGCGATAGGCGGCACCAGGTCAACATGGGCGCGCCCAGTCGCCTGCTCCAGGTGCTCAGCCGCATCGATCAGGCGTCCCTCCTCGCCCCAGGGGGCGAGGAGTTGGAGTCCGACGGGCAAGCCGGAGGGATGCAAACCGACGGGCAGCGAGATGCCGGGCAGGCCGCACAGATTCGCCAGCGATGCCTGCCTCACGTTGGGCCCGTCCGCGGGTACACGGCCCGAAGGCAGGGTCACCCAGGGTTCGGCGAGTGGAGGCGCGGGGGCCGGCGAAGCCGGCCACACAAGGACGTCTACCGAGGCGAAGGCGGCCGCCACCGATCGGCGAACGGCGGCCCGGGCCCGGTCGGCCCGAGGGACGAGCCGCGACGGGACGAGCAATCCGGCCAGTAACAGTGCCCGGGTCGGCGGGCTGAGCCCGGCCAGCACCGCCGGCGGGGGGATTCCGGCTTCGGCAATCAACCGAACCAGTGTGGCGGTGCCGGCGAGTTCCAGGTGTTCGATGACCATCTCGGTGACCGGCCAGCCGGCGGCGCCGAGGGCGGCGTCGCACAGACCGGCGACGTGCGGGTCGGCGTCGTCCCAAAACGGCGCCGGGACCACGCCGACCCGAAGCTGCGAACCGTCTCGGGGCGGCAACGTCCGGTCCAGGAGCGCCTCAGCGACAAGGCGAGCGTCAGCCCCGTCGCGGGTCACCACTCCGGGGGCAGTGAAGGTGGTGCCGATCCCAAAATAACTGTCATAGGGCAGGGACCGGTAGGTGAGTTTGAGCCCCACCACGCCGCAATAGGCCGACGGCAACCGGGTCGACCCGCCGCTGTCGCTGGCCAGGCTGGCCGCCACCAAACGGGCCGCGACGCCGGCGGCCGAGCCGCCCGATGATCCGCCGGCGCAGCGAGCCAGGTCCCAGGGGTTGGCCATCGGACCGTAGGCAGATGTCGTCCCGGTGGACCCCAAGCCGAGTTCGTGCTGGTTGGCCACGCCAACGACCACCGCGCCAGCATCACGCAACCGCCGGAACGGGCCGGAAGGCGCGGCCGGGATCAACTCGAAGGATGTCCCGTTGTACGCCCCCCGCCAGGGCAGCGCGAACATGTCCTTGACCGTCACCGGTACCCCATGGAGCGGCCCGACCGGCGCATCGGCCAGCATCACCCGGCTGGAGTCGGCGAAGACGACCGGGGTCGAGTTCAACTCCTGGTCGCGCTGGCCGATGCGGGCGAGGGTAACGGCGAGGAGTTCGCTCGCATCGAGATCGCCGCTCCGCACCGCGGCGGCCTGGTCTCGAAGGGTCAGGTCCTGGGGATGGGTCACGGCACCCCGGGGGGCCAACGGGGGTCGATGGGTTCGGCCGGAAGCTGCGCCGGGTCGATGTGTTCGAGGCCATCGAGTTGTCCGAACGCCGCGTCGTACAACAGGCGGACCAGCACGAGGTCTTCGATGCCAATGTCGATGCCTGCCTGTCGGCACATGGCAGTGGCCATGATCTCGAAGTCGTCCATCAGCTACCACCGCCTTCGTCGGATCGACGGTTCCGTTCGCGTTCGGAGATTACCCCCGGCTCATGGTCTCGTGCCCACTGAACTCTCTGCCGAGGTCAACCCCCGGCGTCGCCGGACGGCTCGCGGGTGGAGAGCCAACGCTGGAGCCCGGCGGCATTCGAGTGCACGCCGTTCATGATGTCGAGTTTCTCCCGGTGCTCCTCGGGGACGCCCTCCATGTCGCTCTCGAACTCGGTCGCCAACGCGCCGGCGATGTCCTCGCCCCGTCGATAGGCGGCCTCGGCCACCTCGGCCCACCGGCGCAGGGTCCCGTCCGCCTCCCGGAGGAGCTCGCCCGGATTCCCGAGCAGCCCGTAATGGGCCAGGGCGATGCCGGACGGGCGGCGCTCGGCGAACCGTTGCAACGAATGGAGCGCCTGGTCGAGGTCGAAATCCGGGGGAGGGGTCGACGGCCGGAGCACACCGGCATCGGGCAGCTTGACCCCGACCGCATCACCGGCGAACAGCACCCCACTCAACGAGTCATGGAGGGCGACATGGTGTTTGGCGTGTCCGGGCGAATCCACCGCGATGAGCGACCGGTTGGGTCCCACCCGGATGGCCTCCCCGTCCTCCAGCACATGGAGCCGTTCCGGCGGGGTCGGATCGAGCCGTCCGTACAGCGAGTCGAGCAGCGGGCCGTAGACCCGGGCGGCGGAGTCGACCAACTTGGTCGGATCGGCCAGGTGTCTCGCCCCCTTCGGGTGCACGTACACGGTGGCCTTGGGGAAGGCCCGGGCCACGTCCCCGACCCCGCCGGCATGATCGAGGTGGATATGGGTCACCACCACTCCGGCCAGGTCCTCGGGGCCGAGCCCGAGGGCATCGAGCTCGGCCAGCAGTACCGGTACCGAGCTCTGGCTTCCGGTCTCGATCAGCACCGGCTCGGGTCCCTCGATCATGTAACCGGCCGTCACCCGCTGCCACCCGCCCAGCAGGGTGTCGAGCTCGATGACCCCGTCGGCGATGGTGCGTCCCGCCCCCGGGGCGCCGACCGCCTCGGCGTCATAGGGATGGGTGTGGGCGTGGTCGGCGGTCACGACGGGGTGACCTCGATCACCACCTTCACGTCGTCCGGTTTCCGATCCAGCGCCTGCTGCCACGATTCGAGTGGCACCCGCCGGGTGATGAGCTTGCCCAACCAGGCGGGGTCGGCGGCGGCCAGGCCGTCGGCGGCCGCCTGGTAGTGGCGACGGTTGGCGTTGACCGAACCCACCACGGCTTCGTTCTGCAGGACCATCGACCGGTTCAACGCCCCTTCGTCCACGGTGATGGTATGTCCGCCGGACGACACCCCGGTGAGGCACACCACCCCGCCGGTCCCGATGTGCTCCATGGCGTCGAGGACCAGTGACGACACCCCGGTGCATTCGAGGATCACGTCGGGGTCCTTGACCGAGTCTTCGATGGATCCGGTGTGGTAGGTGGCGCCCAGCTCGGCCACCAGCTGGGGCTTGAGTCCGCCGGTGACCTGGTCGAAGACGTGGACCTCGAGGCCACGCTGCACCCCAAGCATCGCCGCCAACTGCCCGATGGGCCCGGCCCCGGTGACCACCACCGTTTTGGGATCCCAGTGAGCCCGGCCACCGATTCGGTCGACCTGTTCCCAGGCTTTGGCCACCACACTGGTCGGTTCGAGGAGGACCCCGAGGGAGCCCAACTTCGGGTCGATCTTGACCACGAAGTCCGGTTGGATCCGGTACCGCTCGGACAGATAGCCGTCGTGTTCTTTGATGCCCCGCTCGGTATAGCGACCGTTGCGGCAGAAATCCCACTCGCCCACCGCGCAGTTGGCGCAGGGCACCGGATCCGGGCGCCGGACGATCCCGACCACATAGTCGTCTTTGGCCACGTCCCCTCCGGCCGGCGCCTCGAGCACCCGCCCGAGCGACTCGTGCCCGAGTATCAGCCGTTCACGGCCGGGGGGAGGCCACCCGTACGCCCCGGACAGGATCTCGATATCGGTGCCGCAGATGCCGACGGCCAGGGTCTGGACCAGCACCGGGCCGTCGGCTTCAGGCGGTTCGTCGACATCGTCGAGTCGGGCGGAGTCCTTGGTCAACGGAACGACGGTCAGCGCTTTCATGGATTTCCCTTCCTGAAGGTCGGACCTCGAGTGATCATCGAGATGAAGATGGGACGCTTAGTCGGACGCCGTCCCGGTGGCGTTGATCTCGGCTTCGGTGGCTCCTCCCCCGGTACTCGGGCCGGCCACCGGACCCGGGGCGCTGCGGGGGGGACGGCGCAGGGAGTGGCCCCCGAGGTGCATCCGCCCGGTGCCCGTCTTCGAGCGGGTGGTGGCCCGTCGGACATGGCTGAGGGTGTGGGGGGTCACCACCGGCTTTTCGTGACCATTGAGCTTGGCCACCGAGTTCACCAGCGACACATGCGAGAAGGCCTGGGGGAAGTTCCCGACCAGTCGGCCGGCGACCGGATCGTATTCCTCCGAGAGCAATCCCAGGTCGTTGCGCAGGGACAGGAGGCGCTCGAGCATTTGCCGGGCGTCCTCGGTGCGACCCAGCATGTTCAGGCAGTCGACCATCCAGAACGAGCAGGCCAGAAAGGCTCCCTCCCGCCCGCTCAACCCGTCGACATCGCCGGTATCGGCGGTCCGGTAGCGGAGCACGAAGCCGCCGTCCATCAATTCCCGCTCCACCGCTTCGATGGTTCCCTTGACCCGGGGATCGGTGGCGGGCAGAAAGCCCACGATGGGAATCATCAACAGGCTGGCATCGAGCTGGTCGGATCCGTAGTACTGGGTGAACGAGCCCTTGTCGGCGCTGAAGCCCTCGTCGGTCACCTGGTCATGGATCTCGTCCCGGACCTTCCGCCATCGCTCGATGGGGCCGGTCATCCCGCAGTTCTCCACCGTCTTTATGGCCCGGTCAATCGCCACCCAGGCCATGACCTTCGAGTGGGTGAAGTGGCGTCTCGGACCCCGGACCTCCCAGATCCCGTCGTCGGGTTCGCGCCAACCGGTCTCCAGGAACTCCATCAGCTCCCGTTGCAGCTCCCAGGCCGGCGTCTCGACATTGTCACCCGACAACGAGGCTTCGTACAGCGCCGACATCACTTCCCCGTAGACGTCCAGCTGGAACTGGCCGGCGGCGGCGTTGCCGATCCTGACCGGAGAGGACTCCTCGTAGCCCGGAAGCCAGGTGACCTCCCACTCGTCGAGGCGCCGCTCACCGGCCGGGCCATACATGATCTGCATCTGTGACGGGTCACCGGCCACCGCCCGCAGCAGCCAGTCGCGCCAGGACATGGCCTCCTGGTAGAACCCGCCCCGCATCAGGGACTCGAGGGTAAGCGTGGCGTCGCGCAACCAGCAGAACCGGTAGTCCCAGTTCCTCGCGCCACCGAGCGTCTCCGGCAGCGAGGTGGTGGCCGCCGCCACGATCCCACCGGTGGGTTGGTAGGTGAGTGCCTTGAGGGTGATGAGGGAACGCACCACCGCGTCCCGGTCAGGGCCGTCGTAGGTGCACTGCGCAACCCAGTCCCGCCACCAATTCTCGGTGTCTTCGATGGCATAGACGGCATCGACCGGGCGGGGTGGTTCCTCGCAGGCGGCGAACCACGCCAAGGAGAACGGGACTCGCTGCCCCTCCGATACGGTGAACCTGGCCACCGTGGACATGTCCTTGCCCTCGGTGTGGACCGGAGTCCACAGTGACAGCCCATCGGGGCCGGCGATGGCCACCAACGTGCTGTCGAGCTGCCGAACCCAGGGGATGATCTGTCCGTAGCCGAAGCGCATGGTGAGCACCATGTCCATGGTGACCGTTCCCCGCACCCCCTCCACCAACCGCACCACTTCGGGGTGTTGCTGACGGATCGGCATGCAGTCGATGACCCTGACGGTTCCTTCGTCGGTCACGAACTCCGACTCCAGCACCAGCGAATCGCCGCGGTACCGGCGATGGGTCGCCCGGTGCGACCCGACCGGGGCCAACTTCCAGCAGCCATGATCTCCGGTGCCCAGGAGTTTCGAAAAGCAAGCGGCCGAGTCGAAGCGAGGCAGGCAGAGCCAATCGATGGAGCCGTCGCGTCCGACCAACGCCGCGGTGTGGAGATCGCCGATGATTCCGTAGTCCTCAATGGGCAAGCTCATGGTCTATGTCTAGTCGGGCGCCTCTGGTTCTGCGGCAGCGGAACCATCCGGGCGCAACGATGGTGGCGATCAGCCGTCGGCGCAGCCCCCGGTACCCACCGAGCCGGAGACGGCCTCGGCCTTTTGGACCCGGGTCAGCACTCCAGGAGAGGTGAGCGCGTACCCGATGTTGCCGTTGGTGGTCGAACGGGAGAAGACCACACCGATCACCTGACCATCGGCCTGGACCAGCGGGCCCCCGGAGTTCCCGGGACGGACGACCGACTGGACTTCGTACACGTCCCGGAGTGTGAGGCCCTGGCCGTAGATATCCCTGCCCTCGGCGGAGAAATTGGCCATGATGCCGGCCGGCTCGGCGGCGAACGGACCTCCGCCCGGGTACCCCAGGACCAGGGCCTGGACCCCCCGGGCGACGTCGTTCGGGTCGAGGGTGAGCGGGTGCTCGCGGAGTCCGGAGACCCGCATGACGGCCAGGTCGTAAGAGGGGTCGAAGAGGACGACGGTGGTTGCGTGGATCCCGGAACTGTCCTGGACGGTGGGACGGGCGATCCCGGCCACCACGTGGGCATTGGTCACCACGACTCCGGGCGCGACTAAGAAACCGGATCCCTCTTGAATGTCACCGCACCCCGATCCGACGATCTTGACGGTGGAAGGACCGGCAATGTTCAACGCCGTCTGCATCTGGGCGTCGCCGGGAAGCGTCACGGGGCCAGCCGACGCCGGAGCCAGTTGGGCGAACACCGGGGGGAAGCCCTCGGCGGAGAGGAACCCCTGGACCCGAGAGAACACCGATGGCGGCGCGGGAAGCACTTCGTCGAGAGAACGGATGATCTGCGAGCCGGAGATGGAGGCATTGATCGGGAGATACGAGCTGTTGACCAGGGTGCTGGCCACCAGCCAGGTGGCCAGCAGCGAGGCAATGACCGCGACCACCACCCCGAGTCCCGAATCGACCGACCCCAGGCGGCCCCGATGGACCCGTTTGAAGAGCTTGACCCCGACCATGCGCCCGGCGACTCCGCAGAGGATGGCAACCCCCAACATGGTGATGAGGGCGACCGCCGCCCGAGGCGCGGACGAGTGCACCCAGGTGGCGGTGACCGACGCCAGCAACGCCCCGAAATACAGACCGATCCAGAATCCGCCGAACGAGAGCACCTGCATCAACCCGCCGAGCCGGAGTCCCTGAATGGCCGCAATGGCCACGACCACCAGGATCAGGATGTCGACCAAGTTCATGCGGTCCACTCCCCCCCGGGTCCCGAAGCGCTACGAGCGTGTGAAAGGACTTCCATCACCGACGGTCAACGGTAGACGGCGAACCACCCGTGCGGAGTTCAATCCGGGAAGAAATCCGGCGTACGACCCCCCATGCGTGGCAAGATCGCGTCCGACCAGGCCAACAGACCGTCCTCATCGCTCACTCGCCGTACCATTCCCATCCAAGAGATCGGATTTCCCGATGACCGACACCAGTCCTCCCCCGAGCGATCAGCCCCCCGAAACGCCGGCGACGTCAGCCCCTCCCGCGGCCCCGCCTCCGCCGCCTCCGCCGCCTGCCGCGCCGCCGCCGACCGCGCCGCCGCCGACCGCGCCGCCCGTCGCACCGCCTCCCCCACCCGCGGCGCCCGTCTATGCACAACCCTCGGCCGGTTCCTACGGACCTCCGCCGGGTGGGGCGCCCCCCTATGGACAGCCACCGCCCAGTGCTCCCGGCTATGGCGCGTCCCCCTACGGAGCGGCTCCCTACGGGCCACCGCCGGCCGGAACTCCCTCCGGCTACGCCACCGGGCCGGTTGACGGGTTTGGTCGACCCCTGGCCGACTGGTGGCAACGGGCGGTGGCGATCATCATCGACAGCATCATGCTCGGCATTGTCTTCGCGATTCTGCGGGGCATCTTCGGTAGCGGAAACACGATCGTGTTCAACTCGAACGGCACCACCACTGTGCACACCGGCCACCTGATCATCGCCGAGATCATCGAGTTCGTGCTCACCCTCGTCTATTTCGGAATTTTCGACGGAAGCCAAAAAGGTCAAACCCTGGGCAAGATGGCCTTGGGAATTGCCACCCGCGACATCAATACCGGCGGGCCCATCGGTACCCCGCGGGCGGTGCTCCGCCGCTTCATCTACAGCCTCTTGTTTGCCCTCCTCTTCATCCCGGGCCTCATCAATGTGCTGTCTCCGTTGTGGGACAAACGGCGCCAGGCCTGGCACGACAAGGCCGTCTCTTCTGACGTCATCAAAGCCCGTTAGCCGGCCCTCGCCATGAGGGGTGTATCCCGTGGTTGGAAACGGGAGGCGATGGCCGGCCTCCTCATCGGGGCCGTCCTGGCCGGGTGCACGTCGAGCCCAGCCCCGCTCTCACCAGGGAAGACGTCGCAAACCCTGGCCACCGTCCCATTCAAGACCGGGTCGCCCTGGAGCGGATCCTTGGCTCCGGTGGTGCCGCCCAAGCCGGTCAATTCGGTGGTGGCGGTTACCTGCGCGACCGCGGCCAAATGCTGGGCGGTCGGCTCCACCGTCGGCAGTGGCGGCGCACCCAACGGGGCCGCGTTGATCGCCACTACCAACGGCGGGACCAGCTGGATTCCCCAGTCCATCCCGCCGACCACCGGCTACCTCGCCGACATCGCCTGCAGCACCCCGTCCCAGTGTGTGGCCGTCGGCCAGGGCCAAAGCAACCAGGGCATCGCGATCGTTACCAACAACGGGGGAACCAGCTGGGGCCCGGCGACCGTTCCCACCGGGATCGGCGACGTGACAACCGTGACCTGTGGATCGGATCGGCGGTGCATGGCCATCGGCTCGTTCGCCTCAGGCGACGTTGCCCTGGTGTCGACTTCGGCCGGCGCCACCTGGACTCAGGCGGGGATGTTGTCGGGAGGCAGCAGTGGGGCCAGCGGCGTCTCGTGCGTCGATGCCCAGCATTGCTGGGTGACCGGCCACGCCACGGCCGGTTCGGTGGTGTCCACCTCGAATGGCGGCTCCTCGTGGGCCACCCTCCCGATCCCGGCGGGTTCGGGTTTTCTGAATTCTGTCTCCTGCGTGCAGGGGCCGGCCGACCAGTCCGGCTCGGTACCGGGCGCGGCGCCCAGCGGCCAGATCACGGTTCCGACCTCACCGACAAGTACCGCACCGCCGACCACCTCGTCACTCCCGGTCGGCGTCGCCGGGGTGAGATGCACGGTGGTCGGATCCACCACCGCCGCTCAGAACCTGGCCCGCACCGGCCATGGATTGGTCTTCACCACCTCCAACGGGGGGGCGACCTGGACCAGCCAGCCGACGCCGGCGTCGGTCGCCGAGCTCTTCGGCGTTTCCTGTATCGCCGATGACACCTGTGTGGCGGTGGGAAGCACCATCACCAGTTCACCCGCTTCGGGGGTCTTGCTCTTCACGGGGTCGACGGCCAAGCCCTGGAAGGGGGCCACCACCGTCACCTCGCCGGAACCCCTTGTGGGGGTGACCTGCTCCTCCACCTCGCAGTGCCTATCGGTCGGGGAATCGATCATTCAGCATCTGGTCGGGCCGTGAACCGACCGGGTTGGGTCCACGTCGCTCGAGGACCGGCTCATGCCCGATGACCGGACCACCGTCACCGAGCTCGGGACCGCCCTCGGGACGCTCGGATATCCGGACCTCTCCCGCGCCCTGGCCCGACGGCCTGAACAGCTGAGGGTAGGGAACGAGATCTGGGACCGGCTTCAGGACATCCACGGGAACGGGCGATTCGCCGTCGAGTTCCGACTGGCGTTCGAGAACGGCCAGGCCATGTTGGCGGCCCCCGACGGGCTGGGCGGGAGAGTCCCCAGGATCATCGAATGGACCGGCGGCCGCCGGGCCCCGGGTGACGAAGTCGCCCCGATCGATCTCCGCATCGACCACGTCTACCTGATCAGTTGCAAGTACGAGTCCGACATCCTGGCCAACACCTCGCCGGCCCGTCTGTTCGAGGGATTGTTGGCCATGTCCGGACGCTGGGACCGCGCCGACTGGTTCGAGGTGGTGGCCCCTGACGAGTTGCTGGCGCTGTATGCCGGATGCCTGGCCGCCACTGGGATGACCGATTTTCCGCCCGCCCCCGGGCTCTGCACCAAAGACCAGCATCGAGAACTCCGGGATGCCCTGGCCGGACGGTCCTATCCCACCGAGGAGACCCGGGCTGGCTATGGCCGACTGTGCGCGACGGTGAGCCGGGCATCCGCCCAGCGCTGGAACCAACGGATGGACGAATCCGGCATCGGATCGGAGCTCATGATGTGGCGCTTGCTCCGGATCGGCAGTGCTCCTTATTTCGTGCTCGGGATCGACCGGCACACCGGCCAGCCCGTCCAGTACCGGATCTCCAGCCCCTGGGACTGGAGAGACGAGTTCGAGGTGCTCGATTTCAACATTGCCCCGGGGGCGGCCGGTCAGCCCCGGGTCGATTGGCGCTGCCGGTATCGTTCCCGCCGCAAAGAATCCCGCTTGCCGTCCACCGTCGCCGGGCATATCGAGATCCGCTGGAGCCACGGCCGCTTCGCCCATCCGCCGGAGGCCAAGATCTACCTCGACACCCCCATGGACGAACTGCCGGGGTACCACCCGTTGTCCCAGGTGGAAGAGCCACAACTCCGATTGTGGTCCACGACCTCCTAGATCAACCCCGCCCGAGCGGGTCCCCTTCGGGGGGAGCTCCCGGGGATCTGGCCGGGGCGCCCCGCAGCAATCGCAATCCAACGGCCGGAAAGATGAGCACGGAGAGAACCCCGGCGGCGATGAGGGCGGCGGCGTTCTCGTGAGTCATCTTGTCGGCGGCCACTCCGATCTCGGCGATCACCACGATCAGCGGCAGCCCGGTGACCGAGAAGAGGGCCAGAGGCACCTGCTCCCGTTTCGGCAGCTGCTTCCGGTAGACGAACAGCGAGGGGGCGCCCCGGACCGCCAGCAACAACACGAGATAGAGCGGGATGCGAAGGGCGGCGCTCGGATTGTGAAGGAGGGAATGGAGATCGAAGGTCACTCCACTCACCACGAAGAAGATCGGGATCAGAAATCCGAAACCGATGGCCTCGAGCTTCCCGCGGATGACCGGGCCGTCGTCGCCTTCGCTGAACAGACGGACCACCACCCCGGCGGCGACCGCGCCGAGCAGCACGTCAAGGCCGAGGGTGAAGGCCAAATAGATGAGCAAGAAGATGAGGAGCACGGATATCCGGACCGGCAGCTGCGAGCTCGAATGGAGATGTCGGCCGAGCATGGCCACCACGTGGGGTTGCTGGGTGCGGGTGGCCAGCAGCGCGGCCGACACCGCGGTGACGAAGAACACCACCAACAGCAGGATGGTGATGGCCGGATGCCTCTCGGTCAGGAATACGGACACCGCCACGATGGGGCCGAACTCGCCAATGGTTCCGGCCGCCATCACATGCCGGCCGAACTCGGTCTCCAGGACACCGGCGTCACGGAGCACCGGCAACACCGTCCCCAAGGCCGTGGTGGTCAGGGTCAGCCCGAACACCACCGGATCGTGTTCGAGGCCGGTGGCCACCACCGCCAGGGAAATCCCCACCGCCACCACCGCCGACGACACCCAGCTGACCGTGGCCAGCCGCAACGGGCGGCCCCGGATCCGGAGGAGATCCAGTTCGTAGCCGGCCAGGAACATCAGAAAGGCCAGCCCCATATCCGAGAATCCACTGACCACACTTCCGGTATGGGCGAGCTTCAGGACGTCGGGCCCGACCACGATCCCCAGGATGATCTCGAGCACCATGGCAGGAACGCCGAGCTTCCCGCTCAATTCGGACAGGATCGGCGCCAGCACCGCAATTCCGGCCACCAGGACCAGGGTGGGGATCCACGAGGCGGCCATCGGTCCCTACCGTACTTTGGGGAGGAAGACCGCTTCGCCCCCAGCGGCGAAACCGACCCGGGAGGCGCTGGTCGCCAAGGGGCGGCCACCGTTCGACCCCACTCCGGCCCACGCCCCAGCTAAAGTTGGACGTCTAGTGGCCGATCCTCATACCATCGCGGGCTTATACGGATCCGGCCGCGCCGCTGGCGGTCGTTCACCTCAGTCACGATGGCTGGTCTTGGTTCACCACACGAGGTTGTCAATTCCATCACCCCGCGCCTTCTAGGCGGGCGGGCATGCAAGATACTCAGGAAATTCCCTTGGTCGATACCGTCGAGCGCCCCCCATCGTCGCAGGCCACGCCGGCCGGTGGCGGCAAAGGCCCGGCCCACCGGGCCCGGGGCCGGAAGCTCCGACGGGTCCGCGCCCGCCAGGAGAAGCTCTATCGCCGGCGGAGGATGAAAGCCATCATCGGGGTGATCTTGGCCGGCCTGCTGATCTGGTTGGCCATCTCTCTGGGTGGGGCGTTGACCAATCCCTCCTACGGGAGTTCGATGAGCGCCCGGTTTGCCGAGTGGGCCCGCCAGAACGGTGCCGGCTCGATTGTCAACAAGGTCGAGAATTACTGGTACAGCCACCACGCGCCCAAGGTCGGGGGGGCCGTCCCCAAGGGGGCGATCAAGACCCCGGTCACCACCCAGACCACGGTGGCCGCCGGGCCACCCCATCTGCCGCCGCCGGTGGCGATGGCGCCGTTCGCCAGCCCACCGGTGGCCGGTGAGGGCCAGTGGTCCCCGGCCGGTCGACTGGTCGACGGCCTCCCCGCCATCTACACCACCGAGCTCCGGCCGGACGCCGTCCACACCAGTTACGTGGTGGGGGTCGCGTGGATGGACACCAAATTGCTGCACGCCACCCTCTACTCAGGGAGCCAGATCCCCGGCGGCGGCCCGTTCAGCCATACCGCACCCATCCAGGCCACCGGGGCCAACTCCCTGGTCTCCGCCTTCAATGCCGGCTTCCTGTCCGGTCAATCCAACGGGGGCTACTACACCGATGGCAAGACCTTGATGCCGCTGCGGACGGGAGCGGCATCGGCGGTGATCTACAACGACGGGAGCATGACGGTGGCTGACTGGGGACGGGATGCCAGCCTCACCCCCAATGTCGTCGCCGTCCGCCAGAACCTCGACTTGATCGTCGATGGGGGTCAACCTGTCCCCGGGCTGAATGCCGCTGACACCACCCAATGGGGCAACACCCTAGGTGGGGCGGTGTACGTCTACCGATCCGGCCTCGGGGTGACGCCCACCGGTGCGCTGGTCTACGTCGGTGGCCCCGGGCTGAACATCACCGATCTCGCCGACCTCCTGGTCCGCGCCGGCGCCACCCGGGCCATGGAGCTCGACATCAACACCGACTGGGTCAACTTCTCCTTCTACAACCCTTCGACTCCCTACGGGGCGGCCACCCCCGACAATGGGACCCAGCTCCTCCCCCAGATGACCGGCGGGCCGGGACGCTATTTCGCCTCCTATTGGGCCCGGGACTTCTTCACCATGTCGTCGGCCTATCCCACCGGTCCGACCCCGACCACAACGACCACCAAACCCCGCAGCACGGCATCGGGTCACTCCTGAGAGAGCCCTGACGGGCACGGTTCCCCCCTGTAGGGTCTTCACCAGCGCCTATGGAACTCGTCATCAACTTCTCCATCATCACCGGCTGGTTCCCGGTGGTGGTCATCGCGGTGGCGATTGGCTCATTGCTCCTGACGGTTGGATGGCGGGACGGAGCCTGGAAGACCGAACTGATCTACGGGATTCCGATCGCGGTTGTCGCCACCATCCTGTTGGCCCTGGCGGTCCACTTCTTCAAGTTCGTGCCCGACGACTTCCCCCGCACCTTCTATCTCTGGGCGTGGCTGGCCATCTATTCGGTGGTGGTCGCCATCCTCGGTTGGGCACGGGGAGGCTGGTTCGTCCGCCCCCTGTCGGTGGTCGCAGTGGTGTTCTGCTTCCTGGCCGCCGGCACCGTGGTCAACCAACAGTACGGCTACTACCCGACCCTCGAACGGGCCCTGGGCAAGGACGCCGCCAACTTCACCAGCCTCCCGGCCCTGCAGGCCATCCGGGATCAGGTCCGGGACACCGGACACCTTCCCGACCACGGCGACACCATCAACGTCACCATCCCGCCCACCATCTCCAAGTTCCAGGCGGCCCAAGCCGAGGTGTACCTCCCCCCGGCGTGGTTCCACAACCCGATGCCGGCGCTCCCGGTCATCGTGTTGATCGCCGGCTACCCGGGCATGCCGTCGGACTGGACCCGGGCGGCGTTTGCCGACACCACCGCCAACGAGTTCGCGGCCAAGCACGGGGGTACGGCTCCGATCATCGTCATGCCGGATGCCAACGGGACCGCCCAGGACTCCGAATGTGTGAACAGCAAACTCGGCAATGCCGAGACGTACTTGACTGTTGACCTGCCCGCCTACATGCGCACCGAATTCAATGCCAACACCGGCGCCCACTCATTTGCGGTGGCCGGACTGTCGGCCGGCGGGACCTGCGCCGAAGTGCTGGCTTTGCGCAACCCGAAGATCTTTCCCGACTTCGCGACGTACTCGGGCTACGCCATCCTGACCTATGAGACCGGCAACACCCAGGTCACCATCAACACCCTCTTCAACGGCTCGCAGGCCGAGTACGACAAGTTCGACCCCACCATCTTGCTCACCAACAACAAGTTCCCCACCACTTCGGCCTGGTTCGAAGCCGGACTCCAGGATCCCCAGTTGCCCACCGCTCGACAACTCCATGCCCTGGCGGTCAAGGCCGGGCTGTCGCAAGCCTGTCTGCTGACCCCCACCGGGGGGCACGACTTCCCGTTCTGGACCCAAGCCTTCAAGGACTCACTGCCGTGGTTGTCGTGGAAACTGGGTCTTACCCCGGCTCCGACGGACTCCCCGGCCCAATGCACTCCGCCCACGCATTGATGGATGCACCGGTGATGCGACCCGTTTTGGACGAAGGCGCGAGTGTCTTTAGGTTGTAACCGGTTGCAATAACCGAGGCGCGCCCTTAGGATCTCGTCGCGCCCCTAGCTCAACGGTGGAGCAGCGGATTCTTAATCCGCAGGTTGGGTGGTTCGAGTCCCCCGGGGCGCACGGTGGTCGGGTCAGGCTCCCGGCTTGCAGTTGGCGGTTTCGGACGCCGGCTGGGGAGTGAGTCCCAACTTCCAGGACAGCCAGGGCAACGAGTCGGTGAACGCCTGGTCCCAGACACCGAAGTCGTGGCCGCCGGAAAGAACCTCCAAGCAGGTATCGATGCCGGCCGCCTCGGCCGCCGGTTGGAGCCGCTGGGCGGCGGCCAGTGGTCGGGCATCGTCCTTGCCCACCGCCAGCCAGCCGGCCATACCCGGATAGGAAGCGTTCTTCAGGAGGGCGATCGGATTGTTCTTTTGAAAGTTCTCGTTGGAGCCACCGAACAGGATCTTGACGGTGTCGGTCCGCGGGTCCTCCTGATACTGGGGGCTGGCCAATCCCGAATAGCTGGCAAAGAACGGGAAGACCTTCGGGTTCCGCAACGCCAGGTTCACCGAACAGAAACCCCCGGCTGACAAGCCGGCCACTGCCAACGATCGGGGACCTTCGCTGGCGTCGTAGGTAGCCCGGGCGAAGGCGGGCACGTCCTGGACCAGGTAGGTCTCCGCCTGGCCGAAGGAGCTGTTGACGCACTCGGTATCGACGGTCAGGAAGCCATTGGGGTCGGGCATCACGATGATCGGCGCCAGCCCGTGGTGCCCGGCGGCGAACTGGTCGGCAATGTGATCAGCCTTCCCTTGCTGGGTCCAGTCGGCGGAGCTTCCCGGCTCGCCGGGCAACAGGATCAGGGTGGGCAATACCGGAATGATGGTGGCAAACCAGGCCGGGGGGAGATAGACGAAGGCGTCGTGGGCGTTGAACTTCGACACCGTCGCCGGAATATGGGTGGATACCACCACCCCCCTAGACGGGAGCCGACCGGTCTTCGCCACCTCGTCGCGGATGACCTGGAGTTGGGCGTTGGGAACCAGGTTGACCGCGTCGAGATCCACCAGTCTCCCGACCGTCGGGTATCGGACATAGGTCGTGTTCAGCGCATCGGCGACGACCACCGCGGTCAGGAGGACGGCGACAACGGAGATCACCCGGATCCACCGGGTCGCCGCCGGCCATCCGACCGCGGCGACTACCACCGCCAGCACCCAGACCCCGCCCCACACAAAGGCGGAGACCGGGAACCGGTTCGGAAACGCCCCGCTGACGTGCAGGATCACATCGGCGGCCAGCGGGACGACGACGCCGGTCGGAATCCCGATGAGCAATTGCCGGCGCCAACGTCCCGACCGCCAGCCGATCGCCGCCAACAGCGAGATCACGGCCACCCCGATGACGACCAGTGGCAGCCACCCCGAAATGATGGAGATGTTGACGGCAGGCTCCGATCACTCTGTCAAAATTCGAAGACGGGAAACGATTCTATTGATTAGCATCGGCCCGGTCGTGGCCGGGGGAACGTCGTCGGCCTGCTGTTCACCTCCGAAGGGTCGATCACCGGCTCGGGCTGGCGGTTCGGCGCCCTCTTCGTCTCGACCATCGGGGGGTCCGGCCGCCATCATCGCCTGGCT
>DASXFR010000032.1:0-19837 GCA_036489495.1 Acidimicrobiales bacterium | reverse complement strand
GGCGGACCGGGCGGACCGGCCGGACCCGGACCCGGACCCGGCGACGGCGGGTAGCCGAGGACGCTGGATCGCTGCCAGTACTCCTCGCTGGTGATGTCGCCCCGGGCGTAACGGATCCGCAACTCGTTGATGGCCGAATCGGCCCCGGTCCACGGCTGTGTCCCGGCCGGCGGCCTCGGCGGACCCCCCGCCAACGACGGGGCAAAGCCGCCGTGCGGGTGCCGCCGCCACCGCACCAGGGCGATGATCCCGAGCGCCACCAGGGCGGCGATCAGCACCAAGAAGATGATGCCGACAACCGGATGATGGGCGTGATGGCCATAGCGGAACATGAAGACTCCTTGGCTAAATCCTCGCGACACTCGTCAGAGCCATGAAAACACACCCAGCCACAGAAGTACGGTCAGTCAGCTGAACAGGCCGGCCGAGACGGCCAACCCCCGGAGGTCGGCCCAGGGCCGGGCCCCGACATGGGAGATGATCTCCGCCGCGCACACCCCGCCCAGCCGGGCGGAATCCTCCGGCGACAGCCCGTTGGTGATCCCGTAGAGGAACCCGGCGGCGAACAGGTCGCCGGCCCCGGTGGTGTCCACCACCGATGCGACCGGCTCGGCGGGGACGGCGATCGTCCCCGACGCGGTGACCACCACCGATCCCTGGGCCCCCCGGGTCAACACGGCCAGGACCCCGGTCTCGGCCACCGCCTCGACGGCGGCGTCGAAGTCGGCCGCCCCGAACAACAGCATGATCTCGTCCTCGTTGGCGAACAGCATCTCGAGGTCACCGGTGAGCAGCTCGAGGAACTCGGCCTGGTGGCTCTGCACGCAGAACGGGTCGGACAGGGTGAGCGCCACCGCCGCGTCATCGGCGTGGGCGATGTCCATGGCCTCCCGCATCCCCGCCTTGGCCGCCGGCTGGTCCCAGAGGTAGCCCTCCAGGTAGAGCACGCCGGCCGACGACAGGTGGGTGCGGGCGCTGGCCAGGTCCTCGGGCCCGAAGTCCGACGCCACCCCCAGGTGGGTGGCCATGGTCCGCTCGGCGTCGTCGGTCACCAGCACCAGGCAGTGGCCGGTCACCGATGTTCCCGGCACCGCCGGGGTCGGGGTCGGGTCGAACGCCACCCCGATGGAGCGGATGTCGTGGGTGAACGCCTGCCCCAGCGCGTCGTCGGCCACCCGGCCGATGAACGCCGCCCGACCGCCCAACGCCGCCACCCCGGCCACGGTGTTGGCCGCCGACCCCCCGGATGCCTCGGTGGTCGGGCCCAGGGTGCTGTAGATGGCCTCCGACCGGGCCAGATCCACCAGCGCCATGGTGCCTTTCACCAGCCCGAGCTTTTCCAGATCGGCATCCTTGACCGGGGCCAGCACGTCGACCAACGCGTTGCCGATCGCCACCACGTCGAGGGTCTGGTTGTTGTCGTGTTCGTTATCCACGGCGCGACGGTAGCGTGCATCCGATGAGCACTACGACAGATGACCCGTCCACCTACCGTCTGGCCACCACCGTCGTGCCCCACCGGTACCGGCTGGAGCTGACCCCCGACCTCGAGGCGGCCACCTTCGCCGGCGATGCGGTAATCGACGTGACGGTGGTGGAGGCGGTCGGCTCCATCACCCTGAATGCCGCCGAGTTGGACATCTCCTCCGCCGAACTGACCGAGACCAGCGGCCGCACCCTGACGGCCACCTCGGTCGACCTCGACGAGGAGGAGGAGCGGGCCACCCTCACCTTCCCCGAGACCCTCACCCCCGGTCCCGCCACCCTGCAGCTCGCCTTCACCGGGATCCTCAACGACAAGCTCCACGGTTTCTACCGGTCCACCTTCACCGACGACGATGGCCGCCAGCACCTGATCGCCACCACCCAGATGGAGGCCACCGACGCCCGCCGGGCCTTCCCGTGCTGGGACGAGCCCGACCGCAAGGCCGTCTTCGAGGTGACCTTGGTGGTCGACGAGAACCTGGCCGCCTACTCCAACGGACCCGTCGTCGACGAGACCCCCGCCCCGAACCAGAAGAAGCGGGTGACCTTCGCCCCCACCATGGTGATGTCCACCTACCTGGTCGCCTTCATCGTCGGCCCGCTGGAGGCGACCGCCCCGACCGACGTCGACGGGGTGCCGTTGCGCATCGTCTACCCGCCGGGCAAGGAGCACCTGACCCCGTTCGCCCTGGAGGTCGGGGCCCACGCCCTCCGGTTCTTCACCGACTACTTCGGCATCCCCTATCCGGCCGACAAGCTCGACCTAGTGGCCATCCCCGACTTCGCCTTCGGGGCCATGGAGAACCTGGGCTGTGTGACCTTCCGGGAGTCGGTGCTGCTGGTCGACCCGGCCCAGGCCGCCCGGACCGAGCTCGAGCGGGTGGCCGACGTGGTCTGCCACGAGATCGCCCACATGTGGTTCGGGGACCTGGTCACCATGAAGTGGTGGAACGGCATCTGGCTCAACGAGGCGTTCGCCACCTTCATGGAGGTGCTGGCCGTCGATGCCTTCCAGCCCGAGTGGCAGCGCTGGGTCAGCTTCGGCGTCGAGCGGGAGGCGGCCATGGCCGTCGACGGCCTCCATTCCACCCGGCCGGTGGAGTTCCCGGTCGGGCGGCCGGAGGAGGCCCAGGGGATGTTCGACGTCCTCACCTACCAAAAGGGCGGCAGCGTCCTCCGGATGCTCGAGCAGTTCGTGGGTCCCGACGTCTTCCGGGACGGCATCCGCGACTACCTCACCACCCACCGCCACGGCAACACCGAGACCTCCGACCTGTGGGACGCCATCGAGCGCTCCAGCGGGCGGCCGGTCCGGGACATCATGGACACCTGGATCAACCAGGGCGGCTATCCGCTGGTCCGGGTGGCCGAGGACGGGAGCCTCACCCAGGCCCCGTTCTCCTACCGGGGCGACCCCGGGGGGGCCATCGGCTCGGCCTGGAAGGTCCCGGTGGTGTTGCGCTCGCTGCAGGATGCCGACCCCGACCCGGTGCCCGTCCTCCTGGACGGGACCGGCAGCGCCAACCCGGGGACGGTCGACGGTCGGCTGGTCAACGCCGGGGGGTCCGGCTTCTACCGGGTCTCCTACCCGACGGCCACCGTCGAGCAGCTGGCCACCGGTCTGGCCGACCTCGCCCCGCTGGAGCGGTACAACCTGGTCTCCGACGCCTGGGCGGCCGCCCTGTCCGGGCAGGGGCCCCTCCCCGACCTCCTCCGCCTGGCCGGCGCCCTGGCCGCCTCCGGCGAGCGGGACCCGAGCGTATGGTCGGTGGTCCTCGGGGCCTTGGGGCTGGCCGACCGGGTCATCCCCGAGCCGGATCGTCCCGTCCTCCCGCGGGCGGTCCGCACCCTGCTGGGCCCACTGGCCGCCCAGCTCGGCTGGGACCCGCGGCCCGACGACACCGAACGCACCCCGTCGCTGCGGGCCTCGGTGCTGCGCACCCTCGGGACCATCGGGGCCGACCCGGCGGTCCGGGCCGAGGCCGCCACCCGCTTCGCCGCCGCCCCCGAGGTGGCCCTCCATCCCGACACCGAGTCGACGGTGCTGGACATCGTGGCCACCACCGGCGGCGAGGCCGAGTACGAGTCGTACCTGGCCCGCTACCGGAACCCGGCCACCCCGCAAGAGGAGAACCGCTACCTCTACGCCCTGGCCTCCTTCGACGACCCCCAGCTGGCCGACCGCACCTTCGACCTGGCCATGGCCGAAGTGCGCACCCAGAACGCCCCGTTCGTCATCCAGTCGCTGGTGGCCAACCGGATGACCGGGCCGGCCGCCTGGCACCGGGTCACCCAGGAGTGGGACGCCATGGTGGCCAAGTTCCCGTCCAACATCATGCCCCGGCTGCTCGACGGGGTCCGGGGGCTGTGCAACCCGCCCTCCCTGGCCGCCGAGGTGACCGCCTTCATCGAGAGCCACCCGCTCCCGGCCGGCGGCAAATCGGTGGAGCAGATCCTCGAGCGGCTGGCCGTCAACGTCGCCTTCGCCCAGCGGGAAGCCGGCCGGCTGGCCACCTCTCTCCAGGACACCTTGGGCCCGCTCGCCGACTGACCCGCGGCCTCAACCCATCAACCCGGCTGGCCGGCGGGACCGCCGGGTGGTGTTCAGCTCCCCGGTGGGCGGTAGCTGGCCTGCTTGCCGGCGGCGGCGTCGAGTTCTTCCGGGGTGAGCAGCACCACCACCCGGCCGGTGGCGCCGCCCCCGGCGGTCACCGCCAGCGATGCGGCGGCGGCCGCAGCGTTGTCGGGCAGGTCGGCGACGACGAAGACATCGGTGCCGCCGAAGGCGAAGTGGAAGGATTCAACCGTTCCCCCCAGCGATTCGATCAGCTCGGCGGCCGCCGCCGACCGGGCCGAGCCGCCCCCGGACCTGACGCCTTTGACGCCGTCGAGCGTGTAGCTGACTTCGAGTAGATACTTCGGCATGAACCCTCCTCCTCCGGCCGGCCCCCCCTCACTGTAGGACCGGGGCCGCGGATCTGCCCGGGGGTCGGCGCCGGGCCGCCGGGTCGGACGCGGGGGTCGGATGCCGCCGTCAGCCGCTGCTGGTGTTGACGATCAGCACGTCGCAATCGGCGTGGTGGGCGATCCGGTTGGGGACGCTTCCGAGCAGGTACCGCTTGGCCCCGGTCATCCCCTGGTTCCCGACCACGATGAGCCCGGCACCGACATCGGTGGCCACGTCGAGGATGGCATCGGCGGCCGGGACGTCGAGGGCGTGGACCCGTACGTCGGTGGCCCCGCTCTCGGTGGCGATGTCCCTCCCCCGCTGCAGAATCTTGTCGGCGTCCTCGCTCGGGCTCACCTTCCAGCCGAGTTCCGAGGGGATCTCTTGGCGCTCGCTCTCCAGACGGCCGGCGGAGACCGGCCGGTAGGCGCTGACCAGATGCAGCCGGGAGTTGGGCTGGGTGGCCGCCAGTTCGGCGGCCCTCCGGACCGCCACCGTTGCCGTCGTCGAACCGTCGGTGCCTACAACAATGGCGTCGTACATCGCTGTCGCCCACCCTCTCATCAGCTGTCGGATACGGAGCGCCCATGATAGGTCGACCGGCCGGCTCCGGCGCTCGTGGGACCCTGGCACCCACCCACCTCCCGAGTTCCGTAGCCTGAGCCAGTGAATCTCAGCGTCACCCTCACGGTGTTCCTCCTCATCGCGTTGGCTGAGCTCCCCGACAAGACGATGATCGCCATCCTGATCATGGGGAGCCGCTACCGGCCGTTTGCCGTCTGGATCGGGGCGGTCGCCGCCTTCGCCATCCATGTGACGGTGGCGGTGGCGGTGGGCCGCCTCCTGCAGCTCCTCCCCCACCGTTGGGTCGAGGGGGTCACCAGCGCGCTGTTCGCCGCCGGGGCCGCCTATCTGCTGTTCGTCCCCGAGAAGGAACAAGAGGAAGCCGGCGCCCAGGAGGCCGAGGGGGCCCGGAAGGGACTGCGAACCGTCGGGGCGGCGTTCCTGGTGATCCTGGTCGGCGAGTTCGGGGACCTGACCCAGATCCTCACCGCCAATCTGGCCGCCAAGTACCACGCCGCCGTCTCCGTCTTCGTCGGGGCCCTGGCCGGGTTGGCGGCGGCGGCCGCCGCTGCCGCCTTCGGCGGCAAGGCCCTGCTCCGGATCCTGCCGGTCGCCATCATCCGCAAAGCCGGGGGGGTGGTACTGGCCGGATTCGCCGTCTACACCCTCGTCACCCTGGTCCGGGGTTGATCCGGCCTTGGAACCGGCGTCGGCGTGCCAGGCTGCATCCATGGACGCAACCACCACCGCTCCCGCTGACGGCGGCCGGAGACCACCCGACGGGCGCCGCCGGCAGCTCTTCGCCCTGGCCCGGGCGGCCACCGGGTTCATGCCCGATGACGAGGGCGAGGCCCTCCATCGGGCCGCCCAGCGGGCCGGCGCCGGCTTCGACCGCGCCACCTTCGTCGAGATCGGGGCGTGGTGCGGCAAGTCGACCGTCTATATCGGCGCCGCCGCCGAGGAAACCGGTGCGGTGCTGTTCAGCCTCGACCACCATCACGGATCCGAGGAGAACCAGGCCGGCTGGGAGCACCACGACGCCAGCCTGGTGGATGCCGGCACCGGCCGCATCGACACCCTCCCGCACTGGCGTCGGACCATCGTCGGCGCCGAACTCGAACCCTCGGTGATCGGGCTGGTCGGCGACTCCCCCACCATCGCCTCCCGGTGGTCGACCCCGTTGGCCTTCTGTTTCATCGACGGCGGTCACGGGACCGAGCCGGCCTCGGCCGACTTCCGGGGTTGGTCACCCCATGTCGCTCCCGGCGGCTGGCTGGCCATCCACGACGTGTTTCCCGACCCCGCCGACGGAGGCCGCCCTCCCTACGAGCTGTGGCGGGCCGCGCTTGACTCCGGGGAGTTCATCGAGGACGGCGAATGCGGGTCGCTGCGGGTGCTCCGGCGGGTGGGCCAACCGGGGTGACGCCGCCGGCCGGCGCTACCGCCAGCGGTCGAGGCTGTCCGGGGAGTAGCCGGATTTGAGCTGTTTCTGCCCGGGACGGGCGGCGTACAGCGCGACGGCCACGGCGGCAACCCCGATCTCCAGCAGGATGCTCAAGCTGCCGATGTGGAAGGCGTGTCGGCCGATGAAGCCGCCGACGATGGAGCCGATGAGACCCAGCATCACGGTGGCCAGCAGTCCGATGGACTGCCGCCCGGGGATGACCAGGCGCCCGAGGGCGCCGATGACCAGCCCGACGATGATCGAACTGATGATGGTGCTGATGGCCAGCCCGATGATCGGGAAGACGATGAACAGCACGATCAGGACAATCAGCAGTAACCAGACCACGCCCTCAATTTAGCCGTCCCGGTGGGAAAACGCGCCGCGAGCCTCCGTCGGGCAAATCGCCCCGGGTCCCCGATCGCGAGGAGCTGACCCGAACTCAGGAAGCCGAGCCCGGCCGGGCCGACGGATACGCCGGTTCGACCGGCGCCCGGGGTGCCGGCTCGGTGAGGTCGAGGTGGGTCGGGAGGCCATCGCCGCGGAACAGGCCGGAGGCCAAGGTGGTCCGGCTGAGGGCGTCGGCGGCCAGGATGATGGCTCCGGCGGTGTAGGTCGAGCGTTCGAGCGGCGGAAACGTCGCCTCCTCGGGGTAGACCATCCCCGTCCAGTACGAACCGTCGTCGTTCCGGAGGGCCTGGACCCAGGTGAGCAGTTTGCGGGCGGCGTCATCCATGCCCAGAGCGTCCAGGGCCAGCACGCACTCCGCCGTCTCGGCCGCCGTCACCCATTCCCCGGTCGACACGCACCGCACCCCGAAACCTTCCATCACGAAGGTGGACCAGGATGCCTCGATCCATCGCCGGGCCGCCTCGCCGGTCACCGCCCCCGACAGCACCGGGTAGTACCAATCCATGGCGAACTCCACCTTAGGAGCGAACGCCGACGGGTTGTAGGCGATGGCATGGGCGAGCCGGCCGGCGGCGAACTCCCAGTCGGGTCGTTCATGGCCGAGCCGCTCGGCGCAGGCGATGGCGCAGCGCAGGCTGTGGTAGATCGACGACGAACCGGTGAGCAGCGCGTACTCCTCGGCAAACCCCGAAGCATCCAGCGACCAGCGGATCGAACCGTCGTTGCGTCGCCAGCGGAGGACGAAGTCGACGCCGGCTTCGAGCGACGGCCACAACCCTTCGAGTCCCTCGATGTCGCCGGTGGAGATATACCGATGCCAGGCGCCGGTGGCCAGGTAGGCGCAGACGTTGGTGTCGAGGCGGGCGTCCTTGATCCCGGTGGCCAGGTAGTAGTTGAACCAGCTGCCGTCGGGAAGCTGGGCATCGACCAGCCACTGGTAGGCCCGGTCCGCCTCGGCGTCGAAGCCGCAGGCGGTCAGGGCCATAGCCGCCTCCACGTGGTTCCAGGGGTCGCAGTGGCCACCGGGAAACCACGGGATCATTCCGTCGTCGAGTTGGATGTCGGCGATCGACTGGGCGGTCTGCACGACGTCGGCGGTGCTGAGGATGCCCGGGACCTCGGGGGTCGACCTCATGCCCCGACCCCCGCCTCGGCCTCGACGTCGGACACCGACGACGGCCTCGGGACCGGCGCCGCGCCCGACGCGCCGGAGTCGGCGTCAAGCCGGGTGATGGCGCCGGCGGCTCGGTCATCCGACTGCCGGTCGGCCACGTTCGGCTTGTGCAGGTACACCACCAGGCTCTTGCCCATCAACGGGTTGAGGACCCGGTCGGCATACCGGGTGAGCTTCGGCGCCTTGACGATGTCCCAGGCCAACAGCCGGTGGTAGGCGGCCACTGCCGGGTGATGGTCGTTGGACGGGCCCACCAGGCAACGGAGCCACCAGTAGGGCGAGTGCAGCCCGTGGGCATGGTGGCTGCCGACCTCGGTCAACCCGGTGGCCTCGAGGCGTCGGGTGAGCTCGGGATGCCGGTAGATCCGGATGTGGCCGCCGGGAACGTTGTGGTACTCGTCGGAGAGGGCCCAGTTGACGAATTCCGGCCCGCACCGGGGCACGGTGACCGCCATCGACCCGCCGGGGCGCAGGACCCGGGCCAGTTCGGCCATGGCCGTCTGGTCGGCCGGGATGTGCTCGAGGATCTCCGAGGCGATCACCCGGTCGAACGAGCCGTCGGCAAACGGGAGCTGCAAGGCGTCGCCCTGGACGGACCCGACCCGACTGGTGACGGCATCGAGCTCTCCGGCGTCCGCCATCGCCCCGAAGGTGTCGAGGACGTTGCGGACTTCGTCGGCGCCGGCGTCGAACGCCACCACCTGGGCGCCGAGGCGGGCGGCTTGGTAGGCGTGGCGGCCGAATCCACAGCCGAGATCGAGCAGGCGGTCGCCGGCCTCCAGGCCGAGCTTGGTGTAGTCAACGGTCAGCATGTCAAGTCTCCACAGGTGTCGCGACTGGTTCAGTCACCGGGTCCGGCCGGGGTCCGAGGTCGTCGAGAAGGCGGTGATATTCCGCCGACGTGCCCAGGGCGGTCACCTTCCAGGTGAACCGACCCAACACCCGCTCGCGTCCGGCCGTGCCCAGCCGGCTCCGCAGCTCCTCGTCGTCGAGCAACCTTCCGATGGCTCCGGCCAACGCCCCGGGATCGTTGGGTGGAACCAGGAGGCCGGTGACCCCGTCCTCGCCCACCACTTCGGGAAGGGCGCCCCCGGTGGTGGCGACCAGGGCCACCCCGCAGGCCATGGCCTCGATGGCCGGCAACGAGAACCCTTCGTAGAGGGACGGCACCACCGCCACTTGCGCCTGGGCATAGTTGCGGGCGAGTTCGTCGTCGCTGATGCCCGACACGCACCGCACGATGGGTCCGAGGTCGAGCCGTTCGATGGCCCGGGCCACCCGGCCCTCCGGCCGGGGATTGCCCACCACCACCAGCTCGATCTCCCGCTCGGTCCGGAGCTTGGCCACCGCTTCCAACAGCGGCACCAGTCCCTTCATCGGCACGTCGGACGACGAGGTGACCATGATCCGACCCGGGACCGGGGTCACCTCTGGACGCGGGCGGAATACCGAGTGGTCGACTCCCACCGGGACCACCGTCATCCGTTCGATGGCCACGCCGAGCTGGGCGGCGATGTCGGTCTTGGACGACTCCGACACCGTCACCACCCGGGGCAGGGACCGGGCCACCCGCACCTGCATCCGCAGGAAACCGAACCAACGACGCTGGGTGAAGCGCTGCCAGGGATTGGTGGCATGACTGAGGGCCAGCTGGCGGTCGACGGTGATCGGATGGTGCAGGGTGGTGAGCAGCGGCCACCCGTCATCGATCATCCCCAGCATCCCCTTGCCCAGGCACTGGTTGTCATGGATCAGGTCGAAGTCGTGGCGGCGGGAGGCCAGCAACCGCCGGGCCCGAAGGCTGAACGTCCAAGGCTCGGGGAACCCGGCCGTGCACATGACGGCGAACTCGAGCGCGTCGATGGCGGTATGGAATTCGCGGGGCTTGGGAACCCGGAACGGGTCGGGTTCTCGGTAGAGGTCCAGACTCGGAACCGGGGTGAAGCCGACCCCCTCGTCGACCTCCGGCCAGGGTTGACCGGCGAAGACCTCCACGGAATGGCCCAGCGTCACCAGCTCTCGGGCCAGATGCCGGGTATAGACACCTTGGCCGCCGCACCGGGGGTTTCCCCGGTAGACCAGAAAGGCGATCCGCAGACCTCCGGGGCCCGGGGGCCGGGCCGGGATCCGCTCGGGAACCGGAGGTGGCCGCTTCGGGCCCTTCACCTTGGCGCGGCGACGGCCGAGCCTACGCACAAGATCCCCCTGCATATGAGCACATAAGGGGGCAAGCCTCCCCCGGCCCGGCACTTCGGCGCAAACCGTGCCACCTGACCTGGCGAATGACCGGATTGCCGGCCTCATTCCCGGGCGATTTCCCCGGCGCCGGGGGTCCTCCGGACCGGTCATCGACCCGGCCGACACGACTGTCGGTGCGCGGCTCGAGCCCGAGATCAACCGACAACCGGCCGGGTAAAGTCAGGCCCATGGATCTGGACTACCCGCCTGAAACCGAGCCGTTCCGCGCCGAGATCCGCGCCTGGCTGGTGGAGAACCTTCCCGACGATTGGGGGACTCCGGGATTTTCGATGGCGCCCGAGGCAAAGAAGGCGTTCAACCAGGCCTGGACCAAGAAGCTGTTCGACGGTGGGTGGATCTGCGCTTCGTGGCCGAAGGAGTACGGCGGCAAAGGCCTCACCCTGATGGAACAGGTGGTGCTCAACGAGGAGTTCGCCCGGGCCCAGGCCCCCCTCCGGGCCGACTTCTTCGGTGACACGCTGGTCGGTCCGACCATCCTCCAATGGGCATCCGAAGAGCAGAAACAACAGTTCATCCCCCGGATCCTCAACGGGACCATCGCCTGGTGCCAGGGCTTCAGCGAGCCGGATGCCGGGAGCGACCTTGCCTCGTTGAAAACCCGGGCCGAGCTCGACGGCGACGAATGGGTCATCAACGGCCAGAAGGTCTGGACCACCCAAGCCCAGTTCGCCGACTACATCTTCTTGCTGGCTCGCACCGACCCGGACGCCCCCAAACATGCCGGCATCTCCTACCTGCTGGTGCCGATGAAGCAGCCGGGCATCGAGGTGCGACCCATCCAACAGGTCGACGGGAGCGCGGATTTCAACGAGGTCTTCTTCACCAACGCCCGCTGCCCGAAAGCGAACGTCGTCGGCGGGGTGAACAACGGGTGGAAGGTGGCGATGACCACCCTCGGATTCGAGCGAGGGTCCTCGGCCACCACCGGGCACCGTCGCTTCCTCCGCGAGCTCGATCAGACCATCGACGCGGCCAAGAAGAACGGACAGAACGCCGACCCTCTCGTCCGCCAACGTCTGGCCATCGCCTGGTCGAAGGTGAAGATCATGGAGATCAACGGGTTCCGCTCGTTGACCGACGCCCTCAACGACACCCACCATATGGCCGCCCTCAGCGCCTGCAACAAGATGTTCTGGTCCGAATACCACCGCGACACTCTCAACCTGGCCATGGACATCCTGGGTCCCGACGCCCAGATTCTCACCGGCGCCAACGAGGACCGCGGGGACGTGCGGGTGCACCGGGGACGTGACGACTACCCGGTCAGCGAGCTCCAGTCGTTGTTCTTCTTCTCCCGCTCGGAGACGATCTGGGGCGGGACGGCGGAGATCCAGCGCAACATCGTCGGCGAACGCGTGCTCGGATTGCCCAAGGAACCAAAACCGGCGGCCGCGGCGGCCGGCTGAGCCGGCCCGGACGGAAGCGAAAGCGCTCCGGCGCCCGAACTACGCCGGTCGGGCGATGGTGGACTCGACCTCGATGACGGCCCGGGCCTCGGCTGCCCGGGCGACATCGTCCGCCGGTGCCCGGGCGTCACCGCGACCGGCCACATGCCGCCAGGACAGCACCCCGGCAGCCAGCACGGTGGCGACGCCACCGACCGCCATGGAGATACGGGGGTTGCTCCACTCGGCGATGGCCCCGACCAGTGGAGCGCCGATCGGCGTGCTTCCGAGGAAGGCCATGGCGTAGAGCGCCATCACCCTGCCGCGCATGGCCGGCTCCGCCTGCAGCTGGAGGGTGGCGTTGGCGGTGGCGATGAAGCCGATCGACGCCGCCCCCATGAACACGATCAGCACCCCGGCCAAGGCCAGCGACGGGGCGAACGCCACCCCCACCAGCAGCGCCCCGAACACCAGGGCCAAGGTGTGGAGCAACCGGCGGGTGGGCTTGGCCCGGTGGGCGGCGAAGAGTCCCCCGACGATGGCCCCCACCCCCATGCAGGAGGTGAGCAACGAGTACGTCCCGGCGCCGCCGTGGAAGGTCGTCTTGGCCAACAGGGCCAGGGTGACGGTGAAGTTGTAGGCGAAGATGCCGATGACGGCCATGGCGATCAGGGTGTTGCGGAGCGGCGGGGTTCGCCACACGTAACGGAGCCCGTCGCGGATCTGGCCCCGGGCCTTCTTCACCGGTGGGGTCCGGTGGAGGTCGGCGGTCCGCATCATCGACAAACCGACCAGCACCGCCACGTAGGACACCGCGTTGACGAAGAAGCAGACGCTGAGGCCGACCAGCACGATGACCAGCCCGCCGATGGCCGGACCCACCACCCGAGAGGCGTTCATCACCACCGAGTTGAGGCTCACCGCGTTGGGGAGGTCGTCGCGGCCGACCATCTCCATCACGAAGGTCTGACGGGCCGGGTTGTCGAACAGGTTGACGATCCCCAGACCCGCCGCCAGTACATAGACCTGCCAGAGCTGGACCACATGGGTGGCGTCGAGGAGCCCGAGGGTCAGGGCCAGCAGGCCCCCGCCGGCCTGGGTGGCGAACAACAGGTGGCGCTTGTCGAACCGGTCGGCCACCAACCCCCCGAAGGGCCCGAACAGCAGCATCGGCAGGAATTGCAAGCCGGTCACGATCCCGAGGTCCACCCCGCTGCCGGTCAGCCGGAGCACCAACCAGGCCTGGGCGATCGACTGCATCCAGGTGCCCGACACCGAGATGAGCTGGGAGATGAAGTACACCCGGTAGTTCCGCACCCGGAGGGAGCGGAAGGTCTGGTTCCAAGCCTTGCGAATGGTGGTCAAGGCTCGAGCCCCTCGGCCAGCCGCTCGAGGACGGCGGTGAGCCCGCCCAGCGCCTCCCGCTCGTCCGGGGACAACCGGTGCAGCTGGCGGGCCAGGTAGACGTTCTTCCGGGATCGGCTCTCGACCAGCACCTGGCGGCCGGCATCGCTCACCTCCACCCGCACCACCCGGCGATCGGTGGGATCGACGACCCGGGCCACCAGCCCCATCTCCTCCAGGGCGGCGATGATGCGGGTCATCGACGGGGGCTGGACGGATTCAAGGGCGGCGAGCTCGCCGAGGGTGGGCGCCCCCAGCCGGTCGGTACTGGCCAGCGCCGAGGTCTGAGCCGGGCTCAGGCCGCCGACCGCCTGTTGTCGCAGCCGCCGGTGGAGCCGGGTGACGGCCAGCCGCAGCCGGGAGGCCAACTCCGCCTCGGCCGCATCGATCTCCGCGTCGGCGGCCAGCGGATCCCCGGGCTCGAGGGTGGGTACCGAGGCGACGCGACTCATGCCTCCAGTTTAGTTAGTTTCGCTAAGTAACGCAACAGGAGGGGCTGGAGCCGGTGGGTCAGGTGGCGGCGGCCACCCCGTCGGCGATGGCGGCGTCCATGGCCGCCCGCTGCTGGACGTCGATGTCCTCGGCGATCGACTCGTCCTCGGCCATCACCGCATCGAGGTCGGTCGACTCGTAGCCGATCACCCCCATGTCGGCGAAGGTCTGGCGCATCTTCGGGCCCCACAGGCCGATGTCCTTGAGGGTGGGCACGATCCGGGTGAACAACAGGCTCCGGAACACCTTCTGGGTCTCGCTGTTGTTGACGTAGTCGAGGCAGTCCTCCGGGTCGTAGCCCAGGCACTGCCAGAGCTCCTCCCCCAGGAACCGGTCGCGCATCCGGTAACAGGCGTCGGCACAGAACTCCTCGCGGTCATCCCGCTCGGCCTGGGTCAGCTGCGGGTAGTAGTCACGGAGGGCGAGACGCCCGAACATCACGTGGCGGGCCTCGTCCTGCATCACATAGGCGTTCACCGCCTTGCCGAGCGGATCGCCGGCGGTATTCCGGATCAGCCCGAAGGCGGCCAGCGCCAGTCCCTCGATGAGGATCTGCATGCCCAGGTAGGTCATGTCCCAACGGGAGTCGCTCAGCACGTCGTCGAGGAGGGACTTCAGGTTCGGGTTGATCGGGTAGGCGGTCTCGATCTTGTCCAGATACCGGGAGTAGGTCTCCACGTGGCGGGCCTCATCCATCACCTGGGTGGCGGCGTAGTACTTCGAGTCGATGTCGGGCACCGTCTGGACGATCTTGGCCGTGCAGATGAGCGCCCCCTGCTCGCCGTGGAGGAACTGGCTGAACTGCCAGGCCACCATGTGGCGGCGGACATTGCCGCGCTCGGCGGTGTTGAGCTTGTCCCAAACCGGGGAGCCGAAGATCGGCACCAACTCGTCGGGGACCTGAAGGGGGTTCTCGAGATCAGGGTCGTGGGACCAGTCGATCCGCTCCTTGGCGTCCCACTGCTTCCGCTTGCCCTTGTCGTAGAGGTTGATGAGCTTCTCCCGCCCATCGTCGTAGTCCCAGGTGAAGGTGGCGGTGCCGGTCTTGTCGGCGGTCTGCCAACCGGTCTTTTCCACCGGCAGCTGATACACCTTGGTCGTCATGGCGCCTCCCCCGGGTCGTACTGGGTGCTGGCCCCATCATGACCCAAACCGCCTCCGACGGGAAATGGCTGGCCGACCGGCCCGCCGGGATCAGAAGCTGGGGACGTAGCCCCCGCGGCCCAGGGCCTCGCTCTCGAAGGGGTCTGCGGTCTCGTCAACCCCGCCGATCACCTCGGTCACCCACGGAAGCCGGTCGTGGAGGATCCGATCCACCCCGCCCTGGAGGGTCGACGCGCTGATGGCGCACGAGCTGCACGAGCCCTGCAACTGCACTTCGACCACCCCGGAGACCACATCCGCGCTCAGCAGCGCCAGGTCCCCACCATCCGCCTGTACCGCCGGGCGCATCAACTCGATGATGCTGTTGAGCTGTGCGAGTCGATCGGCCCGCTCCTCGTCGCTCACCTCGGTGGTGGCCGCCGTCGCCCCGGCCGTCCCTGCCGTGGTGCCTGAGGTGTCCTGTTCGGAATCCACCAGATCGTCCTCTCCTCCGGGAACCGGGCTGATCTGCCCGGGTTCCACCCCCCCATTGTGCCGCGGTCAGCGGCCGCGCCGATCACCGGCGGCCTCGGGGGTGGTTCATTGTGCCTGGTCGGCGGTAACGGAAAACCGGCCAGGCGAACAATGCGGTTACCATAAGGCGTGCTCACGGGGCGACCAACGACCGAACTGGGGCCTGTCGGGCTGATTCTTCCGACCCTGCCGCAGAACACCATTCCTGCCTGGGCCGCGGACCCATCGGTCGGAGTCCACGGCGGTGCCGAGGGTGCCGAGGCGCCGACCGGCAACCCGATGACCGGGTTCGCCGCCCTCTGCCAGGAGGCCGAAGGTCTGGGGGCCTCGGCCCTGTGGGCGACCGACCATCTGTTCTGGCACGGGGCGCACCTCGAGTGCATGGTGGCCCTCACCGTGGCCGCCACCGCCACCCAGCGGGCCCGAGTCGGAACCTGTGTGATGCAACTTCCCCTCCGGCAGGCTTCGGCGGTGGCCAAACAGGCCGCCGCCCTCCAGCAGCTCTCCGGCGGTCGATTCGTTCTCGGAGTCGGGGTCGGAGTCCACGCCGGCGAGTACGAAGAGGCCGGCGTCGATTACCACACCCGCGGCCACCAGCTCGACGCCGGCATCGCCGAACTGCGCCGCTCGTGGCAGAGCGGCGACGGGGTCGCCCTCGGCGACATCACCGCCGGCGGCTCGGCTCGCTATCGGCAGCTGCCGGCCCCGGCGGCGGTACCCGTCTGGGTGGGGGGCTCGTCGGAGGCAGCCTTGCGTCGAGCCGCGCGGGCCGCCGACGGCTGGATGCCCCTGTTCGTCGAGCCGACCGAGTACGCCGACGCCCTCCAGCGCCTGGCCGAGGAGACGGCCCGGGCCGGTCGAGATCCCGGCGCCGTCACCCCGTCGATGGTGCTGTTCGTCTCTATCGACGACGACGTCGACAAGGGCCGCCGGCGTGGAACCGAGTGGATGTCGAGCATGTACGGCATCCCGGCCAAGGCGTTCGAGCGTCACATGATCGCCGGGAGCGCCTCCGAGGTAGCCGAAGTTGTGGCAACCTACCGACGCGCCGGTGCTGAGCACGTCGTGCTCTACATCACCGAAGACGAGCCCCTAGACCAGTTCGAACGCCTGGTCACCGCCTTGCCGGCTGCCGGCATCGACCCCCGAAGATAAGAAGGACGCCATGGATCGCGACGTATTTATCGTGGGCACCGGGATCATCCCGATGAACCGCCGGGACCGGACCATGGAGGACATGTCCCACCAGGTGGTCGCCGAGGCACTGGCCGATGCCGAGGTCGACCCCGCCGACGTCAACCTGGTGATCTTCGGGAACGCCATGGCCGGGCGCCTGGTCGACCAGGGATGCCTCCGGGGCCAGTCGTTCCTCCGCCAAGCTGGACTCCGCAACGCCGGGGTGGTCAACATCGACAACTCCTGTGGCGGTGGAGCTTCCGCGCTCCACATGGGAACCCTCGCCTCGATGGGCGGCACTCCCACCGTGCTGGCCGTCGGCGTCGAGAAGATGTGGACCGGGGACCGGGGCGAGACCCTGGCCGGCATCGAAGACGGCGTCCCCCTGGTCGAGCGGATCCGCATGCACCAGAACCTCGAGAACCCGTCAGGGTCGGTGCTGATGGCACTCAACGCCTCGTGGTGCCGGAAGCAGATGGAGGAGCGGGACGCCACCCCCGAGCAGTTCGCCGCCGCCGCCGTCAAGTCCCGATACCACGGTGCCCTCAACCCCAACGCCCAGTTCCAGTCAGAGATCACCATCGAAGAGGTGCTGGGCGCCCCGTCGATCGTTCCGCCCCTCACCCGATGGATGTGCTCGTCCTTCACCGACGGCGCCGCCGCCGCCGTCCTCTCCGGAACCAAGACTCCTGGGTCCCCCCGGATCCGCACCAGCACCATCCGGTCGGGGAACGGCGACATCGACTACCACGAACGCCTGGCCGAGACGGCCCTCGCCGCCTGGGAAGACGCCGGCATCGATCCCACCGATGCCGACCTGGTGGAACTGCACGATGCCACCAGCGCCGAAGAGTTGTACGCCCTCGAGTCCCTCGGTTTCTTCAAGCCCGGCGACGCCGGGCCGGCCACGCTGGCCGGGGACACCCGAGTCGGGGGGCGCGGGGTAACGGTGAACACCAGTGGCGGCCTGGTGGCCCGCGGGCATCCGCTGGGGGCCACCGGCATCGCCCAGATCGTCGAGTTGACGGCCCAGCTGCGCGGCCAAGCCGGGGCCCGGCAGGTGGAGGGGGCGCGAATGGCCATCGCCGCCAATACCGGTGGCATCATCGGGACGGACGCCGGCTTCATTGGCATCCATGTCCTCGAGGCCGGCTGAGCGGTGGTGACCCCGCGAGGTGGCATCGTCACCGGCTGGGGGATGGCGGTACCCAACAAGGTGGTCACCAACCAGGACCTGTCGACCCGGATGGACACCAACGACGCCTGGATCCGGGAGCGCACCGGGATCCGGGAGCGGCGGATCGGGGGGACCACGTCGGGGTTGGCCATCGAGGCCGGCCTGGCCGCCCTGGAGCGGGCCGGGCGGCGACCGGACGAGATCGACGGGTTGGTCCTGGCCACCACCACCCCCGACCAGATCGTCCCGGGGACCTCGGCCACCGTCCAGGATGCCATCGGCATCCGGGCCGGCGCCTTTGACGTCAACGCCGCCTGCACCGGTTTCGTCTACGCCATGATCGTGGCCCACGGACTGTTGGCGGTGGGCGCCAAGCGGCTCCTGGTCATCGGGTCCGACACCCTCAGCCGCATCACCGATTGGGACGACCGATCGGTGGCCATTCTGGTTGGCGATGGAGCCGGCGCGGTGGTGCTCGAAGCGGTGGACGGGCCTGGCCAGCTACTGGCCTGGAACATGGGGGCGGACGGCTCCCTGCGCCACCTCCTCTACTGCGACCACGGCGGCAACCTGGTGATGAACGGCAAGGAGATCTTCCGCAAGGCGGTGGCCATGGTCATCGAGTCGGCCCAGAAGGCGGTCGACGAGGCCGGACTGACCATCGACGACATCGACCTGCTGGTCCCCCACCAGGCCAATCTCCGGATCATCTCCGCCGCCTGCCAACGCCTGGGGATCCCCGAGTCGAAGGCGGCGATCGTCATCGACCGGTTCGGCAACACCTCATCGGCATCCATCCCCCTCGCCCTGGTCGACGCCTTGGACAACGGGCGCCTGAAGCCGGGCGACAACGTGCTGGTGACCGGATTCGGCGGGGGCATGACCTGGGCCAGTGCCGTGTTGCGCTGGGGCGGCTGACGCCCGAGGTGCCATTCGCTCCGTCGGTGGTGGTGCTGGCCGCGGGCATGGCCCGTCGATACGGCGGCTGCAAGCCGTTGGCGCCGGTCGGACCCCACGGCGAAGCCGTCATCGACCTGTTGGCCAGCGATGCGCTGGCGGCCGGATTCGGCCACCTGGTCCTGGTGATCCATCCCGAGACCGGTCCGGCCATCCGCTACCACGTGGAGCGGTCCTGGCCCCCGTCGGTCCCGGTCTCCTACGCCGAACAGCGCCTCCCGCTGGGAACCGTTCACGCGGTGCTGGCCGCCCGCGCCGACATCGCCGAGCACCAACCGTTCGCAGTGGCCAACGCCGATGACGTCTACGGCCAGGCGGCCATGGGCCTCCTGGCCACCCAATTGAGCACCGCCACCGAGGAGCACGCCCTGGTGGGGTACCACCTGGCCTCCACCATTGTCACCGACGCCCCGGTGACCCGCGGGGTCTGTCGGGTCGACGGTGACGGCCGGCTGACCGCCATCGACGAGCGGCGTCAGGTCTCCCGGCTGCCGGACGGAGCCACCTTCCTGGCCCAGGACGGGGTGGATCCCGACAAGCTGGCAGGCGACGAACTGGTCTCGGTCAATCTCTGGGGCTTCCGGGACTCGATCTGGGCCACCTTCGACGCCGCCATGGCCGGGTCGGGTCTCGACGAGGAGGACCTGATCGCCGCCGTGGAGTCGGGGGCGGAGATTCCCAAGGCCGAAGTGCTCCTCCCCGAAGTCATCGGCACGATGATCGCCGCCGGCCAGGGACGGCCGGTACGGGTGCTGGAGACCGATGCGAGTTGCATCGGGGTGACCCACGCCGAGGATCTCCCGGTCGTCCGGGCCGAGTTGTCGCGACAGGTGGCACTGGGGACCCGGGCGGATCGGCTGTGGCGGGGCATCGCCTGACCCGCGGAGTCCGGCCCCTCCCCCTGTAGTCTGGGTGGAAGGCGCCTACATGACCCGAACCCGACGGCTTACCCTGAGCCTTGCCCTCAACGTCGCGCTGGTGGCTGTCCAGATCGTCTACGGATTCGCGGCTCATTCGACCGGGCTGTTGGCGGACGCCGGCCACAACGTGACCGACGTTGCCGCCCTGATCCTCTCCCTGGTGGCCGTCCGACTCGCGCTCCGTCCCCGCAGCGCCGAACACTCCTTCGGCAGCCACCGGGCGACCATCCTGGCGGCACTGGCCAATGCCGCCGCCATCGCCGCGGTCACCGTCGTCATCGTGTTCGAGAGCATCCGCCGCCTCAATCAACCCGCCCACGTCCAGGCCGGAACGGTGGTGGTGGTGGCCGCCATCGCCCTGGTGGTGAACGGTTTGGCGGCGATCGCGCTGCGGGATGGAACCAACGACCTGAACATGCGGTCGG
>DASXFR010000143.1:0-8288 GCA_036489495.1 Acidimicrobiales bacterium | reverse complement strand
GGAGAAGCTGAGCCTTGCCACGGGCCCCGGTGATCCGAACCTTCGCCTCCCCGTCCTTGAAGAGAATCAATGTTGGAATGCTCATCACTTCGAACCGTCTTGTCACGTCCAGGTTGTCGTCGATGTTGAGCTTCGCGACCTGAACCTTGCCCACGTTCTCGTCTGCGATCTGTTCGAGCACGGGAGCGATCATCTTGCACGGGCCACACCACTCCGCCCAGAAGTCCACCAGCACAGGCGTTTCGGCGACCTTGACATGCTCGTCAAAACTAGCGTCGCTCAACGTAGTGATCGTATCGCTCATGGGTGGTGCTCCTCCTGGTCATTTGCCGACCGTGCACCCTACATTTTCAGGTGCACCCCTACCAACCCCCCGGGGCCGGTTTCATTCCCGTGGCCAGGGACGATCGATTCGGAGGGCTCAGAGGCCCCCGGCTTGGTCCTCGAGCCAGCGTTCGGCCTCGATGGCGGCCATGCATCCCGAGCCGGCGGCGGTGACGGCCTGCCGGTAGACGTGGTCCTGGACGTCGCCGCAGGCGAAGACCCCCTCGACGTTGGTCCGGGTGCCGTCGAAGGTGCGGATGTACCCGTTGTCCCGCAATTCCAGCTGGCCCTTGAACAGCGAGGTGTTGGGCTCGTGCCCGATGGCCACGAACAGCCCGGCGATGTCCAGGGTCGAGGTCTCGTCGGTGGCGACGTCACGGAGGCTGACCCCGGAGACCTTGTCCTCTCCGAGCACCCCCTCCACCACCGTGTTCCAACGGAAGGAGATCTTCGGGTGTTCGAGGGCCCGGTGCTGCATGTGCTTGGAGGCACGGAGGGAATCTCGCCGGTGGAGCACCGTGACCGTACTGGCGAACCGGGTGAGGAACAGGGCCTCCTCGAGGGCGGAGTCGCCGCCGCCGACCACCGCGATGGCCTTCTCCCGGAAGAAGAAGCCGTCGCAGGTGGCGCAAGTGGACACCCCGTAGCCGAGGAGCCGCTCTTCGTCGGGGAGGTTGAGCATCAGCGACTGGGCGCCGGTGGCGATGATCAAGGTGTTGGCCGCGTAGGTGGGCTCGTCGGCATTCGGATCGCCGACCCAGAGCCCGAACGGCCGGGCCGACAGGTCCACCCGGCTGACCTTGGCGGAGACGAACTCGGTGCCGAAGCGGGCGGCTTGCTCCCGGAAGGTCTGCATCAGCTCGGGGCCCATGATCCCGTCGACGAACCCCGGATAGTTCTCCACCTCGGTGGTCAGCATCAGCTGTCCGCCGGGCTGGTCGCTGGTGGAGGAGGGCTCACCTTCGATGACCAGCGGAGACAGCCGGGCGCGGGACGAGTAGATGGCGGCGGTCAGCCCGGCCGGGCCCGACCCGATGATGACGACTTGCCTCGATTCGGTCATTTGGCCGACCTCGCCGCCTTGCGGTCGGTCCGCAGGCTCCAGGCGATGACGCCAATGGCCACGAACACCGCCCCGATCAGGAAGTCGGACGCCCACACCCGGCCGGCGAAGGCGTACACGGTCAGCAGGCGCACCAGGGCGATCGATCCGAGGGTCACGGTGGTCACCGCCGCCGCGAACACGATGATGCCGAAGACCACGACCCGGGCCACCAGGGTCAGGGGCCGCACCGTCTTGTCCCGGAGGAGGCTGACCAGTGTCTCGACCAGGTCGGCGCCCCGGGCCGGCCAATCCCCAGCTCCGGAGGGCTCGGAGTTCAGTGTCGGTACCTGGCGAGGCTGCGGATCCATGGGCGCAGGATAGCCGGGAGACACGTCCGAGCCACCGTTCTCGGCCATCCGATCCGGTTCAGCCGGTGGGGATCATGCACAGGCCGATGGTGCCGGGCCCGGTGTGGGTCCCGACCACGGGACCGAGGTCGACCACCACCAACGGGTGTTCGGATTTCACCCCGTCCAACATGGCCACGAACTCGTCGATGTCGGTGGCGGCGCCGTTGCACACCGCGATGCGGCTGATGGGTCCGGCGGCCTCGGCCTTGCCGGCCAGATACCTCAACGACCGGGAACGGGTCCGTTGCTTCGATTCCTCTTCGACGACGCCATCGGCGATGGTGATGACCGGTTTGATCGACAACAGGGTGCCGAGCATGGCCTTGGCCCCGCCGATCCGGCCGCCCTTCTCCAGATGCTCGAGGGTGTCGACCGCCCCGAAGACCAGGGTCTGTCCGGAGAGCGACTCCGTCCTCGCCACCAGGTCCTCGGCGGAAGCGCCGGAAGCCGCCAGGGCCGCGACGTCGAGAACGATCAGGCCCTGACCCATGGTTGCCGACCGGGAGTCGACCGTCAGCACCCGGATGCGGTCGGCGACCGCATCGGCGGCGGCCCGAGCCGATTGCTGGGTGCCGGACAATGCGCTGGAGATATTGATGCAGACCACGCCGTCGTAGCCATCGTCGGCGGCGGCCAGGAACGCGTCCTGGAACGCCCCGGGGGACGGGGCCGACGTCTCGGGAAGGATCGGACTCGCCGCGCACCGAGCCCAGAAGTCGTCCGCCGACAGGGAGGTTCCGTCGACGAACTCTTCGGAGCCGAACCTGATCGACAGCGGTACCACCGTGACTCCCTGCTCTGTGGCCAACGCCGCAGATAGGTCACAGGCGCTATCGGTTACCACCCGCACCCGGGCCATCGAAATCCTCCTCGTCGTCCCCCGGCTCCGGCTCGATCCTCCGAATGTTGCGGACTCTGGAGCCGGGCCTCTCGGCTTCGAGTCTGCCACGGAACGCCGCCGATGTCGGCGGGCCGGGCCGGCCGTCTCCTCCTGGCTCCGGAGGGTAGCGCCGTCGTTGGTCGGTCGGTTCCGGCGGGTATCGCCGTCCTCCCGGTGTCGGCTCCGGGGGGTTGCGCCGCCCACCGGTTTCCGGTTCCGGTGGGTAGCGCCGGGGGCCGTCACCCGCCCGGGCGGAGGCCATCGCCGCGCCGCCGTTGGGCCGCCGGTCGGCTCGGCTCCCGGCGATGCCGGCGGTGACCAGGTAGGCGAGGGCGCCGGCCACCACGGCCAGCACCACCCGGGCCAGCAACGCGATCCCGTGGGTGGCGCTGGACACGTTGACGGCCAGCACCGTGACCACCGCCATCACCGCCGAGGCCCCGATGACCCGCTTGATCGGACGGGTGAGGCTGTCGCCACCGAGTCCACCGATCCGGTGGCGGATGACGCTGAGGGCGAGGATGGCGGCCGCGGTGTAGGCGATGGAGATGGACAGGGCCAGGCCCCGCACCCCGAACGGGCCGACCAGGGCGACGCCGGCGATGATGTTGATGCCGTTCTCGACCAGGTAGAGGTAGAAGGCGGTGCGGGTGTCCTGCATCGATTGCAGGACCCGGACCATATAGAGGAACAGGCAGAAGCCGGGCAGTCCCAGCGCGAACATGGCTAGCGCCGCGGCGGTGTTGGCGCCCTGGGCCGAGGTCTCCGACCCGTGGACCAGCACCAGGTCGATCAGGGGGCGGGCGAGGATCAGCATCCCGACGGCGGAGGGAATGATGATGGCCAGCATCCCCCGCATGCCGAAGGCCAGTCGGTGGCGGAATCCGGTGGTGTCCCGGAGCGCCCAGCGGGCGGATAGCGACGGGGTCACCGCGCTCATCACCGAGACGGCCACTACCCCGTAGGGGAGCTGGAAGAAGGTGTAGGCGTAGGTGTAGGCCGACACCTGGCCGGGAGGCTTGACCCCGTCGGCCAGGGCGAGGATGACCACCAGGGCGATCTGGCTGGAGAGGACGAAGGCAAAGGTCCAGCCGGCCAGCCGCACGATGGTCCGCATGGCCTCGTGCGCCGGTTCCCACAAGATGTGGTTGTGGTGGCGGGCCCGCCGCAACGACGGGAACAACAGGGCGGCCTGGACCACCACCCCGAGGGTGGTGCCGAGTCCGAGCAACACCAGCGGGCCGTGCTGGTGGGCCACCGTGGCCAGGGTGGGGTGGGGGACCAGGGCATGGAACCAGAGCAACACGATGATGACGATCACGTTGTTGGCAATGGGCACGAACATCGGCGCGGCGAATCGGCGACGGGCGTTCAGCAACGCGGTGAACAGGCCGATCAGCCCGTAGCAGGCCAGCTGGGGAACGAACCAGTGCAAGAGGCTGATGGCCACCTGCCGCTGCTGGACCACGTCGGTGTGGTTGGACACCGTATAGAGGTCGATGATGGCGGGGGTGAGGAACCAGAAGGCGACGGTGGCGGCGATCAGGATGACGATGGTGGCGGTGGTCACCGCCGAGATGGCTCGCCAGGCTTCCTGGCTCCGTCGGGTGGCCAACCGGTCGACGAAGACCGGGACGAAGGTCGCCGACAGGACACCCCCGATGACGATGTCGGTGATGATGTTGGGGGTGGTGTTGGCCAGGTTGTAGGCGTCGGCGGAGGCAAATTGGCCGAGGGCGATGGCCAGGGCGATGAGTCGGCCGACGCCGGTGATTCGGGACAGGGTGGTGCCGATGGCCATCCCGACGGTGGCACCGGCCAGCCCCTTGTTGTCTTCCGCCGGGAGCCCCGGTCCCTCGGGGATGCCGCCGAGCTCGGTGTCGGTCACGACGACCCGGCGACGGCGTGCCGGCGCTTCCGGCGCCGGAAGCTGGTGCGCAGCCACCAGGCCAACAGCACGGCCACGGCCCCGACGGAAAGCACGACCCCGACGACCGAGGTGGCAGTGGAACGCACGGTGATCACCCCGGAGGTGATCACCATCCCGTCGGCCGGGCTGGAAAAGGTGATCGCCAGCTTGGACTCACCCGAAGCCCGGGCCTCCACGGTGATGTACACGGGGGTGTTGGCGGTGGAAAGGATGACCTGACGGGAAAACCGCCGGGTGCCGTTGGCGAACAGCAGCTCGTCGCTGGTGAGGGTCAGCGTGCCGGTGATCGGATACGGCGCCCGGGAGGCGATGGATACCGGAATCTGGGCGTTGCGCGACGTCAGGGTGATCGACTGGTCGCCGGAGACCGAGACTTGCGAGAGCTGGGCATTGAGGGCGGCGCCGGTGTTGTGGATGACCGATGACTGCTGGGCCGGCTTCAGGTTCTCGGCTTCGGACGCCAGCACCAGGTCGCTGAACTGGAGGGGGAGGGCCTTGGCGATCGGCGACGCCGCCGGGATCGCCGAGGCGAGCCCGGCGATCCGGTTTCGCTGGTTGCGGATGCCACTCACCGGCAGTCCCGACGGGTTTGACGACGAGGAGGTCGACGACCCCGATGTGAGCTTGCACCCGCCGTGGCAGGCGGCCGGCGTCGAGAGGGTCTGGAACAGACCGGCGGTGGTGACCCCCTGCACGAACGGGTTGTTGGACAGGTCGGTGAGCAGGGTGCCGATCATGGCCGGGCTCGGGGTCGAGCCGGTCGGCGGCACCGCCACCACCGCCCGGGGGCTGGAGAGGTTGGGGTACTCGAAATAGATCTGGGCCAGCTCGCCGAGCAGTTGTGAAGCGTCCAGGACGGGGTCCCCGGGATGCGCGGTCATCCGGGAGGCCAGGTCGGTGTTGGAGGTGATGGCGAGGAACGACGAACCGTGAGCCGAGTCGATGGTGAAGGGTTCGGCGCCCGATCCGTTGACCGGCGAGGAGGTGACGTCGGCCGAAGGCAGGATCAGCTGGTTGTAGCCCGACGTTGCCAACTGGGCGAGGGCGCTGTCATCGAGACCGTCGTTGGTGATCCACGGAGCCGATCCCCCCGGCGCGGGCGGCGTGGTGGTGTGGACGATCCCGTCGTCGGTGAGGACTTGGGAGCCGCGCCCGAGTTGGGCGACGAGCTCGCTCCCGAGGCCGGCGTCGACCAACGCCGACGCGTCCACCGGGGTGTAGGGGGTGGAGGCGAACTGGTGGATCGGGTTGTCCGACAGCCCGGCCAGGGCGGTCACCGACGGCGAGTGACCGGCGGCGGTCAGGGCCTGCAGGGTCTGGGCGCTGGGGGCGAGGGTGACCGGAACCGAGGGGTTGGGTCCGATGCCCAGGGCGGACACCAGTTGGGTGAGGTCGGAGAGGGTGGCCGCTTTCGGTCGGGTCAGCGCCGCCAGCGGGTTGGCCAACAGGTCGGAGGCGGTGGGTTGGGATGCCGGACCGACCGAGGTGGACACCGGCACCACCATGGCGAAGCGGAGCCTCTGGGCGGCTGGGGCGGTGACGTAGACCATGAAGGTGGTGAGGGAGGCGACGGTGTCTCCCGAGCTGGTGTTGACCAGTTGGAGCCGGACGGGGAAGACGCCTTCTTGGCAGGTGCCGTTGTTGGAGTGGATGTCCACGGTCGGGTTCGGGGAACTGATGGTGCTGCTGGCCGAGCCGGAGGTGGTCACGCCCAGCGAGAGGTCCGAGCCGACCGGGTCGGCGTGGAGGGAGGTCCAGGCCAGCGGGGTGGTGGTCCGGGAGATCGGGGAGCCCGACGGGCTGGAGGAGGTCGCCGCCTGGTCGAAGCTGGATACCGAGGTGAGACACCCGTAGACGGACACCGACACCCCGAGGGTCGACGGCGGCGGCGCCCCGGCGCCGGTCCGGAGCTTGAGGTCGAGGGGTTGGCCGGGGGTGACCCAGGGGGTCTGGTAGGTGAGGATCAACGACCCGGAAGCCGCGGTCCCCGCCGCCGATCCGGAAGCTGACGGCGGCGCACCTACGGACAGCGCCGAGCCGGCGGGCACCGCGGCACCCGCGGGTCCAGCCATGGTGAAGGGTTCGATCGCCATCACCGACAGCACCACCGCCAGGGTCAGCACCCGAGGGACGGAACGGGCACGACGCAGTCCCACCCCGATGACCGGGGCGGGTCCGTCCCCGGTTGGCCCGAAGCCTCGGGGGCGGTTACCACGTGGGCACAGACTGCCTGGTTCCCGGCTCACCTCGCACGGCAGCCTACGCCACGAGCACTACCCTCGACGGCGTGCTCCCTGACCGACTGAGGCCGCTGGTGCAGGCGACCGCCGACCTGGCTGAGCGATTTCAAAACGCCAATCACACCCTCTACCTGGTGGGGGGCTCGGTGCGCGACGCCATCGTGGCCGGGGATGGTCCGATGCCCACCGAGGTCGACCACGACCTCGACTTCACCACCGATGCCCGCCCGGATGCCATCGAGGAGCTCGTCACCGGGTGGGCCGACGCGGTGTGGACCCAGGGCAAGCGCTTCGGGACCATCGGCTGTATCCGCAACGGCCAGCGCTACGAGATCACCACCCATCGGGCGGAGGCCTACCATCCCGATTCGCGGAAGCCGGACGTCGCCTTCGGCGACCGGATCGAGGACGATCTGTCCCGTCGCGACTTCACCATCAACGCCATGGCGCTCCGGCTCCCCGACTTGGAGCTGATCGACCCCTTCGACGGACTCGCCGACCTGGCCGTCCGCCGGCTGCGCACCCCGCTCGTCCCCGAGGTGTCCTTTGCCGATGATCCGCTGCGGATGCTCCGGGCCGCCCGGTTCATCGCCAAACTCGACCTCGAGCCGGATCCGGCGCTGGTGGAGGCGGTCAAGTCCGGGCACGCCCGGCTGTCGATCGTCTCGGCGGAGCGGATCCGGGATGAGTTGGACAAGATCGTGGTCGTCCCGGTGCCGTCGACGGCGCTGTGGTTCGTGGTCAGAACCGGCCTGGCCGACGAGTTTCTGCCCGAGCTCCCGGGGCTGTCCCTCGAGCAGGATCCGATCCATCGCCACAAGGACGTCCTCGCCCACACCTTGGCGGTGGTGGACAAGACCAGCCCCGACCGGCTGCTGCGGCTGGCCGCCCTGTTCCACGACGTGGGCAAGCCGAAGACCCGTGCCTTTGTCGATGGGGGAGTGACCTTCCATCATCACGAGGTGGTCGGCGCCCGGATGACCCGCCAGCGGATGACCGCCCTCCGGTACCCCAAGGACGACATCGAGGTGGTGACCGAGCTGGTCAACCTCCACCTCCGCTTCCACACCTACAGCCTGGGTTGGACGGACCGGGCGGTGCGGCGGTACGTGCGGGACGCCGGGCCGCTGCTCGACCGGCTCAACGAGCTGACCCGGTGCGACTGCACGACCCGGAACGAGGCCAAAGCCAAGGCCCTGGGCCGTCGGATGGACGAACTCGAGTCCCGGATCGCCGAGCTACGCCAGCAAGAAGAGCTCGACGCCATCCGTCCCGATCTGGACGGGGATCAGATCATGGAACAGCTGGGGATCCGGCCGGGTCGTGACGTCGGACGGGCCCTGGCGTTTTTGCTCGAGCTCCGGATGGAAGAGGGCCCGCTGGGTGAAGCGGAGGCCCGCCAGCGGTTGGCCGACTGGTGGAAGCAAGCGTCGGCGGACTGAGTCCGCCCGCCCGGCAG
>DASXFR010000134.1:0-20147 GCA_036489495.1 Acidimicrobiales bacterium | reverse complement strand
CGGCTACCTGTTGCTCGGGGTGGTGCTGTTCGGCATCGGGGCCTACATCTCCGGCCGGTACTTCTCCCAGACCCACATCCGCATCGAGACCTGGCTCGACCCCTGGAAGATCCTCCCCGGCGACCCCGGGTACCAGCTCCGGCAGGCGTGGTTTTCGCTGGGCAGCGGCGGCATCGGCGGGAGCGGCCTCGGCCTCGGGGCTCCCGGGACCATCCCCAACGCCAACACCGACTTCATCTTCGCCGGCATCGGGGAGGAGATGGGCCTGCTCGGCTCCACCATGGTGGTGGTGGCCTTCCTGCTCATCGTCGGAGCCGGACTCCGCGCCGCCCAGTCGGCCAAGTCGGAGTTCTCCAAACTGACGGCCACCGGGTTGACCGTCATCATCGGCTTTCAGGCCTTCTTCATCATCGGCGGGGTGGTCCGGATCCTCCCCCTCACCGGGATCACCCTCCCGTTCGTCTCCTACGGCGGTTCGGCCCTCATCGCCAACTACATTCTGATCGCCCTGCTCATGCGTATCTCCGACGAGGGCGCCACCAACGTCGACACCGCCGAGCGGGAGCAGTTCGAGAAAACCGAGGAGGCCCGCCGAGCCCTGTTGGCCGGACCCCGGGGCTGAGCCGCGCCCGGAGTGGGTCGCAGGTGGGCCCGCGGGCTAGTCCCGCTCGACCCGCTGGACTCCCCGCTCCAGCGTCCACGATTCAACCACCAGCTTGGTCGCCTCGGCATTCAGCCCGGTGATGACGACCTCAGTGATGTCGGCAATGAACATCTCACCGGCAGGTCCGCCGTTGCCCTCGTCGCCAGCCACCGGGCCGGAGCGGATGGCTCGGCCGGCAATTTTCGCTTCCCCGGGCCAGTCGCCCTCCTTGCCCTCCTCCGGATGGAAGGTTGGGCCGTGGAGGGCGAACCGGGGATCCCGCTCGAGGTCCGCCCCCTTCCGGGCGCCGGTCATCGAACCAAATTGCAGATCGGTGTCGGTGAACTCGCACTCGATTCCCGAAATCCGGGGCGAGCCGTCGGCGCGAAGCGTGGCGATGGTCTTATGGCGGCCCGCCTCCATCAGTTTCCGCACCCGCCGGGCGAATTCCGGCTCTGCCTGTTCGATGACGTTCCAGGGCGGCACGGCCGAAGAGCCTATTCGGAGGGAGAGGGGCGCCGACGACGTACTGAACCGGCCAACGGGTTATTAGCCTGAGAGGGTGTTCATCGCTGTGCTGTTGGCCATCGCCGCCGAGATCACCGCCTTCTGGGTCGTCGCCGGGCAGATCGGCTTTCTCTCCGCGCTGCTGCTCCTGATCGTGGTGAGCGCATTCGGCCCCTTCTTCGTCCGGCGGGTCGGGTTCGGGATCCTGGCTCACACCCAGGAACGGTTGCGACGGGGCGAGACCCCGACCCGGGAGCTGTTCGACGGGCTGGTCGTCCTCATCGGCGGAGTGATGATCGTCATCCCCGGATTCATCGGCGATGCCCTCGGCCTGCTGCTAATGATCGGCCCGGTGCGCCACCTGGTCATCCGGCTGTTCAGCCACCGGATGGCCCGGCGACTCCAGCAGACCGGCACCGGTCGCTGGCAGGTGGTCAATGTTCGGGCTCGGCCGAAGCCCGATGACCATGACCTACCGTCTCTCTCCCGGCCGGTAGATCGGCCGCCGGGCCCGGACGACTTCACCGGCATCTGAACCGGGTCGGCTGACCGGGCGATCAGGGCGGGGCGACGTCGCCCAGGACCTCGAACAACCTCGAATCGATGAGGATCGGCACCGGCACCGGCTGACGAAGGGCGATAGCGAGGGCATCCGACGGACGACAGGACTGCACCGAGCGCCCCTGGGGTCCCCGCAGGTCCAACTCGGCAAAGTAGGTGCTTCCCTGCCTTCCCACCAGCCGAACCGCGACGACATCGATGTCGAACGCCTGGAGCACGTCGGCCACCAGTTCGTGGGTCAGCGGCCGGGGTGTCGGGATCCGGCGCAGGGCGTGGGAGATGGCCGTTCCGTCCTGGAGCCCGACCGAGAAGGAGAGTTGTCGGCGGGGCGATTCCGTCTCCCGCAGGACGACGGTGGGATGTTGGACGGGGAGGTCGACGGTCACCGAGGTGACGATCGCCATCCGGTAGCCGTCCGTGGAGGGGGCGCTGACCGGAGCCGCATCCGGGCTGATGACCGGCTCCTCAGGGGCCTCGCCCTCGGCGGTCGGTGCCACCGGGTCGGCCTCGGGAACCGGGACCGCCGGGACAGGTACCCCTCGGACCTCGGCGACCTCTTCGACCGGCGGGGCCCCCGGGTCCGGGGGCGGGTCGGGCGGATCGTCAGGGGCGAGGGCCGACGACGGGTTGGCCGGCTGGCTGGAGGTCTCGGTCAACGGACGCTCCGGGCGTGGACGCTGGCGGTGATCCCGACCGCGGCGAAGAACACCACCGAGGCGGAGCCCCCGTAGGAGAGGAAGGGCAGCGGGATCCCGGCGACCGGCATGATGCCCATGTTCATCCCGACGTTCTCGAACACCGAGAAGACCAGGAGGGCGAACACCCCGGCGCACAGCAGCCGGCCGAACTCGTCCCGGGCCATCTGGGCGGTCCGGAGAATCCGCCACGCCACCACGCCGTAGAGGAACAGCAGCACGCTCGAACCGATGAAGCCCACCTGTTCACCGACGGCGGAGAAGATGAAGTCGGTCTGCTGGAACGGGACATAGGAGAGGTTGGTCTGGGCGCCGCGGAACAAGCCCTTCCCGAACAGGCCCCCGGCACCGATGGCATTCTTGGCCTGGGTGACGTTGTAGGTCGCGGTCGAACTCGCCCCGTTGGGGTTGATGAAGCTGGTCAACCGCGCGATCTGATAGTGCTGTAGCAGTCCCAGATTGAGTGCCACCAGCACCACCAGCACCGCCCCGACAATGACCGTGATCAGGTACCGGCCGGGCATGCCCGCCACCGCCAGCATCACCACCAGGATCACGCTGAGGACGATTCCGGTGCCGAGGTCCGGCTGCTTGATGATCACCAGGATCGGCACCGCGGCCAGGATGACCAGACGGACCAGGTCCCGGAATTCGAGCCCCTCCCGTCTTCGGGCGCAATAGGTGGCGATGGCCACGATCACCGTCAAGGTGGCGAACTCCGACGGTTGGATCTGAAACGGCCCGAGGGGGAACCAGCGCTGGGACCCCTGAGCGCTCTTCCCGGCCACGTACACCCCGGCCAGGGCGACGAGGGTGCCGATATAGAGGATGGTGCTGACCTGTTCGATCCGCCGGTAGTCGAACACCGCCAACGCCACCATCACCACCACCCCGATGATCATGAAGATCGCCTGGCGCTTCAGGTAGTAGTGGGGGTCCTCCCCGGCCAGCGCCAACTTCCCGCGGGTGGCGGAGTAGATCATCACCACCCCGGTAAGCGCCAGGAGCAACGACGTCCCGATCAGGATCACGTCGAACCGGTCGGTGATGTCTCGAGGCCGGCGGCCAACGTGTGCAGGGGCGTAGTTCACCATGGCGCTCGGGGGCCAGGCTACTCGGAGGCGACCTCCCCAATCGCTCGCCACATGGCGTCCACTGGGGGTTCCTGGCCAGTCCATTCTTCCAGCTGGAGGGCCGCCTGGTGGACCAGCATGCCCAGCCCGTTCAGGACCTCGGCCCCCCGGATCCGGGCCGCTTCCAGCCAGGGAGTGACCGCCGGGTGGTACACCAGGTCCACCACCAGCTGGTCCGGGCTGAGGAGTTCCGGGTCGAGCGCCCACTGGTCGGGGCCGGGGGCTCCCGGCATCCCGGTCGGGGTGGCGTTGACGACCAGATCAGAGTCACCGGCGTCGGCTGGCGCTCCGACTCGGCCGACGGCACCGGCCAAGCCGGCGGCCGCCTCGGCCCGGGCCCGGGTCCGGTTCACCACCACCACTTCCGAAGCCCCGGAGTCGGCCAACGCGGCGATGACCGACCGGGCCGCCCCCCCGGCGCCGACCACCAGGCAACGATGCCCGGCCGGGTCGAAATGACCGCCCCGGCGGAGGGCGGCCACCAGCCCCCGGCCGTCGGTGTTGTCACCGGTCAGGACTCCACCGACGTTGGTGACACAGTTCACCGCCCCCAGCCGCTCGGCCATCGGGGTCAGGCGGTCGACATGGGCGGCGACGTCGTCCTTGTGGGGCATGGTCACCGACAGCCCCCGCAGCCCGAGGGCCCGGACACCGCCGAGGGCGGTGGCGGCGTTGCCCTTCGCCACCCGGAAGCCGACCGACACCCAGTCCAGGCCGAGCACGGCAAAGGCGACATTGTGGAGCCGGGGAGACATCGAGTGGGCCACCGGGTCGCCGATCACCCCGACCACCGTGGTGGCCGCCGACAGCGTCGCCTTCGAATCCGGCTCGGGCGCAAACTCAGGGGCCACGGTGGCTACCCGAGCCCACGTTGCTTGGCAATGGCCTCGTTGGCCAACTGTTGGGCGAAGGTATCGGAGAACGCCTCGGTCCCGTCGGACTGCACCACCACGAAGTAGAGCCACGATCCGGGCGGCGGATTCAGCGACGCCTGGAGGGCGGCGGGCGCCGGAAAACAGATCGGGGTGGGAGTGAGCCCGGTGTGGAGGTAGGTGTTGTAGGGCGTGGGGAGGGCGAGGTCGGTGCTGGTCACCGCGCCTCCGTCCCGGCCTTCGGAATACAGCACGGTGGAGTCCATCTGCAGCGGCGTGTTCTTGGCCAGGCGGTTGAGGATGACCCGGGCGACCGGGCCCAGATTCTTCTGGATGACGCCTTCCTTCTGCACGATGGATGCCATGGTGATGGCCTGATACGGCGTCAGCCCCAGCGCCGCGGCTCGAGCGGTCAGATTCATGCCGTTGGCCTGGGTGTCGAACCGATCGATCATCTGGGTCAACAGTTGGGTGTCGGATTCCCCCGGAAGTAGCTGGTAGTCCCCGGTGCCGAGCAGCCCGTCGAAGCTGCTCACTCCGGCCGGCTGCCACTGGGAATGCAGGGATCCGCCGTCGGCGAGTTGCTTGAAGGCCGATCCGTCGTGGCCGGGGAACTGGCTGACCCGGCTGGCCACCTCCGACACCGTGAATCCGGGCTCGACGTCGAGGGTGAACACGTTGGGGCCGTTGGCCAGCACGGTCTTGACGGCGCCGAAACTGTCGTTCTTGTTGAAGGCGTACGACCCGACGAGGACGCCGGGGTCGCCGTGGATGCTGATCCAGATCCGGAAGGCCAGCGAGCTGCCGATGATCCCGTCCTTCTGCAGGGTGCTGGCAAACGAACTGACGCCGGCCCCTTTGGGTACGGCCACGATCACCTGGGCCCCTTTCGGGCCCGACGGGTTGGCCTCGCGGTTCAGCCACAGGTACCCGCCCACCACCACCACCAACACCACCAAGACGAAGACGGCGCTCACGATCCGGAACGGATGGTGGGCGAACACGGTGGTGCGTCCGCTCCCCGGGCCACCGGGGCCGCCGGGGTCGCCGGGAGCGGCGTCCACGTCGGGGGTGAACTGGGAGGTCGGAACGGTGAGGGGATCCGGTCGGCGACCGAAGGTCTCGGGGATGGGAATCGACGCCGATGGTGGGTGGTCCCCGGCGGGTGTCTCGGGGTCGAACGGGTCCGGGTCGGGATCCTCCGGGATCACCGCGAGCCCCGCTGGGCATCCAGCCATGCCTGCAGCATCACCGTGGCCGCCGAACGGTCGATGACCGCTCGCCTCGCCTTGCCCCGCTTGCCTCCGGCGGCCAGGGATTGATGGGCGGTCACCGTGGTCAACCGTTCGTCGAACAGCTCCACCTCGATTCCCTGCGGGTGCAACCGGATCCGCAACGCGTCGGCCTCGGCTTCGGCCTCGATGGCCGCGGTTCCCCGGGACCCGTCCAGCGACAGCGGGAGCCCCACCACCACCACCCTCGCCTCCTCGTCGATCACCAGCTCGATCAACATCCGGCGGTCGCGTTCGGAGTCGCCGGTGCGCACCACCGTCGACCGGGGTGAGGCCAGGGTCCGGCCGGAGTTGCTCACCGCCACCCCGATCCGGCGGCTCCCCAGATCGATCCCGACCGCCCGGCCCGGGCTCATCGACGCGACCGCGGACCCGGCGCGATGTTCGCCCCGATCCGGAGTCCCATCAGCCACCGGCCAGAGCCTTCCGGGCCTCGTCCAAGGCGTTGTCGATACCAGCAGGGTCCTTGCCGCCGGCCACCGCCACCTCCGGGGATCCACCCCCGCCACCCCCCAGGAACGGGCCGATGCGCTTGACCAGATTCCCGGCGTGGATCTCCGGTCCGGCCTTGGCTCCGGCCGCACTTCCGTCCACCGCCACCGCCACCGCCGCCTTGACGCCATCCGGGCTGCCGCCCACCACCACCGCCCGAAGTCCACCCGACTTCCGAGCGCTCTGGGCCAGGTCCCGGAGCTCGTCGGGGGTCAGGCCGTCCCGTCGGGCCACCACCACCCCGTCGGTGGCCTCGGCGGCCAACGAGCCGGCGTCGCTTTGCAGCTGCCGGCTCTTCAATTGTTCGAGGGCCTTCTCGGCGGTGCGCTGTCGCTCCAACAGCCGCTCGATCGTCTCGGGAACGTTCTCCGGCTCGGTACGCAGGAGGGAGGCGGCCTCGGTCAGCAGTCCCTCCCGAGCCACGATCCGATCGAACGCCCCGCTGCCGGTCACCGCTTCGATCCGACGGGTATTGGAGCCGATCGACGACTCCGACACCACCGTGATAGGCCCGATCATCCCCAACGCCCCGACGTGGGTCCCACCGCACAGCTCGAGGGAGTGGGCACCGGCCCGCACCACCCGGACCCGATCGCCGTACTTGTCGCCGAAAAAGGCCAGCGCCCCCATGGCCACCGCTTCGGGAAGAGTCGTCTCCATCACCTCGACGTCGGCGTCGGAAAGAACGTCGCCATTGGCCAGGGTCGTCACCGCGGTCAGCTCCTCGGGAGCGACCTTGCCGGTATGGCTGAAGTCGAATCGCAGACGGTCGGGCGCCACCATCGAGCTTTGCTGGCGAACGTGGTCCCCCAGCACGTTGCGCAGGGCAGCGTGCAGCAGGTGGGTGCCGGTGTGGTTGCGGCGCAGCGCGTCCCGCCGGGTGGCGTCGATGGTGGCCAGCGCGTCCTGGCCGGCGAATACATCGCCGGTGATGCGGGCCCGGTGGGCGGTCAGCCCCGGGAGGGCAAATACGGTGTCGTAGACCAGGGCGGTGCCGGTTTCGGTGACGATGGTGCCGGTGTCGCCGACCTGACCCCCGCTCTCGGCATAGAACGGGGTCCGGTCGAGGAAGATCTCCGCCTGGCCGGGGCGGTCGGGATCAGCGTCGGTGAGGACGGCGACGATTCGGGCCGGTGCCGAGTAGCTGTCGGGATACTGCCCGATGAATTTGCTCTCCCCCTCGTTGTCGAGGATCGAGCGGTAAGCGTTCTGCCCGGCCGTCGCCTTCCCGCTCCGGGCCGCGGCTCGGGCCTGGGCGCGTTGGGCATCCATGGCCGCCTCGAATCCGGCCCGATCGACGGCGACCCCGGCCTCCTCGGCGATCTCGGTGGTGAGCTCGACCGGAAAGCCATAGGTGTCATGGAGTTTGAAGGCCACCTCCCCGGGCAGGGTCGCCGCGCCGGCGGCCAGTTGTTCCTCCAGGATCGCCGACCCGGTGGCCAGGGTGCGGAGGAATCCGTCTTCCTCCCGGGCCACCACCTCGCTGATCAGACGGTGGCTCTCGGCCAGCTCCGGATACGCCCCACCCAACAGCTGGATGGCCGCGTCCACCAGCCGGGGGGTGAACGTCTCGTCGACCCCGAGCTGCCGTCCGCGGCGTACTGCCCGCCGGATGATGCGCCGGAGGACATAGCCGCGGCCCTCGTTGGCCGGGAGCACCCCGTCGGCCACCAGCATGGACATGGCCCGACCGTGATCGGCCAGGATCCGGAGGCCCACATCGGTCTTCTCGTCCTGGCCATAGCGGTGGCCGGTGATGGACTGGGCCGTCTCGATCATCGGGACGAACAGATCGGTGGCGAAGATCGAATCGACGCCCTGAAGGATCGGGAGGATCCGCTCGAGCCCGGCACCGGTGTCGATGCTGGGTCGGGGAAGGGGTTCGAGGGTGTTCTCGTCCAGCCGGTTGTACTGCATGAAGACGAGATTCCAGATCTCCACGAACCGCTCGCTGCCGCCGTGGGCCGGTCCTCCCGGCTCGCCGTACTCGGCACCCATGTCGAAGAAGATCTCGGAGCTTGGTCCCTGGGGCCCGGTCTCCCCCATCTTCCAGAAGTTGTCCTCCCCCAGCCGTTGGATCCGGTCGGCCGGAACCCCCACCCCGTCGCGCCAGATCTGCTCGGCCTCGTCATCGTCGTCGTGGACGGTGATCCACAGCCGGTCGACGTCCATCCCGAGCACCTCGGTGACCAGCTCCCAGGCGTAGGGGATGGCCAGGTCCTTGAAGTAGTCCCCGAAACTGAAATTGCCCAGCATCTCGAAGAAGGTGCAGTGCCGGCGGGTGGTACCGACCACCTCGATGTCGACGGTCCGGAAGCACTTCTGGATCCCGGTGGCCCGGGGCCAGGGTGCCGTCTCGTCGCCGACGAAGAACGGCTTGAACGGCACCATCCCGGCAATGGTGAACAGCACCGACGGGTCGTGGGGGATCAAACTCGCCGAGGGCACCACGATATGACCGCGGTCCGAAAAGAACCCGGTAAAGGCGGCGCGAAGTTGGTCGGCGGTCATCGCCGTGCCAGAGGTCACGACCTGAGAGCTTAGTTGCCCAGGTGAGAGCCGGATTTCGTCGCCGCGGCCCGCGGAACGACCCGCTGGCGACGACGGCTGCGACCGGTCGAATCCGGTCGGGGGTTCGGCCTCGGTTCGACAACCGGTTCGGCGACGTCGTCGGTCACCGCGCCGTCGAGCCGTTGGCCGGCCACCGGATGAGCGACCCGGGGCGGAAGACTGCGCCGCTCCGACAGGTCCTGCCACAACCGTTCTTCGTGCTGGCGCATCTCATCCCGGCCGACCGAAACCGCGCTCCGAACCCGTTCGCTGGTCGATCCGGCGATCTGTTTCGCCGACTTGCCAATTTCGACCGCCAAGGCGTCAGGCTGCAGCCGACGGGCGGCGTCTTGGACGGTGCGGCGGATGCGGCGCTCGACCCACAACGACGACCCCGCGCCGATCGCCGCACCCGTCGCCAACCAGAATGGGCGCTTAGGAATCATGTCTACGGGCTTTCTTACTCTCTTTTCTGGCCGCGGCGGCGGATGAGGCGGCCGCCACCCCCGGGGTCCCATTCGACCCGGAGGCCAGACGACGCATACCGCCGGCGGCACCCGCCTTGACGGCCAGCACTTTGACCACCGGGTTGGCAAATGCCCGGTAGGCCAGACGGGAGGCGGAATCGACCGTTGAGTGCACCGACTCGGTGGAGTCGAGTACGGCACCGACCCGCTCCATCTCGGTCGCCGCCTGGTCCACCACCCGATGGGCATCGGCCACCATCGGCATCAACTGCCGGCGAAGGTCCTGGGTAACCTCTGCCAGCTCCCGGACCTGCCGGCGCAACGAGACCATGACGGCCAGGACACCCACCACCGCCAGGATGCCGGCAATCGAGGCGATGAGAATGGCAGTCTGACCCGCGGACATGATCGGCCAGCTTAGAACCGTTCCCACCCGACTCGAAGAACTGGCGCAGTCATCGGCAATACGGCGTAGGGTGGCGCCACCAGGGGATCACCAGCACGGTGACCTCCGCCATTGGACGGAAAGGGAGCGAGCCGATGCCCACATTCATGGACTTCCATGACGACCTGAAATTGCCCGGCGAAGCCATTCAGCAGATCACCCAAGACACCAAAGACGCCAAGGCGGACGAGTTCGGCGTTCGACAGATCGAGTTGTTCCACAATGCCGACGGGAAGGTGTACTGCCTCCTCGAAGCCCCCGATGCCGAGGCGGTCCGCAAGCACCACGCGGCGCTGGACGTTCCCTGTGGCGATGTCCACCAGGTTTCCGGGCTGCTCTAAATTTCGGAAACCCGGCGCCTCGGGCTTAGGTCGCCGCCATCCCGACGATCGGTCGGTTCAGCGTCAGCGCGCCGGTGGAGCCGAAGAACCGGGCGTCCCCGAAGGTGAAGACGCCGCCGTCGGATGCGACCAGCCAGTAGCCGCCCCCGTCCGGGGTGACCGAGATGCCGACGATCGGGCGGTTGAGGGCCAGGCCGCCGGTGGAGCCGTGGAAGCCGGCGTCCCCGAACGAGAAGATCCCGCCGTCGGAGGCGACCAGCCAGTAGCCGCCTCGGTCCGGAGTCGCCGCCATCCCGACGATGGGCCGGTTCAACGGGAGCCCGCCGGCGGATCCATGGAATCCGGCGTTGCCGAAGGAGAAGATCCCGCCGTCGGAGGCCACCAGCCAGTAGCCCCCGCCGCCGGGTACCGCCGCCATCCCGACAATGGGTCGGTTGAGGGCCAACGCCCCGGTCGACCCGTGGAAGCCGGCGTCCCCGAACGAGAAGATCCCGCCGTCCGACGCCACCAGCCAGTAGCCGCGACCGTCCGGGGTGGTGGCCATGCCGACAATGGGTCGGTTGAGGGCCAACGCCCCGGTCGACCCGTAGAACCCGGCGTCCCCGAACGAGAAGATCCCGCCGTCGGAAGCCACCAGCCAGTAGCCGCCCCCGTCCGGAGTGGCGGCCATGCCGACGATGGGACGGTTCAACGGCAACCCCCCGGTCGAGCCGTAGAACCCGGCGTGGCCGAACGAGAAGATGCCGCCGTCGGAAGCCGCCAGCCAGTAGCCGGGAAGCCCCTTGGTGCAGCTCGATCCGGGAGCCAGATCGGAGGCCAACGCCACCGCCGACGGCGACCCCCAGCCGGTGGCCACGTCATAGGCCGAGGTGGCGGGATAGTGGGTGCTGATGAACGGGAACAGATCGTTGTTGCCGGTGGTGATGTCGTTGAATCCGGACGGTCCGCACGAATACAAGGCGGGATTGACGAACCCGACGGTGGCCTGTTGCCCCTGATCGATCACGGCCAGCAACGCCCCCCACAACGGCGATGCCACGCTGGTGCCGCCGGCGACTCCCCAATCCCCGCCCCAGTAGTTGATGAACCCGTGGGCGGGGTCGGACAGTCCGGCGACGTCCGGCACCTCCCGGCAGCTGGATCGTCCGATCGCCGCGCACTCGGAGGTGGCGATGGGGGCATCGACTCCGGCCCCTGACTGCCACGACGGCTGGCCGAACACTGATGAGACGCCTCCCCCACCCGCGCCGGTCCCCGTCCCCGAATTCCACACCGTCTCGGTCGGCGGCGAGCTCGGTGACAGGATCGAGGTGCCGCCGGCCCCGGTCACATAGGGCTGATCGGCCGGATCATCCACCTGCAACGAGGTGTCCCCGCCGAGCAGGTCCGACGGGTTGAAACAGTCCGACGATCCGGCGTCCCCGGAGGCGGCCACCACCGTCTGGCCCTGGGCGGCGGCCTGGGCGAACAGCGACGATTCGGCGGCCCGCATCCCCGGGTCCATCTCTGGTTCGCAGATGCCCCAACTGGTGGTGATGACCTGGGTGGAGTCGTCCCCCACCATGCGGGCATAGATGTCGATCGGGCCGGTCCCCACCTGCCGGCCGGAGTACACCACGATCGAGGCTCCCGGCGCCATGCTCGACATCTCCTCGATGTCCAGCGCCGCCTCACCCCCCTGGGGGCCGACGGCGCCGCCGTCGACGCTGATGTTCTGCACCGGGACGTTGGAGCCGAAGCAACTCTGGTAGGTGGCGATGTCACTCGGCGTGTACGGCTCGAGTTCGTAGATGCCGACCTTCAGACCGCTTCCGGTCCGACCCTGGCTGTAGAGGGTCGAGAAGCCGTAGATATTCGCCAGCTGGTCGGCGGTGTAGCCGACCGGGTGCAGCGAGCTGGCCGCTGCACAGGCGGCCGGCAAGGCGTGGGCGGTCGCGGCTCCGCTGACTTTCGGCGTCACCGACGGGCTGGCGGCGGGGTTCGGAGTCGCGGTGGTCTGGATCTGGGCATGGGGCTGGACCACCGTGCTGAGCCCGATCACCCCCTGGAGGACGCCGGCCAGGGCGGCGGGGACCGCCGGCGGGCTGGTGTTGTTGCGGGCCACCCGGCCGGATGGGAGTCGGGCGGCGACCAGCGAGGTGCCGAAGGCTTGCGCCACCTGGCCGGCCGTCCCCGACACCGGGATCAGCAGTCCTCCGGGATCGGTGGCCCCGACCTGGAGGCCGGTAGACGACAACCAGGACCGCACCGCGGCGACGGTGGAGACGGTCGGTCCGAAGGCGGGCCCGAACTCACCGGGGCTCAGGTAGTGCCGGTAGTTGGGTGACCCCGGCGTCGAAGCATCGGTGATGAACGCATCCAGAGCCGCCGGGTCCCGCGGTTTGAGCGAGACGTCCACCGACACCGGCGTGGTGGGATCGGTGGTGCCGATCACCTTGGAGCCGGTGGGCAACACCGGCACCGAGCCGACCAACCTGACCACCGCCGCCGCCACGTCGGTGGCCGATCCGGCCGGCTCCGAACTGCCGAGCACACCGATCACCACCATGGTGACCGCACCCAGCGCCGCGGCTCTTCGCATCCCCCCCAGTCCCATGGTTCCAGTCTGGCTTATTTCCGGTCGGGAGGATCATCGGCCGGGCCCGAGCCGGTGGGTCGGCGGTCGGAGCCGTCGTCGTCGGGATCCTCCGGGGTCGACCCCGCCCCCCCTTGCCGCCAACCCCGGAGCCGGTCGGCGACCACCGCCTCGTGGCCACGGTCGCTCGGCTCGTAATAGCGGGCCTCGCCCAGCCCGTCGGGAAGGTACCGCTGCGGGGTCCAGGCCCCCGGCTCGTCGTGGGGATAGACGTACCCTTCCCCGTGGCCGATGGCGCCCGCACTCCGGTAACTGGCGTCGCGGAGGTGGGTCGGGACCTCGCCCCGGGGCCCCTCCCGGACATCCCGCTGGGCCCGTCCGAGGGCGACGGTGACCCGGTTCGACTTCGGGGCGGTGGCCAGATGGACCACCGCCTGGGCCAGGTTGAGCTGGGCTTCGGGGAGGCCGACGAACTCCACCGCCCGGGCGGCGGCGTCGGCCACCACCAGGGCCAGGGGGTCGGCCTCGCCGATGTCCTCGCTGGCCAGGATGACCAGCCGCCGGGCGATGAACCGGGCGTCCTCCCCTGACTCCAGCATCCGGGCCAGCCAGTAGAGGCCGGCATCGGGGTCGGAGCCTCGCACCGACTTGATGAAGGCGCTGATCTGGTCGTAGTGGGCATCCTCGCCGTAGTGCTGGAGGCGCGAATGGCGGGCCCGCTCCACGTCCTCGATGGTCACCGGCCGGGAGCCGGCCAGGGCCAGCGCCACCTCCAGGGTGGTGAGGACGGCCCGGGCGTCGCCATCGGCCAGACCCACCAGCGCGGCCACCGCTTCGGGCTCGACCGATCCCCCTTCGGCGTCGGCCCCCCGGGCCACCACCACCGCGAGTTCCTCCTCGGACAGCGGCTCCAGCCGCCACAGGGTCGAGCGGGAGAGCAACGGGGCATTGACTTGGAAGAACGGGTTCTCGGTGGTGGCCCCGATCAACACCAGCAGACCCTCTTCCACCGAAGGAAGGAGGGCATCCTGCTGGGCGCGGTTGAACCGGTGTACCTCGTCGAGGAAGAGGATGGTGCCCCGTCCCTGTTCGCCGAGCGAACGCCGGGCCCTGTCGACGACCTCCCGGACATCCTTGACCCCGGCGCTCACCGCCGAGAGGGGCACGAAGTGCTTGGCCGTCACCGCCGCCACCACCGAGGCCAGGGTGGTCTTGCCGGTGCCCGGCGGGCCCCAGAGGATGGCCGAGGTCAACCGATCGGACTCGATGAGGGCCCGCAGCGGGGCGCCGGGCCCGATCAGGTGCTGCTGGCCGATGATCTGGTCGAGGGTCCGGGGCCGCAACCGGGCGGCCAGCGGGGCCCGGGCGGCCAGGCGCTGGTCGGCGGCGTCGGAGAACAGGTCGTCGGCAGCCACGCCGGGCGATCAGTCCTTGGCCGGGGCCGGGCGGAGCCCGACGTCGGCCAGCAGCCCGGGGGCCAGCGGTTTGGGGGCGCCGGTCATCGGGTCGGATCCCGACTGGGTCTTGGGGAAGGCGATCACCTCGCGGATGCTCTCCTCACCACCGAAGATGGCGGCCAGCCGGTCGACGCCCATGCCGAAGCCGGCATGGGGCGGGGCGCCGTAGCGGAAGGCGCCGAGCAAAAACCCGAACCGCGACTCCGCCTCCTCCTCACTGATCCCCAGCACCGCGAACACCCGGCTCTGGATGTCGCCCCGGTGGATCCGGACGCTGCCCGAGCCCAGCTCCCATCCGTTCAGGACCAGGTCATAGGCCTGCGACCGGACCGAGGCCGGATCGGACTCCAGCCGGTCGAGGTCCTCGGGGTGGGGCATGGTGAACGGATGGTGGGCGGCAATCGGGTGGCCGCCGGCGTCCACCCCGTCGAACAGCGGGAAGTCGACCACCCACACATAGCTGAGCGGGCCCTCGTTGACCGGACGGCCGCCGATCTCGACCCGGAGCTGTCCCATCACCGTGCAGGCCAACCGGTACTCGTCGGCCACCACCAGCACCAGGTCGCCGGCCACCGCCCCGGTGGCCGACAGCAAGCCGGCCCGTTCGGCGTCGGACAGGAACCGGTCGAGCGGCGAGTCGAGCCCACCGTCGGTCACCCGGAACCAGGCCAGTCCCTTCGCCCCCAGGGCCTTGGCCCGGTCGGTGAGCTTGTCGAGCCGGGACCGGCCGTAGTCGGCCCCACCCCCGACGACCACCGCCTTCACCCACGGGGCGGCGAACGCCTTCACTTCGGTGGCGGCGAACACCGCGGACAGGTCGACCAACTCCATCCCGAAGCGGAGGTCGGGCTTGTCGGTGCCGTAGCGGTCGAGGGCCTCGGCCCAGGTCATCTGCGGCACCCGGCCGGGTCGTTCCCCGGTGGCCACCTCGGCGGCCCGCAACACCGCCTCGGACACGAAGGCCAACACGTCGTCCTGGGAGACGAACGACGCCTCGAGGTCGAGCTGGGTGAACTCGAACTGGCGGTCGGAACGGAGGTCCTCGTCCCGCATGCAGCGGGCGATCTGGTAGTACCGGTCGAAGCCGGCCACCATCAGCAGCTGCTTGGCCAGCTGCGGGCTCTGGGGCAGAACGTAGAACGACCCCGGGTGGAGCCGGCTCGGCACCACGAACTCCCGGGCCCCTTCCGGCGTCGGCGCCCACAGCAACGGCGTCTCGATCTCCGCGAACCCCTGGTCGTCCATGGCCGACCGGAGGGCGGCGTTGATCCGGGCCCGCAGGCGCAGGCCGGCCTGCATCTTCGGCCGGCGGAGATCCACGTACCGGTACTTCAACCGGGTGATCTCGTCCACCTCCACCCGGTCCTCCACCACGAACGGCGGCGGCTCGGCGACAGCCAGCACCTCGACGATGCAGTCGCCGATCTCCACCTCGCCGGTCGGGAGCTCGGGATTGACGGTGCCTTCCGGGCGGTGCCGGACCATGCCCTCGACGGCGACCACGTACTCGCTGCGCACGTCGACGGTGCCGGGGATCACGCACTGGACGATGCCGGTGTGGTCGCGGACATCGACGAAGGCCAGGTGCTCGCCGTGCTCCCGGCGCTTGGCCACCCATCCGCACACCCGCAGGGTGCGTCCTATGTCGGCCAGCCCCACCCGCCCGCAGAGGTGGGTGCGCATCGACGTGGCGTCGAGCGGTCCGGGAGTGGCGGTCATGTCAGTTCCTTTCGAGACCGGCGGAGGGGGCCGGGCAGGTGCGAAGCGGGGGGTTCGATCACCGGGTGTCCCGCACCGCGGCCACCGCATCGGCCCGCGGAACGGTTCGCTGCTCGCCTGGCGTCCGCAACAACCGAACCGACACTGTACCGGCGGCCAGCTCGTCGGGGCCGACGATGAGCGCCACCCGGGCCCCCGACCGGTCGGCCGACTTCAGCTGGGACTTCATCGAACGTCCGTCGAAGGCGCGGTCGGCCCGCAGCCCGGCTTGCCGCAGGGCGGCGGTCAGATCCCGGGCCACCTCGCCGCCGGCCACGTCGATCACGTAGGCATCCAGCATCGGCGGGTCGACCGGGAACACCCCCTCGGCGTCGCAGGCCAGCAGCAGGCGCTCGATCCCGATCCCGAAGCCGATCCCCGGGGTATCCGGGCCGCCGAGCATCTCCACCAGGCCGTCGTAGCGGCCACCACCGCCGATGCCGTTCTGGGCCGTCTCCAGCGCGCCAGAAGCGAACTCGAAGGTGGTGCGGGTGTAGTAGTCGAACCCCCGGACCAGGCGGTGGTCGAGCTCGAAAGGGACCCCCAACGCGCCGAGGCCCGCCTGGACCCGGGCGAAGTGGACGGCACAGTCGTCACACAGGTGGTCGACCAGACGCGGCGCGCCGGCGGTGGCCGCCTGGCACTCCGGCCGCTTGCAGTCGAGCACCCGCAAGGGGTTCGCCTCCAGGCGTTCGATGTGCTCGGGGCACAGCGTGTCCCGGCGGTCGGCCAGATACGCCCGGAGCCGGCCGAGGTAGGCCGGCCGGCATACCTGATCGCCCATGGAGTTGAGCTTGAGGGTGAAGTCGGCCAGGCCGGTGGAGCGGAACACCCCGTCGGCCAGCGCCACCACCTCCACATCCAGATCGGCGTCGGGAGAGCCGATGGCCTCCACCCCGAGCTGGTGGTGCTGCCGGTAGCGGCCGGCCTGGGGCCGCTCGTACCGGAACGCCGGGGTTACGTACCAGGCCTTCCACGGGGTCGGGGGCCGGTGTTGCACAAAGGCCCGCACCATCGGGGCGGTGCCCTCCGGCCGGAGGGCGAGCCGGCGCCCGCCGCGGTCGTCGAATTCGTACATCTCCTTGCCGACCACGTCGCTGGCCTCGCCGATCCCCCGGCGGAAGACCCGGACGTCCTCGAAGATCGGGGTGTGGGCCAGGCCGTACCCGGCCCGCTCCACCTGGTCGGCAAAGCCCGCCACCAGGGCCTCCCACCGGGTGGATTCCGGCCAGAGCACGTCGTGGGTTCCACTCGGGGCGCGCGCCACGGTGCCATCGCCGGCCATCGGGGGCTCAGTCCTTCTTTCCGGGAAGGATGCGGTAGGCGTCGTAGACGGCGTCGAGGTGCCGGATGAGGTTGAGCACCGACTCCAGATGGGCGGGGTCGCCGAGCTCCACGTCGAAGCGCATCCGGCTGATGCGGTCGGAGTCGGTCTGGGTATTGGCCCCGACGATGTTCAGGTGGTGCTCGGAGACCACGCTGGTCACGTCGCTGAGCAGGCTGGAGCGGTCGATGGCCACCACCTCGATGGTGGCGACGAACACCCCCGAGGAGCGGTGATCCCACTCCACTTCGATGAGCCGCTCGCGGGAGCGGGAGGCCAGCGAGGCGGCGTTGGCGCAGTCGGCCCGATGCACCGATACCCCCCGGCCCCGGGTGACGAAGCCGATGATCTCATCGCCGGGCACCGGCGTGCAGCACCGGGACAGCCGGACCATCAGGTCGTCGAGCCCCTCCACATAGACCCCGACCGACGAACCCCGTCCGGGTCGGGGGGCCATCGGCTGGCGCCGGGCGGTGACCGGGAGCTGCTCCTCGTAGACCCCGCCCCGCAGGTCGCGCTGGAGACGCTGGGCGACCGCCCGGGCGGAGATCCGGTTGTCGCCGATGGCGGCGTGGAGCGCATCGAGATCGGCGTAGTTGAGGGTGGTGGCCAGATCCGACAGCGCGTTGTCGGACACCAGCTTCTGGACCGGGAGCCCGTCGCGCCGGAGCTCTTTGATGAGCTCGTCCCGCCCGACCTCCTTGGCGTCTTCGCGTCGCTCCCGGGAGAACCACTGCCGGATCTTCGAGCGGGCCCGAGAGGAGGCGACGAAGTTCAACCAGTCCCGCGACGGCCCGGCGGTCGGCGCCTTGGAGGTGAAGATCTCCACGGTGTCGGCCGAGGCGAGCCGGGTGTCGAGCGGGACCAGCCGCCCGTTGACCTTGGCCCCGATACATCGGTGGCCGACCTCGGTGTGGATGGAGTAGGCGAAGTCGACCGGGGTGGCATTGGCGGTCAGGGCGATGACCTTGCCCTTGGGGGTGAAGATGTAGACCTCGTCCTCCTCGAGGTCGAGCTTCAGCGCCTCCAGGAACTCGATGGGATCGGTGGTCTCGTTCTGGAAGTCGACGATGCGCTGCATCCACTCGACTTCCGAGGTGGTCGACGACGTCTCCTTGGCCAGGGCCAGCCGCTCGGCCCGCCGGTCCCGCTCGGCGATCTCCGACCGTTGGGCGTCGGTGATCCCCCCCGGACGGCTGGTGCCGCTGCCCTTGTTGCCCTTCGGGCTCCGGAACCCCAGCACCCGCCGGCCGTCCTCGGTGCCGCGCCCCCGTCCGACCTTGGTCGGCTTGGTGCCCTTGCTCGACTTGCTGCTGGCGCGTTCGCCCGAGCCCTCGCCCTGGGTGACGTTCTCCTTGTAGCCCCAGTGGGCGGCGATGCCGTACTCGGCCCGCCGATGCATCTCATGGGTTCGGACCTGGACCTCGATGGGCTGGCCGTCCAACCCGATGACGGTGGTGTGGAGCGATTGGTAGAGGTTGAATTTGGGCGAGTTGATGTAGTCCTTGAACCGTCCCTGCACCGGGGGCCAGATGGCGTGGATCGACCCCAGCGCCGCCCAACAGTCCTTCTCGGCCTCGACGATGACCCGGATCCCGACCAGGTCGAGGAGATCGTCGAACTCCTTGCCCCGCACCACCATCTTCTCGTAGATGCTCCAGAGGTGCTTCGGGCGACCGGTCACCTCGGCGGTGACCCCGGAGGCGGCGATCCGCTCGCGCACCGCCACCAGCACCCGGGCCAGGTACTCGTTCCGCAGCGGGGCCCGGCTGGCCACCATCTGCTCGATCTCCGCATACCGCTTGGGATGGAGGGTGGCGAAGGCCAGGTCCTCCAGCTGCCACTTCATCTCCTGGATCCCGAGCCGATGGGCCAGAGGCGCGTAGATGTCCATGGTCTCCTGGGCGGTCCGGCGCTGTTTCCACTCCGGCATCACCGACAAGGTGCGCATGTTGTGCAGCCGGTCGGCCAGCTTGATGATCAACACCCGCCAGTCGTTGGCCATGGCCACCAACATCTTGCGCACGGTGGCCGCCTGCTGGGCCTCCTTGGAGTCGAACTGCAGCCGGTCGAGCTTGGTGACGCCGTCGACGATCCCGGCCACCGCCGGGCCGAAGTCACGTTCGATGACCTCGGCGGTGACCCCGGTGTCCTCCACCGCGTCGTGGAGCAGGGCGGAAGCCACCGTCTGGGCGTCGAGGCCCAATTCGGCCACGATGCCGGCCACCGCGATGGGGTGGGTGATGTAGGGCTCGCCCGACCGCCGGAGTTGGCCGGCATGGGCGGTGGTGGCGGTTTCCGCCGCCCGCACGATCATCGACGTCTCCGCCCCGGGATGACGCCGGAGAAAGGCTTCGACCACCGGGACCACCAGGATGGCCTCGGCCTCGGGCAGTGTCGATCCGTCCAGGAACTTTATTTCCCTGGTATCGATCCCCTCCCGGGGTACTGGTGAAGCCAAAGCCATGACTACACGGTACCCGTCGTAGCCAGGAGATCAGGACGATTCAACGCCGTTTGCGCTTGCCGCCCTTGCCTTTGCCCTTGCGGGGACGGGGTGGGGGTCGGTTCCCCCCCGGGCGGGAGGAACCTGGGCCCGAGCGGGTCCCGCCACCCGACGACGCGGCCTGGCCGGCAGTGGCCGTCCCCCCGGACTTGGCCGCCCGGGGGGCGGCGCCGGTCGACCGGGACGCCTTGGCTCCGCCGCCCGGCCGGATCACCCCGGCAGTCTGCGGCCGGTTCCGGCTCGCCCCGCGCCCACCACCGCCGGACGCCGAGCCGGCCATGGCCGCGGCGGCGGCCGGGGTGAGGATGCCGACCCGGTCGCCCCGGGTCTCGAGGCGCTGGCGGATGGTCTTGTAGCGGGGCTCTCGCTCCTTCATCAGCGCCAGCAACGGGGAGGCGATGAAGATGGACGAGTAGGCCCCGCTGGTGAGGCCGATCACGAGGGCCAGGCCGAAGTCTTCGAGGGAGATGGCCCCGAGGAAGTAGGCCCCGACCACCAGCACCGACAGCACCGGGATGATGGCCACCAA
>DASXFR010000119.1:0-21532 GCA_036489495.1 Acidimicrobiales bacterium | reverse complement strand
TCGCTGGCCCGGATGTACGCCGGGCTGATCGGGGAGGTCGACGGGGTCCGGATCCTCGGCGGTGACACGGTGGCGGCGATGTCCACCCCCCGGACCTCCGGTGTGGACCTGGTCCTCGGGGGCGAGTCGCGCTTCGGGCTGGGCATGCTCTGCGATTCCCCCTTCTCGCCCTTCCTCGGGCCGGGGAGCTTCGGCCACTATGGCGCCGGCGGCTCGGTCGGTTTCGCCCATCCCGCCTCCGGGGTCGCCTTCGCCTACGTGATGAACCAGATGCGCCTCGGGCTGAACGGCGACCCGCGGACCGACGCGCTGATCGAGGCGGTGCACGCCGTCGCCGGCTGAACGGCGTCGTTGTGCCCGGCTATCGTCATGACGACGGTTCGACAGCCGCCGCCGAAGAAGTTGTGGAAAACGGTGTGGCGAAGGCGGAATAGTATGCGGTGCAGGTACTCTTACCCGCAGGGAAGAGTCAGGAGACACCAGTGACCCGGCAACGTGGTGGCACCACACGCCGACGCGGCGAGCAGCAGCAGCACCCACTCCCTTCCTCCCCCCAGGAAATCGGGAGGATGCTCCGAGAGACGAGGGAGCAGCGCGGTCTCGACCTGGTCACCGTGCACGACCGGCTCAGCCGGCCCATTACCCAGCTCGAAGGGCTGGAGTCCGGGGACCTGCGCTCGATGCCCGACCAGGCCATGGCCCTGTCCACCCTCCGGCGCTACGCCGCCTTCCTGACCCTGGACGGCGATGCCCTGGCTCTCCAGCTGATGGAGGCGTGGTCCACGGCTCCGGCCGCCAACGGCCGGCGGCGGCTGCGGGACAACGGCGGGCTCACCGGGGTGGTGGCCGCGGTCACCAGTGGGCCCGAGCACCTGCGGGCCTTCACCCAGACCGGGCAGGTCCCCCGGGTGGCCGGCTTCGCCACCTCGACGGCCGGCGCCGGGTCGGGTGCCTACGGCTACGGGGTAGCCGTGGGCCCACCGACCGGGATGATCCCGGCCATCGCCGCCTCCGACTTCAAGGACGCCAAGCGGGCCATGGCCCGGGCCCGCCGGCGCCGGCGAGCAGCCACCCCGTTGAAGGTGACCACCTGGGTGGCGGCGGTACTGGTGTTGCTGGTGTTGGCCGGCACCGTGATCCAGAGCTCGCAACCAAAATGGTTCGTGGAGTCCCACATCCTGCGGGTCACCGCTCCCGGCGGGGCGCCGCTGGCCCCGGCACCCGCCCACGCCGCCGCCCCGGCCAAACCGGCCAAGGCTGACCCGGTGGTCGAGACCACCACCGACGGTGCCACCTTCGGTCAGTTCACCGTGGCCAGCCAGCACTTCACCCTCAAGCTGGCCGCCTCCGACATCTGCTGGGTGCAGGTCCTCGACGCGTCCGCCACCGCCCCGGTACTGCAGGGGGACCTCCAGGCGGGCCAGGAGCAGTCGTTCGACGCCACAAACTCGATCACCGTGAATGTCGGGAGCTCGGCGGTGGTGGTCGGTGTCCTCATCAACGGCAAGGCCGTGTACCTGAACACCCCGGACAACGCCCCGTACACCTACACCTTCACCTCCAAGGCGTAGCCACCCGCCCCCGCGGAGCCATGTCCGGGTAGGTGCGGACGATTGCGGCTACCCCGAGAGGTGCCCCGCCACGAAGGTTCCGATCCCGGCGACGCTCTGGTCGGTCTCGGGGAGGAGCACCCCCGGGAACGCCTGGAACACGTGGATCATCTCCGGCCAGACGGTGAGGGTGACGTCGTTGCCGGCCTCGGTCGCCCGCTCGGCCAGCTGGGTGGCGTCGTCGAGGAGCACCTCGTCCGCCCCCACTTCGATGCGGAGGGGCGGGAGTCCGGACAGGTCGGCGGCGAGCAGGGGTGAGGCCAGTTCGGTGCGCGGATCCGCCCCGGCCAGGTAGGCGGCGGCCAGCGCATCGAGATTCTCCTTGCTGACCATCGGGTCCCGGTCGGCCAGCTCCTGGAAGGAGGGGGCCGACTGGGTGAGGTCGACCCAGGGCGACAGGCACACCGCGGCAGCGGGCAGCGGGGTGCCGTCAGCCCGCAACGCCAGCAGCAGGGCCATGGTCAGCCCGCCTCCGGCCGAGTCGCCGGCCACCACCAGGCGCTCGGGTCGGATCCCGTCGGCCACCAGCTGCCGGTAGGAGGCGACGGCATCGTCGACCGCGGCCGGAAACGGGTCTTCGGGCCCGAGCCGGTAGTCGAGGGTGACCACCGCGCAGCCCGAGGCGATGGCGATGCGGGCGGCCAGGTCCCGGTGGCTGTTGAGGGACCCCCCGCAGTACCCGCCCCCGTGGAAGTAGAGCACCGCGGCGTCCCGGCCGACTCCGTCCGGCGTCAGCCATTCCGCCGGCCGCCCGCCCACCTCGGCGATCTCGACCGACACCCCCTCCGGCGTCGGCGCCAACGCCGCGGCGGCGTCCATGGCCGCCCGCTGGTCCTCGACGGAACCGGTGAGGAGCCCGGCGCCGGCCAGCAGCTCGTTGACGATCTCGATTCCGGGATGGGTCATCGCCGGAGCGTACTGTGCGGTCATGAGCGATGACCGGCTCGCTCCCGGCGACGGGAACCGGGCTTACTGGTACCGGCTCCGGCTGGTCGCCTGGAACACCTTCCTCCTCCGTCCCCGGTTGATCCCCGGGGGGCTGCCGTTGCCGGCGGTGGGTGAGATGGCGGCCCCGGCCGTCGCCGACCGGGCGGTGGCCATCGGCCGGGCCCTGGCCGGTGCCTACGAGGTATCCGCCCTCACCGAGGTGTTCGACCCGATCGAGCGCCGGTCGGTGCTCGGGGCCTGGGGTGACCGCCCGTGGGTCACCGCGGTGGCGGGTCCGGACCGCAGTTTTCCGCCCCGTGGCCCGGCTGCCTTCGCCTCCAGCGGTCTGTTCACGGTGGCCGAGGTGCCGGTGACCCGCACCGATCAGCTCCGTTTCGAGACCCGGGGCGACCGGCGCCACGACGCCGACGCCTGGTCGAACAAGGGCGTGCTGCTGGTCGAAGTCGACCCCCTGGGCGGGGCGGCGGGGAAGGTGGAGATCTACAGCACCCACCTCCTGTTCGGGACCGGGCTCCTCCCCGGCCGGCACGCCGCCGACCCCGAACGCCGGCACCAGCTCCGCATGCAACAGGTCGACGAGCTGGTCGCCTTTGTCGCCGGCGCCCACCGGCCGGAGAACCTGGCCGTGGTGGTGGGTGACTTCAACGTCCCCGCCCACCACCCCGCTCAGGGCCTGCGCCCCGACCGGTGGTACCTCGACCTCACCTCGAGGATGGCCCGGCTGGGTCTGGTCGACACCTGGGTCGAGCGGGGGGTGGGGCCGGGACCCACCTACGGGCTCCCGGAGGACCGCTTCGGCGACGAGGACCCCGAAGCTCCGGGCCGGTTGGTGGACGACTCCGGCGGGCCGGGGGGCGGAGCCGAGCGCCAGCGCATCGACTACATCTGGGTGCAGTCGCCGTCCCTGGAACACCGCCTGGAGGCCACCGTCGGGCGGCCCCGGCGTCGGGCCTTCCCCCGCCCGGCCGACGCCCCCGACCACGACCGGCTCCCGCGCCTGTCCGACCACCTGGCCGTCGAACTCGAGCTGGTGGTGGGCGCCCGCCCCAACCACCGGGCAACCCCCGACCGGTAGCATGACGCCGGTGACCGCCGCCGCGACCCAACCTTCGACCGACGGGCCGGTGGCCGGGGAGCCGGCGGCCTCCGAGTTCGGGGACGTGACGGTGAAGGTCGGCGAGGACTTCGTCGCCGATGTCCAGATCCACCGCCCCCCGAACAACTACTTCGACGTCGCCCTTATCCGGTCGCTGGCCGACGCCTACCAGGCCCTCGATGCCGATGACGCCTGCCGGGCCATCGTGCTCAGCTCGGAAGGCAAGCACTTCTGTGCCGGCGCCAATTTCAGCAGCCGGCCGGCCGGGCCCGAGCCGGGTCTCGGCGACGGCGGCGTCGACCAGCTGTACACCCAGGCCGCCCGGCTGTTCGACAGCCGGACCCCGGTGGTGGCCGCCATCCAGGGCGCGGCCATCGGCGGAGGACTCGGGGTGGCGTGTTCGGCCGACTTCCGGGTCGCCGGCCCCGAAGCCCGGTTCGCAGCCAACTTCGCCCAGCTCGGCTTTCACCAGGGTTTCGCCCTCACCGCCACCCTGCCTCCGATCGTCGGCCAGCAACGCAGCTGGGAAATGCTGTACACCGGACGCCGGGTCTCGGCGGAGGAGGCCGCCGCCATCGGCCTGTGCGACCGATTGGTCGCCGCCGAGGAACTCACCGCCGCCGCCCACGCCTTCGCCGCCGAGATCGCCACCGCCGCCCCGCTGGCGGTGGCCTCGATCCGCCAAACCATGCGCGGCGACCTGGCCGACCGGGTCCGGGCCGCCACGGTTGTGGAGGCGGCGGAGCAGGCCAAGCTGCTGTCGACCGCCGACTTCGCCGAAGGGGTCCGGGCCACCGCCGAGCGCCGCCCGCCCCGTTTCGAAGGTCGGTGACCGACCGGGGGGAGCCGCTCGCCGCGGCCGGGGTGGGGCCCGAGGTCCGGGGCTGGATCGAGGAACACTGGGACCCCGACCTCAGCCTGGTCGAGTGGCGGACCCGGCTGGCCGACTCCGGGTGGGCCTGCCCGGCCTGGCCCCAGCAGTGGTGCGGACGCGCCCTTCCGGCCGCGGCCGCCGACCTGGTATCCGACGAACTGGCCCGGGCCGGGGCAGTCGGGGTCCCCGACGGGGTCGGCATGCACCTGGCCGCCCCCACCCTGCTCGAACACGGATCCGACGACCTCAAGGATCGCCTCATCCGACCCACGGTGACCGGGGAGATCAGCTGGTGCCAGCTGTTCAGCGAGCCGGGGGCGGGCTCCGACCTGGCCGGGCTGACCACCCGGGCGGCCCTCGACGGCGACCAGTGGGTGGTCAACGGCCAGAAGGTCTGGAACACCTCGGCCCACCACGCCGACTTCGGGCTACTGGTGGCCCGGACCGACTGGGACGTCCCCAAGCACCAGGGCATCACCTACTTCATCCTCCCCATGCACCAACCCGGGGTCGAGGTGCGACCGCTGCGCCAGATGAACGGTCATGCGTCGTTCAACGAGGTGTTCCTCGACGACGCCCGGATCCCGGTGGCCAATGTGGTCGGGGAGGTCGGCCACGGGTGGACGGTGGCCCAGGCCACCCTGGCCCACGAACGCCGCTACACGGTGATGGGATCGGCCACCCCCCTGCCGGAGGTTGGCGGCCGGGCGGTGGGCGAAGCCTGGGCCGAGCGGGCCGTCGTCTACGAGCCCTACAAGTGGTACCCGCAGCGGGCCGGCCGATCCGACCTGGTGGTCGAGCGGGCCCGGGCCACCGGGGCCGGCACCGATCCGGCAGTCCGCCAGGAGATCGCCCGGCTGGTGGCGTCGGCGAGGTCGGCCGGCTGGACGTCCCAGCGGGCCCGGGCCGCCCGCGCCCTCGGGCGGCCCCCCGGCCCGGAAGGCTCGCTCGGGAAACTGGCGGCCAGCCAGGTGGCCCGGGCGGCGTCCGGGGTCCACACCCATATCGCCGGGGCCTCGGGCCTGCTCACCGGCCCCGACAGCCCGCTGGGCGGGACCATCGCCGAGATCTTCGTGTCGGTTCCGGCGGTGTCGATCGCCGGGGGCACCGACGAGATCCAGCACAACATCCTGGGTGAGCGGGTACTCGGCCTTCCCCGCGAACCCGATCCCTCCCACCAGCTACCGTTCCGCGATGTCCCGAAGAACACCCGAGCCTGAACCGGTGCCTTCGCCCGCAGCGGCGCGAGCCTGAGCATGGGCACCCTCGACCGGGCGGGCGTCGGCATCCACTTCCAGGTCCACGGACCGCCGACCGACCGGGCCCCGGTGTTGCTGACCCACGGCTACTCGTCGTCCACCTCGATGTGGGATCCGAACCTGGCCGCCCTCGGCGCCGACCGCCAGCTGATCGTCTGGGACATCCGGGGCCACGGCCAGAGTGGTTCGCCCGAGGATCCGGGGTTGTACTCCGAGGCGGCCAGCGTCGACGACATGGGCGCGGTGCTCGACGCCTGCGGGGCCGAGCGGGCGGTGGTCGGGGGGCTGTCCCTGGGCGGGTACCTGTCCCTCGCCTTCTACCTGGCCCACCCGGCCCGGGTCACCGGGTTGCTGCTGTTCGACACCGGTCCCGGATTCAAGAACGACGACGCCCGTAACCAGTGGAACCGGTACGCGGAATCGACCGCCGCCGGCTTCGAGCGGGAGGGGCTCGGCTCGCTGGCCGCCAGTCCCGAAGTCGGCACCGGCCATCATGACCCGGCCGGGCTGGCCCGGGCCGCCCGGGGCATCCTCACCCAGCGCGATGCCCGGATCATCGAGTCGCTCCCCCGGGTGGCGGTCCCGACCCTGGTGCTGGTGGGCGCCAACGACAAGCCGTTCCTGGCCGCCGCCGGCTACATGGCGGCCAAGATTCCCGGCGCCCGGCTGACCGCCCTCCCCGACGCCGGGCACGCCTCCAACATCAATCAGCCCGATGCCTTCAACCAGGAGGTCGCCCAGTTCCTCGACCGCCGGGACGTCGCCTAAAGCCGGTACCGACGCGAAGTGGCGACCTACGATGATCCTGCAACCACCTGGAGGTCTATTTCTTGCACCGGCCCGACCGAGCCCGTATCGGCATCGCTGGAATCGCGGCAACGGTGATCGCCGGCGGGGTGCTCGCCGGTTGCGGAACCGGGTCGCCGTCGTCGGCGTCGCCGACCACCATCCCCGCCGCCATTTCGGCCAGCACCACCACCAACCAGACGGTGGCCATGCCCAAGTCGTCCCTCGATCTGAAAGCGGTGCCACTCGGAAACAACGTCTACTCCACCACCATCACCGCCATCGGGGCCGAGCACGTCTGCAACCCGATGACCGGCGTCCTGCCCATCAAGACCCCGCCGTGGGTCGACGCCGCCACCGCCACCTGGAACATGACCACCAAGCCGGCGGTGGCCGGGGACGTCTCCTGGAACTCCATCTTCACCGTCACCCATTCCGGGTCGAACCTGGTCCTGCGGGGCAATGACCTCCCCCCGCGGTCGGGCACCTTCCCGGTCGACCCGGCCGATCCCGCCCACGCCTACAACCCGGACCTGAACTCGATCAGCGCCCACGACTTCACGCTGAAGGTCCCGAACGACCCGACCCAGAACCCCACGCCCACCTGCGTCGACGGCGACGGGGCGGTCGGGGTCATGTCCAACGGGGTCATCCTCCTCGGCCCGCTGGACGCCAACGGCAACGACGCCGGGGCGGTGGAGACCCAGGACACCTGCCATGGGAGCCCCGGCCTCACCGGTTACCACTACGTCTCGCTGTCCCCCTGCCTGCTGTCGGCGGGCGCCCGCACCACCGCCACCCAGGTGGGGTGGGCCCGGGATGGCTTCGGCATCTACGTGGAGTACGACAGCAACGGCAACCTGCTCACCAACCAGGACCTCGACGCCTGCCACGGGCGGACCGGTCCGGTGCCCTGGCACGGCCAGACGGTCACCATCTACCACTACGACATGACCTTCGAATACCCCTACGCCGTCGGCTGCTACTCGGGAACCCCCAGCCCCGTCGGCGGACCCTGAGGATCCGCCGGTGGCGGTCGCCGCTTACCCGCGGGTCTCGGCCGGCGGCAGGTCGAACCCGACCGGTGCCAGCCGGTGGGTGCACGGCGGCCCGTCCGACGACCACACCCGGGGGAGATCCGAGGCCGAAGGCGGGTCGCAGACCAACATCGACGAGCGGGTCCCGTAGAGGTCGGTGTGCACGCAACTGGCCGAGACGCGGGCCTGGCGTTCGGCCGTCTCGCTGGTGTCCGCCGCCGGCAACGGCATGACATGGTCGGCCACGATCGCCCCCAGGCTCCGGATCACCGTCTCGGCCGACCGCGACCGGCAGTCGCCCAGGAGGCGGCGGACGTGCTCCACCTTGGCGCTCGGATCCCCGAGCGGCTTGTTCTCGAGGATGTGGACGCCGGGGGGGAGGCGCTGGCTCTCGAGCTCGCCCCGGCCGGTCATGTCCACGTAGTAGAGATCCCGGCGATCACCGACCAGCACCCAGCACGGATTGAACTCCCGGGGCGTGAACGTCGCCCGGAGGGCGTCGGCAGCCGCCGCCGCCGACGGTTGGGCGGCCAGCAGCATCGGGATCTCCCCCCGGGACCGTTTGGCCGGGTCCCGCCCTCCCTCCGCGGGCTTGTTGGTCAACGCCGCCACCACGCCCTGCTGGTTGACCGCCATCCAGGTGCCGCCGGCCACCTGATCCCGCCCGCCCAGGACTCTCGGCCCGGTATCCCGGAGCACGGTCATGGGCACCGCCTCCCGGGCGTAGAACTCGTCGCGGTTGGCCGCCACCAGCAGCGGGGCGTCATCGATCACACCGGAGATGGCGATCAACAGGCACACGGTCCGACCGCCTTCAGATTTTCCGCAGTCGGGCCCGGCGGACCCGATGTTCGCCGTCCTTCTTGAGGACCAAGTTGGCCCGTCCGGCCGTCGGGGCGATGTTCTCGTGAAGGTTCACCAGATTGATGTCCGACCAGATGGTGCGGGCGATGGCCGACACCTGGTCGGTGGACATTTCGGCGAAGGAGTGAAAGTACGAGTCCGGATCGAGGAGCACGCTCTGGCGGAGTTCGAGAAGCCGGTCGGTGAACCACCGGGCGATGTCGGCCTCGTCGGCGTCGACATAGATGGAGAAATCGAAGAAGTCCGAAGCGACCACCTGGTCGGGGGGGACGTCGGTGGTGCTGACCTGGAGGACGTTCAGCCCCTCGATGATCACCATCTCCGGGTTCTCGACGGTCTGGAACTCGCCAGGCACGATGTCGTAGGTCACGTGTGAGTACACCGGGATCTCCACCCCGGCGCGGCCGGCCTTGATGGCCGACAGCACGTCGATCATGCGGCGCCGGTCGTAGCTCTCGGGAAATCCCTTCCGGTCCATCAGACCCCGGGCCTCGAGTTCGGCATTGGGATACAGGAACCCGTCGGTGGTGATGAGTTCGACCGCCGGGTGTCCGGGTCCGTCTTGGAGCACGGCCTGGAGGAGGCGGGCGGTGGTGCTCTTGCCCACCGCCACGCTGCCGGCCACCCCGATGACGAAGGGCGCGTCCCGGGTCGGGCGGCCGAGGAAGCGGTCGACCCGACGGCGGGTTTCCTGCACCGCGGAGGAGTAGACGGCCAGCAGTTGCGCCAGAGGGACGTAGACGTCGGCCACCTCGTCGAGCGACGCCGGGTCGCCGGTGGCGGTCAGGGTAGCCACCTCGGTCGGCGACAGGCGGCTTTCGGCCGGCTCGGCGAGTGCGGTCCACTCGGCCCGGGTGAACTCCTCGAAGGGGACATCCACCGGCTGTGTCGCCACGAGATCCTCCAAAGCGGTCGGCGGTTTTCGCCCGTCGGGACGGTGACGCATGGTACTGCCGTTGCTCCCCGGCTCCGGCCCGGCCGGGCGCTTCTGCCAAACTGACCCGATGTTCGACGAACTGCTCGCCGCCAACCGCCGCTACGCGTCGGGATTCAGCCTCCAGGGGATCGCCGGGGCCGCCGCCAAGGGATTCGGCCTGGTGACCTGTATGGACAGCCGGATCGAGCCGCTGGTGATGCTCGGACTCTCCCAGGGCGATGCCAAGATTCTGCGAAACGCCGGCGGTCGGGTCACCGCCGACGTCCTCCGCTCCCTGGTGCTGGCCACCACCTTTCTCGGGGTCGAGTACGTGGCGGTCATGCACCACACCGACTGCGCGTTGGCCGGTCGGGACGATGCCGAGGTTCGGTCCGGGCTCAGCCCGGCACAGCGGGAGGGATCCCCGGGGTGGGAATTCCTGGCCATGCCCGACCCGGATGCTGCGCTGGCCGCCGACGTCGACACGGTGCGCACCTGTCCGGCCCTGCCCGGCGGCATCCAGGTCGAGGGTTGGCGCTACGACGTCGCCACCGGAGCCGTGCTCCGGGTGATCCCGACCTCGGCGTTGGCCCCCGACGCCGACGGCTGAGCCGGCTTCCCCACCAGTCCATCAAGACCAAGTTCTCTGGAATTCTACTGGAACAGAATGTTCAGTTCTGCTAATCTGAACAGGTCAACCCGTCCCGTTCACGAAAGGACCCACCATGGACTTCAAGCTCGAGCTGGTGGTACTACCCGTCTCCGACATCGATGCGGCCAAGGCGTTCTATACCGACCAGGCCGGTTTCAACGCCGACGCCGACTTCCAGGTCAGCGACGATCTCCGCTTCATCCAACTCACTCCCCCGGGGTCGGCCTGCTCGATTGCCATCGGCCAGGGCCTCACCGAGGCGGAGCCGGGATCGGTACAAGGCATGCAGCTGGTGGTGTCCGACATCGAGGCCGCCAACACCGAACTGCGCGCACGGGGCATCGACGCCGGCGAGGTCCAGGAGTTCCCGTGGGGCAAGTTCGTCTTCTTCGCCGACCCCGACGGCAACCGCTGGTCGGTCCAGGAGGTCCCGGACCGCGGGTGACCCGGAGAGCGTCGAGCCTCGGTCAGGATCCGGCCGGGGCGAGCGGCACCTCGAGGGCCGAGGCGGCGCCGGGGCTGCGCTGGACGGTGTAGACGCCGCCGAGCAGGTTGGCCAGCTCCGGAACCGTCGGGACCAGATGCGGGGTGTCAGCGGTCGAGAGGGTGACCCGGATCCGGTGCCCGACGGCGATGGTGTCGTAGGTGGGGAAGACGTTGAGGTCGTAGCGGGTGACCTGGCCGGGGACCACCGGCCGGGCGCTCGATTGACTGTAGGTGTGCCCGGCCTGGAGGATCTGACCGTTCGAGGCCGTCCAGGTGGTGGCCGGATCCAGGGCCCGCAGTGATCCGAGCAGCGCCCCCTCGGTCAGCGGAGTCGAAGTCCCGTCGGGGGCAACATCGTCGACTTCGGCCACCCACTCGGTGTCCTTGGTGGTGGCCGCCGCATAGACGGTGGCGTCGATCGGGCCTTCGATGGTCTCGCCGTGGGCCATCGGCCCAGTGGTGTAAGTGAGGCGGTCGGGGCCGAGCTCACCGGGCACGTCGTTGTTGATACAGGGGGCGTTGGCGGTGAAGAAGGAGGCGACCAGGCTGGGGACCCCGGCGCTCCACTGGTCGGAGGGCCGCCCACACGGGTTCCCGACCGGGGACCACAGCACGGTGTCGGTGCCGGCGGTGGCGGGTGCGGTGGTGGTCAGGGTCCCGTTGTTGGAGGAGAGGGTGGAAGAGCTGCTCTTGGCGCCACTGAAGTAGAAGCGGGTGGGCGTGGCCGCCGGGAACGGGTACTGGGCGTGCTCGGTGTAGCTGGAGGTGCCGAGGTCGTAGTAGTGGAGCGGGGTCGGGGTTTGCCCCATACCGGTGTTCTCGCCCTTCAACCAGGTGTCGAACCACTCGAGTTGCAGTGCCCCGAGGTCAGCGGTGGCCCCGCTCAAATGGGTGAAGGGACCATCGAGCAGTTGGTACCGACCGGTGGCGGGTTGGTTGGGGAGCATCGGGGCGGTGACCGGGCGGCCGGCGTAAGCGTTCTGGAGCCCGGCATAGTTGAGGGGTTCGCCCCGCTGAAAGAGGTCGTACTCGCCCCCGACCAGGTAGGCGGGGATGCTGTTGGCGACGATCTGTTGGAGGACGTTGACCGGATTGCGCGCCTGCCAGTAGGCGCCGTCGTAGGCGGAGGCCATCCCGGCCAGGGTCTGGGCGGTGAACGGCAGATCGAAGCTCCCCAGGTCGGCGAGATGCTGCAGTTCCGACACCCCCAGATCGTCGACCAGGTTCGCCGGGTTCTCCAGGGCGTCGAGCAGCGGGCCCTCGGTGTTGAGTCCGCCGGTCAGCGCCAGGTAGAAGGCGTCGAACTCGAGGTCGATGAGGCCACCCATGGTGGCGGTGTCCTGGTAGATGTCGTTGGCGGCCACCACCGGAAAGATGGCTTTGAGCGGGCTGTTCTTTCCGACCGCGGCGGCGGTCAGCAGTTGGTTGATGCCGAGGTAGGAGGCGCCGTAGAGCCCCACCTGGCCGTCGGAACCCGGGAGGCGGGACGCCCAGTTGACCAGGGTCACGCCGTCGGCGGTCTGGGCGGGATCGAACAACCCGAAGGTGCCCTCCGACGACCCGGTGCCGCGCACGTCGGCCACCACGTCGATGTAGCCCCGCTGGACCAGGTAGTCGTTGGCACCGGTCTGGGAGCCGGCGACCCCCGGGAGCGCACCGAGAGTGCCCTTCCCGTAGGGGGTCTGGGTCAGCAGCACCGGGAATTTGCCCGCCGCCTGCTTCCCGCTGGCATTGGTCGGGTAGAACACGTTGACGCTCAGCACCGTGCCGTCACTGGCGGTGACCGGAACGTCAGTCCGTTGGCCGATTCCGAACGTCGCCGCCTCCGGCTTCCATCCGGTCCCGGCCGCGGCGCTGGCCGCCACCACTTGGGCAGGGATCGAACCCCCGATGGCGAGCGACGGGGCGGCCGAAGCCGGGCCAACCGTGGTCACCAGCGATGCCGCCACCATGGACACCACGGCAACCACCACGGCACTGACCCGTGTTCTGGACAAACCAGGCTCCTCCCCTAGCTGACCGGCCTGAGGCTACCCGCCGGGGGCCGGGAACGGCCAAGCCGCCCGGTGGTCGGCGAGCGGCTGGACGAATCTCGCCAGATGCGTCACCCTTCACCGTTATAAGACGATGAGTGAACCCCAGAATGGCCCCGACCAGCCCGAGCCCAGCTCGTCCGAAGCCGACTCTGGCGTTCCGGACACCCGCAGATCGTTGAGCCGGCGGCGGTTCCTGGCCGCCGGAGCCGGAGCCGTCACCGCCGGGGTGGTCGGAAGCCAACTGGGGGCGGCTCGCCCGGCCGCCGCCTCGGTGCCCAACCCGGGTTCCACGCTCACCTCGCTCCAGAAGCAAGCCCTGGCGGTGCTCGGGAAGACCTCGCTCCGGACTCCCGGGTCACTTCCGTTCCCGAAGCTGCCTCCGGGGACCGACACCATGCCGGAGATCGAACACATCGTGGTCTGCATGTTGGAGAACCACTCCTACGACAACTTCTTCGGGATGCTCGGCCGGGCTCCCGGACAAACCCCCCGCGGCGACGGGTACGTCATCGACGATCCGACCCCCACCGCCTTCAACCCCTACGGCACCCCGACCTTCACCAACCCCTACGCCAACGGCGACACCCAGCTTTCCTTCCACATGCCATCCACCTGCCAGAACACCGGTGGACCGGGGCAGGAATGGAAGACCAGCCACGATTCCTATGCCGGCGGGGCCTGCAACGGCTTCGTGACATCGGCCAGCGGTCCGGTGTCGATGGGTTACTGGACCGGTGCCGACCTGCCGTTTACCTACTCGCTGGCCAACACCTTCCCGATCGGCGATCGCTGGTTCTGCTCGCTCCTCGGGCAAACCGATCCGAACCGCCGCTTCTTGATCGCCGCCACCTCCATGGGGATGACCGACGATGTCGGGACGTCAGAGGGCAACCTGATTCCCGACATCAGCCTGCTGCTCCCGTCCCTCGCCGGCACCATCTTCGACGTCCTCAGTGAGCACGGGATCAGCTGGCTGGACTACGCCACCAGCTACCCGCTCGGCGCCACCGCCGCCCTTTACCCGGTCAACGATCTGGAGGCGTTGATCGCCCAGACTCCGATCCAGCAGTTCTTCACCAACTGTGCGGCGGGAACGCTCCCCAAGTTCTGCATCGTCGACATGGACTACTCGACCCAGTCACAGGAGAACCCGCAGAACATCGTGGTCGGTGAGACGTTCCTGGCTTCAGTGGTGAAGGCCATCGGTGCCTCCCCCAACTGGAAAAAGACGCTGCTGATCATCAACTACGACGAGCACGGCGGGTACTTCGACCACGTACCACCGCCGGTGGCCCTGCCCCCCGACGGGGTCCCGCCGTTGGTCCAGCCGGGCGAGTCCAGCTACGAGGGTTTCGCCCGCTACGGGTTCCGGGTCCCGTCGGTGGTGGTGTCCCCCTACGCCAAGCCGAACTATGTCAGCCATGCGGTCTACGACCACACCTCGATCCTGGCCATGATCGAGCGGAAGTGGAACCTCCCGGCTCTCTCCTACCGCGATGCCAACGCCAACGACCTGTCGGACTTCCTCGACCTCGACGCCATGAAGAGTGGCGAACCTACCTTCAGCCCCTCGGCCATCGCCGGTCTCCCGCCCTCCGGCGAGAACAGTTCTTCACTGGCCTGTTCGAGTCGGGCCCCGGCCAAGATCCCGCCGGCCGGCTCGGTCCGGCCCCACTGACCTGGTCCGACGCCGACGGATCCGGGCGAGAGGGTTCCGTTGCCGGGTTCAGACCGGCGCTGACCTGAGGGGCACGAACCCGCAGGGTCGGCCGCTGCGGGCCTCCAACTCGCCATCCACCAGCTCGAACATCACGGATATCCCCTCGCCGTAGGAGTTGACGACCGGGACCACCATTCGGCCTCCCTCCGCCAGCTGCTCGATCCAGGCCGGGGGCACCTCTCGCACCCCGGCGGTGACCACCATCCGATCGTAGGGGGCACCTGCCCGGAAGCCGATGCGACCGTCGCCCCGAACCACCCTCACCTGTCCAAAGCCCGTCTCGGTGAGGCTCTGGCTGGCTCGCTCCGCCAGGTCTTCCTCGATTTCGACGGTGACCACCTGGCCGGAGGGTCCCACCAGATGGGCCAGCAGCGCGGCGTTGTAGCCGGTGGCGGTTCCGATCTCGAGTACCCGGTCACCCTTTTCGACTTCGAGTTGCTCGAGCATCTGGGCCACCATCGCCGGTTGGGATGCTGAGCTGATCGGTACCCCGCTCCGGTCGTACTTGATCGTCACCGCCCGATCGGCATAGGCCCGCTCCGTCGACACCTCGGTCAGAAAGCGATGCCGGGGGACGGCTCGCATCGCGGCTTCGACCGGCGGGCTGGTGATGGCCCGGGAGGCGCACAGCATGTCCACCATGGCGTCCCGAGCAAATGCGCTCTTGTCCACCGCGACTCACGGTAGCGGCGGGTCGGGCCGGATTCAACGGACCCGACGCGCCTCCGGAGCACACTGCGCCCTTCAGGCCACCGTGCCCTTTCGCTCGTGGAGTTTCCGGAGCGACCTGACCAGCGAGGATTCGATCAGCTTGTCATTGTCCTTGGAGATGAAATGGTGCACCCGCTTCTCCAGCAGGGCCCGGGTGAGGGGATTGAAGACGTGATACGTCTCCCGGAAGTAGACCCGGGTCTTCCCGTCGCCGAGGCCCTCGAGCCGGGTCCACCCTGAAGCCTTGGACCACAGCGGTTTGCCGATGGCGTCGTATTTCCACGACACCGGACGCTTGGCCTCGGTGATCCACTCCCATGACTGGGCCTTGCCCCCAGTCAACAGGTACTTGGGAACGGGAAAGTGGCAGTGCCGAACCAGGCCGTTGCCCTCGTCGTCACCCGGGTGGTAGATCTCGATCTTCACCGTGTCGGTCTCGATGCCCACCCGGGTCCGCGCCCAGATCACGTCCCACACTTCTTCGGGCGTCCCTTCCACCACGAAATCAAATCGGTGGTCCTGCATGTTGTCCCCTCCCCCTCGTCTCTGGGTGTTTCGTTCGGTTGGACCTCTGGCGAACTCTCATCTCGTCAACCTGTCGGGGCGACTCCGGCACCGGCAGTGAGCTCCGCCTTCACTACCTTGCCACCGGCGTTCCTCGGCAACTCGGCCAGGAAGGAAATCTGGCGTGGCACTTTGTAGTCGGCCAGACGTTCTCCGACGAAACGGGCCAACTCGTCCCCCGACAGGGTCTCCCCCGGACGGACGACAACATAGGCGGCGACGTCCTCCCCGAGCACATCGTGGGGAATGCCGACCACCGCGGCCTCGACCACCGAAGGGTGGGCCTGGAGCGCCGCCTCGACGTCGTCGGCGTAGACGTTCATCCCACCCCGGACGATCATCTCCTTCTTGCGACCGACGATGTAGAGGTAGCCGTCCGCATCGAGGTAACCGAGGTCACCGGTGTGCAGCCACCCGCCCTCCCACATCCGGGCGGTCGCCTCCGCATCCTTGTAGTACTCGCGGTGTCCGCTCGGGTTCCGGGTGAGGACCTCGCCCACCTCACCGGTCGGGATCGGCGTTCCGTCCTCACCCACGATCTGGACCTGGGTGGGAGGCCTCGGCCGCCCCACCGCCCCCGGTCGGGTGCGAGACCCTTCCGGGTCCATCGCGAAGGTCGCGTGGCCGCCTTCGGTCATCCCGTAGCTGTTCAACACCACGGCGCCGGGCAACCTGGCTTGCAGGCGCAGCAAGGAGTCGGGAGCCAGCGGCGCACTGCCCAGGATAAGGCTCTTGAGGCTGGAGAGGTCAGCCGACTGGAACTGGGCATGGTGGATGAGCAGCTGGGCCATGGCCGGCACCACGAAGGCGATCACCGGTCGCTCCCGTTCGACGATGGCGAGCCAGCGCCCGGCGTCGAATTTCGGGAGGTAAAGGACGGTCATCCCCGCCTTCATCGGGTTGTAGATGAATCCGAGCCCGGCAAAGGTGAAGACGGGGGTGGCGGTGAGCCACGCGCTCCCTTGCCACGCCGGTTCGGCGTTGGGCAGGAGGGCGACACTGCGGTGCCGGACGGCGACGCCCTTCGGTCGTCCGGTGGTCCCCGAGGTGTACATGACATCGGCAAGGTCGTCCTCGTCTATGGCCACCTGGATGGCGTCATCGTCCGGCGTCTTCAGGTCCTCGATGTCGATGAAGCTCGCAATTGGCGACGGGCTGAACGTCGCCAGCGTGGTCAGCGAGGAAAGCGAGCCCACCAGCGGGGCGACGGCCTGGTCGTAGGCACCACTGGTCACGATGGCGGTGACCTCGGCGTGCTCGAGGATGGCGCGGACCTCGGGCGGGGAAAGCCGATTGTTCATCGGAACCGAGACCGCCCCGAGTTTGTGTACCGCGCTGTACGTGACGATGAAGTCGAGGATCCGCTCGGCCTCGAGCAAGATGGCGACCAGGTCGCCCTTCCCCACCCCTCGGGCCTGAAGGCCCCGCGCCAGCCGGTTCGACTCGCGTTCCCACTGGATGAAGGTGATCGACGATTCGTCGCCCAGATTGCGGTACGCCACCTTGTCCGGGTGCGCTCCGGCCATCCACCGCAGTTGGTCGGGGAGCCGGTCAGCCACCTGGCGTCCTGGTGACCGCGCCGGCCGCGGTGCTCCGGGACAACGAGTCGGTCCCGAGATCGGTGGCCATGGGGTGCTCCTCGGAGTCGTCGGTCAGGGGCCCGTTTCGAAATCGGCATACCAAAGCCCTCGCCGAACGGGTTCGGTCGTCGGCGACTCTAGCGACCCCGCGATCTCCCCGCTGACCCGGCGGGGCCGGATGCACCCGGCTAGGTTCGCGAAATGCTCGAGGAAGACATGACGACCCCGCTGGCGGGGTACTTCGATGTGGTTCTCAAGCAGCGCGCCACCCGGCAGTTCACCGATCAGCCCGTGAGTGACGAGCTGCTCGATCTCTGCCTTCGGGCTGCCACCCACGCCCCCAGTGCCGAGAACCTCCAGCCATGGTTGTTCGTCGTCGTCCGCGACCCGGGCATCCGAGCCGGCATCGGAGACCTGACCCGGCGGGCCTGGCGCCAGGGCGGTCGCCAGCACTCCGAGGGCCGACTGCCGGAGTCCCTCCTGCGTGAGGTCGACCAGGGGGCCGAGGTCGGGATCGGATCCGCGCCGGTCATCGTCGTGGTATGCGGCGACGCCGGCATCGGACTGGAGGTGACCCTGCCGTCGTCGGTGTTTCTGGCCACCCAGAACCTGCTGTTGTCGGCCACCGCCCTCGGCCTCGGATCCGCCATGACCACGCTGGCCACGCTCTTCGCCGATGACTTGCGGGAGTTGCTCGATCTCCCGGCCACCGCGAAACCGATGGCCATCGTCCCGATCGGCTGGCCGAGGCAGCCTCCGGGGGCGCCTCGACGTCTACCGCTCAGCCAGCGCGCTCACCGGGATCGCTACGGCCATCCCTGGTGATCGAGGACGGGAGCTGATCGAACCTCTGCGCCATTGAGGTCCAAGCCGGCCTCGGACCCCCGGCCGGCTCGAAGGAGTCGCACTAGCCTGCCAACAACGCCGGTGTTGCAGTGTCGGCGTTGGGGGAGGCGAGTCGTTTGACTGATCACACAGCTGGAGGTCTCCGAACCGGGAAGAACTACGTCGTGGTGACGGCCGACGCCCACGCGGCGCCGGACGACTTGGATCAGTTCCTGTCCTACGTCGATCCCAGCCACCGCGAAGCGGTGGCGGCTTTTGGCGACCTTTCCTCGGTGGCTATCCCCATGTTGGGGGGTGTCGACCCCGGGGAGATCGACGAAGCGGATCCGGTCCGGGCGGTAGCCAGCCGCCGGCTGGCGGGCATGGGCGTAGACATCGACGCCGCGGCTGAGTGGCTCGAGAACTACAGCGCCGATTGGGTGTATGCCTCCGACGCCGGTGGCCGGCGGCTGGCCGTACTCGAAGAGCAAGGGATCCACGCCGAGGTGGCCTTCCCCGGTCCGGTGCTCGCCGGTGGACTGTCGCCGGCGATGTACCTGGGTTCTCAGACCAGCAAGAACCTGGAACCGGTGTGGCCGGCCCTTCATGCCTACAACCGATGGCTTGCCGAGTTCTGCGCCGCGGCCCCGGGGCGGCGGGCCGGATGCATCCCCATCGACTTTCACGACATGGACCGAGCCGTGGAAGAGGTTGCCTGGGCCCGGGGTGCCGGATTGTTCGGTGGGGTGATGCTTCCGGCCATGTCGATCAAGTCCGGGCTCCCGGGCTACGCCGACGAGTACTACGAGCCGTTCTGGAGCGCCTGCGAAGACAACGGTCTGGTGGTCAACCTGCACACCGGGGCGTCGGGGATGGCCACCGATTCCAAGCAGCTCTACGACGCGAAGCATGGAGGCTTCCTGGGGCTCTATGAGGTGTTCGTCTTCACCCGGCGCCCGCTGTGGTTCCTGATCTTCGGCGGGGTGTTCGACCGACACCCGAACCTCAAGGTGGCCGTCACCGAGAACGGCGCGCAGTGGCTGCCGTCGCTGATCCGGGACATGGAGAACTTCTTCGACACCCATGGTGCCGCCCCGGTGCGCTCCTACCTCAAACTTCGCCCGAGGGAATACTTCGACCGACATGTGTTCCTGGGTGCGTCGCTCATGAAGCGCTACGAAGCCGAGATGCGCGAGGAGATCGGCATCGACCGTTTGATGTGGGGGGCGGATTATCCCCACCTGGAGGGAGCGGCGCCGGTCCATCGGCTGATCCTGCGTCACGTCTTCGGCGGGATGCCGGAGGAAGATGTGCGCAGGATGCTCGGTCTGAACGCCGCCGGGGTCTACGGCTTCGATGTTGCCCAACTGCAGGAAGTCGCCGACCGGGTCGGGCCCACGGTGGCGGATCTGGCCACCACCGTGTCGCTGGACGACATCCCGAAGACCTTCAGCTGGAGTCTGGCCCGGCCGGTGCCGCTGTCGTCAACGGCCGCGACTTCGGCCTGACGATCGGAAGCGCCTCCTACTGCAACTTGGGCAGGATGTAGTCGGCCAGCTGCTCCTCGCCGGTCAGGTTCGGCGGGGTGCTACTGGGGGTTACCGCCACCCTCAGGTAGTAGTCGCCCTTCATGACACTCAGCGAGGCGTAGCCGTCGTAGTAGGCCTGGTCGCCGTAGCCAGCGATCGGCTGGGCGCGGACCTGCGGCGAGCCCTTGTAGTTGTTGTACCAGGTCAACGCGTCGGATCCCTTGACCACCACCACCCGCACCGAGTCAACCTGGGCGACGTCCGGCGTCGTCGGAGTCGGTGCCGACGGCCCGTAGAACACGCAGGCCAGTCCACCCTCGACGGTGGCGGATCCCAGCACCCCGGGAGTCACCGACGTCCCGAGGGCGCTGGCCGCCTCGGCTTGGGTGACGACCGAGCACGAATTGAAATTGGCGTTGCCCGCCGAGGTGGTCGACGGGTTGGAGCTAGCCGGCGTCGTCGTGGTAACACCCGTGGATCCCGTCGAGATCGACAGGGTGCCGGGCGAAGAACTACAGGCGGCCAGCGCCATGGCGGCAGCCACCGTGACCCCAATCCCAACCGCGGCCGGACGCCACTTCAACCAGAGCCTCATGGTGACCTCAGTTCGGTGATCACAGCGATGACGAACTCTCGGCCACCACCTTGACCCTCTCGAGGGTGCGGAGCATGTCGCGCTGATTGCGGCGCTCCCGCAGGACCCCACCGAGCGGGCGCCAAATCTTGGTGAAGAGGTTGTCGCCGAGGTCGAATGACTCGGTGATATCGGTGCCGCCATCGTCCGTGGCACGAAACTCGTAGCGCCAGGTGTTCACTGGCCGGTCGCGCATGACGACCGCAAACTCGAAGACCTGACCCGGCTCGCACTCGGTGATCTTGCATGTGGTCCAGTAAAGGACGGGCCAGTTCTCATTCCGTTTTACGTGGCCCCGGTACCGCGCGCCGACCGCCGGTCCGGTGGCGCCGTCGATCCACTCGGCTTCGATCACCTCGGGGCTGTACTCGCCCATCTTGGTGATGTCACTGACGAGCCCCCAGACCTTGCCGGGCGGCGCGTTGACGTGGAGATTCACTGCAGCTCGCATGCCCGGAGACATTAGGGCGTCGGGCACGGGGCACTCGGGTGCGGCAGCATTCGGCGTCAGTTTAGGTTGACAAATCCACAATGTCAGTCTACATTGACACTCATGGATGTCGAAGGTCTCAGCCTAAATCTCTCGTCGGATGACCCGGCAATTGGGCTTCGCGCCTCGTTGGCGCTCCATCGCCTGGCTGAGAGGGTCGAGGCGAACCACGTCGCGGCGGCCAGGGAAAAGGGGTGGTCGTGGCAGCAGATCGGAGACGCCTTGGGCGTCACCCGCCAATCCGTGCACACCAAATACAACAAGGAGTCATCATGACCACCGAATCCGTTGCGCCAGAGGCGCTTCACGCCTGGGCCATCTGTCTGCGGGCCAGTGAGGAGGCTCGTCGCCGAGGCGACCGCCGAACGGGCACCGATCACCTCTTGCTCGCCTTGTTGGAGGATCCCTCGATCGAAGCCGTGTTGGGCGTGAGCCTGGAGCAAGCTCGCCAGGCACTTGAGTCGCTCGATCACGAAGCCCTGGGCGCCCTGGGTCTCGGGTCCGGCGCCGACGCTCCCCCACTGCCGATGCGCGCCGTGCCGAAGAAGCCGAGGATCAGAGACATCGCGCAAAAAGATCGCCTCCGCATGACGCCCGCGGCAAAGAAAGTGCTTGAGGAAGCGTCTAAGCCCAACCGTCGTAGGCTCCAGGTCACGGCCCAGCAGGTGCTGGCCCAGATCCTCACTCTCCAGCCACCAGATCCTGCGGCGGTGCTGCTGGGCGCTCTCGGCGTGAACACGTCGGAGGTTCGGCGCCGATTGGATGCGGTCACGCCCGACAGCTGAGTCCCCAGCCGACATTCACGACTTCGAGCGAAGGTGTCCGGATCGAGCCGTTCCACGCAAACACCAATCGCGTACACTTCTCCAGCAAGAGGACTCCCCGAGGCCCTTGCTATCCGACCTGAGCTACGAG
>DASXFR010000105.1:0-10919 GCA_036489495.1 Acidimicrobiales bacterium | reverse complement strand
GATGTGCAGGTGCAACAGGCCGTACTCCTCGGTCACCGCCAGCCCGAGCCTCCGGCCGTAGAACTCCTTGGCCTTTTCGGTGTCGTCCACCGCGAAGCCACTGAATGCCCGGGTGTTGGTGAACATGGCTACCTCCTCTGGTGCTCAGAATTCTTGGTGTTCGGGAGTTACGACGGCGGCGCGGGGGGAAACTCAGCGGTCCACCGATGAATTCGATGGTGGGTCCGGCGTCCTACCACTGTGGGAGGACGCGACGACAGGACGGTGGTGGTACTGGTCAGGGGCGACACCACCGTAGTGTGCGGCGTCCTGCCCCCGGATGGCGGATGCGACCTGTCGGTGGTAGATGAGCTGGCCCGGCTGCAGCTGGCCGCCCGGCGACTCGGCGGTTCGATCGTGCTCCGCGGGGTGGGGGTGGAGCTAGCCGAGCTGCTCGACCTCGCCGGTCTGGCCGACATCCTTCCGGCCGTCCTCGACGGCGGGCGGGAGATAGGTCGGAAGCCCGAAGGCGGCGAACAGCTCAGTGTCGAGGAAGGCATGGAGCCCGGAGATCCGGTCCCCGGAGATCTCGATCACCTGGAGTGACCATGGTCGGTGGCCACCATCCCCGTCCGAGCGGTACTGGCCGAAGGCGGCACATCCATTGGCGCGGGTGGCCACCAGCCGGGAGCCGCGGCAGCCGATGCCGGCACCCAGCATCCAGCGGCGGATCTCCTCGGGGCCCTGCATCCACATGGCAAACGGCGGCATCGACTGCACCGCGTCATCGTGGAGCAGGCTGACCAGCTGGGACATGTCGTAGCGTTCGAAAGCGTCCACGTAACGAGCCAGCAGGGCCTGCTGGTCGACGGGCAGGTCCGACGGCTGGGGGGCATCGACCTGTCGCTCGGCCAGGGTGGCTCGGGCCCGCTGGAGCGCGCTGTTGACCGACGGCACCGTGGTGTCGAGCAGCTCGGCCACCTCTGCGGCCTGCCACCGCAACACCGAGCAGAGGATCAGCACGGCCCGCTGGCGGGCCGGCAGGTACTGGAGAGCGGCCACGAAGGCCAGGCGGATGGACTCCCGGTTGGCGGCCAACTCCGCCGGGTCTTGGCTCTCGGGCAGCACCCGGGTGTCGGCGACCGGCGTCACCCAGGCATGCTCATCGACCATCGGGCCCAGATGGGCCGGGTCGGCCGGGGAGGCCGGGCCCAGGTCCATGGGCCGGGCCCGCCGCTGGCGGCCCCGCAACATATCCAGGCAGACGTTGGTGGCGATCCGGTACAGCCACGAACGGATCGACGAACGACCCTCGAAGGACTCGAAGTTCCGCCAGGCCCGGACCATCGTCTCTTGGACCGCATCCTCCGCTTCGAAGCCGGATCCGAGCATCCGGTAGCAGTAGCCGGTGAGCTCCCGGCGGTATTGCTCCAGGTCATCGGGCCGGAGGTCGCGGCCGGGGGTGGCGGATTCGGTGCGCACGGACATCGGCTCGGAGTTTACCGTCAGGCTCATCGGTCCCCAATCTGTGGTTTGTCCTGCACCGCCGGGAGCGGTGTCCACTTGCTATGACGACGCCGGCGCCCCAAACTCATCGCCGCGGTCACATCGGGGGGACCCCGGCAGCACCCCAACCCCGAACTAGTAAGGCTTGACGTTAGTAACGCGCTACGTTGGCCGTCGTCGGCTGACCTCGATCACGCCGTCCCGGCGACGCCGATCAAGTTGCCCTCCGGGTCGGTGAAGTGACCGACCACCAGGCCGGACGGGGACCGGGCCGGCCCCATCCGGCGGATCCCGCCGAGGCTCTCGGCCTTCCGGATGGCTGCCTCGACTTCGGGCACCCCGACATAGAAGATCGTCTGGCTGTCGTAGCCGCGACCACCGCCGACACCACCCGGGATTCCGACGCCGTCGCTGGTCGTATTGCCGGTTACGAACCCGTAGTCATCCGGTTGGGAGACTTCCTCTGCGACCAGACCGCGAGTGTCGAATTCCCACCCAAACAGCGCGCCGTAGTAGCTACGGAGCGTTTCCGGCTCCCGGCCGATGATCTCGAAGTGCACGACAGGCTGTCCCATGCTGGTTCCCTTCCAATCACGATTGAGTCGACTTCGATGAAGACTCGACGACGACGATAAGGACGGTCGGGGGCGAGTTCCGATGTCCGTTCCTTCAACTACGACGACCCGGACGGTCTGAACTCATCGCCCTGGTTCTCCAACTCGAAACCGACCTCACCTAGCGTCGATGACCGTTACCGGCGTACCGTGTGGCGAGCCTGGGAGGAATTGCATGGAACAGACGAAGTCGGCGGATGGCACCACCATTGCCTTCGACCGATCCGGGAATGGACCGGCACTCATCTTGGTCTCCGGCGCCCTCAGCGACGGATCGAGTGGGATTCCCCTCGCCGAACAGTTGGCCCCGAGTTTCACGGTGTACCACTACGACCGCCGGGGCCGGGGCTCGAGCGGTGACACCCCGCCGTACGCGGCCGGACGGGAGATCGAGGACCTCGAGGCGATCATCACCGAGGCCGGTGGCTCGGCTCTGGTGTTCGGCCACTCCTCCGGAGCCGCGCTGTCGCTGGAGGCGGCGGCCCAAAAGCTCCCGATCACCAAGCTGGTCGCCTACGAGCCCCCCTACGTCTTCGACAACGACCGGTCGGCGCCGGCGCCCGACCTCGCCGCCCGCCTCCGCAACCTGGTCTCCTCCGGACGCCGGGGCGAGGCGGTCAAGCTCTTCATGATCGAGGCGGTCGGGATCTCCCCGGAGTTGGCGGCGGAGATGGAGGGCTACCCGATTTGGCCCGCCATGGAGGCGCTGGCCCATACCATTCCCTACGACCTGGCCATCATGGAGAACTACTCGATGCCGACCGAGCGCCTGGCCACCATCGGAGTCCCGACCCTGGCCCTCGATGGCGGGGCCAGCCCGGAGTGGGCCCGCCACTCGGTGCGGGAGGTGGCATCCGCCATCCCCGGGGCCCGACACATCACCCTCGAAGGTCAGACCCACAGCGCCGACGTCACCGTGCTGGCCCCGGTGTTGGAGGAGTTCTTTTCCTGAAGCCGCGGTAAAGCGGTAGGAACCCGTTCACGGGGCTGGCCGGAAGCGGGCGAGGACGACCGACTCAGGGATGATTCTTCCGGCCCCAACGTCATCCTCAAGTTGGAAACACCCGCGCCGATCTGGACGATGAGCTGCCGGTTCGCGATGCTCCCCTCTCGCCCGCCTCGTCGACAGCGCTCGATCAACCGGGCATCCAGCCAGTACTCTCGGGGCAGGTCATCCCGTGATCAACTCGATGCGAGCACTCGCCCACCCCGCGACGACCGCCGATCTGCGCCACCCACCCGGCGACGGCCTCGGTGCCCTGTTCCACCGTGTCCGTGGCTACGTCCTCGAACATCCCCGGGCCTTCGATGCCCTCCTGGCCGGAGCCCTGCTGGCGGCCAGCACGGTATGGCTGGTCCGCCAACCCCACCCGGGAGTCGGTTGGTTCGTGCTCCAGGTCGCCCTCATCGCCCCCCTAGCCTGGCGCCGGGCCCATCCGTCGGTCGTCTTCGTGGTCATCGCCGCCGTTGCCTTCATCCAGTGGCTGCTCAGCTACCGGCTGATCGCCGATGGGGCATTGCTGGTCGCCCTCTACACCGTGGCCGCCCATCAAACCCGGGCCCGGGCCCTGGCCGCGGCGGCGGTGCTCGAGGTCGGGGTGATCATCGGGTCGGCCAGCGGGATACTCGCCGACACCTGGATCAAGTCGCTGGTCTTCCTGTCCGGGTTGGTGATGGCCGCCCTCCTGTTAGGCATCACCGTCCGCATCTGGAACGACTACCTGGCGTGGCTGGTCGAGCGGACGGAGCGGCTGGAGCTCGAACGCGACCAACAGACCCGGCTGGCCGCCGCCGCCGAACGGGCCCGGATCGCCCGGGAGATGCACGATGTGGTGGCCCACAGCATCGCGGTGATGGTGACGCTCGCCGATGGGGCCGCGGCGGTGGGTTCGACCAATCCGGCCGCCACCTCGGAAACCCTTGGCGAGGTATCGGCCACCGGCCGCCAGGCCCTCACCGACATGCGTCGCATGCTCGGCGTCCTCCGGGCCGAAGATGTCGACGATTCCCTCGCCCCCCAACCCGGCATCGAGGATCTGCCCGCCCTCATCGCCCGGGTCCGGTCGACCGGAATGGGGGTCGAGCTGGAGGTGGAGGGCAGCATCTTCCGGTTCGCCCCGACGGCTGAGTTGACCATCTATCGGATCGTGCAGGAGGCGCTCACCAACGTCATGAAGCACGCCGCCACCGCCACGTGCGTGCAGGTGGTTCTCGGGTACGACCGTCCACTCGTCCACGTCTCGGTTACCGACGACGGCAGGTCCACCGGCGCGATCCCGACCGGCGGACACGGGATCGCCGGCATGCACGAACGGGCGGGGGTGTTCGCAGGGACGCTGGAGGCCGGCCCGGGCGAGAACGGAGGCTGGGTGGTGTCCACCACCCTCCAGGTGGAACCGGCGCCTGTGCGGACGTGACGATCCGGGTGCTGCTGGTCGACGACCAGCCCCTGATGCGCAAGGGATTCCGCATGATCCTCGACGAGGAACAGGACATCACCGTGGTCGGCGAGGCGGCTGACGGGCGGGAGGCGCTGCAGGCGGCGGGCAGCTGTTCGCCCGACGTGATCCTGATGGACGTCCGGATGCCGGGGATGGACGGAATCGAAGCCACCCGGCGCATCGTCCAACAGAACCAGGGCCAACGGGTGCTGGTCCTCACGACATTCGATCTCGACGAGTACGCCTTCGGCGCGCTCCGGGCGGGAGCCAGCGGATTCCTCTTGAAGGACGTGCCGCCGGTCGAGCTGGTGGCGGCCATCCACACCGTGGCGTCGGGCGACGCGGTGGTCGCCCCGCGGGTGACCCGGCGGCTGCTCGACGAATATGCCCACCAGCTCCCGGTACCCGGCGAGCCCGGCGCCGAGGATGCCACCCGGATACTCGCGGGGCTCACCGACCGCGAGCAGGAGGTGCTGGTCGCGGTGGCGGACGGACTCTCCAATGCGGAGATCGCCGAGCGCCTGTTCGTGTCCGAGGCGACGGTCAAGTCCCACGTCGGGCACATCCTGACCAAGCTCGGGTTGCGCGACCGGGTGCAGGTGGTGGTCCTCGCCTTCCAGGTCGGCATCGTCCGGCCTCGCTGAGACCCGGGCCGACCACCCGGTCGGTCCTCAGCCGTCGGACCGAGGGATCGAAGCCCCCTACGGGGCGGGTCGTCGGCGGGAAAGGAAGCCGACTACGGTTTGCGGCACGGTTCCGGCGGACCGCCAGGAGTACGACAACGACCGGTGGGCCGTAGAAAGCAGCTGTGGGCCGATGCGTGAGTGGACGTTCTTGGGAAGCCATGCCCAGGTGCTGCTGCTCATCGCCCGCGAGCCGTGCACCCGGCTCCGGGACGTCAGCGCCGCACTCGGAATCACCGATCGCACCGCCTTTGGCATCATGGCCGACCTCATCGAAGCGGGCTACGTGGTCAAGCGGAAAGAGGGGCGGCGCAACTGCTACGACATCCAGGAGCACCTGCCGTTGCGCACCTCGGTCGGCACCGAGCGGACGGTCAGCGACTTTCTCGACCTCTTCGTCGACACCCCACGGAGCGACGAGACTCGAGCCCGGCCCAGCTGACCTCCGCCACCCCCACGATGTGACGTCAGCCGCCGAGGGCAGCCCGGACCACCGCCAGACGGTCGGGCTCCACCCGCCACCACATCCACCGTCCACGCTTCTCCCCGACGAGCAGGCCGGCATCGGCAAGCACCTTGGTGTGGTGGGAGATGGTGGGTTGGCTCTTGCCCAAGGGTGACTCGAGTTCACACGAGCAGATCTCCTCCTGGGATGCGACCAGCGAGAGCAGCCGCAACCGAGTCGGATCGGCGATCGCGCTCAGCACTCGCGCCAATGCGGCCGCGTCCTCTTCGGTGAGCGGCGCATCGGTCAGCGACGGGCAGCACCGCCCGGCGTCATCCTCCGGTGCGGCGCGGGTGGCCAATCTGCTCGCCATGGTCATCCCTTTCACATTGACATCTGTCGATATGTAGGTCACACTAACCATCGACGCTTATCAATCTATCAGGAGGACCCAGATGTCCCGTGTCCAGCTGGCTCTCAATGTGCCCGACCTCGAACCGGCGGTGGCGTTTTACTCGAAGCTGTTCGGCACCCCGCCGGCCAAGGTACGTCCGGGGTATGCCAACTTCGCGGTGGTGGACCCTCCGCTCAAACTGGTGCTGATCGAGGACCCGACCCAGGAGCCGGGTTCTCTCAACCACCTGGGGGTCGAGGTCGAGACCACCGAGCAGGTCGCCCTCGCCCAATCCCGACTGGCCGCCGCCGACCTCGCCACCGCGGTCGAGGAGCAGGTGGAGTGTTGTTACGCCGTCCAGGACAAGGTGTGGGTGAACGGCCCCGGCGGCGAGCCGTGGGAGATCTACGCCGTCTTGGCCGACGCCGACATGGCCCCCGGTGAGCTGCGATCGGCCGAGCCCAGCGGGGCAGCCTGCTGCGCCACCCGCCCGGACCTGGCCGCCACCCGCACACCGTCGTCCTGTTGCTGATCGGTCGCCGGACGCCGATCGGACCCCTGAAGCTGCGCGCCGGCCATGGGTGACCACGCGCTCTGGCGGCGGCTGTTCGCCGAACTGATCGGGAGCGCCTTCCTGGCCGCCGTGGTCATCGGCTCGGGAATCGCCGCTCAACGGTTGTCTCCGGGAGATGTCGGCCTCCAGTTGTTCGAGAATGCCGCCGCCACCGCTGCCGGCCTCTACGCCATCATCTTGATGGTCGGGCCGGTCTCCGGCGCCCACCTCAATCCGGTGGTGTCATTGGTCGACGCCGCCTTCGGCGGGATCAGCTGGAGGGCAGTGGCGGCGTACCTGCCGGCCCAGGTGGCTGGTTGTGTGGGCGGCGCGGTAATCGGCAACCTCATGTTCTCCGACGCCGCGGTGACCCTCTCGGTCAAACACCGCGCCTCGGGCGGACACGCTCTGTCCGAGGGGGTCGCCACCCTCGGGTTGCTACTGGTCATCTTCGCCCTGGCTCGCAGCGGGCGGGGGCGGAGTGCGGCCGCCGCCGTCGGCGCCTACATCGGGGCGGCCTACTTCTTTACCAGCTCGACGAGTTTCGCAAACCCGGCCATCACCGTCGGGCGCATGTTCTCGAATACTTTCGCCGGCATCGCTCCGGCGTCGGCTCCGAGCTTCATCGGCGCCCAGCTGCTCGGAGGACTGGTGGCCGTCGGCGTCATCAAAGTGCTGTATCCGCGGGTGACTCCGGCCGAGGCCGGCAACGTCGTGGTGCCCCATGACCTCGATGCCGGCTCCCCTGCCGCCCGCCGTCGGCCCCGGCCGGCCGGGCGCCAAGATCCGGTCAGCGCCGAGGAGCCATCGTGACCCGGGTCCCGGTCGTGTTGTTCCTCTGTACCCACAACGCCGGCCGCAGCCTGGCGGCACGGGTCCTCCTCGACCACTACGCCGAGGGAAGCGTCGACGTCCGGTCAGCCGGCTCCGAGCCGGGCGACCAACTCAATCCGGCGGTGGTCGCCATCCTCCGCGGCCGGGGACTCGACCCGGCCCGGGAGTTTCCCAAACCCCTGACCGATGACCTGGCCCGGGCCGCCGATGTCATCGTCACCATGGGCTGCGGGGATGCCTGCCCCGTACTACCGGCCAAGCGCTATCTCGATTGGGACCTCGACGACCCGGCCGGCCAGTCCATCGAAACGGTGCGACCCATCGTCGACGAGATCGATCGCCGGGTCCGAGGCCTCCTGGCCGACCTGCTGGAGTCCCCGGCCGGGTAAGCGTCGGGAATCGCAAATACACACAGCTGGGGGGTCGCGGCGTCGGTCACTTCACGATGCCGGGCTCCAACGACGGCACCGGGGATCCCGGATCGATGTCGGGCACCGTCGATGGAGCGGGTGCGGTCGGCCGGGCCGGAAGCAGGATGGCCGCGAACACCGCACCCCCCAGGGCCACGCCCCCGGCCACCCGGCAACCGCCGGTGAAGCTGTGCAGGAACGCCTGGGTCGCGGCACCCTGGAGCTGCCGGGCCAGGTGACCGAGTCCGGCCTGAGCCAGCCGTTGCGAAGCCACCGCCGCGCCGCCGACGGATCCCTTGGCCGCCACCAGGGCCGGGGAAGGTAAGCCGGTCGGCAGCGACGACGTCAGCCGACTGGCGTAGAGCGATGCGGCCACACTCCCGATCACCGCCACGCCGAGCGTCCCGCCGAACAGCCGGGTGGCATCGTTGACGGCGGAACCGATGCCCGCCTTCTCCTTCGAGACCACCCCCATGATCGCCTCGGTGGCCGGAGCGCTGGTCAAACCCATCCCCGTCCCGAGTACGACCATCTGGGCGGCGATCACCCAGTAGGAAGTGAACTGCGATCCGGTCGAGACCCACAAGAGGGCGACGCCGAAGAAGACCAGCCCGCTCCCGACCACGATCTTGTTGCCGATAGTCACAGCCAGCCGGGTACCGAGCAGCGAGGACACCCCCACCGACAACGCCACCGGTAGGAGCCGCACCCCGGTGCCGAACGGGGTGTACACCTTGACGAACTGGAAATACTGGGTCACCAGGAAGATGAAGCCGAAGAGGGCGAAGAACGAGATGGTCACCGCCCCGCTGGCCCCGGTGAACCGCGGGTTGGTGAACAGGCTCACATCCAGCATGGGATTGTCCCGGCGACGTTCCACCCAGAAGAAGATGGTCAGAACCAGCGCCCCGGCGCCGAGCGTCAGCAGTGAGGACAAGGAAGTCCAGCCCCAATCAGGCGCCTGGATGACCCCCAGCACCAGCAACCCCATTCCCGCTGTCGACAGGACAAAACCCTGCCAATCGATGGTCGGCGTGGCGGGATTCCTCGATGGTGGAACCGAGACGGCGACCAGGGCGGCGGCCAGAATGGCAAACGGGATGAGGAACACGAAGATGCTCCCCCACCAGAAGTGCTCGAGCAACCATCCGCCGAAGATCGGGCCCATGGCGATCCCGACGCCGGTGGTTGCCCCCCACAGCCCGATGGCCTTGGCCCGATCCCGCCGTTCGGGAAAGATGTTGGAGATCAGCGAGAGAGTGGCGGGGAAGATCAGGGCGGCGCCGAGTCCCATCACCGCTCGAGCCGCGATCAGTTGGTCGGCGCTCGAGCAAAGGGCCCCGGCCAGGCTGGCGGTGCCGAACATGCCGAGCCCGGCCAGCAGCATGCCCTTTCGGCCGTACCGGTCGCTCAAGCTGCCCGCCACCAGCACCAGGGCGGCGAATACCAGATTGTAGGCGTCGACCACCCACTGGAGCTGGTTGGTGGTCGCCCCGGTCTGTCGCACCAGCGTGGGCAACGCCACGTTCACGATGGTGGTATCCAGGTTGATGATGAAAGCGGCCAGGCACAGCGCCGCCAGAGCCAATCCACGACCTCGCATAGACAAGAAAATAAAGTATTAGATAAATAAAGTCAAGTTCTTAGGCTGGCGACCCTGGGGACGGCCGGATAAGGGGGTGGCGAACCGGTCAGACCGGTACCACGGTCTTCGACGGCTGGAGACCGAACACGGCCAGGAACCGGGAGGTGGCCGCGGCCGGCCCCCGGACCTCGAAGGGATTCGATGCTTTCGAGGTTCCGGCCCGCCATCCGAGGATGCCTCGGGCGGTAGTTTGAAGCTCGACGGCCGGCTCACCACTCGGAGCGGAAAGCGATCCGCGACGAACCCCGACATCGAACGAACTGCCGTCAACGGTGATCCGGTATGACTCGTCGACCTGGGCGGCTCGATGGGCGTCGAACCCGAGCAGCACGGCCAGATACCCGGCGAACGGGTGGATGTCGACGGGAACCGCCGGAAGCAGCTCGAACCCGATACCGGCCAGAGCCTGGAGCACCGGTGGCACCCGCTTCCATCCCCGTTCGGTAAGTCGGTACATGGTTCGGGCCACCGGGGGCGGGACCTCCACCTGTTCGATCAACCCGAGGGCGGCCAGGTGGCGCAGACGATCCGACAACAGGTTGGTGGCGATCCCGGGAAGGGTGTCGCGGAAATCGCTATATCGCTTCGGGCCGGCCAGTAGGTCCCGGAGGATCAACAAGGTCCACCGCTCCCCGATGGCATCGAGGGACCCGGCGATCGGGCAGAACTGGTCGTATTTCCGAGGCGACATCCACCTAATTCTAGCAGTTGGAACTGATTTTTATCTGATCACTTTAAAATATCGTCCAGACCGGGACTCGGCGGGTTGAAGTTACAGTTCCTCCATGCACCTGTCGGGGCTCCTGGGTCGGCCCACGCTCTCACCCAACGGCGAAAGCGTGGGCAAGGTCGATGACGTCATCGTCCGACTCCGGGGCGGGGACTATCCGATGGTCACCGGGGTGGTGGCCAAGGTCGGCGGTCGCCAGGTCTTCCTGCCGATGGATCGGGTGGCCGAGTTGAGCCAGCAGGGAATCTCCATGGCCAAGGCCAAGGTGGATCTGGGTGGCTTCGAACGGCGGGAGGGCGAAGTCCTCCTCCGTCAGGACATTCTCGGCCACCGCCTCATCGATGTGGCCGAGGCCGAGTTGGTGCGGGCGTGGGACGTCGAGTTGAAGCACACCGACGAGGGCTGGGTCGTCTCCTGCCTCGATACCCGCCGGCCGGCCCGGCTGCTCGGGCTCATCCGTCGGAGCCAGGGACACCCGTGCCAGGACTGGAAGGCTTTCGAGCCGCTGATCGGCCACAACCCGAGCAGCCGGATCCGATCCGGATTCGGCCGGGTGGTCAAGCTGAAGCCGGCCCAGATCGCCGACTTGTTGGAGGACGCCTCCCGTACCGAGGGCGAAGAGATCCTCGACGTGGTCCACACCGACCCCGAGCTGGAAGCCGACGTGTTCGAAGAGCTGGATCCC
>DASXFR010000088.1:0-24909 GCA_036489495.1 Acidimicrobiales bacterium | reverse complement strand
GCCGCACGCGAGTAGTCATCGACGAAATTGATGATCTCGACCGGCTGACCGTCTTCGAGCTGCCAGTGGGTCATGTCTGACTGCCAGGTCTCATTGGGCAGTGACGACTCGAAGCGGGTCCAGCTGGTACGAGGACGCTTCTGGGGCTGGGGGGTGACAAACCCGCGGCGCTTGAGCACCCGGTGGATCGTCGACAGCGCCGGCGCCGCAACCCCGGTCTCGGTCAGGTGCCACTGGATGGTCCGGGCCCCGGCGTCGAGACCATCTTCGGCCAGCCGTTTCCGCCAGGCCACGATCTCGCCCTCGAGGGCGGCCGAGGTGAGGTTGGCCGGCACCTTGGGCCCCCGTTTGAGCGGCACCAGGGCCTGGTCGCCACCCTCTCGGTACAAGGCGACGTGGCGCTGCACCCAGGACTTTGACCGACCGGTCGCCGCCGCCACTGCCCGCACAGAGCGGCCCTCGACGAGTACGGCGTTCACGCAATATTTGGCCAGATCCACGGGACCACCTCAGAACGGTTGTCCCAGAATTGCTGACACATCGTGTCCCAGAAAGTGTGGAACCTCGGACTCTCGCCCGCACCAACGGTTGTGCCCAGGTGACCGGAACGCCGAGAGGGGCCGCCACCTGGTCGTGGTCGGGTCCAAGGACCGGGCCGCGATAATCGGTGGATGGAACTCCGCCAGGTTCGGTTGTCCGACCCGATCGTCGCCCCCCTGCTCGCCGGCCTGGCCGCCGAGTACGAGCACCGTTACGGTGCGGGCGACGAGATGCGCCTGGCCCATCCCGATGAGTTCGATCCCCCCACCGGCGCCTTCATCGTCCTCCTCGATGGCGACCAGACGGTGGCCGGTGGTGGCATTCGTCGCCGGGAGGACGACACCTGTGAGGTCAAGCGCATGTGGACCTCACCTGACTACCGCCGAAGGGGGCTGGCCACTACCGTCCTCGCCGGGCTGGAAGCTGTTGCCCGACAACTCGGCTACACCCGAATACAGCTGGAGACGGGTCCTTCACAGCCGGAGGCCATCGCCATGTACGGACAACTCGGCTACCGGGCGATGCTGCCCTTCGGTCCCTACCAAGAGGCATTTGCCTTCCAACGAGACCTGGCTCCCGTCGACCGCTGATCGGCGGGAGCCACCCATCTGAGTTTCATCGATGCCCAGGAACCGGGCGTCGACCGGCCTCAGCCGGCCACCCGTTACGGCGTCGTGGTAGTGGTCGTGGTCGGCACCGGATCCGTCGTGGTGGTGGTCGTGGTCGGCGGAATCCAGACCCGGGTCGGGATGGTGGCCGGCGTCGCGTTCGGATCCGTGGTCGGGGTGGTGGTCGGGTCAACCGTGGCCGGGGCCGGGGTGCTGGGGTCGACCGTGGCCGGGGTGGTAGCGGTGACCGGAGCTGCGGGGCCGATGTTCACGTTGTTGGTGTTGCCGCTGCCCTCGTCGGAGATGTGGACGATGTTGATCGGGGCCAGCACGTTGACATTCTGGAACTGGAGCCCGACATCGCCGAAGCCCCCGTCATTCCCCTGGGTCTGGTTTCCCCTCCCGGCCACGGCCAGATTGCTGGAGCCCGAGACACTCTGGTTGATCCCGATCGGAGCCGGGGGCGGGGCCGGGGTGGCCACCGTCGCCGCCGTCGGCGCGGGGCACACCGTCGGGGCCGGGGTGTCGGCCGCCACCGGGGTGAGCCCGGAGGCAACCGGGCGCATTTCGGTTCGCAGGCCGAGCGAGAACACGAACAGGATCGCGGCGATGAGAACCAGGCTGAGGCAGGCAGGAGTCTGCCAGCGTTGGACAGTGGACATGGTGAGCCTCCGGTGATAGGGCGCAACCCACAGCCCCGGATGTCCAAACCAGCAATAGCCGAATGCGCGCTCACATGCTGGCGAGCCCCGTCACTACCGGGCTACGCGTAGTGTGCGGCCACGATAACCCTGTCCCAAATTATTTGCTCGGCTGAAGCCGGTCAGGAGTCCGCCATGCCCACTACCGCCTTGCTGTTGATGGACCTGCAAGCCGGCATCCTCGATCGCTTCGGGACCGATGCCGGCTTCGTGTCGCGGATCAACGCTGCCGCCGAGGCCGCCCGATCGGTCGGGCTCCCGGTGCTGTGGGTGAAGGTCGGATTTCGCCACGGCTATCCCGAGGTGTCGGCTCGGAACCAGAGCTTCTCGGCGGTCACCACCTCGGGGATGTTCACCGACACCGACCCCGGTGCCGACCTCCACGCCGATCTCGAGGTTCGGGACACCGACGTCGTGGTGGTGAAGAAGCGGGTGAGCGCCTTCGCCGGCAGCGATCTCGACGTCGTCCTTCGGGCCGCCGAGGTGGATTCGCTGGTGCTGGCCGGGATCGCCACCAGCGGGGTCGTCCTCTCCACTCTCCGCCAGGCCGCCGACCTCGACTTCCGGCTGATCGTCCTGGCCGACGGCTGCCTGGACGGCGATGAAGAGGTCCACCGGGTGCTCACCGAGAAGGTCTTCCCGCGGCAGGCCGAGGTCACCTCCGTCGAGGCATGGACGGCCGGACTCGGCTGACCTCCGGTTTGCCCAGCACCGCCTGATTGCCCAGGTGCCGACCGGGGGACGTCACACCTACTGCCTAGGTTCTGGGGACGGCTTCGGAGCCGGCCACGTAGCTCTCATGAGGTTGCATCCGCAGTACGGAGGAACGATCATGATTATCAGTGAAGAAACCCGCCACCACCGGTACCTCAGGTTGGAAGCAGTGCTCGGCGCCGAGGAAGCCGCGACGCTGATGGAGCACCTCCCTCCGGTTGGTTGGGCAGACGTGGCAACCAAGCGCGACGTCGATGCTCTGGCCGTTGCGGTAAAACGCGACATCGAGGGCGCCCGTCGCGACATCGAAGGGCTTGCCGAGGGGACCCGTCGCGACATCGAGGGGCTCGAGATGAAACTCAATGCTCGCCTTGAGCGAGAGTTGAGGCTGATGACCTGGCGCCTCGTCACGGTCATCATCGCCGTCGGCTCGCTGGTCATCGCTGGCGTTCGACTCTAGAGCCTCAGGCTTCGCCGAGGGCCTCCTGGCTCAAGGCCAGCGAGCGGAGTGATTCGATCTGCTCCACGTTGCCGATGACCACCAGCACATCTCCCTCCCCGATCTCCGCCTCCGGTGGAGGGTTGGTGCGGAATTCCTCGGTGGGATGGCGCAGGGCGAGGACGAGGGCGCCGGTGTGGGCATGGACCCGGGCACTGCGCAGGGTCTGACCGACCAGCGACGAGTTGGCGGGCACGTCGATCTGCTCGAGGCGGAACTCGAGGCTGCCGTCGTGCATGACGACGTCGAGGAACTCGGCCACGTGGGGCTGCACGGCCAGGGCCGCCATCCGGGCACCGCCGAGGTCCTGCGGATTGACCACCCGGTCGGCCCCGGCTTGGACCAACTTGGCCGCCGCCGCCTCCGAGGCGATGCGGGAAACGATGAACAGATCGGGTCGCATCGAGCGACCGGTCAAGGTCACGTACAAGTTGTCGGCGTCGCCGTTGAGGGCGGTGATGAGTACCCGGGCCCGATCGATGCCGGCCGCCCGCAGCACCTCCTCGTCGGTGGCGTCGCCGCATACCGCCGGCCCGTCCACGGTGGCGATCCGGTCGGCGGCGGAGTCGACCACCACGACGTCGTCGTTCGAGGTCAGCAGGTACCGGGCGATCGACTGCCCCACCCGCCCCCATCCGCACAGGACCACGTGGCCCCGCATCTCCCGGATCTGACGTTCCATTCTTCGCCTCCCGAATTCGTCGGCGAGGTAGCCCTCGACGAGCGTCTCTACCATCACGCTGAACGTGTAGGCCGCGGTACCGACCCCGGTGACGATGAGCACGATGGTGAATATCTTCTGGCCGTCGCCGAATTTCTGGGTGCCACCGAAGCCAACGGTGGTCACCGTGATCACCGTCTGGAAGACGGCGTCGAGGACGCTGTACCCGAACAACAGGTAGCCGACGGTCCCCCCCACCAGCACCACCAACAGCCCGATCAGCCCGGACCGCAGCCTCCGGGAGGCCCGGCTATGGCGATCCCCGCCCTCGCTGCGCCCCACGGTTATCGGCATGACCCATTCTGGCCCGGCTGGCCCTCGGACACCCGGAGGCGGTGCTTACAACCAGACGGTCGACGCAGGTGTGAGTCGCCTACTCGGTCACGTTGCCGTTCTCGTCGATGGTGATGCCCGCCAATCGGTACTGCTCGATGATCGTCGATCGCATCTCCGCAGGCACCGACCGCAGGGCAATCTGGGCGTTCCTGATCATCTGCTCCCGGGCCTCCGCCGGGATCTGCGGCGCCCCCAAGAGATTGGGGGCAGGCGGAGCCGGGGGCGGGCCGGAGGCCACCTCGGCCGCCCGCGAGGTGAACTGAGCCAGCCGCGCATCTCTGTCGGCGAGGGCCGCGTTCCGGGTCTGGCGATCCTGTTTCCTGGGCGACAGCAACTCGTCCCAGAGCACCTCGACATCATTCGGATCGCTGGTGGAGACGAGGGCGGGTAGGCCGCCCCCCTCCAGGCCCCCCTTGCCGTCCGGGTGCTTGAACTTGTCTTTGAAGACCGCGTAGGGCGGACGCCCGGGGATGTTGACGGCGAGGACGGCCCGATGGATTCCGTGGCGGTCCTTGATGTAAATGACCGCATCGCCGCGGAGTTGGTTGTCGGTGGCTTCGCTCGCGGCGATCAGCACGACCGCCCGGGTCCGGCCGGCCGGAGCCGGCGCTTTCGCCGCCTTATCCATCGACTCCTGGAAGTGATCGGGCTGATACTCGTCGTTGTGCATCTCCACGGCCAGCGCCTGGGCGGCGACGGCTTGGGCGCCGGCATCGTCGGGGGGAGTGCTCATCCCCGACCCCACCACTCCGGCGGCCATCACCGCCTTCATGGTTCGGGTGAGCGTTCCCGCCGGATCCGCCAGGGTGGGATCGTTGGCCTCCGCCCGCTGGATCATGCTCGGGACCTCATCCCAAACCACCTCGAAGCCCCCCGGATCGGCGGGATCGATGTTGACCGGCAGCTGCATGCCGACCACCGGCCAATGGTCGCGATCGAGCTCGAAGCCACGGGGTACATAGATCGGCGGTTCCGAGTCGATCAGGATCCGCACCACCCCGAGACTCTCGGGTCCGGCCATCGGTCCGGCCCAGCGCACCATCCGCAATCTGGCCTCGGCCAGATTGTCGAGCGGATCATCGGCCTCGACGACCAATGCCATCCGTCGCTGACCCGCCGGACCCGGCGACGTCGACGGACGCGCGACATTGTCCGGATTGCGTTTGTCGCGGTTCTTGAAGAGAATCCATCAGTTCTAACCCGGCGCCGACACCACTGCAACCGAACCGATGGCCTCGGCCGGACCACTCTGCGACACTGAGGCAGTTGCCAGTCACGGCCGATCCGTCGGCCACCACCAGAGGAGCGTCGGGTGCAGATCGAGATCATGACCTTCCGGTTGCGGCCGGAGACCTCCGAGTCCGACTTCCTGGCCGCTGACCGTCGGGTCCAGGTCGAGTTCGCCTATCACCAGCCCGGGATGGTCCGCCGCACCACCGCCCGTAACCCCGACGGCGATTGGGTGGTCATCGACCTGTGGGCCTCGGCCGCCGATGCCGCCAACTATGTGGACGGATGGAACCGGGAGCCGGGGCCGCGGGCGTTGGTGGCGCTGATCGACGAGGCCAGCGTGGAGAACCGGTCCTACCAGACCCTGGACTGAGCGCCCGACTCAGGCCTGGACCAGCATCACCTCGTTGCCCTCCGGATCGTGGATCACCGCCAGGGTCGGGGCGCCGGGAAGGTCGAAGGGCTCGGAGATGACCTCGCCGCCCAACTCGGCGGCCAGGGTCAGCGACGTTCGCAGGTCGCGCACCTGGATGTAGAGACGGACCCCGGCGTCGTCGCCCTGACGGAGGTGGCCGCCGGGCCCGGGCTCGGGGCCCCCGAGGCCGGGAGGCACGGTCATGATCGGACCGTCGCCGATCTCCCAATTGAACAGTCCGCGGTAGAAGTCGCCCAGCCGTACCGGGTCGTGGGCCACGATCTCCCAGTGCACCACCGGTCGGGCCCAGTCGTCGGTCACCGCATCACCTTGGCACACCGCCGCCCGGAAGGCACCGGCGCTTACTGACGCTGGCGGTGGAGGTCGAACGACGCTTCGAGCCCGCCGGCATCGTCCGGAGACATGAGCCGCAGCGGTTGCCGCCGGTCGGGTCGCCAGTAGACCGGACCGTCGACCCGCCAACCGGTGTCCTTCAACACTCGCTTGTCGAGCTTGTTGGTGGCACCGACCGGGAGGCGGTCCACCACCCGGACGTAGCGGGGGGTCCACTTGGTACCCAGGTCGGACTGGGCGGCCAGGAACCGGTCGAACGCCGATGGATCGAACCCGGTGGGATCGGCCATCTCGAGGACCGCCATCACCTGGTCGTCGACGGTCCGTTCGTCGGCAACCCCGAAGACCGCCACCCCGGTGACTCCCTCGAACCGGTTCAGCACCCGCTCGACCGGCGCCGAGGCGAAATTCTCCCCGTCGACCCGCAGCCAGTCGATGTTCCGCCCGGCGAAGTAGAAGGTCCCCTGCTCGTCGCGATACCCGAGGTCGCCGGACCAGTACCAACCGCGACGCGACCGGGCGGCGGTTGCCTCCGGGTTGTGGTAGTAACCCTCGAAGCGCCCGAGGGCTTTGCGCCCGACGATCTCCCCGGTGGCTTCGGCCGCGTTCAACATCTTGCCCGAGGGATCGAACCGGGCGGCCTCACACTCCTCCCCGGTTTCGGGATCGACGATGGCCACGTCGAGCCCGTCCAACGGCACCCCGAGGGCGTCGTCGGGGAGCCCGGGGCTGGGCACGAAGATGATGGCGTTCTCGCTGGAGCCGTAGCCGGAGAAGACCTTGACCCCGAACCGGGCCTCGAAGGCGGCCATGTCGGCCGGCGACGACTCAGGAGCCAGCACAAACCGGAGGTGGTGGCCGCGATCCGCAGGATCGGCCGGGGTACCGAGGAGGAAGGACAGCGCCCGGCCGATGGTGGCGAAGAAGGTGGCCGAGGACGACCGGACGTCGGGCATGAACTCCGAGGCCGAGAACCGGCGGCGCAACACGATGGTGGCGCCGCAGCCCATGGCCGGAAACACGCTGGAGAACAGCGCGTTGCCGTGGAAGAGGGGCATGGCGCAGTACATGATGTCGTTGGCGCTGAACCCAGGACCGGTGGCCGACCGGGCGATCCTTCCCTGGGTGACCCGCACGGCCTTGGGGGTGCCGGTCGAACCGGCGGTGAACAGCAGCAGGGCGAGGTCGTCGGGGGCGGGGTCCACGGCCGTCGGATCCCCGAGGTCGGTAGCCGAGGGTGCGTCATCGACGTCGACCACCCGAGCGGACCCGAGATCCAACCCGTCCAGCCGCGAGGCGTGCTCGGCATCGGTGACGATGACCGCACAGTCGGTGTGGCGGATATCACTGGCGAGTTCGGCGCCCCGGCGGGTCGAGTTGAGGCCGACCAGCACCGACCCCGACAGGATGGTCGCCCCCAGGGTGAAGAGGAAACCGGGGACGTTGTCGAGCAGCACTCCGACGTGGGGCGGCCGCCCGGCGGTGAAGGTCCGTAGCCACGCCGCCCGGGCCGACATCTCGGCCACCATCTCCGCCCACGTCCAGGTGTCTCCTTCGAAGACCAGACCGGTGTGGGTGTCTCCGGCCCGGGCCATGAGCGCCTCCGCGGCGGTGGCCGCGGCCTCAGGGGGCAATGGATTTGAGCTCGAAGTACTCCTCGAGCCCCTCCCGGCCGTACTCCCGGCCGATCCCGCTCGACTTGTAGCCGCCGAAGGGACTCGAGAGGTCGGGGCCGTACTTGTTGACACCGATGGTCCCGGTCCGCACCCGGCGAGCCACCTCCAGCCCGTGGGCCGGGTCGCGGGTCCACACCGACCCGGCCAAGCCGTACTCCGATTCGTTGGCGATCCGGATGGCGTCATCCTCGCCGTCATAGGGGATGACCACCACCACCGGTCCGAAGATCTCCTCCCGGGCGATCCTCATGTCGTTGCCGACCGACGCGAAGATGGTCGGGCGGACATAGCAGCCGCCGGACAAGCCGTCGGGGGCGCCGGGGCCTCCGGCCACCACCCGGGCGCCCTCGTCGATTCCGACATCGATGTAACCGGCCACCCGCTCCTGGTGGCGGCGGGAGACCATCGGCCCGATCTCGGTGGCGTCGTCGAGCGGGTCGCCCATCACCAGTCCGCCGGCCATCTCCCCCAGCGCCTCGGCCACCTCGCCGTGCCGGCGCCGGGGAACCAGCACCCGGGTCTGGGCCGCGCACGCCTGCCCGCTGTTCATGAACGAGGCGAAGCGCAGCCCGCCCACCGTCTCGGCCAGATCGGCGTCCTCCAGCACGATGGCGGCCGACTTGCCACCGAGCTCGAGACCCACCCGCTTGATCTGTTGGCCACAGATCGACCCGATCCGCCGCCCGGCGGCGGTGGAGCCGGTGAAGGCGACCCGGTCGACGCCCGGGTGGGAGACCAGGTGCTCGCCGACCTCCCGACCGGCGGGCAGCACACTGACCACCCCCTCGGGGAGGCCGGCCTCGTCGATCCACTCGGCCATCAGCAACCCGTCCAGCGGGGTCTCCGGAGACGGCTTGACCACGATGGTGCACCCGGCAACCAGCGCCGGCGCCAACTTCGAGATGATGGTCATCTGCGGCACGTTCCAGGGGGCGATGGCCGCCACCACCCCGACCGGCTCGCGTCGCACCAGGGTGGTCCCGAAGGCGCCGGCTCGCACCTCCTCCCAGTCGATGACCGAGGCGAGGTCGAGGGTGGTGTCGAGCAGCGACCACGGCGCCCACGACTGGGCCAGCCGGGAAAAGGTGATCGGCGAGCCCGACTCGGCGGTGATGAGCAGGGCCATCTCCTCCTGCCGGGCTTCGTAGATGTCGGCGAACCGGCGGAGCGCCTCCACCCGGGCGCCGGGCTCGAGGTGGGGCCAGGGCCCGTGATCGAAGGCGGCGCGGGCAGCCGCCACGGCCAGATCGACGTCGGCGGCGGTGGCCATCGGGGCCCGGCCCACCGGCCGCGAGTCGTGGGGCGAGACGACCTCGAAGGCCGGGCTCCCGGCCCGGGAGACCCAGTGCCCGCCGATGTACAGCGCGTCCCAGTCGGGCGCCTGGCTTCGGCGCTCCCCGGTGGTGGCCCCGGTGGTCACAGGGCGAAGAGTACCGGTGCCCGGGTGATCTGACGAAACAGGGTGGAGGGCGCCCGCACCACTTCCCCGACCAGCTGGTAGTCGGGCCAACGGGTCAGGACCTCCTCGAGCAGGATCCGGGCCTCGATCCGGGCCAGGCTGGCGCCGATGCAGTAGTGCTCGCCGAAGCCGAACGAGACATGGGGGTTGGGCGTCCGGGCGATGTCGAAGGCGTCGGCCGTCTCCCCGAACACCTCCTCGTCGCGGTTGGCCGCCCCGTAGGCGAGGACCACGAAGTCCCCGGCGCTGAGATCGACGTCGCCCAGGGTCGCCTCGCGGGTGGTGGTCCGGGCCATGGCCATGATCGGGGTCACCCAGCGCAGCATCTCCTCGATGGCGGCCGGGATGAGCGTCGGGTCTTGGGCCAGCCGGGCCCGCTGATCGGGGTGCCCGGCCAGCTCCACCATCCCGCCGGAGACCAGCGAGCGGGTGGTCTCGTTGCCCGCCACCATCAGGGTCATGCAGAACCCCTGGACCTCAGCCCGGCTGAGCCGGGCCCCGTCCACCTCGGCGGCCAGCAGGCCGCTCAACAGGTCCTCGGTCGGGACCTCGGCCCGGGCGTCGAGTTGGGCATCGAAGTAGGCCATCAGCTCCAGGGCCTGGAGGGCGTTCTCCTCGGTCAGGTCGGTGGCGGCGGCCATGATGGCGTCCGACCAACGGCGGAAACTCTCGCGGTCCTCGGCCGGCAGGCCGAGCAGTTCGGCGATGACCAGCATGGGCAGCGGGGCGCATAGCGCGTCGACCAGGTCGACCGGGTGGCGGGGGTCGATGTTGTCCAGGAGCTCGACCGTCAGCTCCCGCACCCGCGGCTCGAGGGTGGCCACCCGGCGGGGGGTGAAGGCCCGGTTGACCAGCTTGCGGTACTGCTCGTGGCGCGGGGGGTCGAGGTAGAGGAGTGAGTCCTCGGCGGCGATCTCCCGGCCGCGATCGGACAGCAGCACCCCTCGACCGGAACAGTAGGTAGTCGGGTCCTTGCCCACCGTTTGGACCTCCCGGAGGCCGGTCACCGCCCAGAGTTCGGCGTCCGGTTGCCAACTGACCGGGCAACCCCGGCGGAGCTCGGCCAGCTCCGGATAGGGATCGCCGGCGAAGAAGTCCGGGTCCCCGAACGGGATCTGGACGGAGTGATCGTTCATGTGCGCACCTTGGGTCGGGCCGGATCCTCGGGGGGCACCGAGCCCACCACCGGATCGGGTGGGTCCGGGTCGGAAACGGCGGGGAGCGAACGGAGGGTGCTCCACAGCACCGCGGCCAAGGCGGCGGCCGGCACCCACATGAGGAGGGCCGACCCGGCGAGCTCATCGGAGCCGAGCACCACCGCCACGATGGCCAGCCAGAGGATCTGGCCGTTGTAGGTGACCAGGCTGACCAGGTGGGGATGGTCGATCCAGCGATCGATCCGGCGGTCGGGCTCGTCCTTGGTCATGTAGGTGAGGATGGCCAACAGGATGGCGGCGGTGAGGGTGAAGCCGGCCTGGCTGCCGAGCGGGAGGCCGAACCAGAATCCCGGGCCGCGGTAATGGAACACCGGGCCGAGGAACCACCGGGGCCCGAGCCGGGAGACCGGGTCCATGATCCACAACGCCCAGACGGTGAGAATGAGCGCGACCAGATACTCGTGCCATGGGCGGCGGGCCCGGGTTTGCCAGGGTCCACTGGTCAGCAGCCTCCCGGCGGTGAACCCGAAGTAGCCGAGGAAGGTGTAGGAGAGCGGCACCATCAGCGGCACATCCCCGATGAAGATCTCCTTGTGGCGGAGGGCGGAGTTGAAGTTGTAGCCGGTGTAGGGAAACCCGAAGTGGACCGAGGAGTTCTCGGCCAGGGCGCCGATCCCCACCGCCGCCACCCCATAGAGCAGCGTTCGGCGCCACCCCAGATACCGGCTGGCTCTCCACAAGAAGGTGGCTCCGAACAGCGTGACGTACCACCGCCCGACCAATGTCCCCCAGATCTGATGCAAATGCTCTCCAGTCGCCCACCCCGTGGATCCCTCCTACCATCCAAAACCCTCTTATCGTCGTAGAGTCAAGGGGCAATGGCCCAGCCTGGCTCCCTGTTCATCGGCGATGTGACCGCCCTGACCGGCATCACCGCCGGCCGCATCCGTCACTACGAGAGCATCGGGCTCATCAGCCCGGACCACCTCGACAGCGGGTACCGGACCTTCCGCCCCGACGATGTCCTGCTGCTGCTCCGGATCGACCTGCTCCGGAGCCTGGGCATGGGACTCGAGGCCATCCGGGCGTGTCTCAACGACGAGCAGGAGACCCTCCACGCCGCCCTGGTCCAGCACCGGTTGGTCCTCGACGATGAACGGCGGCGCATCGAGAGCCTGCTGGAGGCGGTCGACCACGCGTTGGGACAGACCGACGACGACCCGTCGGGATCGATGGCCCGGTTGGCCACCAGCCAGCGGGACAGCATCGGGATGTTCGGGCGGCTCAGCCGCCCCCTCTCGGGTCGGGCGGCGGCCGCCTATCTGGAGATTTTCAGCTCCTGGGAACTCCCGGTCCCGCCGCTGTTCGGCCAGATGGTCCTGCCCGAACAGGTGACCGAGCTGCTCGAGCGGTTGGTGGCCGCCCCTGGCCACGAGATGCTGTTCGCCCGGCTGCGGAGCCTGGCCACCCAGGTGGTCGGCCTTCCCCCCGATGACGACGACACCACCCGGCGGCTGGCCCGGGAATGGGTTGCCGAGCAACTCGCCTCGCCGTTCCCCGAGGCGGTGGCCGTCGCCCTCGACGACTTCGTTCCCCGGCTGGCCGACCTGACCGTCATCCAACAGGGGCTGCGGGCGTGGTCGGAGTCGCTGTCGCCCCAGGCCGGGACGTTCATGCACGAGGTGGAGGCCGAGTCGGCCCGCCGCAACGCCTGGGTTCTCGGGGTGATCGTCGTCCCCCGGTGAACGACCGAGCTCAGTCGGCCGCCGGCTTCCGGCACAGCAGGGCCAGCAGGTAACAGGACTCGGCGTCGAAGTAGATGCCGTAGTTGGCCGCCAGGGTCGCCGGGTCGAACTCGCCCCGGGCGACGGCGGCGCCGCCCCAGTTGAGCCCCTGCTCGGCCACCACCTCCAACCCGGAGGCACCGACCTTGGCCCGGAGCTCGGCCAGGGTGTACTCCACCTTGTGGTCGGGATCGATGAAGGCGTCCTGCTGCAGGCGGCAGAGCTTGCCGTTGGGGGTGTCGATGGCCAGGTAACCGCCCGGCTTCAGCACCCGGAGGGCCTCGCCGAGCACGATGTCACCGTCGGCCGGAGTCACGTGCTCGATGGACTGACCGCTGTAGATGAGGTCCACCGAGTTGTCGGCGGCGAACGACAGGTCGGCCATCGAGCGGTATTCGTAGCGGACCTGGCCCCGATCGGTGTCGCCGGCCCCGAACCGCTCGGAGTGGTAGAGCGGATGCCGGTCGTCGGGGGGCAGGTCGACCACCACCAGCTCGTCGAAGTCGTAGGGATACCCGAGCACCACCAGCGCGCCGCGGGGGTCGATGGTGTGGCCGCCGCCGAGGTCGATGATGTGCTTGGCCTGGGGCAGGCTGATGATGAACTCGCAGCGACTGGCGTGGAGGGAACTGTGGAGGTTGTTCACGCCCACCGGGACCTGGGTCCGGTACTCGCTCGAACAGCGGACCCGGTCCATCACGTCGTCGTGGCTCAGCTGGCCGGCGGCCATGGCGGTGGTCAGATCGGTCCACCCGGTCGGGTCGGGCTCCCGCCGGAGCAGCAGGTTGTAGACCATCCGCACCGCTTGGGCGGGAGGCAGCTGGCCGAACGACAGCCCGGCCAGCCGGGTCGCCTCCCGGCGTGCCTTCAACTCCACCCGGGAGAGCAGCGGGTTGACTCTGGCTGCGGCGGTGGCGAGCGGCCCGGTCCCGTTGGGCCTGGCCGCTGGACCTGTTTCTCCGCTCACTCCGTCTCCCATCGATGTTGGCCGACTTCCGAAGCTACCATCGCCGTCTTGCCCGGAAGGGTGGGTTTCGGCCATGCTTCCCGGGTTCCAACGCACTGTCGGCGCCATTTCTGGCGGACGGGCGGCGTTCACCGACTCACCTTTCGCAACCAGGCACAGGAGGCCATTCATGGGACTGCTCGACGGCAAGGTAGCCATCGTCACCGGCGCAGGTCGGGGCATCGGACGGGAGGAGGCCCTGCTGCTGGCGTCCGAAGGGGCCAAGGTCGTGGTCAATGACGTGGGCGCCTCGGTCCAGGGTGAGGGGGGCGACAAGCACCCGGCCGAAGAGGTGGTCGATCTCATCAAAGCCGGCGGCAGCGACGGGGCGGTCAACTCCTCCGACGTCAGCTCGTGGGAAGGGGCCAAGGAGCTCGTCGACCAGGCGGTCGACACCTTCGGCCAGCTGGACATCCTGGTCAACAACGCCGGCATCCTCCGGGACAAGATGAGCTTCAACATGGACGAGTCGGACTGGGACGATGTCATCCGGGTCCACCTGAAGGGTCACTTCGCCCCCACCCACCACGCCGCCATCCACTGGCGGGGTCGGGCCAAGGCCGGCGAGACGTTCAGCGCCCGCATCATCAACACCTCCTCGGAAGCCGGGCTCTACGGCAACGCCGGCCAGGCCAACTACTCGGCGGCCAAGGCGGGGATCGCGTCGATGACCTGGGTGCTGGCCCGTGAGCTCGAGCGCTACGGGGTCACCGTCAACTCCATCTCCCCCCGGGCCCGTACCCGGATGACCGAAGGTCTGTTCGGGCAGATGTCCAAGGCCGAGCAGGGGTTCGACGAATGGGACCCGCGCAACATCGCCCAGATGGTCGGGTTCCTGGCCTCCGACGAGGCGGCCGATGTCACCGGTCAGAACTTCATCGTCTTCGGGGGCAACATCTGGGCCACCGGGGGCTTCCATCCGGTCGGCGAGATCCACCGGGACTCGGCGTGGACGCCGAAGGAGCTGGCCGACGCCAAGGGCGAGCTGTTCAAGGGGATCTCGTCGGGGATCCCGAAGTTCAGCTTCTTCTAGACCCGGCTCAGACCGGCTCGGTCTCCTGGCCGGCGCCGAGCAATTCGTAGATCGGGTTGATCACCGCCAGGCACCCCTTGTGGCGGCCGATCATCCCCTCGGCCCGGAGCTGGGCGCCGGGCTCGATGCCCGGCACCGCCCGCCGGCCCAGGAACACCAGGTTCAAGGCCCCGGTATCGTCCACGATGGTGCACTCGAGGGCGACGGCCCCCGACCACGGCTGGACCCGGACCGAACGCACCCGACCGGCCACCACCGTCCGCTCCCGGTAGGTCAGATCGCACAACCGGGTGGCCCCGGCCACCTCGATCAGCCGCTTGTCCATCTGCGATCGGCGGAGGAGGGGTTCGACCGCGGGTTTCTTCTTGCCCGGCGATCGCTCCTCGGCCAACATCGCCGAGCGCCGTTTGAGCAACCCGGTCACGTCGAACGGGGCGATGGTGGCGCTCACATGGGGCAGCGTGCTCACCGCGGTGACGATCCGGTCGGCGGCATGGCTGTGCAGCAACCGGTTGGCCACCCCCCGGTAGAGGCGCCGGGGCAGGACCAGCATGACCTCGGTCTGCCCGTCGGCGGCCAGCTCGGCGGCCATCTCGGTGGCGGCCCGGGACAAGCGCCGGTCGGGACACTCGACCAGCTCCAGCGGGAGCTCGCCCATGCCCAGCTTCCGCCACTGGGTGGCCAGCAATTCGGCGTGGGCGGAGTCGATGACGAAGTGGACCGCCCGCACCTCGCCGGACGGCGAGAAGGACCGGGCCAGCTGGAGGGCCCGGATGGTGGCCAGGTCGAGATTGTCCACCAGCACCAGGGTTACGCTGTGCTGCAGCGCCCGGGTCTCGGTGGCGCCGACGGCGGCGCCCGAGGCGTCCTGGACCAGGACCTGCTTCTCTTCCTGGTAGCGGCGGTGGGTGCGGGTGAGGAAGAAGACGATGAGCGGGATGGCCACCACGATCAGCCAGGCCCCGTTGGTGAACTCGGTGACCACGAAGATGAGGGTCACCACCGCGCTCAACACGAAGGCGGCGGCCGAGATGATCAGGTTCTGGTTGCGTTTGGGTCCGGGATGGGTGAAGAAGTACTTGGTCATGCCCGCCCCGGCCATGGTGAAGCCGGTGAAGACGGTGCAGGCATACAGCGGGATCAGGTCGGCCACCCGGGCCCGGGTCACCACCAGGAGGATGATCGAGACCACGGTGAGGGCGGCGATGCCGTTCGAGTAGACCAGCCGGTGGCCCCGGGTGGTGAGGGGGCGGGGAAGGTAGGCGTCCTGGGCGATGTAGCTGACCAACAACGGGAAGCCGTTGTAACTGGTGTTGGCGCCGAGGATGAGGATGAGGGCGGTGCTGAACTGGAGCGAGTAGTAGGCGACGTTGGCCAGCCCGCCGGTGCCGAAGACGGTGCGGCCGATCTGGGAGAGCACCGTCGGGGTACCCGACAGGTAGGGAATCGCGTGGGTCAGTTGGGCGAAGACGGACACCGCCAGGAACATCGCCCCGAGGATGGAGGCCATCAGCACCAGGGTGGACCGGGCGTTGCGGACCTGGGGTGGCTTGAACACGGTGACGGCATTGGAGATCGCCTCCATGCCGGTCATCGCCGACCCACCGTTGGCAAACGCCTTCAGGAAGATGAAGACCGATGCCCCGAGCAGCAGGCCACTGCCCTGATGTCCGGCGGCGACCGACCCGGTCGCTCCCAGCACGTAGTGGTGCAGATGACCGCCGGAGACGGCCAGCCGGACGATCCCGACCACCACCAGCATGGCCATGCTGGCCAGAAACCAATAGGTGGGGACGGCGAACACCCGTCCGGCCTCCCGGATCCCCCGGAGGTTCCCGTAGGCGATGACCAGCACGAAGGCGACGGCCATCTCCACCGGGTAGGGGGCCAGCACCGGGAAGGCGGAAGCCACCGCGTCGACCCCGGCGGCCACCGACACCGCCACCGTCAGCACGTAACTCAACAGCAGGGCGGCCCCGGGGATCTGGGCCACCGAGTAGCCGAAGTTGTCCCGGCTGACGACGTAGGAGCCCCCCGACACCGGGTAGGTCTTCACCACCTGGCGGTAGAGGAGGCAGACCACCCCGAGGACCAGCAGCAGCAGGGCGGTCACCGGGGTGATGAGGGTGAAGGCCGCCACCCCGGCCGCCGGGACCAGGACCCGGAGGATCGACTCGGTCCCGTAGGCGCAGGACGACATCACGTCGGACGACAGCACCGCCAAGGCGGTGGGCTTGCCCAGCCGCTCGGCGTGGAGGTCCTCGCTGACGATCGGCGGGCCGAGCAGGAGTCGCTTCAGCCGGTAGCCGGTGGATTCGGGAAGCTCGGGGCTCTGGTTGGAGGACGGCGCCTGCGGGGTGTCCAGCCAGCGCGGCTGTCCCTCGCGCGACAAGGGAACCCCGCCCGGCTCAGCTGCGACTGGCGAGCAGCGCGGTCGCCTGTCCGACCACCTTCTCCTCGCCGTCGGCGTTGAGGAGGCGGACGTCGAGGTCGGCCAGGTGTTGGCCGTCGGCTTGGCGGGTGCCGGTGACCACGATCCGGGTCTCCAGCGTCTCCGCCGGCCAGGTCTGCTTGGCGAACCGCACCTGGAAGCGCTGCACGTTCCCGACCCCCACGTAGTCGGTGAGGGCCGAACCCAGCAGCCCCATGGAGAACATGCCGTGCCCGAACACGCTGGGCTGGCCGGCGGAGGTGGCCAGCACCTCGTCATGGTGCATCGGGTTGAAGTCGCCCGACGCCCCGGCGTAGGCGACCAGATCGGTGCGGGTCAGCACGTGGCTACGGACCGGCGCTTCGTCGCCGGCGGTCACGTCTTCGACGTACAAGGTCCCTGAAGTCATCGAATTCCTCCTGGTTGGAACATGAGGCCCTGGCGACACACTTTCATACTCACCGGTCAGGACCCGAAGATATGCAGCAGGTGGTCGATCGACCACACGTTCCAGCCATGGGTCCCCAACACCACCACCTCGGCGAGGATCATCATCAGGTTCTGGCCCTGCTCGGCCCAGTCGCTGATCATCAGCACGAAGTACATCAGGTTGAGGACGATGGCGGCGAAGGCGGCGATCGGGGTCAGGAACCCGAGGGTGAGCCCGAGGCCGAGGGCCAGCTCGGCGAAGACGACCACGTAGGCCATCTGGATGGGATGGGGCTTGACCACCTTGTCGAACCCGGTCTTCACGAACGGCCACTTGTGCTTCTCGGCAACCGACGCGCCCCAGGAGATGCCCGCCCCCCGCTTCAGCCACGCCCCCAGATCCTTGTGACGGAAGCTCTGCAGCCACCAGAGCCCGACGCCGATCCGCAGCACGGCCAGCCATTCCGCGGTGGTCAACCAGGTCGAGTTCATGGCCGTGTTTCTAGCATCTTCGCTCCCGGGCTCCCGGTGACCGACGGGTAGCCGGATCCGCCGATCGGGCTCACCATCCCTTGAACTCCGGAGCCCGGCGTTCGGCAAAGGCGGTCAGGCCCTCCTTGCAGTCGGCGGTGCCGACGATCAGCTCCTGGCCGGCCGCCTCGTCCCAGAAGGCCTGGGCCCGGTCGGTCTCCAGCGACTGGTTGGTGAGGCGCTTGGCCATGGCGATGGCCTTGGTCGGTCCCGAGGCCAACCGGGTCGCCCACTCACCGGCCAGCGTCATCAGCTGGTCGCCGGGCACCACCCGGTTGACCAGCCCCAGCCGTTCAGCGTCGGCGGCCGGGACCGCATCACCGAAGAAGAACAGCTCCTTGGCCCGTTGGGGACCGATGAGCCGGGGCAACAGGTAGGCGCCACCGGCGTCGGGGGCGATCCCCCGCCGGACGAAGACGGCGATGAACTTCGCCTCCTCGGCGGCCAGCACCAGATCGCAGGCCAGGGCCAGGTGGAGCCCGCCGCCGGCGGCGGTGGCGTTGACTGCGGCGATCACCGGCTTCTCGCAGTCGAGCACCGCGGCGATCAGCAGCTGCCAGCCGTTGCGGATCATCCGGGCGGAATCCCCCACCGCACTCTCGGGGGCGCCGGGCGGGCGGGGCGGGCGGACCACCGGGCTGCGGAGGTCGGCCCCGGTACAGAACCCCTTCTCCCCGGTCCCGGTCAGCACCACCGCCCGGACGGCCAGGTCGTCGGAGGCCTCTGCGAGCCACTCGATGATCTGGGTCCGCATCTCGGTGTTGATGGCGTTCCCGGCCTCCGGGCGGTTGAGGGTGATCCACGCCACCCCGCCCTCGATGCGGCGGATCACCTCGGCCGACTCGGCGTCGGCCATCAGATGCGGTGGATGATGTTCATCCGGGAAGTGCAGACCAGCTCGCCGCTGGCCTGATCGGTCCAGGCCGTCTCCACCACCACGAACGTCATGGTCTTCCCCTTCGATTCCTTCTCGTAGGCGTCCACCACCGTCCCGTTCCCCTCCAGCACGTCACCGGCGAAGATCGGCCGGTGGTAGGTGAACTCCTGTTCCCCGTGGAGGATGATGCCGCCCTTGGCCATCAGCGGGCCGAGCACCGAGGCCATGGCGTTGGCCGACGGGCGATCGGTCGGCTGCAGCTCGGGGAACACCCCGAAGTTCTCCATCACGAAGGGATAGGTGGGAGGGGCGGGGATCCCGGCCAGACCGGCGGCGGCGGCGGCCCGCGGGTCGCGGTAGACCGGGCTGGCGTCCTTGACTGCCCCGGCGAAGGTGGCCAGTTGCCCCCGCTCCACCGTCACCACCGATTTACTCGTCGGCTGGCCGATGATCTCTTTCAAATCGCTTGGCGACACCCCGGACCTCCCTTGTCTCGCTGCGCACCGTAAGCCAGGTGGGGGCTCCGGGCAAAACGGCGCACCGGGTCAGAGCACCGCCCCCTTGAGCTTGAGATCGATGATGGCGTCCATCTCCAACCCCAGCTCTTCGAGGACCTCGTCGGTGTGCTCTCCGTGGTCCGGGGCCCGGGTGAGGTCCGGCGGCTGCTCGTCGAACTGGAGGGGTGAGGCCACCATCCGGAAGGTGGTGCCCCCGGTCGAGGTCACCTCACGGATGTAGCCGTTGGCCACCACCTGGGGGTCGACCAGCAGCTCGTCGGCGGTCTGCACAGGGGCCCAGACCCCGTCCACGGTGTTCATGATCGGCTTCCACCCCTCCAGGGTGCGGGTGGCGAAGATCTCGTCGAGGGCGACGCAGCACGCCTGGCAGTTCTTGGCCCGGGCCACCGAGTCCACGAAGCGAGGATCGTCGGCCAGCTCCGGGTGGCCGATCTTGGTGACCAGGTCGGCCCAGTACCGGTCCGACTCCAACATGATCAGGGACATGAAGCGGTCGTCCTTGGTCTTGAAGTTGTTCACCAACGGGTTGGGCATCATCGTCCGGTCCCCCCGCGGCATCCGGCTGAACCCGAACAGGCCGGCGGCCAGCACCGTCGCCCCGGTCGCCCACACCCCGTTGGCCAGCAGCGAGTTGTCGACGGTGACCGCCTCCCCGGTCCGCTCCCGATGGAAGAGCGCGGCGGAGATCCCCCCGGCGATGGTCAGGCCGCCGATGACATCGCCGTAGCCGGGTCCCGGCTGGCTGATCGGGTACTCGCCGGGGGCGGTGAGGATGTCGGCGGATCCGCCCCGTCCCCAGAAGTTCGAGTTGTCATAGCCGCCCCGTTCCGACTCCGGCCCCCGCTGGCCGTTGGCCGAGCCCCGGACGTAGATGAGCTTCGGGTTGACCTTCCGGAGGTCCTCCACGTCGATCTTGAGCTTGGCCCGGGCCTGGGGACGGAAGTTGGTCAGGAAGACGTCGGCCGTTTCCACCAGCTTGAGGAGGAGGGCATAGCCCTCCTCGGTCTTCAGGTTGAGACCCACGCTGCGCTTCCCCCGGTTAGGGAACTCGATCATGTGGTTGATCCCGCCGGGCCCGGTCGGGACCAATCCGGAGTTCACCAGTCCCCGCTGGGGGTCGCCGGTCTCGGGGTGCTCGATCTTCAGGACGTCGGCGCCCCACTCGGCCAGTACCGTCCCGGCGATGGGCACGTAGGTCCACCCGGCCACCTCGACGACTCGGATGCCCTTCATGATGTCCTTCACGATGTTCTCCTCTTCATCGGCGTACTGGTTGTATGGGGGCTCTCCCCGATGTGACCCGGGTGACGGCCTAGGGAGCCAGCGGCGGCAGCCCACCGGCGATGGTCTTGGTCTCGGTGTACTGCTCGAAGCCCTCCCGGCCGTTCTGCCGGCCGACCCCGCTGGCCTTGTAGCCGCCGAACGGGGCGTCGGCGCCGTACCAGACCCCGCCGTTCACCGAGGCGGTGCCGGCCCGGACCCGCTTGGCCACCGACAGCGCCCGTTCCTCCGAGCCGGAGGTCACCCCGACGCCGAGGCCGTACTGGTTCTGGTTGGCGATGCGGACGGCGTCGTCGTCGTCATCGAACGGCACCACCACCAGCACCGGACCGAAGATCTCCTCCTGGGCGATGGTCATGGTGTTGTCGACATCGGCGATGAGGGTTGGCTCCACGTAGAACCCTTTGTCCAGATGGCTGGGACGGCCGCCGCCGACCACCACCCGGGCCCCCTGGTCCACGCCTGACTGGATCATCCCCAGCACCCGCTCCCGCTGGGCGGCACTGATCTGGGGTCCCTGGAGGAAGGAGGCGTCGGTCGGATCTCCGTAGCCGACGCTGCGGAAACCGTCTTCCATGGCGGCGATGCCCTCCTCGTAGCGCGACCGGGGCAGCAGCATCCGGGTGAGCATCACGCAGCCCTGGCCGCCGTGGACACACACCGTCCAGGCCATCGACAGCTTGGCCCCGAAGTCGGCGTCCTCCAGCACGATGTCGGCCGACTTGCCCCCCAGCTCGAGGAACAGCCGCTTGAGGCTGGGGGCGCCCTTCTCCATGATCCTCCGGCCCACCGCGGTGGACCCGGTGAACGACACCAGGTCGACCCGTGGATCGGTGACCAGGTCCTCGGCCACCGCGTTGTCGGAGGTGGTGACGATCTGGAGGACGCCCGGCGGGATGTCGGTCTTCTCCGCCGCCAGGCGGCCGATCCGGGTGGCGTTCCAGGGGGTGAGGGGGGCGGCCTTGAGGATCACCGTGTTCCCGGTGGCCAGGGCCGGACCCAGCTTGTTGATGCTCACCTCGAAGGGGTAGTTCCAGGGCACGATGGCAGCCACTACCCCGGTCGCCTCCTTCACCACCTTGCGCCAGCTCCGGGTGCCGAAGGCGGTGCCTTCGGGGAGGTCGCGCTCCCACTCGAACTCGTCGATGAATTTGGTCGGCCAAGTGAGCCCTTCGGCCAGCGGCGCATCGAGCTGGGGTCCGTAGGTCAACAGCACCGGCGAACCGACTTCCGCCACCAGCTCGGCCCGGAGCAGCTCCTGCTCGGCGACCAGGGCGTCCTGCAGCTGGGTCAGGCACAGCTGGCGGAACTTGCGGTCGGTGGCCCAGTCGGTCTCGTCGAACGCCCGCCGGGCGGCGGCAATGGCGCGGTCCATGTCCTGGTGGTCAGCGTCGGCGACCTGACCGAGCACTTCCTCGGTGGCCGGGTTCACATTGTCGAACTGCTTGCCCGACGCGGCAGCGACCAGCTCACCGTCGATGAGCATCCGGGTCTCGCCGGACGGATTCTCCCCATTGGTCATCACGTTCTCCTTTTCTCGGTGGATGGACTTCCCTGCGGATTGGCGTCGCGGATGAGGCTCTCCTGGACGAAGGACGCCACCGCCCGGCCGTCCTCGGTGAACACCTGGGCCCGTCCGTAACTCCGACCCCGCCCGGCGGCGGTGCCCTCGTGGGCCAGCAGCAGCCACTGCCCGGAGTCGAAGCGATCGTGGAAGGTCAGGGTATGGGACACCACGCCGGTGGCGATGGAGCGGTGGGCCATGTTCTGGCCGATTCCTTCGTGCGGGCGCATGGCGGTGGCGATCAGGAACCCGTCGGTGGCATAGGCCAACAGCGCCTGGGTGAGGCTCAGGTCGCCGTCGGCGTCGGGAAGCCGGACCCAGACGAACAGCTCGGGCGGCCCGACCGGCGCCTCGGGGTCCCAGGTATTGATCCCGCCGACCACCCGGAGTTCGGTCCCCGGGGCCACCAACATGGCCTGGGTGCTCAGCGGGGCCTGGTCGGGGCCGTCGACCTTGGGCATCCCCGGTTGGTGGCGGATGAGGTCGGGCTCCTCGGCGTGCCGGAGCACCAGGCCGCGTGCGCACAGGCGGTCGCCCTGCCGGACGGTGACGGTGTCGCTGCCCAGTGAGCGCCCGTCGTGGAGGGTCTCGACCTCGATCTCCAGCGGCTTGGTGAGGGTGGCGCTGCGGGCGAAGATGGTGTGGATGGAGGTGGCGTCCTTGCCGGGTGACTCTGCCGCGGAGGCCAGCAGCATCTGGGCCAGGAGCTGGCCACCGAACACCACGTCGTGGGCCGACGGGTCACCGATGCTGGTGGCCAGGTACCGGTGGTCACCGACCGGCTCCAGCGAGAACGCTTCGGGAAGTTGGCTCATGCTGGCTGCGCCCGGCACCCGGCGACGTCCATGGTCCCCACCGTCGCCGCCACGGTCGCTTCGCAACTCCACACCGATGCCATGATCGTCTCTTTCTCAGCTTCCTGTCGGGCTCATCGGGGAAGTCCGAGACCGTGTTCGGCCACGATATTCCGGTTGATGTCACTCGTCCCGCCGGCGATGGAGACCCCCGGCGACGCCACCAGGTGCTTGGTCCAGGGCCCGTCCAGACTGGTGGACCCGAACAACCCGACAGCCAGGTCAGCCAGCTCCTGGGTGGCGTGGGCCCACATCAGCTTGGTCAGGCTGCCCATCGCCGGTGACGGCTGGCCGCCGTGTCCGACCGCCTCCAACTCGCGGGTAGTCATGTAGCGCATGGCGGCGATGGAGGCGTAGAGCCGGGCCAGCCGGTCACGTTGCACCGGGGTGGGCACCACCCCGGCCCGGTGGGCGTCGTCCAACAATTCGGTGAACCTGGCCGTCAGGACCAGGTGGAAGCGGGCCACCCCGGCCCGCTCGTGGCTGAGGGTGGTCATCGCCACCCCCCACCCCTCGTGCATCGACCCGAGGAGGGCGGTGGCCGGCACCCGCACGTCGGTGAAGAAGATCTCCGAGAAGACGGTCTCCCCCACCATCGACCGCATCGGTCGCACCTCGATCCCGGGAGACTTCATGTCCACCAGCAGGCAACTGATGCCCTTGTGCTTGGCCACCGACGGATCGGTGCGGACGTAGAGCTGGCACCAGTCGGCGAACTCGCCGAGGCTGTTCCAGGTCTTCTGCCCGTTGACGATGAACCCTCCCTCGTCGGGAACCGCCGATGTCTTCAGCGAAGCCAGGTCGGAGCCGGCGTCGGGTTCGGACATGCCCTGGCACCAGATCTCGTCGCCTCGGAGCATGGGGGACAGAAACCGGTCCTTTTGCTCCTGGCTGCCGAACGCCATGATGGCGGGGGCGATGTTGGCCACCCCGATGGAGTTCACCGGCCCGGGGGCGTCGGCGGCGATCATCACCTCGTGGAAGGCCAGTTGTTCGTCGATGGTGGCGCTGCGGCCGCCGAACTCGGTCGGCCAGGAGATGGCGACCCATCCGGCATCGGCCAGCTTCCGGTTCCAGGTCCTGAGGATTTCGATGGTCTCGGCATTCAGCAGCCCGGCACGACCGGCCGCCACCGCCTCGGGGGTGAGGTTGTCCCGCAGCCAGCTGGACAGCGAATCGCGAAACTCGTCAAGAGCGCTGCTGGCCGGAAGGTCAGGGGCGAGACCGGTCGGTGCGGGCCGGTTGGACATCAGGGTCGTCGCACCTTCGATGTCCACTGTCCCCCTAGATCACCCACGTGGCACGGCGTCCATGCCGGCTCGACCGGTCAGGTTAGACGACCGCCCACTCGACCGACAATCCCGTTTTCGCCACCTGGGGATGCTCAATCGTCGAGGGTGATGGCCGACTCCGGGCAGTTGGCGGCGGCGTTCCGGGCCTGGGCTTCGAGGCCGGCCGGCACCTCGGGATGGATGACGGTGCCGAAGCCGCGGTCATCGCAGTCGAAGAGGTCCGCTGCCAACGAGTAGCACCGGCCGTGACCGGTGCACCGCTCGGTGTCCAAGGTGATTTTCACCAGCTCATCCTAAAGCCTGACGACCGGCCCGGTGCCCTCGGATCCGATCCAGGGCTCGGCGATCCCCGGCTACCAGCCGGTGGCTCCCCAGGGTCGGTACAGCATGGCGGAGGGCGACGTCGAGGATGACGTCGACGGGACCAGCTTGCCGCCGAATCCGCCGGAGGTCACCGTCTCGGAGGTCGTCCCCGTTGAGGGAGCGAAGTTGGTGTCCCCGCTGTAGGTGGCGGTGACGGTGTCGGTGCCCACCGGGGCATTGGCGGCCGAACATGACCCATTGCCCGAACCGTCGAGGCTGGTAGCGCACAGGGTGGTGGAACCCACCATGAAGGTGACCGTCCCGGTTGGGGTGCCGCTCCCGGTGGTCGGGGCCACGTTCACCGAGTAGGTGACCGACGTGTTGACTTTGGAGCTGGTCGGGTTGGCGCTGGCCGAGGTGGTGGTCGGCCGCGGGGCGGCGGTCACCGTCTCGGTGGTGGTCCCCGTCGAGGTGGCAAAGGTGGCATCTCCGAAATAGGTGGCGGTCACCGTGTCGGTCCCGATCGGAGCGTTGGAGGCCGAACACGAGCCGTTGCCCGAACCGTCGAGGGCCGGAGTGGTGCACAACGTGGTGGC
>DASXFR010000082.1:0-19373 GCA_036489495.1 Acidimicrobiales bacterium | reverse complement strand
ACGCTCTCGGTGAACAGGTGGCTGCCGAACATCCCCCAGATCATCACCGCGGCAGAGATGGCCGCCGCCACCTTCAACACCCGGGTGGACCATGGCTTCCAACCCTGGAGGTAGCCGTCCACCGCCAACAACCCGAGCAGGCAACCGATGAACAAGGCATCGGCCCGACTGTCGAAGGCGTAGTACACCCGGTAGAAGGCCACGGTGCCGAAGTGAGGCGCCCGGAAGATGATCCAGAGGCGATCGCCGGCGCTGAGGGCAATCCCCACGACCGCGAACAGGTAGGCCAACCGGCGGCGGTGGGTAGCGATTGCCACCACCATCAACACCGACCAGATGACGTAGAACTGCTCCTCGATCGACAGCGACCAGGTCTGGGCCAGGAAGCCGAAGAAGGGGGCGTGACCGAAGGCCTGCCGGTAGTCGGCGTAATAGAGCAGTGCGGCCGAGGCGTCCCCCCAGATGCGCTGGGAAGCGTCGGCCACCGAGACCAGGGACGCGTAGATCGCCAGCCCCCCGATGGTGAGGAGCAACGGAGGCAGCAGACGCAGCCCTCGCCGGGCGTAGAAATTCTTGATGCTGATGCGCCCCTTCCTCGCCCCTTCGCCGGCCAACATGGAAGTGATCAGAAAGCCGCTGAGCACGAAGAACATCTGAATGGCCACCCAGGATCCAGGCAGGGTCCGGAAGTTCGAGTGGTAAACGAGCACCAACCCCACTCCGAAGGCCCGGATGCCGGTGAGCGGGGGCCGGTTACCGAGACGGAACCGGGGGGCCGGGGCCGGGCCGCTCTCCGGCCCGAGGGCCGGGCCGCTCTCCGGCCCGAGGGCCGGGACCGGATCCGGCCCGATCGCGGATGGCTCGCCGGGGGAGTTCGGCGGAACCACCGCCGAACCGGTGACCGGAACCCCCTCGTCCATCAGATCCACCTCACGACAGCCGACTGACGGGCACCGGACAGGGCGAGACATCGACTGGCCGATGCAGCGGTCGCATCGATCGGAGCGTACCGCACCGGTCCCGACGCGATCCCCCTCGGCATCAGCTCGTCCCGAGGCCATCTCCGGGTCGCGACCACACCCAGGCGTCCGACTGCCGGGAGGGGGCAGACCCCAGCACCGCGGTGAAGAACGCCACCGCGTAGGTGGTGCCCCGACCGGTCTGATAGGTCGCCAGTCCCGAGTCGTCCGGCACCACCACCGTGGTCACCCCCCAGTCGTCCAACGCCCGCCTCACCGACTCCAGGTTGGCCGCCGAATCGGCCGGCGGCGCCAGCAATGGAACCGAGGCGGCTCGGAGGATCGAGAACCCGGCGGCATCGGCTCCCGCCCGGGCCAGAGTGCCGGTCGGGCCGCCGCCCCCCGGCATGGCGAAGGACATCCGGTCGATCGCCGGCCAGGGAATCGATGACTGCGAGTCGGCGGTGGCGAAGGGATAGGCGAGCACCACCCGACCGGGAGGGAGCTGTGGCGCGACATCGACGAACCACCGGGGCACGATGACCGGCTGTACGGTCAGCGGCAGGTTGGGGGCGAGGGCCGCCGCGACCGGCGCGATCGCCACCGCCGCCACCGACAGCGCCAGCAGGCCCGACACCACCCCCGACCACCGCCACCCGGTCCGGGCCGCCCCCCCGGCCGCGGCCGCCCTCCCGGCCGCGGCCGCAGCGCCGGTCCCACTGGAACCGGCCAGCACCGACCGCACCCGGTCGACGACGATGGCCAGGATCACCGCGGCGCAGAGATCGACGACCGCCGAGAACCGAGACTGGACCGCGTCTCGGAACAGCGGGAGGTGATCGACGAGGGCCCAGGGTCCCCAGCTGCCCCCGCCGACCCGGAGGCTGATGACCGCGGCAACCAGGCCGAGACCGCCGAACACCCACAGCCGACGGTCGCGCCGCCACCACACCAAGCCGGCCACCATCACCGCCAACCACCCGATGCCCAGGAACGATGACGACGGCAGCGGCGCCCCCCGATAGCCGCCGAGCACCGGGGCCTCCTGGGCCAACTGCCGGGCGTTGAGTGGGCCCCAGACACCCAGATGGCTCCAAAAGTTGCCGGCCACGTTCCCGAGATCGCCGGGGACATTGGTGGACCACAGCTCGCCGCTGAGGTGACCGGGCCCGGCCACGAACAGCCACACCGGATAGGCCAGCAGCACCAGCGCCACCGCCGCGGCGGCCCCCGTCCCCCTCAGCGCGTAGGGCAGCCGACGGCGAAGGTCGGTGGCATCCCGGGCGGCGGCGTAGACCACCAGCATCACCACAGCCACCACCCCCGACACCGCGACGATCAGCACCATCTCGGCGCCGACGAACAGCTCGACGGCCACCAGCAGTCCCAGCGCCAATCCGACCCGGACCGGCCGGGCCCGCTGTCGTACGAACAGCTCGTCGACGCAGGCCACCATCAGCGGAAGGAGGCCGACGAAGGCGAGGTTGATCCAACCGAACGCCAGCTGAACGATGACGAACGCCGAGAAGCCGTACACCAGACCGCCGACGACGGCCGCCGGCGTCCAGGTCACCCATCGCTGCAACAGCCAGAACATGGCCAGGCCGGTCAGCACCGGGATCAGGGTTTCGGCCACGTTGACCCCGACCACCGGTCCGAACAGGAGGGTCACCGGGGTCATGGCCAGGCCCACGGCCGGAATGCTGGTGTCGGTCAGGAGATTGAAGCCGGCGGGATGGAAGAGCCAGTTCGAGTGGAGCAGGTTGTGACCGTGGCTCACCGCGTAAGCCGACCATTCGAGGTACCAGACCGCCCGCCCGGCATCGGTGCAGCCGCAGGTCATCACCGCCGAAGGCCGGGCGGTCCAGACGTGCCACCACATGGCCAACGAGACCAGGAGATACAGGCCCCCGGCCACCAGGTACCGGCGCCACCCCCCGGTTCGAGAGACCGGGCTCCCGCGGTCCCGGATCACGGCCGGTGCAACACGCACGCCGCCACCGACGGCGCCAGCGGCGGCACCGATTCGCCCAGTCCGCCGATACAGCCCTGAAAGGCGTCCGGGGAAATGGCGACGGAAGGGCCGGCGGCCACCACCCGGCTCCAGACCCAGGCGCCGGCCTGGTGCACCGGCACCTGCCCCAACGCCGCGGTGAACAGGCCGACGGCATAGGTGACACCGCGGCCCTGGTCGTAGGTCGGCATCTGCGGCGCATCGGGAACCACCACGGTGGTGACTCCCCAACCGGTCATGGCCGATCGGAGGGCTTCAAGATTGGCGGCGGTCGGTTGGGGGGGAGGTCCGAGAGGCAGGGAGGCGGCCGCCAGGACCTCGAACCCCGGGGACTCCGGCCCGGCCCGGGAGACGGTCACCCCCGGACCGCCGCCACCCACCATGGAGAAAGGGATACCGGCCACCGCTTGCCAGGCCATGGACGACTGGATGCCGCCCACCGCGGCCGGATACGGCAGCACCACCTGACCGGCCGGGAGCCGGGCCGCCGTCGAGGTGAACCAGCCCGGGACCACCACCGGCCGGATGGTCATCGGAAGGTTGGGCCACAGGGCCACCGCCACCGGCACCAGCGCCAGCGCCGCCACCACCCCGCCGGCGCCCGCCGCCCGGCGCTCGTCCCACCGGGCCACCGCGGCGTCGTGGGCGTGCCCGACGATGACCCCCAGCATCACCGCCACGCACAGATCGGTGATCACCGTCAGGTTCACCGGCACCACGTTGTTGAGCACCGGCAGGTGGGCAAACAGTCGCCAGGGTCTCCAGGCGCCCTGCCCCACTCCCAACGACAGGACTGCGGCCACCACCCCGAGGATGGCGAACAGCCAGAGCCGGCGGTCGTGTCGCCAGGCGACGATACCGACGACCAACACGACCAGGACCCCGATCCCGACGAACGACAGGTTGGGGAGCGGTGGGCCCTGGTAACCGCCGAACAGTCGCAGGATGCCGACCAACGACGGCGGCAGCTGGCCGGCGGCAAACCCGCTCAGTGTGTTCCCGACGGTTCCCGACGGCGAGTTCGGCCACGCCCTCCCGACCAGGTGCGCGGGTCCCTCGAAGAAATACCAGAGCGGGTAGGCCAGCAACACCGCGGCGACGCCGGCGGCGACCCCCAGCCCGACCGCGCCCGGCCTGACCGCGGCGGCCCACCGGTGACGGGACCCTCGGGCCAGGGGGGGGACGCAAACCACGATGGCGGCGAACACCACGAACAGGACCATCAGCAACAGGACTTCGACACTGATGAAGAACTCCACCACCACCAGTAGACCGAGGGCCACCCCCATCCGTCGGGGAGGATGGACGTGCCGCACGAAGAGGTCATCCAGGCACGCCACCATCAACGGGATGAGCGCCAGCAGACCGAAGTTCGGGTGGGCAAAGGCCAAGCTCACCACCACGAACGGCGAGAACCCGAAGAAGAGCCCTCCCACCCAAGCGGCCGGTGACCATGGCACCCACCGCCGCAACAGCCAGAACATGGCCAGGGCGGAAAGGGGTGGGGACACCAGGTCGATGAGGTTCATCGACGCCACCGGGCCGAACAGCCAGGTGACGGGGGCCAGGACGACCCCGAGAGCGAGCGAGTTCGGCACCATGTTGATGCCCTGGGGATGGAAGAGCTGGGAGGAATAGAAGAGGTTCTGACCGTGGGCGATGGCGTGGGCCGGCCAATCGATGACCCAGAGGGTGAGGGCGGCGTCCCCGCACCCGCAGGTAGTGGTGGAGGACGGATGGGCGCCCACGTGCCACCAGATGACCAGCGACAACCCGAGATACAGCGCACCGGCGACCGCATAGGGTCGGAACTGGCGCGGGTTGGTCAACGCGGCGCTCGACCGATGGCGGCCAGCGCGGGGAGGAGCTTGGGCGCCAGATAGGTGCCTCCGTCCACGGTGGTGTGGATGCCGTCCGGCTGGCGCACCACCTTGCCGCCGATCGTCCAGGTGAAGTGGCCGTTGGGATCGAGATACTTGTTCAGCGGTACCACCCAGACCACCCCGGGGTGCTTGGCGGCCACTGAACCGATGATGGCGTTCAGCCGATCGACGCGGGCCGGGGAGTCCTCGTCCCACGGCTGGCCGTCCGGTTGTTCACCGCTGCTGAAGTAGGGGGCGGTCACCAACGCCACCCGGGAGCCGGTCGAGGAGAGGATCGACACCGCCCGCTCCAGTTGGGCGGTCTCGTAGGCGTCGAAGGCCGGATCCCCGAGATGCTGCCACCGACCCTGGTACATGCGGTCCATGGTCTCCCACCAGCCGATCACCAAGGCCACCACCTGGGGGTGGAGCTCTTGGACATCCTGGCTCCACCACGTCGGCCAGTCCGGGCAGTTGGGGAACGGGTCGCCGATGGTGCCGTGGTCGTCGAGCGGAAGAGCGGTGGCGACACCGCACCCGACGTGGGTGCGCCCACCCAGGGTGACGCCGTACTTCGCCGCCTGGGGCGAAATGCCGATGGCGACGGTCAGGGAGAGAGAGTCGCCGACGAACAGCACGCTGGTATTGGCCTTCGGGCCATTGAACGAGGTTCCGTTGAGGGCGCCAAATTCCGCCCGGGTGGCATCAGCGGCCGCCGCCGCCGCATTCCCGGATCCGAGGTTGCCGGCGCCGGTGGCGATCACCAGCACCGCGGCCGTCACCCCGATGGCGAGGGGCAGCAGTGCCCGGGATCGCCAGGATGCGAACCTCCGCTGCCGGATCGGGGACTCGACGAAGTGCCAGGACAGCGCGGCGATGGCGACGCTGACCACCACCCGGACGGCAAACAGGTTCAACCCCACCAGCCCGGTGCGGGCGTTGTTGAGGATCAGGAACACCGGCCAGTGCCAGAGGTAGAGACCGTAGGAGATCCTGCCCACGTAGGTGAGGGGGCGGAGAGAGAGCAGCCGGGCCGGGAGCGCGGTCGGGGCCCGAATGACGCCGACGATCACCACACCGACCATGACGTCGGCCAGCAGGAATCCACCCCGATAGGGCAGCGCCGAGCCGTTGCCGTCCCGCCACCACTCGAAAACGAAGATGGCGGCGGCGGCGAGGACGGCCAGTGAGTACCCGAGGGTGTCGCCGGCGCCCGGCCGGCCGGTGCGGAGCGGTCGGGTCGCCCGGCCGAGGTCGAACTCATCGGGCTCCAACCGGTTCCGACGCCGACCGAGCAGCAGGGCCGCCGCCGCCCCCACCAGGATGTCCTGGGCCCGGGTGTCGGTGCCGTAGTAGAGCCGGCTGGGATCGATGCCGGGGTGGAAGAGCAGCGCCATCTCGGTCGCCGACGCCACGATCCCGACGATGGCGATGCCGAGCAGCAGCCGGGGTGACTTCCTCCACTTGAGCACGGCCAGCACCACCAGGGGCCACACCAGGTAGAACTGTTCCTCGATCGCCAGCGACCAGGTGTGGAGCAACGGGGAGGGCGATGCCACTTGGGCGAAGTAGCTCTGGCCCGAGAAGATCTGGTGCCAGTTGCCCACGTAGAGGAGGGTGCTCAGCCCGTCCCCCCTCAGTGACGAGTCGGTCCCGGCCGGCGCCAGCAACCAGGCATAGACGGCGATGCCGGCTACCAGCAGGAACAGCGCCGGCAACAGCCGCCGGGCTCGGCGGGCCCAGAAGTTGCGGAGCCGGATGGTCCCGGTCTTGACCCACTCGCCCATCAGCAGCAGGGTGATGAGAAAACCGCTCAGCACGAAGAAGACGTTGACCGAGAGGAACCCGCCGGTCGACCAGCCGAATCCGCCGTGGTTGATGAGCACGCCGGTGATGGAGACGGCCCGCATCCCGTCGAGGGCGGGCATGTAGGTCAGCTGGGTTGCGACCCCCCGCAGCTTGCCTTCGACGTCACTCTCACCCACTGCCACCCCTGGAGCGAACCGGATCTCGAACCCCTTCGCCAACGACCCCCTCGAACGGGTTTCCTGACTCTACTGCGGCGCGCCCTGGCCCCCCGGCGCCGGGTTTGCCCTGCTGGAGCCCAAGATACCGGCACCCGATTGGTACAGTGAGGCTGGTGGCCGTCCTCGCCCCCGTCCATGTGCAGGACGAACCGGATAACGAGACCGCGGTCGATCGGCCGTCGGCGTTCCTGCCGTTGACCGTGCTCACGCTGGCGTTTGCCCTCTCCCGGGTGGGCTTCTACCTGGCCGGAATTCGCTATGACGGCTCTGTCCTGTCCGGGGCCAGCAACACCGACATGTACCAGCTGGTCGACGTCCACCTCTTGCACGATCAGCTGCTCACCAGTGTGTGGCACCTCGAGAGCCAGCCGCCCCTCTTCAATCTGTACGGCGGCCTCGTCCTCAAACTCCCCCACGGCCTCCAGGGGCCGGCCGAGGTGGTGACGTTTCTGGCCCTCGGTCTGGTCCTGGTCCTGGCCACCTACCTCCTCCTCTCCGAACTCGGGGTACCCCGCGGGCTGGCGGTGGCCGCCACCCTGGTGCTGGTGGTCCTGGCTCCCGCCTTCGTTCTCTACGAGAACTGGCTGAACTACGCCTATCCCACCGCCGCCCTGTTGACGCTGTCGGGCTGGCTGCTGCTCCGGTACCTGCGGACCAAGCAGTGGGGATACGGACTGGCGTTCTTCGCCGCGGTGTCGGCGGTGGTGTTGCTCAACAGCACCTACCAGGTCGAGTGGTTGGTGGTCGCCGTGGCGCTGGCCGTCGTTGCTGCCCGGCACCAATGGCGCCACGTGCTGATGGCGGCGGCCATCCCGGTGTTGGTGGTCGGGGCCTGGTACGTCAAGGACGCGGTGCTGTTCGGCACCTCGTCGACCAGCAGCTGGCTGGGAATGAACCTGGCTCGGGACACCCTCTACGGGGCGCCCCGAGCCGAAATCGCCTCGATGGTGAAGAACGGCACGCTGACCCCGCTGGCGGCCATCCCCGCCTTCCAGGGCCCGAGCACCTACATCCCCGGGTTCGGGCGCCCGGCCCCGACGGGAACCGCGGCGCTCGACGAGCTCACCAAGGCTGACGGTGCCCCCAACTTCAACAATCCGCTCTACGTCCGCGTGTCTTCCGAGTACCTCCGGAACGATCTCGCCTTCATCTCCGCCCACCCGGGCGAATACGCCGGAGACGTGAACATCAGCGTGCGCAATTGGTTCACCGCCACCGATCAGAACTTCACTCCCGCCACCAACTGGCCGCGCATCGAGGGATACACCCGGATCTACGACCGGGCCGTCGAGTGGCAGCCGCAGATCGACCCCGACGTCGCCATCGTGGCGTTCTTCAACCATTCCCCGCCGGGATTGAACACCCTCTCCTATCAGGCCATCGTCCTATTCGCCCTCACCCTGTTGGGACTGCCGGTCCTGGTCTGGCGGCGACGCAAGTACGACCCGGCGGTAGCCGGCACCCTTGCCTTCCTCTGGCTCACCGTCGGCTACGCATTCGTCGTCACCTCGCTGGTCGAAACCGGCGAGAACGAGCGCTTCCGGTTCGAGCTCGGGTCCCTTCCCGCCGTCGGGGGGATCGTGGTTCTCGTCGCCATCGGTCGGGCATGGTCGGGGCGGGGGCGGGCGAACTCGGGCCCCCCTGAGCCGGTGCCGCCGGCCACCGGATGAGCGGCACCGTTCGACTCCGGCTCCGGTCGGCAAACCCCGCCGGGGGATCGGACCGACCGCCGGCGGGCAAGGCGGCGTGGTGGCCGGTGGTCGTGCCGGTGGTCGTCGTCCTGGTCGGTGCCTGGATCTATCGCTGGGTCGACGAGGACGCCTTCATCAATTTCCGGATCATCGACAACCTCCTGGCCGGACACGGGCTGGTCTACAACCTCGGAGAGCGGGTCGAGGTCAACTCCGATCCCCTGTGGCTCTTCACCCTCACCCTCTTCCACGAGATCCTCCCGTTCCTGTCGCTGGAGTGGCTCTCGGTCGATCTCGGGCTGGTCGGTACCGGGCTCGGCTTCCTGTTCGGGGCCCAGGCGGTACGGTGCCTGGCCGCCTCGCGATCGGAGGGCCGGGTCTACCCCCTCGGTCTCCTGGTGGTGGCGGTGGTGGCCGGGGTGTGGGAGTTCGCCACCTCGGGTCTCGAGATGTCGATGGTCTTCCTGTGGCTCGGGGCCTGCTTCTGGTTGCTGGTGAACGTCGAGGCTCGCCGGCGCGGCGGCACCGGCGCCGCGGTGGTCATCGGACTGGGCACGCTCATCCGTCCGGAACTGGGTCTGGCCTCGGTGGTGTTCTTGCTGGCACTGCTGGTGGTGATGGCCTCTCCCGGCTGGTCCCCGGCCTCGGGTCGCCTCCGGCGGTTCGGGGTTCCCATTACCGCCGCCCTGGGGCTGCCGATGGGATACCAGGTGTTCCGGATGGCCTACTACGGCCTGGTGGTTCCCAACACCGGTCTGGCCAAGGCGGCCGGGGCGTCCTGGTGGTCCCAGGGCTTCACCTACCTGTGGAACTTTGTCGCCCCGTACACCTTGTGGCTGCCCCTGCTGCTGGCCGCCGGCCTGGTCGTCGGCCGGGCCTCGACGTGGTGGGCGACCGGCGACCGCCTCGGGGTGCTGATGCTGGCCACGCCGGTGGTGGCCGGTCTGGTCGACCTCCTCTATGTCGTCCACCTCGGCGGCGACTACATGCACGCCCGGCTGCTGTTGCCGGCGTTCTTTGCTGTCTGCCTCCCGGTGTTCGTCTCGTCCACCCAGCTACGGAGCCTCGCCGCCGTCCCCGCGGTCGGAATCCTGGTGTGGGCGGTGATCTGTGCGGGCTGGTTGCGGTACATCCCGCCGCCCGGAAGCCTGAACCCGCAAGTCATCTTCATCTCCAACGAGCGCAACAGTTGGATCACCGCCACCAAGAACGCCCACCCGATCACCGCCAATGACTACCGGGCCGCCCTGTCGGGTCAAGCCGGGGTCGTCCTCCAACGGATGGCCCACCAGGTGCCCGCCGGGCAGCAGACCCTGCTGGTGGTCACCAATCCCTATGTGCCGATCGCCCAGGCGGCCAAGGCTCCGGCCCGATCCCCGCTCCCCTTCACCCTGGCGGTCAACGTCCCGGCCATCGGGGTGATCGGCTACCTGGCCGGTCCGGATGTCTACATCTTCGATGACTACTCCCTGGCCAATCCCATCGGCAGCCATACCATCATCACCACCCACGCCCGACCGGGCCACGAGAAGTCCATCGGTCCGGCCTGGATGGAGGCGCGCTTCGGGTTGTCATCGGGTGGCGGGTCCGCCCCGGGATCGGGCCGACCGGTGAGCGACGCCCGAAAGGCGCTGACCTGCGCGCCGCTGAGCTCCTACCTGCACGCCATCACCGCCCCGATGAGCTTCTCGCAGGCCGCCGCCAACTTCGCCCACTCGTTCTCCTACACCTCGATGTCGTTCAGCGCCGATCCGACCCAGGCGGTCCGCCAACTCTGTGGCCCGGCTGCCTCTCTGCCGCCGTGAGTCGTTTCCGGATCTTCGCCTCGGCAACGGCGTTCTATCTGGTGGCATCCATCGGGCTGTGGTGGCGAGTGTGGACCACCCACCCGTCGACGGTGACCACCTGCGGATGCGGGGACGCGGCTCGCTTCCTGTGGTTCTTCGAATGGCCGGCATTCGCCTTCACCAACGGCCACAGTCTGTGGTTTTCGCAATGGCTGTTCCACCCGACCGGCATCAACCTCTTGAACGACACCAGCGTGTTGGCGCTCGGCGTGGTGCTGACGCCGGTGACCCTGCTGTTCGGCCCGATCGCCGCCATGAACGTGGCTCTGGCCCTGGGCCCGGTCCTCTCGGCGCTGGCCATGTTCGTGCTGCTTCGCCGATGGGTGACCTGGATGCCGGCCGCCGCCTTCGGGGGGCTCGTCTACGGGTTCTCGCCGTTCCTGATCACCGAGTTGGCCTACAACCAGTTGAACATCGCCTTCCTGGCCATCCCCCCGCTCCTGGTGCTGGCCATGGACGAGCTCCTCGTTCGTCAGCGTCGCTCGCCCTACGTCAGCGGCGCGGCGGTGGCGGGACTGGTGGTGGTGCAGTTCTTCGTGAGCACCGAGGTGCTGTTGATCGTCGCCATCGCCGTGGTGGCAGCGGTGGTGCTGGCGCTCGGATGGGCGGCGGTGCGCAAGCCTTCCGGTTGGCGATCCAAAGCCGGCCATGCCCTCCGGGGCTCGGTCATCGCCCTGGGTGGGTCGGTGGCGGTGTTGGCCTATCCGGCCTGGTTCCTGTTACAGGGCCCGGCCCACCTCACCGGACCCATCTGGGCCAACGGTGCCATCGACCAGTTCGGCAATTCCTTGACCAGCTTCTGGAACAACGATGTGTCGACGTCGCTGGCCGCCGAAATGCTCCGGTTCGGTGGGTACCAGGGGGCGGCCATGCCCGGGCTCGGCTATCTCGGCGCCGGGGTGGTGGCGGCGGCGGTGCTCAGCACCATCCTCTGGCGGCGCGACCGTCGGGTCCTGCTGTTCGCCGCCCTCGGGGTGGTGGCCACCGCCCTGTCGCTCGGCCCCGGCAACGGGCACTGGGTCCCCTGGTCGGTTGTCCGGCACCTGCCGTGGGTGGGGAACATCGTCGAGATCCGGTTCACCTTGGTCACCACCCTCTGCCTGTCGGTGGTGATGGCGATCGGCATCGACAAGACTCGAACCTGGTTGGCCAGCCGCCCGCCGTCTCGCCGCTCGGCCCGGAGCCGGCTCCGTCCAGCCGCCGCCGCCGGACTGGCGGTCGCCACTATCGCGGTGGCCTCGCTGATCCCGACCGTATCCGCCTTATGGTCCAACCTTCCTCTCACCCCCCGGGCGGTGGTCCTGCCGGACTGGTACCAGCAGGTCGGGGCGCATCTCCCGCCCGGACAGGTGGTGCTGTCCTATCCGGCCCCGTTCAGCGGGCTGCAGTCGTCCATGGCCTGGCAGGCCGTCAACCACATGACCTACGCCCAGGCCGGAGGCGGGGGGCCGGAGGGGATTGCCAGCCGCGCCGGGGCGGCCGAAGCCGGGTTCAACGTGCTGTTCGGGGCCTCCCTCCCGTTGGGCCCGCCTCCCGGTCCGTCGGAGATCAATCTGTTGGCGATCAGGCAGGCACTGGCCATCTGGCGGGTGACCATGGTGGTGATCCCTGATCAACCCGCGCTCCCCTCCTATGACCAGGGGCGCAGCCCGGCCTACGCTGTCGGTCTCATGACTGCCGCACTGGGGAGGGCGCCGCACTTCGACCACTCGGCGTGGGTCTGGACCGCGGTGAACACCCGCCCGGCGCCACTCCCGGTGGCGATGACCCAAACCCAATTCGATGCCTGCACCACCGGAACTCCGGCGCCGTCCGCCGCTCGCCAGGCGGTAGCCGACTGCGTGTTGCGGGGATCGGGGACCTCCGGCGGTGGCTGAACGCTCCGACCCATGACCGCGACGCTGACCGAGACACCGACCCGCCCGGCGGCGCCGGAGACCCCTCCCCCGCTCCGCCGACGGTGGCGAGGGTTGCTGGCGGCAGGCGGCAGCTATCTGGCGGTGTCGGTGATCGTCTGGTGGAACGTCTGGTTCACCCACCCGACGTCGACCACCACCTGCGGATGCGGAGACAGCTCGCTGATCACCTGGTTCCTGGCCTGGCCGGCCTACGCCATCTCCCATGGCCTCAACCCGCTGTACTCGAGCGCCCTGTTCCATCCCACCGGGGTCAACTTGCCCGCCAACACCAGCGAGCTGGCCTTCGGCGTACTGCTCACTCCGCTCACCTGGGCCTTCGGCCCCATCGCCACCTTGAACGTGGCGCTGACCCTGAGCCCGTTCCTCTCCGCGCTGGCCATGTTCGTGCTCCTACGCCGGTGGGTGGGCTGGCAGCCGGCTGCCTTCGTCGGTGGCCTGTTCTACGGCTTCTCGCCGCTGATCCTGGTCAGCCTCACCGACGCCCACCTGATGGTTGGCACCTTGGTGGTCCCACCGTTGATCATCGCCTGCCTCGACGAACTGATGATCCGTCAACGACGTCCAGCTCGTCGGGTCGGCGTGCTCCTCGGGGCGCTGGTCGGACTCCAATTCTTCATCGGGACCGAAGTGCTGACCATGACCGTCATCTTCTGTGCCATCGGTGCGGTGCTGGTCTTGCTCTACGGGCTCGGTCACCGCCGAGACGTGCGCCTCCGGCGTCACCATGCGGTGGTCGGGCTGGCCACCGGGGCGGTCACCGCCATCGTCTTGTTGGCCTATCCACTGTGGTTCGCCCTCGACGGGCCCGCCCACTTCTCCGGCGCCCTCTGGACCGGCCTGTTCATCGGCTTCGGCGGCGTGGCGTTCAAGGACTACGTGCTCCCATTGGCGGCCTCCCAACGTTTCACCAACCTCGCCCACCGGGTGGGCGGGTACCAGGGGAACACGCTGTCCGGGCAGTACTTCGGGATCGGTCTGCTGGCGGTGGTGGTCGGCGGCTTTGCCGTGTGGCGTCGAGACCGCCGGCTCTGGCTGTTCGGGGCGATCGCGTTGATCTCGGTCTGGCTGTCGTTGGGCTTGGAGTCCTCCTACTGGGTGCCCTGGCGGGTACTGGTGAAACTCCCGCTGATCCAGAACATCATCCCCGGCCGGTTCGTCATCGTCACCTATCTCGCCGCCGCCGTCCTGTTGGGCGTGATCGTCGACCGCATCTACACCCGGGCCAGCCAACCGTTCGCCTCCGCGCCCGATGCGCCCGGCGTCGGTTCGGCGAAGCCGCGGCTCGGTCCGATCCGGCCGTGGGCCGCGGGAGCGGTTGCCGGCGTGGTGGTGGCGGGGATCGCGGTGGTCCCGATCGCCGTCTACCTCGCCGGAACCATTCCGGTGGTCACCCAACCGGTGGTGCTCCCGACCTGGTTCCGGACCGTCGCCCCCCAGCTGCCCGGCCACCAGGTGCTCCTCGTCTACCCGGCACCGTTCACCATCGTCCAGAGCGCGATGACCTGGCAGGCCGTCAACGGGATGCACTACTCGATGGTCGGCGGCAGCGGCCCGGGCGGCGTACTCTCCCGAGCCGGAAAGGAGCGCGACGGGCAAGCGGCAATTACCATCAACTCGCTGACCATGGGCCGACCTTCGGAGTCCCCCACCGACATCCTGGCCGTCCGGCAGGCACTCCGAGGGTGGGGGGTGACCATGGTGGTGATCCCCGATCAGCCCGGCCTCCCGCGCTACGAACAGGTCGCCTCGGTGCCGTCCAGCCTGGCCCTGATGACCGCCGCCATCGGCAACCGACCCATTCACCAGGCCGACGCCTGGGTGTGGACCGGGGTGGGCAACGCGGTCCCGTCGGGGGTCCCGACATCGGCCGCCTACCAGGCGTGCCTGGTCGGGCCGGGCGGGACGCCAACCCCGACGGTAACCATTGCCGGTTGCATTCTGACCGCCAGCCGGACGCGGTGATCCCGGTGGTGACCGGATGACCGATTCGGTGACACTCGAGCATCCGAGCCCCCGGCCGGCGGACGAACCCGGCGTGAGCACCGCCGTCCGCGACTCACCCGGGCCCGGCTCCGACGCCATCCGTTCGCATCGGCTGCGGACCTTGCTGATCGCCGCCGCCGCCTACCTGGGGCTGTCGGTCATTGTCTGGTGGAACCTGTGGTCGGGTCATCCCACCTCGACCACCACCTGTGGGTGCGGCGACACCTCGCTGTTCACCTGGTTCCTGGCCTGGCCGGCCTATGCCATCTCCCACGGTCTCAACCCGTTGTACTCGACCCAGATGTTCCACCCCACCGGGGTCAACCTGCTGGCCAACACCAGCGAAGTGGCCATCGGCGTGGTGTTGGCTCCGGTGACCTGGATCTTCGGCCCGATTGCCACCCTGAATGTGGCCCTCACCCTGAGCCCGTTCCTCTCCGGGCTGGCGATGTTCGTGCTGCTGCGCCGATGGGTGAGCTGGCAACCGGCGGCATTCATCGGTGGACTGCTCTACGGCTTCTCCCCGGTCATCCTGGTCAACCTGGTCGACGCCCATCTCATGGTGGCGATGGCCGTTGTCCCTCCGCTCTTGGTGGCCTGCCTGGACGAGCTCCTCATTCGGCAACGCCGGCGTCCGGTGGCCATGGGCATCCTGTTGGGACTGCTGGTGGTCCTCCAATTCTTCCTCGGGACCGAGATGCTGGCCATCCTCCTCATCGCCGGAGCCGTCGCCCTCGTCCTGATCGTCGTCTATGCCGCCTGGCGCCATCCGGCCGAGCTCCGCCGGCGGGCCCGCCACGCCCTCGTCGGTCTGGGGGCGGGCGCGGTGGTGGTCGTCGCCCTCCTCGCCTATCCACTCTGGTTCGCACTGGACGGACCGGCTCATCTGTCCGGGCAGGTGTGGCCGACGCTTCCCCCCGGCCTGTTCGGCATCGGATTTTCCGACCTGGTGCGCCTCAATTCGACCGGGACGGAAACCCTCCAGGCCCACCGGTTCGGCGGTTACCAAGGGGTCGCCCTCCACCAGGCCGACTACCTCGGGGTCGGGCTCATCGTGGTGGTCGTCCTCGGTGTCCTGCTGTGGCGCCGGGACCGGCGCCTGTGGCTGTTCGGGGTGATCGGCGCCATCGCCATCGCCCTGAGCCTTAGCCTCGCTCCCGGTGTCAACCACTTCTGGGTGCCGTGGCGGCTGCTGAGACACATTCCGGTGGTCCAGAACATTCTTCCCGACCGTTTCATGGCCATCACGTTGCTGTGCGTCAGCGTGATGCTGGGGATCATCGTCGACCGGGCCCGCGGGACCGCCTCGAAGTGGACGGCGACGCCATCGCCTCGGCGCCGGCCCTCCCCGGCCGGTCGCTCCGTCACCTGGCGTCGGGTCCTACCGGCGACGGCGGCGGCGGTCGTCGCCCTGGTGGCTCTGTTGCCGATCGCCGGCGCCAACGCCGGGAACATCCCGCTCACCGTGCAGCCGGTGGTGCTGCCCACCTGGTTCCGCACCGTCGCCCCCCACCTCCCGGGTGGACAGGTGATCCTCTCCTACCCCTCCAGCTTCGGGGGCTTCCAATCCTCGTTGACCTGGCAGGCGGTCGATCGGATGTCCTTCTCCCTGGTGGAGGGAGGTGGTCCCGGCGGTGTCCCCCAACGGGCCGGAGTCGAACGCCCCGGGGTCGAGGCGCTGGCCGCCGCCAGCGTCAATCTGGATCCGTTGACGGCGTACACCGCCGCGACCATCCAGGCGGTGCGTCAGGCGCTGGTGTCGTGGGGGGTCACCAAGGTGGTGATTCCCGACCAACCCGAGCTGCCCCTCTACCAACAGGGATTCCATACCGGCTACGCCGTCGGTCTCATCACCGCCGCCCTCGGGGCGGGGCCCGGGTATCAGGCTCAAGCCTGGGTCTGGACGGTGGGGCACTCGATGCCGCCGACGGTGAACATTGCGCCGGCCGCCCTCCAGTCGTGCATCGGGACGGGCAACTATCCGAACGGGCCTCCGGGGATGGTGCCCGACTGCGTCCTGGCCAACCCGGTGACGCACAACTAGCCGACCTATGCTCGGAGGGTGGACGCCGTCGTTGAGGCCCTGGTCGAGCAACAACGGGAGTTTGCCGGACTCCTCGAGGGACTGAGTGAGTCCGGCTGGCACACCCCCACCCGATGCGAAGGCTGGGATGTGTCCGACGTGGTCCTCCACGTCGCCCAGTCGAACGAACTCGCCCTCGGTAGCGCCACCGGTCGATTCCCGGAGGTCAGTGAAGGGCTCACCCGCGGCATGGGGCGACCCAGCTCCATCGACGACGGTGCCTCGATGATGGTGGAGGGCCAGCGCGGCACCCCTCCCGCCGAGCTGCTGGAGCGCTGGACAATGGGCGCCGCCGGCCTGGTCAATGAGCTCAACTCCCTGGATCTGTCCATCCGGGTCTCGTGGGTGGCAGGCGATCTCTCCGCCCGCACCCTGACCACCACCCGGCTGGCCGAAACCTGGATCCACGCCGGCGACATCGCCGACGCCCTCGGGGTCGACCTGGTCGCCACCGACCGCCTCCGGCTGATTGCCCGCCTGGCCTGGAGGACCCTGCCCTACGCGTTCGCCTCGGTGGGTCGGACCCTGGCCGGACCGGTGGCCTTTCAGTTGGTATCCCCGTCCGGTGAGGCTTGGGACTTCCTTCCCGACGACCCGCCGGTCACCACCATCCGAGGTCCGGCCGTCGAGCTGTGCGCGGTGGCGGCGCGCCGCCTCGACCCGGCGGCTACCGGGCTGGTGGGTCAAGGCCCGGATGCTGCCGATGTCCTCGCCCTGGTGCGAACCTACGCCTGACGGCTGACGGGGGGAGCCGGCTGGCGTCCAGCCGGTGCCCTGCGAACCCCACCCGCGCGCCCGGATAACCGGGACCCCGCCACGATGGTTTGCGCAATCGTCAGCAAGAAATTACGTCCCGGTCACTGCCAGGTCGCTCCCCGTTCATCTCCTCGGGAAGGTGACGGGGTGCAATATCACCGACAACGAGGAGACCCCCAGCATGATTCGAACGTCACGTCTGGTCACATCCCGGCGACTGATCGCCGCGGCCGGTATCGCGGTGGTCGCAGCATCGATCCCGATCGCCGTGGCGAGCGGAGACCCGGGACCACCTTCGCCAGGAATGGGGAATGGACCCGGTCAGACCGTCCGCGCCGCGCTCCCCCCCGGGGCCGTCAAGCACATTCTGGTGATCGACATGGAGAACGAGGGCTTCTCCAGCACCTGGGGGGCCGGCTCACCGGCGACCTATCTGAACGGAACGCTCCGCAAGCAGGGGGAGCTCATCGACAATTACTACGGCACCGGCCACAACAGCCTGGACAACTACATCGCCCAGGTCTCGGGTCAGTCTCCGACCAACATGACCAAAGGCGACTGCCCGGGCACCTCGGGCACCGTCTACGTGAACGTGGCCCCCGGGACCGATGATCCGTTCCCGTCGACGAACCCGGGCCAGGTCGACGGCGATGGCTGTATCTACCCGGCGCCGACGGCCACCAGCCATGGCGCTCCCACCATTGCCGACCAGCTGGACGCCGCCCACCCGCCCAACCCGAAGACCCAGGTCGCCAGTTGGCGCGAGTATGCCGGGGACATGGGCAACACCCCGAGCCGGGACGGGGGCACCACCGACCCAACCGGGGGGACCGACTGCGCCCACCCGACGGTCGGAGGAGCGGACAACGCGGAAGGCGCCACCGCCGCCGACCAGTACGCCAACCGGCACAACCCGTTCATCTACTTCCATTCGATCATCGACAACCAGGCGCGGTGCAATGCCAACGAGGTGCCGCTCGGAACGCTGCAAAGCAATGGGACGCCGTCGCCGACCGGCCATCTGGTGAAAGACCTGTCGAGCCCCGACACCACCCCGATGTTCGGGTTCGTGACCCCCAACACCTGTGACGACGGCCATGACGACCCGTGTGTCGGGCTCAACGACGCCGGCACCCATGCCGGAGGCTTGGTGGCCATCGACGATTGGTTGCAGCATTGGATACCGGCGATCCTGAACTCCCCGGCCTACCGACAGGGGAACATGCTCGTCGTCCTGACCTTCGACGAGTCCGAGTCGGCGGCCGGTGATCCTTCCCCCAACAGCTCGTGCTGCTACGAGCAACCGGGGCCCAACACGGTGGCCCCGGGGGACGCCTCGTCGACCGACGCCACCAACTCGGCCCCCGGTGGCGGCAAGATCGGAGCCCTGTTGCTCGACACCCGGTACATCAAGGCCGGTAGCGAGGACACCACCGGTTCCTACAACCACTACTCGGCCCTCCGTAGCTACGAGGACCTTCTGGGGCTGACGACCGGCGGAACCGACGGTTTCGGCCACCTGGGCTTCGCCGGCGCCCCCGGGTTGGTGCCGTTCGGCCCGGATGTCTTCAACCGTGGCGGGGGTTTCTTCGGGAACTAGCCACGACGATGGTGGTCCCGGGTCAGCGCGAGCTGGCCCGGGACTGCGGTCGCCCTCGGCAACATCCACCCGACGACCCCGACCTCTGACGCGCAGCAGCCCGGGACGCATCACTGCATCCCGGGCCGGCGAACTGTCTTCACCTACCCTCCGACCGCCGCCGCCAAACCGGCGTCGACCGAAACGGGTGAAGAGCTGGGGGGTTTACCTCACTCGCTGAGGGTGATCGGCTGATCATCATCGGCGAGCGCGTCGATGTCATCAGGTACCACCGTTGGATCCGCCTCTTCGAGCTTCACCGCATTCTGGGCGGTGATGTGCTCGCGGATCCGCTCATCGATCTCGGCCATCAACTGCGGGTTTTCGATCAGGAAGGTCTTGACGTTTTCCCGCCCCTGACCGAGTTGCTCGCCCTCATAGGTGAACCAGGCCCCGGACTTCTTCACGAAGCCGAGTTCCACGCCCACATCGAGCAGCGAGCCCTCACGGCTGATGCCCTTTCCGAAGGTGATGTCGAATTCGGCCTGCTTGAACGGCGGCGAGCACTTGTTCTTCACCACCTTGACCCGGGTGCGGTTCCCGACCATGTCCGCCCCGTCCTTGATGGTCTCGATCCGACGGATGTCGAGGCG
>DASXFR010000079.1:0-14736 GCA_036489495.1 Acidimicrobiales bacterium | reverse complement strand
CTCGTCGGTATCTCAGAGGGCGGACCGCTGTCTCTACTTTTCGCGGCAACGTTCCCAGAGCGCGTCCAGAGTCTCGTACTCTACGGGTCCTTCGCTTGCGTGCTACCAGAGGACGACCCAGCGAGTGCCGAGTTCGACGTGCCGGGCTTTCTCAACTACGTCGAACTCTATTGGGGAACGGGCGAGGTTCTCGGACCATTCGTCCATGCACCGCCGGGCCCGGCGATACTCGAACAACTGGGACGTTATGAACGCGCCTGTGCGTCGCCACGTCTAGCCGTGGAAGTCATGCGATCGAATCTGAAACTCGACGCCCGGCCGATATTGCCAGCGATTTCGGCCCGCACGCTCGTCCTACACTGCATTGACGATCCAATCGTGGGCGTTAACCATGGGCATGCTTTGGCCGACGCACTCCGGAACGCACAGTTCGTCGAGCTTCCTGGCGAGATGCATTGTGGGTGGGATGCCCGCGAGTGGGCTCCTGCACTCGACGCGATGGAGGGATTTCTCACCGGTACGCCGACTAGTGATGGCCACATCGACCGGATACTGGCCACGGTGCTCTTTACGGACATTGTCGAGTCCACACAAGTGGCTACTGAGGCTGGTGACCATTTGTGGCATGACATCCTGAATCGTCACGATTCTGAGACCCAGCGGATCGTCGCGAAGTTTGGGGGTCGTGTCGTGAAGCAAACGGGTGACGGTACCCTTGCGACCTTTGACAGCCCCACTCGTGGAGTGCATTGTGCCCGGGCGCTACGCGAGAGTCTCGGCAGGGAAGGAATCGCGATTCGCGCAGGCCTTCATACTGGTGAGATCGAACGACGAGAGGACGACATTGCAGGCATTGGCGTCCATATCGGTGCACGAATCGCTGCATTGGCGGGACCGGAAGAAGTTCTGGTGTCACGCACCGTGCGCGACCTCGTTGAGGGCTCAGACCTTGAATTCGACGACCGGGGCATCCATGCGTTGAAGGGCATCTCGTCGGGCTGGCAGGTATTTGCGTCGATCTGAGCCAGGGAGGTGCCATATAAGTGCCTGGTTGAGGCGCATGCACCTCTGGCAAGCGCGCTGACGAATTCTTGATGCTGTTTGAGGGTGCTGTGTTACAGAGATCGCACTCTCAAAACCTTTTGTCCGTTGTCCCAGGGTTGCATTCGCCAGTCGGGTTTCGCGAAGTCCGGCTCTCCGAAACCACCAGTTCCACGCCCTGGAGCCCTTGGAGCTGGGAGTAACTTGGGTTGTCGCTTCTACCGACTTGCCCCTGGATCGGACCGCGGTTTGTATCTCCCGTTGGAGGCCGGTAGCCTTTTCGGCCATCGTGTCCCACACCCGGTGTGACCCCGTCGGGGGGTCCAACACTGGAGCGTGGAGCCCCTGGCGGCTCCGATCGACCCTGCTCCTCCCCGCAGCCATCGCACTGCTGCTCACCGCCGTCCCGGCGGTGGCCGGGGTGACGGCCGCCCCGGCGGGCGCGGACCAGGTCTCCGACCTGCAGGCCCAGGCTGCCCAGATCGCCCAGACCCTGGTCCGCGAGCAGCTCCAGGTCGGCAGCTTCCAGCAGCAGTACTCGGTCGCCGCCGCCCAGGTGGCCAAGGACGCCGCCGCGGTCGGACAGACCCAGCAGCAGATGAACGCCGACCAGCAGCGGATCGACCTCGACTCCGGCCGGGTCCGCACCCAGGCGCTCCGCGACTATATGGGCGCCGGATCGGTCACCACGGGGGTCGAGGAGCAGGTCTTCAGCGGTGGGGGCGACACCGGCCTGGCCCGGAGCGAGTACGAGTCAATCGCCTTGGGCAACGTGACCACCGCCATCGACGAACTCCACACTTCGCGCCAGCACCTCCAGCAACAGGAGGCCGTGCTCGAGCAGCAGCAGGCGGCCGACCAGGCGGAGCAAGCGCAGCAGGCCAAGTACCTCAGCCAGGCCAACACCACCCAGTCCCAGCTGGCCTCCGAGCAGGCTCAGGTAACGGGCCAGCTCGCCTCCGCGGTGGCCCAGCAGCAGGCAGCTCAGGCGGCCGCGGCGGTCGCGGCGGTCCAGGCCTCGGAGGTGCAGGCCGCCCAGAAGGCCGACGCCGCCCAGAAGTCCTCCCCAGCCAGCGGGGGCACCGCTCCGGCCGGCACCCAGGTGGCCGCGCCGACCACCTCCAACGGCGTACCGTCCGGCAGCGACGGCGGGGCGACATCGGACCCGCCGCTCCCCCCCTTCCTCCAGTGCGTCGTCCAGGCTGAGTCGGGCGGCGACTACGGGGCCGTGTCGCCGGACGGCCAGTACATGGGCGCTTTCCAGTTCAGCCAGTCGACCTGGGACCTAGCCGCCCAGGATGCCGGGCTGCCGGGCCTGGTCGGGGTGCCACCCAACACGGCCTCCAAGGCCAGCCAGGACACCCTGGCCGTCACGCTCTACGACATCGACGGTGAGCAGCCCTGGTACGACCCGTGCCGGTCGGCCTGACCGCCTGAGCCAGGCGGCCTTATGGCTGTCCTTCATGCCCGGGTGATGGAACGTTCCTGGGGGTAGAAGGTTCGCTCCTTTACGGGCCTTGACTTCGCCGAGACACTGGTGCGGGGTGCGCGGAGTCAAACACGTACAAGGGGGTGTCGAGATGGCGCTATTTGGGGGTAGGAAGCGCGAGCAGCGGCTGAAGGAGGCCGGTGTCGACGCCCAAGCCGAGCTTGTCTCGTTCCAAGAGATAGGCCAGCAGAATTTCACGCCACTTGTCGAACTGACACTTCGTATCACACCTGCGGACGGGAGCGGGTCGTTCGAGGTCGCGACTCGAGGGCAGGTCGAGTTCTCGGTAATCGGGAAACTTCAACCGGGCGACGCCATCACGGTGCGCTACGACCCCGGGGATAACGGAAACTTCGAGGTGATTGGAGATTGGGACCTCCGGAGCGCGGGTGCGAGCGGTGGTAACGGAAGCCTTGAAGCCGACAGTGCAGGTGACATCGCCGCGGCGGTCAAGCGACGGGGGAGACAGGGCAACGCAAATCGGCCGCCGAGCTGTTGGCGAGCGGCCAGCGAATGACTGCGGTTCTTCGCGAATTCTCGCCTTCGGGAAAGACGGTCGGCGATATAGACCCTTCGATGCCAGATCCCAACGATCCGGTCTATGTGATCAAGGCCGAGATACCCATCGACGGCTCGAGCCCCATTGAGGCCGTGTTCATGAATCGCGTGCCGGAGGCGAAGGTAACAATCCTCAGCCTCGGCGCGCATCTGAACGTCGCGGTCAACCCGGCAAATCCGAGCCATGAGGTTACGATCGACTGGACCAACTCGCCGATCACTGGCTGAACGTTTCATTAGGATGCCGGTCGAACCAACGGCTTGACGGCTCGCAGCCGCACCCGGGCCTTGTGATTCTGAGCAGGTCGCCCGCTTCCCGAGTACTTTGTCGGGCGACGCGGAGCTCGTATCGGGCGAACGTCGCTTAGGACGGCTTTGGGCGATCGTAAGGAGAATAGGGATGCGTAAGTTCTGGCCGCTTGCGGTTGTGCTGGTCATTGCATTGGCGGCCTGTTCGTCGAGTCCATCGTCGACCACCACTACGGGCGGCGCGTCCGGCGGGAGCGCTGCCCTCAAGGGCATCAGCGTGCCGAGCAACTTGACCGCCTTGGTTGTCACTCCGGTCGAACCGGGAACGTTCCCGTTCCTCGAAACCGACGGGAAGTACCACGTCGCCTACGACTTGATCATCGCCAACGCCTCCAACCAACCGGCAACCCTCAACCAGCTCGACGTCGTCGATGCCAAGGATCCGACGAAGGTGGTTGCCTCGTTCTCGGGCACGCAGCTGGTGGACCCGTCCTGTCCCTTCGGTAATTGCAACCGGCTGCGCCAAATAACCGGCCAGCCGGTCACCGACACCGTGATCGCTTCAGGGCAAAGCCGCGCCCTCTACGTCGACTTCACCTTCGATTCCCTCGCCGCGGCACCCAAGGCGGTGTTGCACCACATATACGGGACCGGGCGGGCCACCCTGGCTGCCACCCCCGGGCCGCTCGACTACCTCACCACGCCCTTCGACATCTCCAACGGCCAGCCCCGGGTCATCAGCCCACCGGTGAAGGGCACCAACTGGGTGGCGTTGAACGGGTGCTGCGAGCCGGGGTTCCCCCACCGCGACGCCCTCCTCCCGGCTGGCGGCACGATCGGCAACAGCCAGGTATTTGCCATCGACTTTAAGCGGGCGAATAACGCCGGAGCCTTCTACACCGGTGATAAGAATCAGAATTCGAGCTATGTCGACTACGGGCAGCCGGTCTACGCGGTCGCAGATGGGACGGTCGTCGGCGTCCTCGACGGCGTCGACGCCAACCCGCCGGGTATCCAGCCGATACAGATCCCGGCCGAGGCGGCGCAGCTGAAGATTCAGAACGCGGACGGGAACCATGTTGTTCTCGACCTCGGCGGCGGTGTCTATGCCATGTACGCCCACTTCCAGAAGGGTTCCATCAAGGTGAAGCTGGGCGACAAGGTGAAGAAGGGCCAGGAGATCGCACTCCTCGGCAACACCGGCAACGCCAACGCATCCCATCTTCACTTCCAGCTCATGGACAGCCCCGACTTCGTCACCGCGAACCCCCTGCCCTACGTATTCGACAACTTCGTGTACCGAGGTCAGGTGCCTCTGCAAGAGATTCTCGACGCCGATAACTTCGTGTCCGGCACCTTCTTTCAACAACGACTCCAGACCGGGCAGCCGAGAACGGACCAGCTTCCCCAGAGTCTTGCGATCATCGACTTCCCCAGCTAAACCGCGTTCCGTACAAGCGCCTCAACCCGGCGCCACTGATTCCGACTTGGAGGGAGGAGTTCACGATGTTCTTCAGTGATCCGGTGCACGACGAGTTCGCGAGCCTGATCCTCGGCTTCGCCCCCTACGGCGGTGGTGATGTCGGGGAGGTCCAGGCGCTCTCACTCCAGGTGAAGGAGGGCGACGACGACTCGTTCTTCGACGCGTTCGTCGGGCTCGCCCGTCGCCGCATCGAAGAGGGGGAGGCGGCATCGGCCAAGGGACATCGCGCCAGTGCCTACGACTGCTGGCTACGAGCCGCCTGCTTGCTGGGCATGGCCTACCACCCCCTCTACGGCATCCCGGTCGACCCCCGACTCGTCGACGCGCTCCACCTCCAAATGGACACGTTCGACCGGGCGATGGCCCTGCTCGACCCGCCCGGTGAGAAGCTCGCCATCCCCTACGAGGGCACCACGCTGCCGGGGTACTTCCTGCGCACCCCCGGGCACGCCAACGAAGTGCGACCGGTCGTCATCGTCGGCGGCGGCTGGGACTCGACCTATATCGAGAACTACGTCGGCATTGGCGTCGCCGCCCTGCGCCGGGGCTACCACGTGCTCCTCTACGACGGGCCTGGACAGGGTCGACCCCTCGTCAACGAAGGGCTTCCACTCCGCCACGACTGGGACAAGGTGGTGACGCCCGTCGTCGACGCGGCACTGTCCATCGACGTGGTGGACCCGGATCGGATCGCTTATCACGCCTGGAGTCTCGGTGGTTACTTCTCGCCGCGTGTCGCCGCCTACGAACACCGGCTTGCTGCCATCGTCGCGGACCCCGGCCAGCTCGACGTAGGCGTGAAGTTCTTCGAACTCATGAAGACCTTCGGTCTCGGTGCAGATGCTGTCGCCAGGCTGCCGGCAATCGACCCCGATGACGAGAAGACCGTCCTCGCCGCGGTGGAGGGAAACCGCTCGATGCGTTGGAAGATCGTCCAGCGCGGGTTCTGGACCAACGGCACGCCGGGTCTGGCGGCATATCTCGCCGAGATGGCCAAATGGAGACTCGAGCCCGATGAGATCGCCGCGATCCGGTGTCCGACGCTCATCACCGCCGCCCAGTCTGACCTGGCATCGTCAAACGCCAAGGACCTCTACGACGCACTCATCTGCCCGAAGACATTCGTCGAGTTCAAGGATGCCGATGGTGCGGGCGCCCACTGCGAGGGGCTGAACCGATCGATGGCGAACCGTGTGATCATCGACTGGCTCGACGAGACCCTTCCGGAAATCGTTGCATGAGGGCTTTGATGACCAACTGTGTCTGAGTCGGCACCCGACGCGAGGCGATTGCCGCCGGAAGGGTGCAAGCGAAGCACTGAACCAGATACGTTCCATCAGACCGGCCCGAGAATCGCCCCCCGTTACCGGGTTCCCTGGTCGTACAACCTATTTCGGCATGGCCGCTGCCGCGATACACATCCATCGAGAACCCCTCCCGAAGGACCAGATCGAAGAAATCTGAGAAATTGTGTCACAACCATCCCTCGTAGCCAGTTGTACTAGATGTAGCGTTCTGCGCGCCCGGGTCTGAGCCCGGATGACACAACGATCGTGACGTACATCGATTTCAAGGAGTCAACATGAAGCAGGGTCCGGGTAGGTTCCGCCGAGTAGCAACGGCATGTGCCGCAGGCACGATCGCCTTGAGCTTCCTTTCCGTGCTGGGGCTGGCCTCGCCAGCCGGGGCGGTACTACCGACCCTCAGCGGCACGACCATTGCAGCGTCGGCCCCGACCATCCGGCCGAATCTCGCCAATCAGGCGGCCGGAAACTGGACGGTCAACCTCACCCCGGGCGCGGTCGGAAGTACCACGGCGGCCCCAACCTCCTGCGCCGTCAACCCCGCAGTGGTCTTCATTGCGGTTGGTGACTTCAAAGATACCGCCAGCGTCAGCTTCGACCATGTTCCCACCGTGACGGCTCCGAGCGTGGTGGGGAATGCCGGATTCCAGATCTGTGGCGGGGCGCAGGCACCGGTCGTGGGCGGGGGCCTATTGGTTTTCGTATACGCAGCCACGGCAGCCACCACAGTCAACCAGCCCATCAACATCACCAATATCGCCTACGACACCACCGCCGGGGCCAACGCCGGACCAGTGGTGGTCCATGGGCAACTTTTCGATGGCGGCTACGCCAATTCCGGCGTGATAGACAACATCACGCCTCCATCGGCATCGGACGGACATGCGCCACCGAATCCCTATGACCCGGCCGCCTCCAATGCCGCCATTGCCACGCCAAGCGCCGTCACCATCTTCGCCAACAGCACGCCGGCCATCGGACCCGGGGCCACTACCGCCGCCGGTGGGTGGGAACTCCCGATGAACGGGACCGGTAACGCCTGGAGCGCCGGCGACAAGGTCTACGTCACCGTGGCCCGAAACAACAAGACCAACTGCGAGACGGCCGGATCCCCGGATTCGATCGGATTCTCCGGGACCCCGACCCTGTCGTTCCAGGCCGCCTTCAACGGAGCCAGTGTGACCCCGACCGCCACTGCTTCGCTGGCCTCGATGGGCAGCTGTTCGACCTTCTCCGGCATCAACAACGTGCTGGTCATCACCTTCACCAACAGCGGGACGATCAGCACCGGAACGGCCGCCGACGTCTTCGGCCACGTCTATGCCGCCGAGATCAGCGTCTCGGGAGTCAGCTACGCGGTCAGCGGTGACGTCACCGCCGCCAACCAGGGCAATGTGGCCGTCACCAGCCCCCCCGGCTACAACGCTCCGCCGACCTTCGGCAGCACCGGCTTGCCCGGCACGGTTCCCAATGACCTGCTCGCCACCCCGAGCCTTTCCACCCCGGCTACCGGCGGTCCGTCGAATGCCACCATTACCGCCACATCGGTGACGGTGACGGCCAATAAGCCGAGCGTCACCATCGGGGACAACAACACCTCGACCGGCGACCAGGCCACCAACGCCGCCATCAGCCCGATCACCATCACCGAGGGCGGGCCGGGAGCCCTCGGGGGTGGGGTTACCGGCTTCGCTTGTGTGACCATGCCCGTTGGCGATGAGTGGAATGCCACCACCAACACCCCGACCGCCACCCTCGGCGGGGGCTTCGGCTCCAGCACCGTCCCGGTGACGGTGGAGACGACCGGCACCCAGACGGGTCCGGGCACCCTGGAGTTCCAGATCCCGACCGCGTCTTCCGGCACGCCGGGAACGGTCACGCTGAGCGGCCTGGCCGTCAACGTCAGGACCACCGGGGGTCCGATCAACCTCACCGCCAACCTCGCCTATGGGGGCATCAATGCCGCCTGTGCGGGCACCACCCCCTACGCTCACAACCCGTTCGTCATCGCCTTCTTCGCCGGACGGATCTTCGGGCAGACCCAGGATGCCACCGCGGCTCAGATCGCCCATGTGTATCCGCCCACCTGCCTTCCGGGTGTCCCCTCGGCGACCAACGAGACCCCGGCGGTCCTGGTCACCAACGGGAGCTACCAGGATGCCCTGTCGGCCAGCTACCTGGCCGGGCAGCTGGGCACCTCGGTCTTGACGACTCCAACCAACTCGCTATCGCCCGATGCCCTCAATTCGCTCCGGCTGAATGGCGTCACCGAGGTGTTCGTGGTCGGGGGGCCGCTGGCGGTCAGCCAGGCCAACGTCACCCAGCTCCAGAACACCCCGGCGTTCAACTGTGGCGGTGTCAGCCAACGGACCACCATCGACGGTCAGCCGGTCAACCTGGTCGTCCAGCAGATCTTCGGCCAGACGGCTGACGGGACGGCGGCAGCGGTCGCCACCTTCCCGGGCGCCGGAGTCCCCGGCACTGGCCACTTCCCCGGCGCCTATGACGGCTCGCTCAACGACACCACCGGTTCGAATGGCTCCCCGGCATCGTCGGCTCCGGACACCTCAGTGACCACCGCGATTCTGGCCACCGATCAGAGCTTCACCGACGCCGCCTCGGCAAGTGCCATTGCCCAGACCAACCACTTCCCACTGCTGCTCACCGGTCCGAGCTCGCTGTCGCCTGACGCGGTCACCGCCCTCACCAACGACGCCGTCCAACAGGTGATCGTCATGGGTGGCCCCATCGCCATCAGCGACAACGTCCTCACCCAGGTGGAAGCCTTGGGGATCTCGGTGCTTCGGGTGGCCGGCCAGGACTTCACCGACACCTCCCAGCTGCTAGCCGGGTTCGAGTTGGACTCGGTCAACGCGTCCGGGATCACCAACGGGCTCGACTACGACCCCGCGTGGCTGATCTTCGCCCGAGGTGACTACTACACCGACGGCATCGTGGCCGGCCGGATCCCGGCCAGGTTCGGTGGGATTCCGATCCTGCTGACCTGGGATCCCAACAACGAGGGCAACCCGTCGGGGACCGACTACCTCGGGACGTTCCTCAACCGGGTCGGACAAGTGGTCTCCGACCCCGGAACCCCGACCGATGGGACCATCAACGCTCTCCAGATCATCGGTGGAGGGTTCGCCATCTCTGGACCACTGGAGACGACGCTGGCCACATCGCTGAACGGGTAGCGGTCGGGCCAACCGTCATGAAGGAGTGAGGAAGGAGGGGCCCGGAAGGGCCCCTCCTTCGTTATCCTGGGCCGTCGGGCCATCCGGGCGCCCGGAGTCGGCCTTCCCCTCCTCCGTCGACCCGTTCTATGCTCGCTCGGACCGAGGAAGGGGGCATAGCCAGTGGACGAGATTGTGGTGATTGGCGGGGGAGTGGTGGGGTTGGGCCTCGGCATGATGCTCGCCCGAGATGACCACGCGGTCACGCTGCTGGAGCGGGACGACCAGCCCGCCCCGGAAGACGCCGAGGAAGCCTGGACCAGCTGGGAGCGGAAAGGGGTCAACCAATTCCGGCTCGCCCATCTCTTCCTTCCCCGGTATCGCCAGATCATCGAACGCGAGCTCCCAGAGGTGGCTGCGAGGTTGGAAAAGGACGGTGCCGTCCGTTTCAACCCGGTCAGCGACGCCCCGGATTTCATCACCGGGGGGGCCCGAGACGGAGACGATCGCTTCCAAATGCTGTCGGGTCGACGGGCGGTGGTGGAAAGATCAGTGGCTTCGGTGGCGGAAGAGACCCCGGGGCTCCGGGTGAGGCGGGGGGTGTCGGTGGAGGGCCTGGCCTGCGGGTCGGAAGCCATCAGCGGCGTGCCTCACGTGACCGGGGTTCGCACCACCGACGGTGAGGAGCTGAGCGCCGAGCTGGTCATCGACTGCAGTGGTCGGCGATCGGCGCTCCCCATCTGGCTGGAAGCGGCCGGGGCCCAGAAGCCGGAAGACGAAGTCGCCGACAGCGGGTTCATCTACCTGGGGCGGCACTTCCGTTCGCGTGACGGGCAGCTGCCGGTGTCCCTCGGCCCCGGGCTCCAGCCCTATGGCTCCATTTCCGTCCTCACCCTGCCGGCGGACAACAAGTCCTGGTCCGTCACCCTCATCGCCCGATCAGGTGATCGGGCGCTCCTCGGGCTCAAGGATGTTCAGCGCTGGCAGAACGTCGTGCGCTCGCTCCCCACCGCCGCCCACTGGCTGGAGGGAGACCCGATCGAGGAGCAGATCGTGGTGATGGCCAAGATCGAGGACCGCCATCGGGAAATGCGCCCGGGCGGCACACCGGTGGCGACGGGGATTCTGGCCGTGGCTGACGCTTGGGCCTGCACGAATCCGTCAGTCGGACGCGGCGCGTCGATGGGGATGGCTCACGCCCAGGTCCTTCGGAACACCCTCCGACAGACCGGACTGGACCGCCCCGCCGAACTGTCCGACGCCTTTGCTGCCGCCAGCGCCGCCACCGTCGAACCCTGGTATCGGGGCACCTTGTCCTTCGATCGGCATCGTCTGGCCGAGATGGAGGCCGTCGCCGACGGCACCACCTACGATCCGGGCGATCCCGAGTACGAAATCACCAGTGCCCTGGCGCTGGCCAGTTCGAAGGACCCGGACGTCTTCCGAGGGTTCATCGACATCGTGAGCGTGCTCGAACTCCCGGACGCGGTGCTCGCCCGACCCGGGCTGCTCGAGCAGGTCATCGAACTCGGAGCCGACTGGCGGAACCAACCGGCCATCGGACCCAACCGGGACGAGCTGGTCGCCATGGCCACGGCCTGATCCATGTTTCTACGAGACCGGAGGTTCACACGTGCGTGCCGATAGCGGCGGTGTAGGAATCGAATATGAGGTCACCGGCGACGGCCGGCCGGTGGTACTGCTGCACGGCTTCCCGGATTCCGGAAAGCTGTGGCGAAATCAGGTCGGCCCGTTGGCCGACGCCGGCTTCAAGGTCATCGTCCCCGACATGAGGGGCTTCGGCGCCTCCGAACAACCGGCCGGGATCGACGCCTACAACATCCTCTATTTGGTTGCGGATGTCGGGGCGGTGCTCGACGATGCCGGCGTCGAGCGGGCCCATGTCGTCGGCCACGACTGGGGAGCCGCGGTGGCATGGGCCCTGGCCGCCGTCGCTCCGGAGCGGGTAGATCATCTCGTCACCCTCTCGGTCGGCCATCCCTCTAGCTTCCGCGCCGGAGGATTCGAGCAGAACGAGAAGTCGTGGTACATGCTCCTCTTCCAATTCGAAAACGTGGCCGAGCACTGGTTGTCCGACGACAAATGGGCCAACTTCCGGGCCTGGGGCCACCATCCCGACGCCGACGGTGTCATCGCCGATCTCGAGGCCACCGATTCCTTGACTCCGGGTCTCAACTGGTATCGGGCCAACATCCCCCCGGAGTCGTACATCTCCCCGCCCATCGTCCTCCCCCCAGTCCAGGCCCCGACCATGGGGGTGTGGAGCAGTGGGGACTTCGCCCTGACCGAGGGGCAGATGACCCGCTCGGCCGAGCAGGTTGCCGGCCCCTGGCGCTACGAGCGCCTGGAGGGTCCCGGCCATTGGATGCAGCTGGAGGCGCCCGACGATGTCAACCGGCTGCTCATTGACTTCCTGCCTTCCTGAGCCTCTGGACCCTTCGCGTCGGTCCATCCGGTCGTCAGGCCTCAGATCAGCAACAGGTGATGGCTCCGACGGGTAAAGAGGTTGGCCGAGCCGGCCAGGTCGACCTGCACCTGACTCTGGGTCTCGAGCAGTTCGTCAGCCCAGAGCATCTCCAGGATGGTGCGGAGCCGGTCACCTCGGCGGCGGTTCCGGGCGTCGTCGAACGCCTCGAGGAGGACCTGGTGGAGGATCTCGTTGTGCGCCGGCGGCGGGTCGAGCGAGTTCCGCCGATCCGCCAGCATCTCCGCGAATTCCTCGTACCAACGGTGGCTGGACGCGTAGGAATCTCGGAGGACGGCCCCGGCGATTTCGACCGACTCGAGCTCGGGTTGTCCCGGCTCGGGAGGCAACGCCGACAGGACGGAGAGGGTGTAGGCGGCCATTCGGATCCGGCTCGACCCGGAAAAGAGACTGGTGATGGTGTCGACCGGCACGAGCTTCGCCCCCCGCTCGGCCAGGAACTCGCGGAAGGCGTCGTCGAGCCGGAGATAGGCATTGTGGGACGCCCGCTGGCCAGGCCGGGTATCCACCCGGCGGGACGGGGAAGTCAACCGGTCCACCGCGTCGGCCAGGTAGCTCGAGCTGGTGACGAACGCATCTGAAAGGGCCCGCCCCAGGGCCGAAGTCGCGCCGCGGGGCCAGAACAATACTCCGACCACGATGCTCACTCCACAGCCGATGGCCACATCCTCGATTCTGGTCAGGCCGACCTTCCAGCCGGTGGGGGCGATGATGTTGAACAGGATGATCACCACCACGGTGAAGCCGGCCTGCCCGGCCGCAAAGGAGATCATCGACGGGGCTACGCCCGAAACCAGTACCGACAGGGGGAGAAGCACCCACAGGAACACCGGGTCGCCGGCAACTCCGACCATGATGGCGGAGCCCACCACGAAACCGACCGCCGTCCCCCCAATCGCCCGAAGGGCGGTGGCCCCGGTGCCGAGTGCATTGGAGCGCAGCACTGACAAGGTTCCGAGGACCACCCAGAAGCCGTGCTCCACATTGGTGAATTCGACGACGGTCACCGCCCCGGCCAGGCCGGCCCCGCCGCGCACCGCGTTGCGGAACCACACCGAGCGGAAGGAGAGGTGGGAGATCAGCCGGCGCCAAAACGAGGACGACGGCTGCTGTCCCGGAGGGCCCAACCTCCGATCGCCGACGGCCTGGGCCCCGGCCGACTCCAGGGCGGCATCCGCCATCATCTCCGTGGCGATCCCCATGGCCCGGGCCCGGAAGCTCGGATCCAACGACGACGCGATGCCTCCGGGTTGATCGAAGGCCGTATCCCCGGGCCCACTGGCGCTTGCCGGATCAACCCCATCCGGCCCGGGGGCGATCAGCATGGTCACGTCGGCGTCGAGTTGGTGCTCGATCAGCTGGTCCAGCCGCCGGATCGACTCCTGGACCGATCGCACCAAATCGGCGTCGTCAACCGGGCGGGCATCCATGTCGCAGATGAGCGACGCGGTCAGCTGGAGGGTCGTGCCCACCGCCTCGACCACCTCCCGGACCGGAGACAGATCCCGCCACGCGGTCCGGTCGTCGCCCAGGAGCGCATTGTTGGCCACCCATTCGACCCGCCCCACCAGTTTGGCCAGGGCGACCGCCGCGCCCGCCGACCCGGTTGGCGGGTAGGGCGTCCGGGAGTACTCGTCTCGCAATCGGGCCAGCTCCCTCTTCACTGCCCCCCGGGCCGGCGGGTCGGACCGGCCTTCGGCCACCGCCGCCGACAACCGGCCAACCGCCGACACCGTGTCCGACAGCCGGCGGCGGAGATCGTCGCGCCAGGGGATCGGCCACACCAACAGGCAGGAGGGCACGCAGGCCACCGCCGCGAATGCCCAGCCGATAAGGCGGGGCCCCACCGCCGAGGTCGGCTGGACTACCGCGACCGGCAACACGAAGGTCAGGAGGGCCGCCGTCGATGCGGTGGCGGCCTGCGGCGAGACAATCCCGGCAAAGAGAACCCCGAACCCCACCACGGCCATCACCACGACGGCCGTCACCTTGTGGGTCGATACCACCGTGCCGATGGCGATGAAGCCGGTCCCGACCATGGCCAGCCCTGCGTAGGAGACAAGCCGGGTGCGGGGTCGACCCGGGAATTCCGCCAGGAGCAACAGGGCGAACGAACCGAAGGCTCCGAACAGACTCACCTGCGGATTGGAGAAGAGCGCATGGGTGACGGCGAAGACCGACGATACGACCACCGCGCCCCGGATTGATCGTTTGATGGCCAGCAGCCCCGGGTCTTTTTCCCGGACCCACTCGGCGACGCTCGACCTTGTCGGGGACGGTGACCCCGCCTTCGTCACTGCCACGGCTCCCGCCCGAAATCGATGAAAAGGGGAGCCGTTGCCGGTTGATCGCAGTTGCGGCAATCGTCCCGGCTCTGGGCCACCCGCAGGGCGCGTTCAAGGGCGATGCCATCGAGGTGGCAGGGGCGACCCGCCCGGTGGTTGGTGTGGGCCTGGAGGCCCAAGGCGTGGCCCTCGTTCCATAGCTTCTCGGATATGACGTGGCCGGGCAGTACCTCCAGGCTGGATTTGGCCAGCTTGGCCCCCCAACCCATCACCTCCATCTCGGCGACCGGAAGGTCCAGCCAGCCGGCAACCGCCCCGAAGAGGAAGTTGTCGGGTACGTAGCAGTCCACACAGCGCCCGACGATGGTCACGGTGTCGGCGCACGGTTGGCTCGACGGGCACCCACCGGAAGAGAAGGTGCCCGGAGGAAGTGGCCGGCAGATCATCCGGAAGCCATTGGCGTAGCGCTGTCCTGCCAGGTAAACGACCCCCCGACGTTGAGTAGGCAGGGCCCGGTGGCGCATCTCCCGGTCGCCGTGGTGGTGGAAGGGGGTGTCTGGGCCTGGGCTCCGACCGGCCCGACCGTCCAAAGCGCACCGGCCATCAGCACTGCCGCGACCAGCCGCACCGAGTGCCGGCGTATGC
>DASXFR010000072.1:0-120290 GCA_036489495.1 Acidimicrobiales bacterium | reverse complement strand
CAGTTGCCGGCGCTCCAGCCGGTCCGTATCGCACCCCTCGATGTCGAGTTCGCCCAGTAGGCGCAGACGGAGGTTCTGCACTGGCGCCATCCTGGCATGAGGACGGCCCGGACGCTTCTGCCGCCGGTGGCCCGACCTAGCCGTCCCGTCGGCGGCGGATACTCGCCTGGCGGTTGGCCAGGAGCATCAACTCGGCGTCGCTCCAGGTGACCTCTTTGGGAACCATCAGGTTCTCCAGTGCCGCGCAGGCGCTCTTGGTCATGGCCAAGGTGAGCGGGTCCATCGACAAGAGTCGCGCCGCCATCGCCCGCGCCGCAGCCGGAAGCTCGGCATCGGGATGGACGTGGTTGACGAAGCCCCACGCCTCGGCCTGCTGGGCGGTGAAACGCTCGCAGGCCATGGCCAGCTCCTTGGTCCGGGCGGGGCCCAGCTCCCGCATCAACCGCGGAAGGGCCTGCCAGCTGAGGGGAAGATCGAGCTCCACCTCCGGGATCGAGAACCAGGCCGACTCGGCGGCCAGACGGATATCGCAACAGCTGAGCAGCACCACCCCACCGCCGATGGCCAGGCCGTTGGCGACGCCGACGATGACCTGGGGAAGACGGTCGAGCAGTTGGCAGGTCCGGCCCCCGAGGTGGACTCGAGCCCGCCGGTCGATGTCGTTCACCGGCGGCTCGGCTCGTCGATCACTGAGGTCGGCACCGGCCGAGAAGGCCCGACCGGCGCCGGTGAGGATCACCACCCGCGCTGAGTGATCGGTCTCCAGATCGACCAGCAGACCCTGGAGGTCGTCGTGAAGTCCGATGTTCAGGGCGTTGAGCTTCTCGGGCCGGTACAAGGTGATGGTGACAAGGCCGTCGAGCTGTTGATCTCGTTCGACCCGGAGGTATTCGAAGTCTGGCATCGGGCCAGTCAACCACCCGCCGTCGGTTGCGGCCCAGCTCAGGCCGTGCGACGATCATGCCGTGTCAGGGTCGCCGCCGGTGAACCCGGACGTGCTCTCGGTCCGGGGTGGGGAGCGGCCCAGTCAAGGCGCCGGGGTCGCTGCGCTCGAGCTACGCGGGGTCTCCAAGTCATTCCGCCAGGGCGGCGATGAGGTGCGGGTGCTCGACCATGTCGACCTGTCCATTGCCGCCGGTGAGTTCTGTTCTCTGGTCGGACCGAGCGGATCGGGCAAGTCGACCCTGCTCCACCTGGCCGGAGGGATCGACGAGCCGGACGAGGGTGAGGTGTTGGTCCAAGGGGTGACCCTAGGATCGCTCAACGCGTCGGGCCGCGCCCGTCTGCGCCGGCGTCAGGTCGGTTTCGTCTTCCAGTTCTTCCAGCTGCTCCCGACCCTGACGGTGGCGGAGAACGTGGAGCTTCCCTTGACCTTCGACAGGCGACACGACGGCTCGACTCCGGAGCTCCTCGAGCGTCTGGGCCTCGGCGAGAAGGCGGGCCGACTTCCAGGGGAGCTCTCCGGCGGCGAGATGCAACGGGTGGCGATCGCCCGGGCCCTGGTCGCCGGTGCACCGCTGATCCTGGCCGACGAGCCGACCGGCAACCTCGACGCCGCTACCGGTGGCGAGGTGCTCGATCTGTTGACCGAGCAGGTCCGGCGCTCCGGCGCCGCCCTGCTGCTGGTCACTCACGACCAGGCCGCGGCCGGACGGGCTGATCGGGTGCTCTCGCTCGACGGCGGGCACCTCCTCCGACGATGATCCGGGCCGTTCGGCTCCTCAATCTCCGCCGGCTGGCCAGGATCCGGCTCCGGACGATCATCGCGGTGGTGTCGGTAGCCGCCGGGAGCTCACTGGCCCTCTCGGTGTTGATCGTGACCCAGAGCGTCTCGTATTCATTGAGCCATTTCAATCAGCAGGTGGCCGGCCCGTCGTCCCTGCGGGTGGTAGGGGCGACCGCCTCCGGGGGTCTCAATGCCCAGGCGTTGGCGGCGGTGGCCGCCACCCCGGGAGTCAGCCAGGTCATCCCGTTGGTCCAGGCGGTCTCGGTGGTGCAGACCCACCGGGTCGGGCAACAGAACGTGGTGGTCCTCGGGGTGACCTGTGCCGCCACCGCCCTGGTGGGCGGCACCGGGTGCACGGGTTCGGGCACCGAGTTGGCGGCGGATCAGATCCTGACGTCGACAACTCTCCGATCTCAGCTCGGTGCCGGTTCAGGGCTCGAAACCAACACCGGAACCCTTCCGCTCGCCGGTTCGGTTGGGCTCTCGGCCCTCGACAACCTCAATCACGGCGACGTCGTCGTCATGGGACTCGCCGCCGCCCAGGCCCGCTTCGACCGACTTGGCCGGCTCGACGCCATCTATGCCACCCCCCGCCCCGGCGTCCCGCTGGCCGGGCTCCAGGCTCGGCTGACCCGGGCGGTCGGAGGCTGGGACGGGGTGGTCAGCGGTACCGCCGTCGCTCCCGAGGTACAGCTGGTCATCGGAGGGTTCACCCCGCTCCTCGGCCTCCTGGCCGTGTTGGCCTCGGGCATCGCGGTGGTGCTCGTCTACAACGTGGTCGCCCTGACCCTCGAAGAGCGCCGGCGAGAACATGCCATCATCGCCGCCGTCGGCGCGCCGCCATCGGTGTTGCTGATCGGGCCCCTCCTCGAGGTCGGCGCGCTCGGAGCGGTGGGCGGGCTGCTCGGAGCCCTGGCCGGGACCGCGATCGCCCACCCGGTCCTGAGCACCCTCAACACCGTGACCATTCACCTGGCCGGAGTCGCGCTCAACGTGCGGACGACCGCCTGGACGTTTCTCGTGGGGCTGGTGCTCGGCGTCGCCATCGGTCTGTTGGCGACGATCCGCCCCTTGCGGCGGTCCCTCCGGCTCGACATCGCCGCCGAGCTGTCGAGCCGAGAGGAGCGGGAGCGGACCTCGACCCGCCATACCCTCCGCAATGCCCTCGCCCTGACCGCTCTGACTCTCGGCGGTCTGTTGTTGAGTTGGCTGGGGGTGCGCCACGGATCGCTGGCATCGTGGCAGCCGTTGGCGGCCATCGGCGGGTTTCTCCTCGCCGCCATTTTCGCCATCCTCGCCTGCGGTGCGTGGGCGCCACTGGTGGTGCGGGCCGTCTGGGACCGGGGCAAGACCGGCGGGGGAGTCGTTCGCCTCGGCATCGCCAACCTGGTGCGGGATCCGAGCCGCACCGGGGTGATGGCGGTGGCCATCGGTGCGGCGGTGGGTGTGGCCGTGATCACCTCCAGTTTCAACCAGTCGGTGGTGCACGACATCACCCAACAGTTCCAGACCTCGGCGCCCAGCCACGGTGTGACTGTCTCGACCTTGGCCGGCAAGAACGGGTTCAACACCGACGCCCGCATTCCGGCCAGTGACATTGTCACCCTCGGGCAACTACCGGGTGTGGCCGGAGTCGAGACCTACGACGTGGTGATCGCCGGCCACAGTTCCGGTCAGCTCGCCGTGGTGGTCGCCAGCACCACCTTGCCGACCGGCCTCACCGTCTATGAGGGCAGCGCCGATCCGGTCGCCTTTGCCCGTGGCCAGGCGATTGTCGGCGCCGGCCTCGCCCGGCGGGACCACCTGCACCCCGGGTCGGAATTGGTGCTCGACACCCCCGGTGGCTTTGCCCGGGTGCCGGTCGAAGGCGTCTGGGACAACGGGAACGCCGCCGGCGACAACGTCACTTTGCCGCTGAGCCTCGAAACCCGCCTGTTCGGACAGCAGCTACCCAATGGCCTCACCCTGTTGCCGGCCCGTGGCGTCTCGTTGTCGACCATCGTGGCCCGAGCCCACCAAGCTCCGGTGTCGTCGTTCCTGACCTTCTCCATCCCGAGCAAGGAGCTGAGCGACTCCATTTCGTCGGCCTCCGGCCAGATCACCGGGTTCTGGGCGCTCCAGCGGGCGCTGCTCGGCGTCTCGTTCGTCAGTGTCCTGTCCACTCTGGTGCTGGTGGGAATCCAGCGCCGCCGGGAGTTCGGATTGCTGAACGCCATCGGGATGACCCCCCGGGAGTTGTTCTCGATGGTGGTAGCCGAAGCCCTGGTGGTGGCGGTGGTCGGGGCGGCGTTGGGGATCCTGGTCGGGTTCCTGCTTCTCGACGGGCTGCTGAACGCCACCCCGCTCTTCGTCGGGTACCACGACACCTATCTCCTCGACTTCGGGTCGCTCATCTACGCGCCAATTGCGGTGGCGGTGGCGGTGGCGGCATCACTGTGGCCAGGGTGGAGAGCCTCGAGGCTCCCGATTTTGGAGGCGCTGCAGTTCGAGTAGCCCGCCGATCCGGTACGGGCAGGTGGTTGGGTCTCCGGCCCCCAGCCGGTCGACGCCGGCGCCCGGAATAGGCCAGGATTGGGTCCGGTTGACCAAAGCTATGGAACTCGACTCCGCCCTCACCTTTGCCCGCGATCATCGCCAGGCGGTCCTGACCACCATCCGATCGAACGGTCGGCCACAGCAGTCGAACGTGATGTATTACGTCTCCGACGATGGGCTCATCCGAATTTCGATCACCACCGATCGGGCCAAATACCGGAATCTGGCCCGTGAGCCCTGGGCCGCCCTCCACATTTCCCGCCAGGACTTCTTCGCCTATGTAGTGATCGAGGGCGATGTGGAGCTCTCCCCGGTGGCGACCCGCCCCGATGATGCGACGGTGGACGAACTCGTGGAGTATTACCGGGCGGCAAATGGCGAGCACGAGGACTGGGACGCCTACCGCCAGGCGATGGTCGACGACCATCGGGTCATGGTCCGGCTCTCGCCCACCCGGGCCTACGGCATGTTGTAGGACTCACCGCCTGGAATTGGCATGATCTAGTCCATGGTCACCATGTCGGTAGAGCAGTTCGAAGCGCTGGTGACGGATGCGCTCGACGGGATCCCTCCCGAGCTGGGTAACAACATGGAGAACGTCGCGGTGGTGGTGGACGAGTTGAGTCCGCCCGGATCGCTGCTGGGACTCTATGAAGGGATCCCGCTGACCAACCGAGGCAATAGCTACATGAGCGCGGTGCCCGATCGCATCACTATCTACATGGCCACCATCTGCTCGGCTTGCACCACCACCCAGGAAGTGGTGGACATGGTGCGCAAGACAGTGGTCCACGAGATCGGCCACCACTTCGGTATCGATGATCGGCGGCTGAAGGAATTGGGATGGGCATGAGCCCGGATGCGAGGCTGACCGTCCGGGAAATGAAGCTGGCCGACGTCGACCTCCGGATCAGCTACTTCCACGACTCGTCAGACCAGCACCTCCGCACGCTGGGCGTCGATCGGGCCCGGCTGCCCGCCCCGGACGCGTGGCGGTCCTTTTACCAGGAGGACTACGCCCGGCCGAGGCAAGCGCGGGAAAGCTACTCAGTGGTGTGGGAACTCGATGACCGGGCCGTCGGGTTCAGCTCGGCCGACCACATCATCTTCGGCCAGGAGGCCTTCATGCACCTCCACATCCTGGAACCGACCCGGCGGCGGCAGGGGCTCGGAGCCGAATTCGTGAGAATGTCGGCCGAGGTGTATTTCCGGGCTCTCGAATTGCAGCGTCTCTACTGTGAGCCGAACGCGTTCAACACCGCCCCGAACCGGGCGTTGCAGAGTGCTGGGTTCCGGTATCAGTTCAGCCACGAAGCCCAGCCCAGCCCGATCAATTTCCTCCAGGTGACCACCCGATGGGTGATGGACCGCCCCCCGTTCCCCTGACGTCCATTTGGATATGGCGCCCACCCAGGGGGGCGGCCGAGTCCGAGTCGTATCCTTCCGGACCGCGGACGCCCGATCGAGCCATGGAGCCGTCGTGACCGAGGACAACATGAGCGGCGATCCGGATCTCGATGCCGGGGTCTTCTCGACTTGGATGACCGAGATGCAGGCCGCCCTGGGCGGCCAGGGCACCTCCGATGTCCCCTGCGATGGCTGCACCGCCTGCTGCACCTCGTCGCAGTTCATTCACATCGCCCCCGACGAGGCCGACCCCCTTGCCCATATTCCCGTCGAGCTGCTGTTCCCGGCGCCTCGATTCCCGCCCGGCCATGTGCTGCTCGGCTACGACCACCGGGGGCACTGCCCGATGCTGATCGACGACCGGTGCTCGATCTACCCACACCGTCCCCGGACCTGCCGTACCTACGACTGCCGGGTCTTCCCGGCTGCCGGCCTCGACAACGACGACAAGATCCAGATCACCCGGCAAGCCCGACGATGGCGGTTCAGCTACCCGACCCCGGCTGACCGAGCCCAACGGGACAGCGTCAGGGCCGCCGCCAGCTATCTGGACGGGCACCGGGAACAAATGTCGGAATCGGTGGCTCCGAGGGATGCCACCCAACTGGCGGTGCTCGCCGTCGAGATGCACGACGTGTTTCTCCGACGCGACGGCGAGTCCGGCCAGCTGGCGGTCGCAGATCCGGATCCCGAGGTGGTCCGAGTCGAGCTCACCCGGCGCCGCGGGAGCCACCGACCGGCACCGGGGGTCGCCGGCGCCGAAGGCAACCCGGGAACGACGACAACTCCGGGTCATTGACGATTCGGGGGCTCGCCCGGTTCTGACTCCACGTGCCAGCATGGCCGGATCGAAAGCGCCCGAATCGATCAGTGGCTGTGGGCGGTGCGCCTCCACAAGACCCGCTCGGCGGCCACCGCCGCCTGTCGGGGTGGGCGGGTCCGGGTCAACGGCACGACGGCGAAGGCGTCCTCCCCGGTGCGGCCCGGAGACCGGGTGGAGACCCGGGCGGGGGATCGGGCCCGGATCGTGGAAGTCGTCAAGTTGATCACCAAGCGGGTCGGCGCCCCGGTGGCGGCCGAGTGCCTCATCGACCACTCCCCGCCGCCGACACCCGCCGCGAACGCCGTCCCGGCATCGTCCCGGGCGCCGGGCTCGGGTCGGCCGACCAAGCGGGATCGCCGCAATCTGGACAGGCTGCGCCGACAGTGATGAACACCCGTTGTCGAGATGGTGAACCGGTGGTGTCGGCCACCCCCGGGTCGAGCGACTGGGAGGCTCCATGACCGATACCGCCAACTTCCGCTCTCTGCGCTATGAGACGGCCGACCGGAAGGCGTACATCACCCTCAATCGTCCCGCCCGGCTCAACGCCATCGACCGGTTCATGCCCGGCGAGATCGATGCCGCCGTCGAGCAGGCCAATGATGACAGCCAGGTGCACGTCATCGTGCTGCGCGGCGAGGGGAGGTCGTTCTGTTCCGGCTACGACCTCAAAGACTTCGCCGAGGGCGGGATCGGCACCCAGGGAATGGTGTGGGACCCGATCAAGGACTTCCGGGCCATGAAGCGGAATACCGATCAGTTCACCAGCCTGTTCCGCTCGCTGAAGCCCACCATCTGCAAAGTCCAGGGTCATGCGGTGGCCGGCGGCAGCGACATCGCCCTGTGTTGCGATCTGGTGGTGATGGCCGACGATGCCCGCATCGGGTACATGCCGGCCCGGGTGTGGGGTTGCCCGACCACCGCCCTGTGGGTCTATCGGCTCGGTGCGGAGCGAGCCAAGCGAATGCTGCTGACCGGCGACACCATCGACGGGTGTCAAGCCGCCGAGTGGGGACTGGTGCTCGAGTCGGTGCCGGCCGACGAGTTGGACGACCGGGTGGAGGCGCTGGCCGATCGCATGGCCGGGGTGCCGATCAATCAACTGGTGATGCAGAAGCTGATGATCAACCAGGCCTACGACAACATGGGCCTCCCCGGCACCCAACTGCTAGCCACTCTCTTCGATGGCATCACCCGGCACTCGCCGGAGGGCAGATGGTTCCAACAGCTGGCCGCCGATGAGGGATTTCATGCCGCGGTGGCGTGGCGCGATTCCGGCCGGTGGATCCCCGAGGGGGGAAACGAGTAGCGAAACCCGGGGGATGCGCCAGGTTTGCCGCATCCGTTCACCGCCGGAGCCGCCACCTGATCGCCACCGATTCGGCCCGCCGGCGTTCATGTCCGATTTCCGCCAGACATCCCCTTCGGAGCGTGCCACACTGGCAGGGTGATCGACGACTTCGAGCAGTGTTACCGGGCGGTGCAGAGCCGGGATACCCGTTTTGACGGGTGGTTCTTCACCGCGGTGACCTCCACCCACATCTACTGCCGACCCAGCTGCCCGGCGATCACCCCCAAACCCGGCAATGTCCGCTTCTATCCCACCGCCGCCTCCGCCCAGCAAGCCGGTTTCCGGGCGTGCATGCGGTGCCGACCCGATGCGTCGCCCGGATCTCCGGAATGGGACATGCGGGCGGACGTCGTCGCCCGGGCCATGAAGCTGATCGCCGACGGGATCGTCGACCGCGAAGGGGTCGCCGGTTTGGCCCGCCATCTCGGCTTCAGCGCCCGCCAAGTGCAGCGGGTGCTGGTCGCCGAAGTCGGCGCCGGGCCCCTGGCCCTGGCCCGGGCCCAACGGGCCCAAACCGCCCGGATCTTGATGGAGACCACCGACCTTCCTGTCTCGCAGGTGGCGTTTGCCGCCGGCTTCGCCAGCGTTCGCCAGTTCAATGACACCATCCGAGAGGTCTTCGCCAAGACGCCAACCGATCTCCGGCTGAAGAGCCGGCGACGGGGGGACCGCAGCGCCGGGTCGATTCAACTCCGCCTGCCCTACCGTGCGCCGTTCGACGCCGAATCGTTGTTCGAGTTTCTCGCCTTCCGGGCCGTTCCCGGCGTCGAGTCGTACATCGACGGCACCTTCCTGCGCAGCCTCGACCTTCCCCATGGCGAGGGGATCGTCGAGCTGACCCCGGGCGACGGGTGTGTGCGGTCGACGTTCTATCTGGAGGATCTACGCGACCTGACCGCCGCGGTGACCCGGTGCCGTCGGTTGCTCGATCTGGATGCCGATCCGGTGGCCGTCGATGAAACCCTTTCTCTCGATCCGCAGTTGCGGCCGTCGGTCCAACGCACCCCCGGAAAGCGGATGCCGGGTGCCGTCGACGGGGCCGAGATGGCGGTGCGGGGCGTCATCGGCCAGCAGATATCGGTGGCCGGAGCCCGGACGGTGACTGGACGATTGGTGGGCGCCGCCGGGCGACGGCTGAGCAACCCTCGGCCGACCGTCACCCACCTGTTTCCGACGGCCGAGGAGATCATCGCCGCCGATGACGCCGCCTTCGCCATGCCGGGAAGCCGACGCCGGACCCTCGAGGCGCTAGCCGCCGCCATCGCCGAGGGCACGGTGAGGATCAACCCGGGTGAGGACCCCGACGAGGTCGAGCGTCGCTTGCTCGAGCTGCCCGGCATCGGCCCGTGGACCACCGCCTATGTCTCGCTACGGGCTCTCGGCCACCCCGATGCCTTTCTGCCCACCGATCTCGGTGTCCGGCGAGGCATCGCTCGTCTGGGTCACCACGACGACATCGAGACCGTCAACCGACTGGCCGAGAAGTGGCGCCCATGGCGGGCGTACGCCATGGCCCACTTGTGGACCACCCCCATCGAACCCGAAGGAGAAGTCAACGCCGCATGAAGACCGCCACCAAGCCTCATTCCCACCACGCCCATCGGCGACCCAACACCGTCAAGACCATGCAGCTGTCCACCCCGGTCGGCGAGCTGATGCTGTGCGCCGACGACGACGGGCTGACCCACCTGGTGCTACCCGGGGCAACGAAGCCGCGGCAATCAACCGGCCTCGAAGAAAATGACGGTGGCCAAGAAGTCGGAATCCATCATCACCTGCTGGAGGCCGCCACCCAACTCGACGAGTATTTCGCCGGAGAACGCCAGAGCTTTGATCTTGCCCTCGACCCCCAAGGCACGCCATTCCAGCGCAAGGTGTGGTTCGCCTTGGCCGACATCCCCTACGGCCAGACGATCAGCTACGCCGAGCTGGCCCGCCGGGTCGGCAGCCCCAAGGGGTTCCGGGCGGTCGGGCAGGCCAACGGGAAGAACCCGTTGGCCATCATCCTGCCGTGCCACCGGGTCATCACCTCGGAGGGCACCATCGGTGGCTACGGGGGCGGCCTCCCGATGAAGCGTGAACTCCTGGCCCTGGAAGGTGCGGCCTCGTTCCGCTGAGCCGCCCACCAACCGGCGACCCGGCTCACTCGCCGAACAGCAGCCCGTAGTTGGCGCCGCGCCGGAGGTGGTGGCCGCCGTCGACGGCCAGGTTGTCCCCGGTGATCCACGACGACTCCGGCCCAGCTAGGAATCGCACCGCTGAGGCGATGTCCTCGACGGTTCCCAACCGGCGGATCGGCATCTCGGCCAGATAGTCGTCGAGCAGCGGGCCGCCGGCCGTGATCGGAGCCATCAGGTCGTCATCTACGATCCCGGGCTGCACGGTGTTGACCCGGATGCCCGAACCCCCCAACTCCTCCGCCGCACATTTGCACAACATGTCGATCCCCGCCTTGGCCGAGCCGTAGGCCCAGAGGTAGCGGTGGGGGAAGGCTCCGGCTCCCGACGACATCCCGATGATGGATCCGCCCGGCGCCGGGCCGCCGTCGACCCCGGTCCCCACCCCGGCACCCATCAACGGGGCCCCGTGCTTGATGCACAGGAAGGTGCCAATGAGATTGAGGTCGACGGTCGCCCGCACCTGGTCCAGATCGGCGCCGGCGATCGGCCCCATGTGGTGGGCGCCACCGGCATTGGCGAAGAGGATGTCGAGCCGGCCGCGTTCCTCCGCGGCGGCGGCGATGGCCCCGGCGATCTCCTCCTCGATGGTGACGTCGGCCACCACATAGCGAGCGGTTCCCACCGCCGAGCCGGCTCCCGGCGCCGAGGACGCCGCCACCGATGACAACACCGTCACCGCCTGCTGCAACTTCTCCTCGGTGCGCCCGCAGATGGTCACCTGGGCACCGTCGGCCACCAGGCGGGAGGCGGTGCCCAGGCCGATGCCGCTGCCACCTCCGGTGACCAGGGCAGACAGTCCGGCGATTCCGGTCCGCTCCGAGTTGGTAGGTGCCATGTGCCTGACCTTTCTTTGCCATCCCATCGGATCGCGTGGGTGTCGACGCCGAGACGCCATTTGCCCCGGGACCGGCGCCGGGCCGTCCGTGCTACACAATGACCGGCCGGGTGGCGCATGATACGGCCCCGGGCCGGCGCTCGGAGGCCCTAAGGGTTCGGAAAGACGGGAATGACGTGGATGGCTGACAGGGAACTGAATCTGGCCGACCTCTTTGAAGTCGTGGTGGACACCGTGCCCGAACGCGAGGCGTTGATCGCCGGAACGGCTCGGCGGACGTATTCGGAGCTGGACGAGCGGGCGAACCGGGTGGCGCACTACCTCCAAGATCGCGGGATCGGGCCTGGCGCTCACGTGGGGATTCTCGCCCACAACTGCGTCGAATGGCTCGAAGTGATGATCGGCTGCTACAAGGCGAGAACGGTGCCGATCAATCTTAATTTTCGCTACGTAGCTCCGGAGCTCCGCTATGTGGCGGACAATGCCGACCTCGAAGTCCTGGTCTACGAACGGGCCCTGTCGGGGTTGGTGACGGAGGCATTGGCGCCGCCGGCCGGGAGCCAGGCTGACGTCGTTGCCCCCCCGGTGCTCATTGTCATCGAAGACGGCTCCGGCCCGGCGATGGACCCGGGATTTCCAACCGTCGAGTACGAGGACGCCCTCGCCGCCGCCAGTCCCGACCGTGACTTCGCCCCCCGTTCCCCGGACGATCTCTACCTGCTCTATACCGGCGGCACCACCGGGATGCCCAAAGGTGTCATGTGGCGCCAAGAGGACATCTTTTTCGCCGCCATGAGCGGCGGCGGCTGGGGTCGGGAGCCGATCGCCGCCGCCGAGGAGCTGGCCGAACGGGTGCAGGTCGACGAGGCCAAGCGGGCGGTGCTGCTGGTGCTGGGCCCGATGATGCACGGCAATGCCCAGTGGGTCGCATGGAACGGCTTCATGATGGGTGGGACGGTGGTGCTCTACACCTCGCACCGGTACGACGCCGATGAGGTACTGCGGCTGGTCGGGGAGGAGGGAGCGGTGTCGATGGGATTGGTGGGTGACGCCATGGCCCATCCCCTGGTTGAAGCCCTCGCCGCCGCGGCGCCGGGCACCTACGACACCTCCACCTTGGCCGCCATCGGATCCGGCGGCGCTATGTTCTCGAAGACGGTCAAGGACGAGCTTCGTGAACAGCTGCCCAATATCTTGATCCGGGACACGTTCGGCTCGAGCGAGAGCGGGGCACAGGGGTTGGTCGAGGCCGGCGCCACCGGGCCCCGGTTCGCGATGGGCCCCGAAACCACCGTGCTCGACGACGATCTCCGGCCGCTGACGCCGGGGGATGGGCGGATCGGGCGACTGGCCCGAACCGGGCGCATCCCCCTCGGCTATTTCAAGGACGAGAAGAAATCGGCGGTCACCTTCCCTGTCGACGCCGCCGGGGTTCGCTGGTCGGTACCCGGGGATCTGGCCACCGCCGAGGCGGACGGGACCATTACGGTGCACGGCCGAGGCTCGGCGTCGATCAACTCGGGGGGAGAGAAGATCTTTCCCGAAGAGGTCGAAGCTGCGGTCAAGGCCCACCCCGCCGTGTACGACGCCATCGTCGTGGGTGTTCCCGACGACCGGTTCGGCGAGCAGGTCGCGGTGGTCGTCCATCCCAAATCCGGGGCGGAGGGCGTGACCCTCGAGAGCATCCAGACTCACTGTCGATCAGTGGTGGCGGGATACAAGGTCCCGCGGCAGATGATGCTGGTAGACGAGATCCCGCTGACGGCGGCGGGCAAGCCCGACGCCAAAGCGGCCAAAGCCCTGCTCCTGAATCCGGCCGGCTGATTCGCCGCCTGATCCCGCTCCCTGACTCCCGCCGCCTGATTCGCTGACGAGCCGTGCCTTCGTCGCGTTACCCCACCGTCGACAGGCGGGCCTCCACGATGCCGGCGATGCCGGCGATCACCCGATCGGCGGCGGTGGTGAGGGTCCCGGGGGTGGTGTCGACCGATCGGTGCTCCCCGGAGTCCGGCCATATCCCAACCACCCGTGCCGGCACCGGCCGGGTGGGAGACCGGAGCGACGCCACCAGGGCCAGAAACCCGAGTTCGGCTTTCCAACCGTCGGTGGGAATGCCGCTCGCCACCGACAGCAAGGTCGTCCTCGACGTCCGATCGCCGCTCCCGTCGCCCGTCGCCGGCTCCAGCGGAATCTGCACCTCGCACCGCCCCTTGAGCCGGATCATCCTCGCCGCCGGGCATACCCACTGGTCGTCAGGTCCTCCGACTCGAATCGAGCCGTCGAACGGACGCCAGTCGATCGATGACCACAACGCCGTCGCCCAGGTCGCCGCCTCGGCCAGGACAACCGACCGGGCCGCCGGACTCAAGGCGGCCATCCACGGCTCCCAGTGGTACGTGCGCCATCCGCTCCGACCCCATTCGGCCACCGCTTCGTCGGCGACGGGTCCCGTGGCTTCGCCCGGAGTCGAGTAGCGGCGGTGGAGACACGCGTCGACCGACGCCAGCCCCAGGGACCGGCGAACGAATGCCGGCTTCCACGAAAACGGTTCCTCGGGCGCGGCCAGAGACTCCGGATCCCGATCGACCCGCCGGAGGAGAGGAAGCGAGACGACAATCTGATCGCCGTCGGCCAGGTTCGCGGCCAGCGCCGGAACCGCATCGAGCAAGCGGCGATGCACCCGCCGGCGGACGTCCGGACCGATAGGTTTCGCCGGTGGAGCCAGGACGACGGCGGTGAGCTCTTGGGGTCGGGTCACTGCCCACGACCATCCCGAAGCGCCCCGATGCCGGCCAAGGTCCGCCGAGCCGCGGAGGCCAGCAGCTCATCACTCACCGGATCGACGTCCAGTTCGCCGGTCCGGGTGTAGTAGGTGGCGACCGCAAATGGGGGAGCCGGGCTCCGCAAGGTCTCCAGCAGCGCGTAGAAATGGAGGTCCATTCGATGTTCGAGTCGTCGTGCCCCCGACTTGACCTCGAGAATGGCGACCGATGCAACCGCCAACTCCGGACGCCCGATGGCCAGGTCCACCCGGCCGGACAATTCGATCGATCCTTCCGCCAGTCCGACCCGCATCGTTACCTGGGTGCGGGGAAGCCAGGACGGGTCGAGCTTCGGCCACCGATCGACCAAATCGATGGACTGACGATCGACCTCGGCCGCCAACGCCCCTCGTTCCGGCGCCGACAGGTTGTCGATCCATGTCAGCAGGTCGAGTTGGCGGTCATCGAGCGACAGGGCATCCGTGGCGTCTCTCATCGGGTCGCCGATCGACCCGGTCGTCACCAGCTGCCGAAACAGCGCATCGACGAGTACACCACACGCCATCGGCGTCGAGGGGGTCTGGACCCCGGAGGGGTGGATGCCGAGGGGAGCGTCGCGGTCAAGTGCCCGGGTCAACCGGTCTTTGGTGACGACCAGTGGCTTGGCTGGGCTTGGATCCGGGGTTCGGTCGCCGCCACTGTTTGCGTTCCCCCTCGCCCCCGTCTTCCCCGCCGCCACCGATGTGTGACCGAGCCCGTGCTCGATGATCTCCCGAAGTCGTGCCACCCGCTCGGGGTCGGCCGTCGGACGGGGCCGTCCGGTGATCCGGAGCCGGTCGAGGAGGCCGTCCCCGGCCAGGGGGGTCCAGCCGGAGGCGACGGTCGGCGTCGGGGGGGTCGCCCGGTCTGCTGCTCTGAGCTTGAGGTCCTCCCTCTCGACGTCGATCACAACCATGGGAGCAGTGTCGCGAATGGTTGTGACGGTCAGCCATGGCCGGACCGCGTGGCAGGTCCGCTATAGCCTTCTCCCATGGTCCCGGCCGCTGCCAACACACTGTTTGCTGTCGGATTCACCCTGTTCGTGGTGGCGTTTTTGATCGTGACCGTGCTGGCCGTCCGTTTCACCCTCAGACGTGGGCGGATCGCCCGGCAGGAGTGGATCGCCCGGCAGGAAGGTCAACTGGGCGGCGGTGACGGCCAACCCGACGAAGGGGCAGACCCGCCGCCGCAGCTCACCGCGCTGGTACTGGCCGGGGGCGGCACCCGTGGAGCCGCACAAGTAGGAATGCTCGAGGTGTTGGCGGAAAACGGGTTTGTCCCCGACCGCATCTACGGTGCCTCGGTCGGAGCGGTCAACGGGGCGGCGTTTGCCGGCGATCCGACGGTGGCCGGGGTCGAGCGAATGGCCAACATCTGGCGGGGGATCACCGGTGACGACATCTACCCGTCACGGTTCGTCCATGGGCCCTGGCAGTACCTGCAGCAGCGCGATTCGATCCATCCCAACACCGGGCTCCGGAAGATCATCGAGGCCGGGATCACCTTCGACCGGATCGAGGACGCCACCATTCCCTTCGAAGTCGTGGCCACCTCGATCACGGACGGACGGGAACGCTGGCTGATGTCCGGCCCGGCGGTGGAAGCCATCCTGGCCTCGGCCGCCGTCCCGGCGATCTTCCCCTCGGTGGAGATCGACGGCGACCGCCTGGTCGACGGCGGGGTGGTCGACAATGTGCCGATCAGCCGGGCCATCGATGCCGGTGCCACCCGGATCTTCGTCCTTCTCTGTGGACCGCTGACCTTCATCCCCCCACCGTCAAAGCGCCCGGTGGAAGTGATGCTCAGCGCCCTGTTCATCTCCGTTCACGCCCGTTTCAGCCGGGAGTTGGCCCGGCTGCCCGACGGGGTCGAGGTCATCGTGTTCTCCGGTGACGGGAGTTCCTCCCGTGACTACACCGACTTCTCGGAGACGGAGGCCCTCATCGAAGCCGGCCGAACCGAGGCGACTGAAGTCCTCCGGCGACATGGGCTGACCAATCCGGTACAGCAACCCCGGGCCCAACCGGCAGCAGCGGAGCCACCCGCGTCAGAAACTCCGGTGGCCCCGGCCATCCCACCGGAGCGCACTTCGGAGGACCTGACCACCCACTGAGTCTCGGGGCCCAAATCGGTGCCTTCCCTTTCCCACCGGTTGGCGCGGGCTACATTCCATGTTCGTGCTGAATCCTGTTCCCTATCACGCCGGCGTCGGCGAGCCTTTGGTGCTGCTGCATGGCTTCACCGACACCTGGCAGGGTTGGACGCCGGTGCTTCCGGCTCTGAGCCTTGGCCATGAGGTGTACGCCTGGAGCCTGCCCGGTCATCTTGGCGGCGACCCGTGGGACTGGTCGGTTCCGGTGTCGGTTTCCGCCGCCGCCGACGCGGTGGAGCGCCAACTCGACTCCATCGGGCTGGACCGCGCCCATCTGGTCGGCAACTCACTCGGAGGCTGGTTGGCCCTCGAGCTCGCCGCTCGGGGCCGAGCGTTGTCGGTCGTCGGGGTCTGTCCGGCCGGAGGCTGGGCACCCGGTGGACGGGAGGAGCGACGGGTGGCCCGGTACTTCCGGCGCAACCATCTGATGTTGCGCTACTTCGGGCCGCTGCTCCCCTTCGTGGCGAGTCACGCCCTCCTCCGGAGCATCGCACTTCGCGATCTGGTGGCTGACGGTCGCAAAGTACCGCCGGCTGGTGCGCTGACCCTGTTCGAAGGAGCTCGGGGATGCGCGATCGTCGACGCGGTGGTTGGACTGGTGGGAACCGACGAGTCCTTCGGTGAACTGGGACCAATCGATTGTCCGGTCCGGATCCTCTACGGGTCGAAGGACCGGCTGTTGCGCGGGCCGGAGTATTTCAGCCGCATGCGGGCGATGTTGCCGGAGGCCGACTGGGTCCGCTTGGACGGGCTCGGTCATCTCCCGATGTGGGACTCACCCGACGCGGTCGCCACCGCCATTCTCGGGCACACCAGCCGATCGTTGGGCCGGACCCCCGGGATCCCGCCGTTTGATTCGGCTGAATCAGCCTGAGTGCCGCCGACGGAGCAGGGTTAGGAGACCAATACTCGGGCGATGGCTAACGGGCGAGGCCCACCGACCGGCAACCCGCCGTCCGGCAACCTCAGGAGCCGAGATTGAGTGGAATCCCCAGCGCCTTGGTCAGTCCGTTGACAACATTGTTGGTCGAGGTGAATGGACCGTTTGTGCTGGTTCCCGTGCTCGGCGCGCTCGTCGTGGTGGTACTCACCGCGCCCGCATTGGCGGTCCCAGCCGCAGTGCCGGTACTCGGAACCGCCACACCCGGGAGGGTGCCATTGACGGTGTTCTCGACACCGCCGGTAATCGCCCCGACGGCTGGGCTGATTTCCCCAGCCAACGCTTTGGCCGCCGACCCCACTCCGGTGATCGCCCCACCGACGGGGCCGCCGATGGCCGAGCCGAGATTGTTGATCGCGCCCGGCCCCTTGCCGGCCGCCGCGACGCCCCGGAGGATGCTGCCGATGCCGAATTCGCCCAGTCCGAACGGTCCGGGTGTGCCGAGCGATCCGACCGACGAACCCGTTCCCGCTCCTGACCCACCCGGTCCCGAAGTCGGCTTGGTTGATGCCGTGCCCGTCGCAGCCGAACCCGTCGCCGCCGGCTTGACCGGCGAAGTGCTGGCGTTGGCGATGGGTGATGCCAGGGCCGGCAATGCGGTGACGATCGGTGCCGGGTTCGAGGATCCGTTGTCCGCCAGGGGTCCCCCGGCGACCGGCAGCATCAGCACCGTCCCGACGGTGATGGCCACCGCACCGGTGGCGGCGGCCAGCGACGGCCCGAACACTCCGAGGGCGCCGGATCCAAAGTCGCCGAACGCCCCGGACCCGAGGGAGGCGGCCGCGTTCCGGGTGCCTTCGACCGCGTGGCTAACGCCCTGTTTCATCGCCTTCGGCAGGCGCACCACCGCACGGGCCGGGAACACCACCAAGAACCCGATGAGCGCCCCCACCTTGCCCTTCTGCTCGTCAAGAATGAGAAATTCGCGCTTGAGAGCCTGCCGAGCCCTCCACAGCAGCGTCTCGACGGCGGTCACGCCGACGCCCTCGTGCTCGGCGATCTTCCGGTAGGACCACTCGGATCCCTCCCGCATCTGCAGCACCCGCTGATGCCGGGTCGACAGCTGGCCGAAGGCGGTGGCCACCATCTTCGAGTCGACCTCGTGGAGGACGGCGTCCTCGATGTCATAGGACCCGGTGTCGGCCGCGGTGATCCGCGACTCCTCCACCGGCGTCAGCCGCGCCCGCCGCCGCAGGGTGTCGACGCAGAGGTTGGCGGCGATGACGGTCAGCCACGGATAGAAGCGGCGCTCCCCGGCGAAGCGGGGGAGCGCGCGCCAAGCGCGCACGAACGATTCCTGGACAACATCTTCCGCATCGTGGGCCGAGCCCATCCGCTGCAGGCAGAATCGGTACAGCCGGCGTTGATAGCGGAGATAGAGCTCGTCGAACGCGGCTCGGTCCCCCGCCTGGCAACGCTCCACCAGCAATCTGTCACGCGCAACGTCAACAGAACCGTCGCGGGACCGCGCCGCGGCCGCGGCGGGGGCATGCTGGTGGAGGAGGTCCTCAGTAAGTCGATCTACCTGCTCAACGTCATCGTGCCGAAGCGCCATGCGTCTGTCTCCCCACTTGATCCCCGAAACCCCGTTTGTCGGTTTCTCATCCCGTCCGACGTGCGGAATCAGCTCCACCTCGACCCCCAGAAGCAGGGCCTTTGGCACAGATTAGGCCAATTGCCACCAAATGGGAAGCGCGAGATCGACATTCTCACCCCCGGCGTCCATGGGGGTCGGATCAGGCCCCAGTCAGGCCCCAGCCGAACGATCAGCCGTCGGTCCGATCTGATCCCGGTTCAGGCATGACCCGTGCCAATTCCAGGCGTGAATCGTCCGATTTGCCAGCCACGACCTCCCCATCGACCTCTCTGGGGGCCGCACGATGACATCCGCAATTCACGCTCAGGACACAAAAAGTTCAACGGCGCCCTCTCAAGCACGATTTTGACGCCCTCCCAGGCACGATCAACCCTTGAGCCTGGCCCAGTTTTGCCCCGTCTGCCGCCGATTCCGGACCCAACCCGGTCAGGCAATTCAGGTGAATCGGGTGGCCGACCCCAATATGTACGGGGCGAAACCGACCATGCGCCAGGCACGAACCGATCCCGACCCGCCGGCCTCCACACGCACCGCGGGACCCACCAATCTGGGCCTCGAGCGCCTCTCCACCCACCCACCCCGGGGATGGACGAGCATCGTTGTTTACAATCCACAAATTGAGGTAGGTTGACGCGCAGCGGGCAAACGGGTCCCGCGGAACCTCGAGGAAAGCAGAGTTATTCAATGAATGAGTCCCCCACATCCCGAGGACGCACGGGGCGCCATGTGCATTCCCGCCGCGTCGGATTGATCCGTCGGGTGGGCGTGTTCCGCCTGGCGGGCGCTCTGTTGCTCGCCCTGAGTGCGGCACTCGGTTCGTTCGCGTTCCTCGGCGGAGCGGCTTCGGCGGCTACCGACTCCGGGACGGGAAGCGCCTTCGGTCTCCAGGCGGTGTTGGCCGGTACCAACCTGATCCCGCCGACGCCGTCGGTAGCTCTGCCCGCCGACGGTTCAGCAGTGTCGAACACGTTGGTGCCAGTGAACCTTCCGGGCGTGCTGGTCGCGGGCGTGGCTTCTGCCTCCTCGAAGTCAACCAACTTCGGGACCGCCGCTGAGACCATCACGAGTTCGGCGAGTTTGGCCAACCTCACCGCGCTGAGCCTTCTCACTGTCGGTGCGGTCGAGTCGACCTGTACTTCGAATGCCCATGGATCCACCGGTGGGACCACGGTCGCCAGCATCAGCGCGGCCGGCACCCCGATTCCGATCCCCACCAGCGGCCCGGTTTCTCTGCCTGCCCCGCTCAACACGCTGTTGAGCGTCACCATCAACGGCCAAACGGTGGCGAACTCACCGGGATCAACCAGCATCACGGTTGACGCCTTGAAGATCACCGTGCTCGCCACCGCCGTCGAGGTCACCGTGGCGGAGTCGAAGTGTGGGGCCACCGGACCGGACATCAACGCCGTGTCCACCCCGCCGACCATCACCGGTGTGAGCCCGAATAGCGGCCCCTCGACGGGTGGCACCTCGGTCACCATTTCCGGGACCGGGTTCACCTGCGTGACCGGAGTCAAGTTCGGCAACACGCCGGCCACCACCTTCACCGTGGTCAACTCCACCACCATCACCGCCACCTCCCCGCCAGGGACCGGCACGGTTGATGTCACCGTCACCAACTGCAACGGAACCAGCCCGACCACTCCCGCTGACCAGTTCACCTTCACCGGTGGCAGCGTCACGCCGATTACTCCCACCGGGCCCAGCGGCAACGGTGGCGGTAACGGCAGCGGAACCGGAGCCATCTCCGGGGTCACCGCCGTGCACACCGGTGAGCCGTGGGCCGGATCCATTCCTCTGGCCATCGTCGTGTTCTTCCTCGGCTGTGCCCTCTTCTGGCGCCGTGGCTTGACCTCAGCTGTGAGCCGGGCCACCCATGCCATGGCGACGCTTCGCCGAGGTGACGACCAACGGTAACGACGGACGTAACCTCCCGTCTGTCTGAACGGGCGCGGAGGGGCCTCAGATTCCGTCGGCGCCCATGGACTGACGGACATACCTCATGGCTCCAGTGGCTCCGAGCCCGGTCGTGGATGAAGCGGTCCAGGCGGATCGTGGCCACGGCCCTGGGCGCGGTGCTCATCTGGGCGTCGCTGGCCTTTGTGGGGTATGCCACCGGGTGGACGATCCATAAGCACAGGGCAAACGCGGTCCTGGTTGGGCAGGTGCACACACCTACCCAACCAGGCGCACCCTGTGTCGAGACGACCCCCCAGCAAGGCCAGCTGGCCGGGGTCATCGACATCGCCAGCCTCTCACTGACGGCGCCGGTGGAACAGGGTACCGACGATGCCGAGTTGAACGTGGCGGCAGGACACGCACCGGCTTCGGTGTGGCCCGGTCAGAACGGGACCTCGGTGATGCTGGCCCATGACGTCAGTTACTTCGTGCATCTCGGAGACCTGAAGGCCGGGGATCTGATCACCTATCGCAACCAGTGCCAGCGGTGGACGTTTCAGGTGACCGGCAGCAAGGTGGTCAACGCCGGCGATGACATCTTGAACTCGGCCACCCCGACCCTGGTGCTCGACACCTGCTGGCCCACCAACGCGCTGTTCTACACGTCGCAACGGCTCCTGGTTTCCGCCGCCCTGGTGGCCAATCCCCCGACCCCGCCGAGTAAGTCGACCAAGAAAGGGAGCACGACCACCACGACCGCCCCGTTCCAGGCTCCGGCGACCGCCACCATCAACTACACCACCCCGGCTCCGCCCGCCCTGGTGGCCCAGGGCCTCACCCTCGACCAGAATTCCACCCCGATGGGGACGATGACCCTGACCGGCAATACCTCCCAGGCCTTCCAGCAGTCGCCGAATCCGCTGGGCCTCACCGCCGCCTCACTGCAGGCCTATTTCGGGGGCATCCATGCGGCCGAGCAGAACCGTTCCGACTGGTGGGCCGCCATCGCTCCAGGCGTGACGATGCCGAAACCCCTGCAAGGGGCCACCATCACTGGGCACGATTCGCCCCTCAACGTGGCCATTGATTCGCAAGGGGGCGCTGTCTCCACCGTTACCCTTACGAGTACAATTACGGTCGGCGGCTACGATGGGGGCAAATATGACCAGTCGGTCACCCTCGGAGTGGCGGGCCCAGTAGTCACGATTCGACAATGGGGTATGACACATGACTGAGAGAGGGAAAGTGCAGCGATCGCCACGTGGGCGGCACTCGCCGGGCGCCCACTCCGTGAGCGGCTACATCCCGGCTGCGCTTGACGCCGCCGGCGAGGAGATCAATCCCTTCCGGGCGTCATCGCGACCCCACTCCAAGATCGTGGCTTTGCTCGCCCCGGTGGCCCTGGCCATCGCCGACTGGTTGGAGCCCCTGACTTCCCGCCTGGTCTACGCCTTCCGGGTGGCGGCGGTGACCTCCCTCGGGGTCGGAGATCTCCTCCGGCGCCGCCTGGGTACCGCGTTGGTCATTGCCGGGGCGGTGATCAGCCTCGGGATCGGGGTGGTCCTGGGCGGAGCCGGCAACTCGGTCTCGGCCTCCCTACCCGGCGTCCAGACCACCACCCACGGCACCACCGCCAAGGACTGGGGCGAGTTGAATTCCCCGTTGCCGTCGGGAACTACCGGCTCATCGTCCGGAAAGAGCCAAGCTCCCAACACGCCGGCGTCGGCGGGGAGTGTTGTCGGCGGCGGAGCGCCCAACCTGCTGTCCGGCGCCAACACCAACGGCCCGTTGAATGGCAACAGCAACACTGGGTCCCATTCCCAATCCCCGTCAACCACGGCACCCGCATCGAGCGGTGGGAGCCCAGCCTCATCCCCATCTAACTCTGGCGGCACCGTCGCCGGGAGCGGGACGAAGCCCACCACGACACAGACCACCACCTCGGGTGGGACGACTGCCACCACTCGTCCCCCGACCACCACCACTCGTCCCCCGACCACCACCACTACGACGAGCCCGCCGCCGACTACCACCACGACGAGCCCGCCGCCGACCACCACCACCACGACGCAGGCCTGCACTCCGCTCCAGCACTTCCTCAACATCTGCTAGTAGCTGGACCGCCGGCTTCTCTGGTCGATCCAACCCCCGTGTGATTGTGCGACTTGCCGAGTGCGTTGATTTCGCGCCTCGAGTAGGGGCCGTCCAGGTTCGGCGACAACCCTCGCCTGAAGAGGCGGCATGGGATCGACTGGCGTTTCGGGCCGATCCAGCCTGAGACCCGGCGCGGCCCCGTCTACGCCTGCGATTGGTTCAGACCGCGGTTCAGTCCGTTCCCCCGCGCGATTCCCTCCGGCGGTGTGAGCCCTCAGCCGCGCGTTATCGGAGAGCGAACCGCGATGCTCCAGAACCACGGGTCGGCCCGAGCCTCGATTCCGCTGGTGGACCTACTTCTTCGGACCGGCGACCAATCCTCCGAGCCCGAGCACACTGACCAGGCCGAACACCGTGCTGTTCAGGGTTGACTCCAGGCCGACCACCAGCCCGGAGACGACCCCCGATGGCGGAGTCGGCGGGACAGTCCCGGTTGGAGTCGTGGTGGCCGTGGGAGGCGTGGGATTGCGTGGAGTCGTTGTCGGCGTCGTAGCGGGGGGACTCGTGACAGGGGTTACTGAATTGCCACCCGTGCTGTTCGTCGTACTGGGGGTGATCTGGGTGGCCAGCGAGAAGGGGGAGGTGTTCCCTCCCACGCCCAAGCCCGAAGATGGCGTGGTCGACGGTGGCGTCGATGAACTCGGGGGGGTGGTGGTCGAAGTGGCACCCGGACCGGTCCGGTGGCTCGGCGGGCTGGCGACCTGGGTGGCGGGCCCCAACGTGAGCACGCCGGCCAGGGTTCCGCCGATGGCTACCAGGCCGGCGGCCACGCCGACGCTGACCCGTCGGGAGATCCGGGTTCCGAGCGATCCATGGGGGCGGCGAAGATCCACCACTGCACCGGTTCCGGCCCCGGCGGCCAGCGCTCCGGCCCCGGCCAGGCCAACGCCAGTGACCCCAGCCACAACCAGCGCCCGGTCCACGCCGCGACGACGATAGAGATCAATGTCGGCCGCATCGAGGAGGTCCGAAGGCCGTTGATGTTCGACACCGAAGGCCGCGGCGCCCCAGGTGAACTCCGGGGTACCGCCGTCGGAGATTCGGTGCATGAGGGGCTCGACCTCATTGAGTCCGATTCCCTGCAAGACGATGGCGAACTCGTCACCACCGGTCCTGAACACGGTGTCGGACGTCCGCAGTCCTTCACTGATGGCGTCCACCAGCGAAGTGAGGGTCCGGTCGCCCTCCGCATGGCCCCGCGAGTCGTTGATCCGCTTCAGCCCGTCGAGATCGACCGCCACCACCACCAACTCGGAACCGGTGCGGCGAGCGCCGGACATCGCCCGGGTGAGCATGAGATCGAGGGCCCGCCGGTTGCCCACTCCGGTGAGCGGATCGGCCAGCGCCGCCTCCTCCAACTGGTTCAGCGATGTCCAGGTGGCGGCGTCGGTGACGATCCTCCAGGCCCGGTGGTAGGCGGCGCGATCGGCTTCGGTTCCGGTGTCCAGATCGGCATCCATCGAAGCTTCGATTTCGTCGAGCCGGCTGCGCATGAGCGACGCCGACTGATGGGCTCGGGCCCACCGGCGACCGGCCTCGGCCAGGGAATTCTCGATCGGTCCGCCGTCACCGTTCGACGCCGAAGACAGCCCGTCGGCTCCGTTCCGCGAATCACCCGACGGGTGCAGACGTGGAGCAGCCACAGCCGACCGGACCGCGTCGACCACCGACTGCATTTCGTCGTCCGGCCACGGCTCCTCGAACGGAGGTACGGCTTGGTTCATGACTCGTTCCCGTTGGTTGCATGGATCGGGCGCAGCCGACAATCCGCCCCCGCCTGGTGCAAAATTCTACTTCTGCGGTCTCGTACCTGTGTCATTTGCCGTTCTACCTGGAGCATGTATCGGCTCTGCGGCGGTGGAACTTGATGTTATCACCGTCCGTAGTGAGGAACTCACTGGCTGCGCGTAACTTGCGATCGGATCCTGACCTGGTCAATTTCGCCAGGTTGACGGCACTACTGCGTTATCTCAACGAGAGGCATTCGGCATCAAAGCCGACGAGATCGCGCGGGAGGTGAGCATGGGGAATCTGAGCGGCGGGCGGGTCCCCAGGCGAGCCATCGGCATCAACCCAAGCGGCATCGAACCTCACCCCCTGTCGGCGTTCCTGTGCCTAGCACCTTCCGGGTTCCCCGTTCCCGGACTGACCGAACGTCGGCACGCTGCCCCCCTTCGGGCTCTCGATTCCCCTCATACCATCCGGTATGTCGGGCGGACGGACCGCCGAAGCCTGTGCCAACCTGCCGGCCCTGGCTTTGGTGACCTCCGGATGCTCGACATCGAGCGGGAGCATCGGAGGGGGGTGGCTCTCTCTCAGGATCGGCCTCCAAACCTGAAGGCCACCCTCGCCGTCAATCGGTAGCCAGGAGGAGTCGGGAACCGGCCGAGAATCAGTCCGGGATCCCCTTGGCTGTCCCAGGCCTATCGGGGGCCGGGTCGGATGACCTCGCCGCATCGTATGAAACCTGAGCGCCGGCCTGCAACATCTGCGAACCCACATTCGCCCCGCCAATGTCGCCGGAGGCAGGCCCGGTGGGCTGGTCTTCTGTCCGACCGCTAGTCGCCTGATCCGGGAGGGTCGCAGTCGATTTGCCCTCACCAAAGCCGGTACTCGTTGGACCCGTAGTCGTCGTACTCGTCGGGGCCGCCCCCACTGGAGCCGCCCCGACCGGCGTTCCACCTGCCGGAGTCCCACCTGCCGGAGTCCCAGCTGCCGGAGTCCCAGCTGCCGGAGTCCCACCTGCCGGAGTCCCACCTGCCGGAGTCCCACCTGCCGGAGTCCCACCTGCCGGCGTTCCACCTGCCGGCGTTCCACCTGCCGGCGTTCCACCTGCCGGAGTCCCACCTGCCGGCGTTCCACCTGCCGGCGTTCCACCTGCCGGAGCCGCCCCAACCGGAGTCCCACCTGCCGGAGCCGCCCCAACCGGAGTCCCACCTGCCGGCGTTCCACCTGCCGGAGTCCCACCTGCTGGAGCCGCCCCGACCGGAGCGTCCGCAGGGGGTGCAGGGGCGGTGGCAGGACCGTTGGCTGAGGGGTTGGCAGGGGCGGTGCTCACGACAAACCCGCCAGTCGGGCTCGACGTGGACACGTTGGTCAGCTCCGCGGATGGGCTGTCGATGGCGCTCGAGGCGGGCGCCGTCGTGGTTGGGAGCGGGGATGGTGCCGACGGACCCCCGATGGTCGTTGGCGGCGTGGCTCCGGGCCCGGCCGACGGTCCCGATCGTTGATTCGGGTGTTTCGGGGAGAGAGCCGCCTGGTTCGCGGGCGACAACTGTGTCAATGCGCCGACGGCTCCGGCGACGGCAACCAGGCCGGCGGCGACGACCACGCTGGATCGTCGGGAGATCCGTGTCCTAAGCGCCCCGTGGGGATGGTGCAAGATCACCGCACCGAGCGCCACTTCGCTTCCGACCCCCTCCCGCTCCACTCCTCGACGGCGATAGAGATCGGTGTCGGCGGCATCGAGAAGTTCGACAGGTTGCTGTTGCTCGATCGAAAATGTCGCCGCTCCCCAGGCAAACCCGGGAGCACCGGCGTCCGAGATTCGACGCATAAGGGATTCGACGTCAGCCAGTCCCATCCCCGGCAAGACGACGGCGAACTCGTCACCGCCGGTTCGGAACACGCTGTCGGATGCCCGCAGCCCTTCACCGAAAGCATTCACCAGTGACGTCAGGGTTCGGTCGCCCTCGGCGTGCCCCCGCGAATCGTTGATGCGCTTCAAACCGTCGAGGTCAACCGCCGCCACCACCAATTCGGACCCGGCCCGGCGGGCGCCGGACATGGCCCGGGTGAGCAGCAGATCGAGGGCCCGTCGGTTGCCGACCCCAGTGAGCGGGTCGAGAAGGGCGGCCGCTTCCAGCTGGGTGAGCGACGTCCAGGTGGCGGCGTCGGTGACCATCCGCCACGCCCGGTAATAGGCGATCCGATCGGCTTCGGACGCGATGCCCAGCTCGCCCTCCATTGAGGCCTCGAGTGCGCTGAGTCGGGCGCGCATGAGCGACGCCGACTGATGGGCTCGAGCCCACTGGCGGCCAGCCTCCGCCAGCGAATTGGCTCTGGCCCCGCTGGAGCCGCTTACCGCCGCCCGGACCGCGTCGATCACCAACTGCGTCTCGTCGTCGGGCCACGGCTCCTCGAAGAGGGGACCGGCGTCCTTCATGGCTGGCTCTGGTCGGGTCGAAGGATCGAGCGCTTCCGCTTATCCGCCCTTACGTGATACCAGATGCTGCATCTGCAGCTTGATGGGTGTGTCATCTGCCGTCCTGCCTACTGCTCGCGGCGTACCCATCATATTACCACGCAAAGTAGTGACATATTCACTGACAGTGTCTGGACCAGCACTAGACCAGCCAGCTGAGACCCAGCCAGACCCAACCCAGCCGCCAGCCCCAAGCGGTTCAGGGCGTCGACACGGAGACCCACCAGGTTCCCGGCACGTAGCGTCGCACGATCCGGGCCGGGACCCCGACGATCACGCAGTGATCCGGGAAGCTGCCCCGCACCACCGAACCCGCCCCGACCACCACATTCCGCCCGAGGGTGGTCCCGGGGAGGATCACCGCCCCGGTCCCGAGCCAGCTGCCCGAGCCGATCCGCACCGGCCGGTCGGTGGGCATCTGGGAGTGCACCGGCTCGTCGGGATCCTCGTAGCCGTGGTTCTGGTCGGTGATGTAGATGTAGGGACCTGTATAGACATCGTCGCCGATGTCGACGTTGAAATGGCCGACGATGTGGCTGCCGCGGCCGATCATGCACCGGTCACCGATCCGCACCACCGGGTCGGTGACCATCTTCTGGCCCGGGACCATCCCGGCCGACAGGCTCACATAGGTCCCGATGAGGGTGTTGTCCCCGATGTGGATCCACCGCTCGCCGAAGGTCGCCCCCGGCGGAAAGGCCAGGTAGCTCCCCTCCCCGAAGGCACCGAACCGGGCCGCCTTCGGGCTGGTGGGCCCGGTGGCTCCGTGGAGGGCCAGCCAGTCCCACCCGTGTTGGATGGCGGAGTTGAGCCACCGCCGGCGGCGCGGGCCCCGGGGTCGAGCCGGGACCGACGCCGAGGCCCCGACGAGACCGTCGACCGGCGCCAACGCCGGGGACAACGACCGGGCCAACGGACCCGCCGCATCCGGGGTCGGGTCGGGCAACGGGAGATGAGCGGCCACCCCGGCACGCTACCAATGCCATACGATCGCCGGGATGGGCGGAGCCGGCCAACCCCACCAATCCACCCGGGACACCCAGGGACGGGTGGGGTTCGAGGCCGCCTCCGACGTCTACGAGCGGGGCCGCCCCGGCTACCAGGAGGACCTGGTGGCCTTCGTGGTCGACCGGGCCGGTATCCAGGAGGGATCCCGGGTGCTCGACCTGGCCGCCGGCACCGGCAAATTCACCCGCGAACTGGTTCCGTTCGGTGTGAAAAGTGTGGCCGTCGAGCCCTCGGCGTCGATGCGGGAGATCCTCACCCGGGTGGTTCCCGGGGTGCCGGTGATCGCCGGGGTCGGCGAGGCCATCCCGCTGCGACCCAGCAGCATGGACGCGGTGGTGGTGGCCCAGGCCTTCCACTGGTTCGACCCGCCGGTGGCGTTGCCCGAGATCGCCCGGGTGTTGCGGCCCGGCGGGGTGCTGTCCCTGGTCTGGAACGAGCGGGACGAGCGCGACCCGGTGATGCAGGAGTTGACCCGGATGACCCGCTGGGATCGGTGCATGCCCTACCCGGTGGGCATGGACTTCTCCCCGATCATCGACGCCAGCCACCGGTTCGGGCCGGTCACCCTCTCCGTGTTCCACTTCACCCAGCCGCTCGACCGGCCGGCGTTGGTCGACCAGGTGGCCTCCCGCAGCTATGTGCGGGTGCTGCCGGACGACGAGCGGGCCAGCTTCCTGGCCGAGGTCGCCGCCTTCGCCGGCACCCTGGCCGAGCCGATCATGATGCCGTACAACACCCAGCTGTTCACCGCCACGGTGGCCAAATGACCGGTCGGCTGGCTGGACGCCGCCCCGGTGCTGACCCCCGCCTTGCGCCGAGGGGCCCCGGGGGTGAAGCCTCGGGCCGACCCACCGTGGTGGTGCACCGACCGAGGGAGCGATATCGATGGTGAAGTTGACCTGTCTGCTGAAGCGCAAGGAGGGGTTGACCCCCGCCGAGTTCCAGGCCCATTGGAAGAACGTCCACGGGCCGCTGATCGCCGGCAGCCGGAGCGGCAGCCACGTGATCCGCTACGAGCAGCATCCCCGGCCCCTCGACGACTACCGGAGCGACGACGACCGCTCCGGCTACGACGGGGTCACCGTGCAGTGGTTCCCCTCCATGAAGGAGTACCAGGCCCACATGGGGGAGGACGACTTCCCCGAGGTGATGGAGGACATCGCCAACTTCCTCGACCTCGACCATCTCGACTTCGTGGTCACCGAGCAGCCCTGGGTGGTCATCGACGGGAAGGCCGACTGGGACTGAGCCGACCGGGCCCTTTACCCGACCCATCCCCGGCACCCGCGTTGACATCGACCCTCTTCGGACCTACCATCTGACGTATCGGACACTGTGTCCGATTCTATGGAGGGGCGTCCGAAATGAGCGAAGCCGCGATCGATTTCAACGACATCGACCTCACCGACTCCAAGCACTTCGTCGACGGGGTCCCGCACGACTGGTTCACCTTCCTGCGCCACAACGCCCCGGTCTGGTGGCACGAGGAGGCCGACGGACCCGGATTCTGGGCGGTCACCTCCTACAACGAGTGCGTGGCCGTCAACCGCGACTACGAGCACTTCTCCTCGGCCGACAAGGCCACCTTCATCTGGGAGCTGGACGAGGAGAACCTGGCGCAGCTGCAGCTGCTGATGCTGAACATGGACCCGCCGCTCCACACCCGGTACCGCCGGTTGGTCAACAAGGGCTTCACTCCCCGGATGATCAACCAGCTCCACGACCGCATCCACGCCGCCACCGACCGGATCATCGACAACGTCATCGAGTCCGGCACCGCCGAGTTCGTGACCGACATCGCCGCCGAGCTCCCGCTGGTGGTGATCGCCGAGCTGTTGGGCGTCCCCCACGAGGACCGCCACCGGATGTTCGACTGGTCCAACCGGATGATCGGCAACCAGGACGCCGAGTACCAGAAGAGCGCCGAGGGCGCCGAGGCGGCGGAGGCGGCCCAGCTGGCCTCGATGGAGCTCTACGCCTACGCCTCCCAGTTGTTCGGCCAGAAGCGGGCCGACCCGAAGGACGACCTGATGAGCGTGCTCACCCAGGTGGAAATGGAAGGGGAGAAGCTCTCCGACCTCGAGCTCGAACTGTTCTTCTTGCTGCTCACCGTGGCCGGCAACGAGACGACCCGGAACCTCATCTCCGGGGCGATGGTGGCCTTCTTCGATAATCTCGAGCAGTGGGAGCTCCTCCAGCGGGACCGCTCGTTGCTTCCGTCGGCGGTCGAAGAGATGCTGCGGTACGTGAGCCCGGTGATGAACTTCCGTCGCCAGACCACCGCCCCCTTCGAGCTGGGCGGGCAGAAGATCGGGGCCGACGAGAAGGTGGTGTTCTTCCACGTCTCCGGCAACCGGGATGAGACCGTCTTCGAGAACCCCCACGCCTTCGACATCACCCGGGACCCGAACCCGCACATCGCCTTCGGAGGCGGGGGCCCGCACTTCTGTCTGGGAGCCAATCTGGCCCGGATGGAGATCCGGGTGATGTTCGAGCATCTGCTCGACCGGATGCCGGACATCCGGCTCAACGGCGAGGTCGAGCGCCTGCAGTCCCAGTTCATCAGCGGGGTCAAGCACATCCCGGTGGCTTTCACTCCCTCGGCCCGCGTGTCGGCGTAGGTGGCCGCCAGCCGATCCTCCGGCGACCTCAAAGAGGTCATCCGGGACTTCCGCCGCGATCAGGTGATCGACGTGGCCCGCCGGCTGTTCGGCGAGCGGGGCACCACCGAGGTCTCCATGGACGAGATCGCCGCCGAGGCCGGGGTGGCCCGTTCGACCGTCTACGTCTACTTCGCCAACCGCGACGAACTGCTCCGGGCCTGTCTCAAGCGGATGCTCGACCAGCTTCTGGAGGGTATCGCCGGCGATTGGGAGCGGGACACCGAACCGGCGGCCCGTCTCCGCATCCTCATCGAAGGGATGTTCGAGCGTCTCGACGACAACCCCACCTTCTTCCGCCTGGCGCTGATCACCCAAGACGCGTTGACCCAGGGCTCGCTGGCGGTGGGCTCCGAACTGGCCCTGATCGGCCTGGAGATCGCCGGGATGCTCCAGGGCGTCTACCTCGAAGGGGTTTCGACCGGGTTGTTCCGGTCGATGGACCCGGATCGGGCCATCTCGCTAATCGGCCAGCAGATGTACGGGGCGATGTCGGTGCGGGCCGGCGAGCAGTTGCCCGTCCCCCGGGCGGAGGCGGCCGCCGAAGTCACCGAATTCGTGCTGCGCGGCCTGTCGGGCTGACCGCCTCCCCGGTGTTCAAACCGGGTGGATGCCAGAGACAGATGAGGCGTCAGTTCGACGGCAACTGCGGAAACGCCCCCGCCGCCAGCCGGTCAACGGTCCACTCCAGCGTGGAGAGCGCCGACCTCATGGCCCGATGGGCGTCGTCCGCGGCCACCCAGGCGTTTGCCGCTTGGGTGGCCGAGAGCCGGGCGCCCCGCTCCGCGGCCAACAGGGCTGCGGTCCACGGGTTGAGCGTGTACGTCGTCGCCGGATCCCACCGTCGGTGGGCGCCCTCCGCCTCGTCCAACATCCCCTTCAGCTGCGAGGCCATGGCGGATTCCTCAGCCGCAGTGTTCCCGACCGGTTCGCCGTCGGGGCCGGTCAACGCCGGGGAGGCTTCGAGCACCTCGGTGGCTCGCTCCTCGGCACCGAGGGGCAGTTCGAGCCCGAGGTCCTCGAGGAATGATGCCGCCGATGCCGTCCACTTCTTCGGATCCGCCGCCACCTGGTCGACGTTCACGCCGAGGACCGGCAGTCCGATGGCCCCGGTGAGGGCACCGACCAGCTGGGCTTCCCACAGTGCCAGGGCATGAATGGAAGAGATCCCGTCGGGGGCAACTCGGGCCACGGTGGCCCCAGGACGACGCCAGGTGACCACTGCGGCCTGGACAACCTGGAGGTGCTGCCGCCAGAGGGGTAGGAGCACGGCCTGGCGGACGTCGTACCAGACGCCGCTGCCGATACCGTCAGGAGCGTCGGGATCCGCAGCCAGAAGGTCCGTCACCGAAGCCAGTCCCCGTGCCACCGCCTCGGCGATCTCCGGCCGATGCTCCCAGTCGCCGATGAGTTCGGGAGGGGCCCACCAGGTACCTTCCAGCAAGCCGAGCAGTTCGTCGCCCACCCGGTCGAGCCGGGCGGCACCGGAGTCGGGCCCGCTCCCGGTCCTTGCGCCGGCATCCGAGGGTGATGCGGATGCGGCCACCAGGCGAAGGCCCATCGCCGCCAACGCCGCGGCGATCACCTCGCCACCCGAGCCCGGCGGGCCGGCAACGGCCACCAACGGCATCAGGGGGCGGTCGCTCGGTGGCGTGGGGTGAGTAGTGGACATGGGATGGTGGATGGCTTCTCGGGGCACCCGATCGACGATTCCGTCACCTCATCCTACGAGGAGGCCCGGCCACGGATCGAACGGACCGATCCCGCTTCGGGACTCAGCGGCAAACGATAGGCAAAACCGGCCAAAACCCGACCCAGGCCGGCGGCCAACCTCCCTGACTACGGGTGAGCGCCAGCCGGGACCGATCCGAGCCCACCGGGAACCGGGGCGACGGGGGACCCGGCGAGCAATTCGGCGTAGAGGGCGGCCAGATCGTCAGCTTCCTCGTCGCAGGACCGGACCGGGGTCGTGCGGGCCCCTTCGGTCAGCTCGGCCAGCAGGGGGTGATCGTCGAGCAGCGACAGAACGGCCCGAACCAGGGAGTCGGGATCGGTGGAGTCGAACAGGAGCCCGTTCTTCCCGGGACGGACGATGTCCGGGATACCGAAGGCCCGGGATCCGATCACTGGAATTCCGGCCAGGAGGTACTCCCGGGTGACCCGGTGGAAGGTCTCGAAGCCGGAGGTGGACAGTCCCACCTGCATTTGGGCCAGGAGTGCAGGAAGCTCTTCGGGCTCATAGGCGCCGACCATGATGACGTTGGGGTTGGTGTCGACCAGCCCCGCCACCAGATCCTCGTTCCCGCCGCCCAGTAGACAGAGCCGGTAGTCGTCCCGGTCGCGCAGTCGAGGATCGGTGAAGGCCTCGACGAGGGTGTCGATGCCTTTGGCCGGGTCCAAGGTGGCGGCCAGGCAGAACATCACCGGCTTCACCCGCGAGGCGGAGGTGCCCTCCTCCGCCGGTAGGGCCTCCGAGAGGATGGAAGTCATTTCCGCCGACAGCGGATGCCGCGGAGCCGGATCCAATCCCATCTCGATGACCCGCACCCCGGCCGGGTCGAGCGGAATCGTTTGTTCGAAGTAGTGGCGGAAGGCGGCGGTGGCAAAGATGGTCCGTTCGAAGACCCGGAGATACTGCTCGGCGGTGCGGGCCCGCTTGCGGGTCAATTTGGTGACGAGCTGCTGGTATTCACGATCGAGGGCGGCAGTCCGCGCCCGGGCACCGTTGGCGGGCGCCGGCCCGGCGCCATTCCCGGAGTCGGCGAACACGGTGGCCACGCACCGGGCGCAGTGTTCGGGGGTCAGGGGCGCCGAACAATAGCCTCGCCGACCGGAGCGAGGCGATACCGGCGCGATGAGGCCACAGAGATCCTCCGCACAGGTGACCGAGCGCACCACCGGGATGCCCTCGACCTTGGCCAACTCGGGGAAGTCGAGGGGGAGATTGACGTTGTTGACGACATGGACGACGTCGGGTTTGACCCGGCGCAGCAATTGGAGGAACGCCGCGACCGGGGTCGGGCTGGTCGTCGGATCGGAGGAAGCGGCTTCGATCGACCAGAAGGGGCCGGTGAACGAGGTGGAGGGGACCACGACCCGGTCGAAGTCCTCGTCCGGCAGGCGCTCGGGGGCGAGCTCCCACGAGGTTGTGTAGACACTCGGATAGACCACGATGACCTGGTGGCCCCGGGCGGCCATGGCCCGGGCGTAGCCATAGGCGAACAGGGGAGTCCCGGTGTGCTCCTCGGGGGGAAGGCTGTGGACCAGATAGAGAATCTTTGCCATGCGAAGACGCCGGTGAAGCTAGGAAGCGGCAGGCAGGTAGGCAGCGTCAGGCGTCCAGCTGGGTGAGATGTTGATCGGGGCGCTGGGGGCTGGATCGGCAGTATCGGCGGTGGCCGTGGACGAGGTCGCGCTGGGCGAGGACCCATCGGGTGAGCTGGGCAGATCGTTGCTCGGAGGCGGCGGGGTCGAAACTGGTGGCGTGGTGGTGGGCGTGGTGGTGGTGGTCGTGGTCGTGGTCGTCGTAGTGGTCGGTGTGGTGCAGTCCGGCGTCGAATCCGACGATGGGGTGGAGTCAGTCGTGGAGGGGCTCGACGGCGTGGTGCCGGCCGGGCAGGCCGCGGGGGTGGTGAACTCGGGAGCGGGTCCGAAGAACGCCACCCGCAGGGTCGAGATGTTGGCCGGTTCGCCGAGCGTCACCTGAGCCACGAAGACCAGGGAGCTGGCGGTGGAAGCGTTCGGGCCGTCGAGCCACACCGCGGTCCCCCGGTAGTAGGCGGTGGTGTCACCGGAAGCTGTCTGCGAGCTGACCAGCGCCCCCCGGAGCTGGAGCTGGCCGACGGTCTCGTCGGCGGGGTTCGACAGGTTGGCGACCAGCTCGGGGTTGGAGGTGGCGGGCAGGCAGGCGCCGTAGAGGGTCTGAAGGTTGACGGTGTTGGTGCCTTGCGCGAATTGGCCGAGGCCGCCGACCTCGAACGCCGCGCCGCCCGCCGCCAGCGAGCCGAGGGTGAAGGTGTCGCTGGAGTAGTAGGAGCTGGCCACGGTGCCAGCCGGTTCCGGAGGCGGGAGGGCAATCGGGTCGGACGGAGCACCGGGGAAGGTACCCGTCCACGGGCAGGCGACCGGAGGCGCAACACCGGGCGAAGCGGAGCTGCCGGCAGCCTGGGTGGGGACCTGGCCTCCGGTGGAACTCGAGGCATCGCCGCCGGCGCTACCCGTCGCCGCAGTTCCCACCCAGCCCCAAGGGTCGGGCGAGGGCGTGGCCGCAGCGCTGGCGGTCGAGTTGGCCGCGGCGCTGGTGGTCGCCGGGGCCGAGGAAGCGCTGGTACTGGAGGGAGCGGCTGGCGTCGCAGTCGGGTGGCCGGTGCCCGAGTCGTTCACGAACGAAGCCAGATCGGTTGTCCCCGCCGCCATGATGATGTGGGTAGTGGCGGCCGGGTCGGGTGAGGTCGTGCCGCTTGCTGCCGCCCCGGATCCGACCATCGCGGCGCTGGCGGCCACGGTGGCCAGCGCCGCGGCGACGGGAAGGGTGGCATGCCAGGCGACCGAGGCGCCGGCGATGATGGTTTGGGAGAGCGGAGTAGAAGCGGCCAGCGCCACCGCTTGGGAAGTCTCGGACAGTGGCGCCTGGAACAGTGCCGGCAACGACGACTGGGATGCCGCCGGGAGCGCCGCGGAAGGGATTTCCTGCCCGGGGGCGACCATGCGGGGGTTGGTGGAATAGGAGGCGAAGGCCGGCACCCTCTTGGTGGCGGATCGGGGAACCAGTCGCTTCCAGCCGACCAGGTGTTGGGTGATCGGGAAGCCGACCAGGACCGCTCCGGTGTTCCGGAGCGCCCGGGTGAGGAACCGGCGGGCCCGGTGGACTCTCGCCCGTGCATTGGTTTCGCTGATCCCCATCTTCTCGGCGACCTGGGCGTAGGAGAATTCCTCGATCTCCCGCAAGATGAACGCCATCCGGTAGGACTCCGGCAGCGAGTCCACCGCCTCTTTTACCGCCCGTTGATCTTCGTCGTCTCCGACTCCCTCGTCGGCGGGGGGTGCATCGTCTCGAGGGGAGCCCAGTCGATCGACCAATCGGAGGTCGGCGGACTGCCTGGCCCCGGCATCGGCGCAGACGTTGGCCAGGATCCGGCTCAGCCAGGCGTTGAGGCGGTATTCGCCGCCAAATCGGTCGAGGGCCAAATAGGCCCGGAGGAGGGTCTCCTGTACCGCGTCCTCGGCGTCGCCCGACGAGCGCAGGCGCCTTCGGGCCTCGGCGGTGAGGGAATGGTGGTGAGCCCCGACGATCTGGGCAAATGCATCGGCGTCACCCGCCTGGAATGCCGCGACCAAACGCCGATCGTCGTACGCGTCAAGGGACTGAGACTGCACGACCATTCGTCGGGTCCTCCCTCGTTTCTTTGTTAGCGCAACAGTGGTGCTCCCGCGGATGACCACTGTGCCTCTGGCGTACGACTGGCGCTCGTTAATAATTGCAGCCTGACGATAACAGCTAGCTGGGCCGATTGCATGGTTTTTCCGCCTGGCCGCGCCGATGTCCGATCCCCGCCCCGCCCTGGCCGAAAGGGCCGTTTCCTCGGCAATAGATGGCCCCCAAAGTCGGCTTTCGGGGCCCGCGGAGCCGCGGGGTTGCGTGCGCTTGGGGTCGTGCCGGAGGAACCGAGCTCGCGGTCGCCAATAGCGGTGACCCTTCACCAACGACGCCGTCCAACCGCTCATCGTGACGGGCGGACGCAGGAGGGGCCGTTCGGGGTCCTTATGAACCCGACTCACCCACCTACCGGGTCAGAGGCTTTCGACTGACCGCCGACCAGGCTGGATGGCGCCGGGCCGGCGGCCTTGTCTCGGTCCTCCTGAGGGGCGGACCCGAAGAAATTTGGCCGATATTGAAGAAATCCAAAGAAATTGTGTCACAACCATCCCTCGAACCCAGTTGTCATATATGTAGGGCGCTGTGCACTGGGGGATTGAAGCCCGGATGCCACAACGATCTTGATGATCATCGAATCCAAGGAGCATCACATGAAGCAGGGTCCGGGTAGGTTCCGCCGAGTAGCAACGGCCGGTGCTGCAGGCACCATCGCCCTCAGTTTCCTTTCGGTACTAGCCATTGCCACCCCGGCGTCGGCGGCGCCCACCCTTTCGGGCACCACCATCGCGGCGTCGGCCCCGTCGATGGTTCCGAGCCTGGCCAACCAGGCCGCCGGCAACTGGGCAGTCACCCTGACCCCGGGCGCCACCGGCAGCGGCAATACCTGCCTCGGTGGCCCGAACCCCGGCCGGATCGTAATGCAGGTTCGGGACTTCAACGAGGGCGGGACTGTCAGCTTCGACCACGTCCCGACGGTGGCCGCCCCGAGCACCGTCGGCAACGCCGGGTTCACTATCTGCACCAACGCCGCCCGGGCCCCGGCCATCGCCGGCGGCATCCTGTCGATCTTCTACCAGGACACCTCGGCGACGACGGTCAATCAGGCCATCAACATCACCAACATCGCCTATGACACCGTCGGGTCTGCCGCCGGTCCGGTGGTGGTCCGTGGCGCCGACACCGACACCGGCTATGCCAACTCCGGTGTGCTGAACAACATCACGCCTCTGTCGGCCTCCCTGGACGGGGCCAGCAACCCCTATGACCCGAGTGCGTCCAACGCCGCCATCTCCACCCCGTCGGCGGTCAACATCTTCGCGGACACCACCCCGGCCATCGGGCCCGGCACCACCAACGCCGCCGGTGCCTGGGAGCTGCCGATGACCGGTGTCGGCAACGCCTGGAACACCGGCGACAAGCTGTACATCACCGTGGCCCGCCACAACTTGACCAACTGCGAGACGGCCGGGTCCCCTGACTCGGTCGGCTTCTCGGCGGTGCCCACCCTGTCGTTCCAGGCCGCCTTCAACGGCGCCAGCGTCACCCCGACGGCCACCGCGTCACTGGCCTCGATGGGGAGTTGTTCGACCTTCTCGGGGATCAACAACGTGCTGGTCATCACCTTCACCAACAGCGGGACCATCAGCACCGGCACGGCCACCGACGCCTTCGGCCACACCTATGCCGCCGAGATCACCGTCGCGGGGGTCAGCTACGCGGTCAGCGGTGACGTCACCGCCGCCAACCAGGGCAACGTGGCGGTCACCCGGCCCCCGGGTTACAACACCCCGCCGACGTTCGGAAACTCGCTGTTGCCGGGCAGTGTCGTGAACGACAAGCTCACGTCGGCGGCAAACACCGCCAGTGCCACCGCCGGTGCCTCCAACGCCAACATCACCGTCACCTCGGTGACCGTGGTGGCCAACACGCCCAGCGTCACCCTCCAGACGAACTTCACATCTACCGGTTCCTCGATCACCAATGCTGCCATCAGCCCGATCACCATCTCCGAAGGCGCCCCCGGGTCCCTCGGCGGCGGGGTCACCGGCTTTGCCTGCGTCCAGATGGTTTCGGGTGAGTGGAACGCCACCACCAGCACCCCGACCGCCACCCTGGGTGGGGGCTTCGGAGCCAGCACCGTCCCGGTGACGGTCGAGACGACCGGCACCCAAACCGGTCCGGGCACCCTCGAGTTCCAGATCCCGACCGCCTCGTCCGGCACGCCGGGGACGGTCACCTTGAGTGGCCTGGCCATCAACAACACGACGACGGGGAAGCCGAGCGCGTTGTTGGCCAACTTCGTCTACGGCGGGATCAACGCCGCCTGTCAGGGCACCACGTCGTATGCGAAGAATCCGTTCATCATCGCCGACGTGGCCAACCGCATCTTCGGGCAGACCCAGGATGCCACCGCGGCTCAGGCGTTCGAGAACTTGTTCCCGGTGGCTTGTGCGCCGGGAGTTCCGTCGGCCACCAATGAGACTCCGGCGGTGTTGGTGACCAACGCCAGCTACCAGGATGCCCTGTCGGCCAGCTATCTGGCCGGCCAGTTGGGCACGGGTATCTTGACCACCCCGACGGCGACCGTCTCTCAGGACGCCCTCAGTTCGCTCCGATTGCGAGGCGTCACCGAGGTATTCGTGGTCGGCGGCCCGGACGCGGTGAGCCAGAACAACGTCACCCAGTTGCAGAACACCCCGTCGTTCAACTGCGGCGGTGTCAGCCAGCGGACCACTATCGATGGTCAGCCGGTCAACCTGGTCGTCCAGCAGATCTTCGGCCAGACGGCTGACGGGACCGCGGCGGCCGTCGCCACCTTCCCGGGTGCCGGCCTTCCTGGCACCGGGCACTTCCCCGGCGCTTATGCCGGCACCTTCAACGACACCACTGGCTCGAATGGGTCGCCGGCGTCGTCGGCCCCGGACACCAATGTGACCACCGCCATCCTGTCCACCGACCAGGGCTTCCAGGACTCGGCCTCATCGAGCGTCATTGCCGACAACATGCACTTCCCGCTGCTGCTCACCGGGCCGAGCACGTTGTCGCCCGACGCGGCCACCGCGCTGACCAATGATGCGGTCCAACAGGTGATCGTCATGGGTGGGCCCATCGCTATCAGCGACAACGTGCTCACTCAGGTGGAAGCCCTGGGGATCTCGGTGCTGCGGGTAGCCGGCCAGGACTACACCGACACCTCCCAGCTGCTGGGCCAGTTCGAGTTGGCCTCGGTCGACTCCTCCGGTCTCACCAACGGCCTCGACTGGAATTCCGGCGTCCTGAGCTTCGCCCGGGGCGATTACTACACCGACGGCATCATCGCCAGCCGGTTCAGCGGAATCCCCACGCCGAATCCGATCCTGTTGACCTGGGACCCGAACAACGAGGGCAATCCCTCCGGCACCAACTACCTGGGGGCGTTCCTCCAGTCGGTCGGCCAGGTGACCAAGGACCCGGGGACGCCGACGGATGGCACCATCAACTCCCTGTTCCTCTTCGGTGGACCGTTCGCCATCTCCAGTGGGCTGGAGACTCAGCTCGGTACCTCGCTGAACGGCTAGGCACCTCGGCGCCGGAAGCGGCGCTCAGCACGTGAATGACCGAGGGGCCCTTCGGGCCCCTCGGTCATTTTGTCGGACGGCCTCTTCCACTGGGCGCCAGGGGGATCGAACCGGTCCGATGGCGGCGGCGATCAGGTCCGGGCCGCCGGCTCCGGGTCGGACCAGCCCCACTGCAACGACGGGAGGAGGGGTCCGATGGTCCGGGCCCGGATGCAGCCGGCCCATACCCCGAGCCCGTAGGCGACATCATCGGCGATCGAGGCCAGCGACCACCGGAACGGGTCGAGCTCCGGGCGTCGCTGCCACCACTCGACCACCGGCGGGAGCAACGCCAGGGCCGTCGCCGCCCGCCGGATCCGACGACCCCGCTTCGCCGATCGCAGCCCGCCGATCACCAGCGCCGGGCCCGCCACCACCGTGGCCGCCCGGCCGAGCCCGAACAGCGTCCAGCCGGTCCCCTCCGCGCTCCACCGCAGCGCCGGGCCGGTGGGGACCCCGAGGTCCCGGACCCGGTGGGCCAGGTGCAGGCCGTAGACGAGGGTGATCAGGACGGAGGTCCGGGGCCGGCCGGCCAGAAGGGCGAGGGCGGCCACCGTCGGCCACGGCCGGAGCCGCACCGGGGCCAGCTGTCCGGGGTGTCGTCGGGACAGCGGCGCCGCCGAGGTCCCGTAGCGGAACCGGCGCCCGAGCAACCCGCCCCAGGAGGCGGGCCCATGGTGTCCGACCTCGACCGACGGCAGGTACCGCACCTGCCAGCCGGCATCCACCAGGGACCAGACCAGGTCCACGTCCTCGCCGAACCGGAGGTCGGGATCGAAGCCATCCCCCAGCGCCCGGCGTCGGGCCACTAGCGCGGCGGTGGGGACGTACCTGACCCGCCGGTCGGTTCCCACCCGGCTCGGCTCGGTCCCCATGTCCAGCGGCGAGCGGCCCCGGTCGAAGCGGTCTCGGACCGACCGGGAAGTTCCGAACGGCCGGATGCGGGGCGCCACCGCCCCGACCGCCGGGTCGTCGAACATCGCCACCAGTGGCTCGTGCCACCCGGGGCCGACCACACAGTCGCTGTCCAGGAAGGCCACCAGCTCGGAGTCGACCCCGGCCAGGCCCTGGTTGCGGGCGGCGGCCGGGCCTCCGTTGACGGCCCGCACCTCCAAGCGGGCACCGTGCCGGCGGCAGACCTCGGCCACCCGGCCCGGGTCCCGCGACCCGTCGTCGACCACCACCACCGACGTGTCCGGGCCGAGGGCGGCCAGACACTGGTCGAGGAGCTGGCTCCGATCCCGGGCCGGGATGACCACCGTGAGGTCGGCGGCTCCCTCGGTGGTGTCGGGTCGGGGGACGGGATGGGCCATGCCCACCTCGACCAACCGGCGGCCGAGCTGGCGTTGCGCCCCGGTCAGCGACCCGCCACCGAGGAGGGCGGCCAGGGCGGCGGGTCCGTCGCCGGTCAACCGCAGAATCCGTCCCGGATGGCCACCGGTCAGGACGGTGCCGTGGGCGAAGGTTCGCACCGAGCTGTCGAGGACCAGATGGAACCCGGGCGGCAGTTCGGACCGCGGCGCCGTCGGGCTCAAAGAGCCAGTCCGCCGTCCACCGGGAGGACCGCCCCGGTGATCCCGCCGGTGTCGGGCCCGGCCAGCCAGACGATGGTGCGGGCCACCTCCTCGGGGGACAGCAGCCGCTCGACCGGTACCTGGGCGGCGAACGACTCGGCGTCGGGCAGACCGTAGAGCCGGGCGCTTTGGTCGAGCAGCGGGGTGGCGGTCGAGCCCGGGCTCACCCCGACGGCGGTCACCCCGGTCCCCCGGAGATCCACCGCCAGCCCTCGGACCAACCCGGCCACCCCTGCCTTGGCCGCCCCGTAGGCGGCCAGCCCCGGCAGCCCCCGGGTGGCCGCCGCCGAGGCGACGGCGATGAACCGTCCCTCCCGGGGAGTGGGCCGACGGAGCAGGGCCGGGATCCCCGCCCGGGCGGCGGTCATCGGCCCACCGAGGTCGGTCTCCACTACCGCCCGGAGCTCGGGTTCGGGCATCTCCCAGAGGGGCACCCCGCCGGCGATGACCCCGGCGACGGCGATGACCGCGTCGAGACCGCCGAAAGTCTCCTCGGCCCGGGCCACCGCCGCCCGCATCTCCTCCGGGTCGGTGGTATCGGCCCGGTGGGCCAGCACCTCGTTGCTCCCGGTGGAGACCGCCACCGCCCGGAGCTGTTCCTCGGTGCCGAGCGGGTAGGGGAGCCGGGGGTCGTCGGCGGCCCGGTCGACGGCCACCACCGACCAGCCCGATCCGGCCAGGGCCAGGACGGTGGCCGCCCCGATGCCGCGGGCGGCGCCGGTGACCAGTGCCACCCGGGTCACCGGGCTACCTCGCCGGCGGATGCGTCCACGAACCGGATCAGGTCGTCCACTGCCGCCGCCAGCAGCCGACGTCCTTCGCCGGCAGTGGCCTCGGCGGGGTCGCCGAGGACGCCGTTGGGGCTCACCGAGCCGACCCCCTCGGCCCGGAGCTGGGGAAGCAGCTCGCCGATCGGACGGGTGTCCCCCGCCTCGGCCCGGGAGAGATCCACCCGCTCGGGGGCGATGGCCAGCATCAGCGAGGTCTCGGTGCGGCCGGCATGGGCGTCACCTTGCCACCTCGGACTCCACGCCCGCACGTCCCGGCCCTCGGCGCGCAGTCGGGACACCGCCGGTTCGAGGGCCGGCGCGTTGCCCCCGTGGGTGGAGACCACCACCACCGTGCCGAAGGCCGCGGTGGCCGAGCGGACCAGCTCGATCAGCACCAGCTCGGTGGCGGCCTGGCCGATGGAAAGAGTTCCGGGGAACCCGTCGTGCTCGCCGGACGAGCCGTAGGGGAGGGGAGGGGCTACCACCGCCAGCGGCAGCCGGAGCCCGATGGCGGGATCGGAGACGATGGCCACCGCGATGTCGGTGTCGGTGGTGACCGGGAGGTGGGGGCCGTGCTGCTCGGTGGATCCCATCGGCAGCAGAAGAGGCGCGCCCCGACCGGCGAGGGTCCCGATCACCGGCCAGGCCAGTCCGGCCAACGCCGTCATCACCCCGCCCGGTTCTCGGTTTGCCCGTCGAGGTAGCCGTGACGGCGGAGGAAGTCGAGCAGGGCATCGGCGGCCCCGGCGGCATCGATGGGGCCGACCACGGTGGGCGGGTCGTGGGCGACCAGCGCCCCGGTCAGGGCCAGCAGCCGCAGTCGCGGATCGTCATTCTCCGGCGGTGGGACCACCCGGGTGCGCGGCCGGAAGGGACGGACCGGACCCAGCACCATCCGACCCGGATCTGAGCTCACCGACCCGGCCACCACCGCCGGAACCTTGGCGGTCTGGGCGGCCAGGGTGGCGGCAAGGGAGGCCCGGCGCAACCGGATCCCGGCTCCCTCCACCGAGCACACTGCCGGGCAGGGTATCCGGAGCCGCTCCCGCCATCCTCCGTCCAGCCGGCGTTCGGCCACCAAGGTCAGCGGCGACTCGGAGGTGGCCAGGGCGACCAGGCCCAGCGCCTGGGCGGCGCCGAGCTCGTGGGCCAGAAACGCCGGCAACGCCCCGGTGCCCCGGTCCGCCGACCGGTCCCCGCACAGCACCACCGCCGGGCGGCCGTAGGGGACCAGGGCGGCGGCGATGGCCGCGGCTTCGGCCCGCTCGTCCGACGCCAGGCCCTCGGCGTATCCCGGAGCCGACGCCGGCGCGGGGACCGCCACCCGGAGCACGGTGGCCCCGAGGGCAAGAACCTCCCGGAGCAGGGGATCGGCCGACGGCGGGGCGGCGGCGACCACCACCACGTGGCCGGACCAGGCCCCGGCGAGGCGGAAGGCGTACTCGAGGGCGGCGGCGTCGGCGGCGGCGATCCCGATGCCCAACTCGTCGCGGACGACGGCACCGGACAGTGGGTCGACCCGGGGGCGGAGATGGCCCACCCGGAGGCAGGCCACCACCATCGGACCGGAGGGGGTGTCGGCCATCGCGCTCATCCGTGGTGGAAGACGACGCCCTGGCCGCCGTCGGGGTAGGTCCAGGCGATGGCGCCTTGGTGGTTGCAGACCATGTAGCAGGTGCCGCACTCGAAGCACTCCTCGTAGTTGAAGAGAATGCCCCCCTCCGAGGTGGGCGCGAACAGGTTGGCCGGACAGGCGGTGACACACGCCTGGGTGGTGCACGACCGGCAGACATCCGAGTCGACCACGATGTGGGCCCGGGCCCCGACCCGGAATTCGACGGTGGCCATCCGGTCCTCGAAGGAGACGCCCCGCCACTGACCGCCGGGCACCCCGGTCGGCAGGGTCACCCGAAGATCCTCGCCGCCCGGGCGGCGTCGGCGGCCATCTGCCGGAGTTTGACCCCGTGCTTGGCCGCCGCCGACCGGGTGACCCGGAGGCCTCCGCGTTTGGGTATCGGGTTGGTGACGGTGAACATGCCCTCCACCAGGTCGCAGACCAGACCCGGGTAGCGCTGCTGGAGGCGCTCGGACAGCACCAGCCCCGGGGCCTTGCGAAACCGCTTGTGGTCGGCCAGCACGAACTGGCCCTCCAGGTCGGCGCGGTAGGAGGCGAGACCCCGGGCCGAGCAGTCACCGCCGGCGATGGCCCGGTCGATGGCGCGGCCGGCGGCCAGCCCGGAGCCGATGGCGAAGTTGACCCCTTCGAGCCACAGCCCGGCGGCCAGGGTCATGCCGGCGGCATCGCCGGCCACCAGCATCCCGTCGGTGACCATCACCGGCATGGCGTCATAGCCCCCCTCCGGGATCAGGTGGGCGGAGTACTCGCGCAGCGTGGCGTCCCGGAGGTAGGGGGCGATGGACGGATGGTTCTTGAGGTCGGCGATCAGTTCCTCCGGGCGCACCTTGGCCTCGGCCAGGTGGGTCAGGGAGAGGACCACCCCGAGACTCACGCTGTCGGCATTGGTGTAGAGGAACCCGCCCCCGGGGATCCCCCGGGTGCACCCCAGCATCTCGATGTCGAGGCCTTCATCGCCCCGGAGCCCGAACCGCTCGTCGATGACGTGGCGCGGGAGGTCGAGGACCTCTTTCACCCCCAGCGTGTGATGGGAGGCCTCGGCCACCGGCATCAGTCGGGCTTCCTTGGCCAGGAACGAGTTGACGCCGTCACAGGCCACCACCACCTTGGCCCACAGCTCTCCCTGCTCCCGATCGGTGCGGACGCCGACGACCTGTCCGCCGGCGTCCCGCAGCAGGTGGGTGGCGACAGTGGAGGTGACCAGGAGGGCGCCGGCCTCCACCGCCTTGGCCGCCAACCAGCTGTCGAAGCGGGACCGGAGGGTGGTCATCCCGTTGTAGGGGGCTTCCCCCCACGCCGCCGATCGGTAGTCGACCGACACCGACTGGGTGTCGGTCATCATCATGGTGGACCGCCGCACCACCCAGCGTTCGACCGGGACCTGGTTCCACCACTCGGGTACCACCTCGTCGAGGACCCGTCCGTAGACCACTCCGCCGTAGACGTTCTTGGAGCCGGGGAACGGACCCCTCTCGACCAGGACGACCGACCGACCGGCCCGGGCCAGGGCCAGGGCGGCCGCCGAGCCGGCTGGGCCGGCGCCGACCACCACCGCGTCGAAGACCGGGGATCCGGGGGCGCCGCCGGGCTCAGTCATGACCGGCCTCGGCCCGCTCGGGGATGACGCCGGCGGGGACGGGGATGCCGAACCGGGAGGCCAGTTCGGCCAGCAACCCGGGCCCATCGGTGACCAGGCCGAGATCGGCCATGGCCGTCATCGGTGACGACGGATCGGTGTTGACGCTGACCACATGGCGCGGGGTGCCGAGCCCGCCGACGTGCTGGGTGGCGCCCGACACCCCGAAGGCGATGTAGAGGTCGGGATCGACGGCCACCCCGGTGGTCCCGATCTGGCGTTCGTAGCCGATCCACCCGGCATCGGTGGCCACCCGGGTGGCGCCGGCCGAGGCCCCCAGGGCTGTGGCCACCTGGGCCAGGAGTTCGAAGGTGGACCGCGCCCGGGCGTCGGTGGCGTGCGAGGCCAGCCCCGCCCCCCCGGCCAGTACCCGGGTGGCGTCGGCCAGGTCCATGGTGGCCGGGTCGGGTTTGAGGACGTCGACGATCTCGGGGTCGGCGGGACGGCTGGGTGGATCGGCATCGTCGGCCATGGCCGGGGCGATCACCTCCGGTTCCCGGACCGCCGGCCGGCCGGCCGGGAGCACCGTGCGGCTCCCGGGGACGAGGGTGGCCACCGCCGGGCCGTCGACGCCCACCGGGATCAGGATCCGGTCGTCGAGCCGGGACACCTCGGCCGAGATGCCGGCCCCGGCCGACCCGGGCCGGACCCCCACCGACACCGCGTGGGCGATGAACGGCACCCGGAGCCCGGCCGCCAGCCGCGGGCCGAGGTCGCGTCCGTCGGGTGACGACGGCATCACCACCAACGGCAGCCCGGCCAGCAGTGGGACCAGGACCCCGGACAGCGAGGCCGGCTGCAGTCCGGCCCCCGTCTCCCAACACCAGGCCCGTTCCGCCGCCGACAACGATCCGGCCGCATCCACGGTGCCGGAACCGACCACCAGCACCTGGCCCCCAGCTTCGGCCACCGCCTCGTCGGCCCCGACCGGCAGCCGCCCGTCGCGGGCCACCACCACCGCCACCGGCCGCCGGCGATCGAGCCCGTTCACAGCCCCACCGCCACCCGATGGCCCTCGATGACCGCGGCGTGGGCCCGCCGCGGAGCCAGGCAGTCGCCCACCCGGTAGACGGGGAACGCCGAGTCGCCCAACGCCGACCACAGGCCGTCCTCGGGTCGCTGCTGGACGGCGCAGACCACCCAGTCGCAGTGGCGTTGCTGGTCGGTGCCGGTCGGGTGGTGCTGCAGCGCGAGTTCGACGCCGCCGGCATGCCGGCCGGCGTCGAGGGGGCCCGCCCCCATCGGGACCAGGTCCACACTCTGGACGATCCCCTTGGCGTGGGCCTTCACGTTCCAGGTCTCCATGTCCAGGGTGACGCCCAGGTCTTGGCCGACGACCATCCCGTTGGTGACGATCTCCACCGCGCACCCCCGGTCGGCCAGCAGCTCGGCGGTGGAGGTGGCCGGGTGGAACCCGAGCTCGTCGACCACCACCACGTCCCCGGCGGGGGAGACCCGCCCCTCGAGCACGTCGCGGACGTCGACCACCCGGGCGTGGTCGGCAGCCCACCAGGGTCGGGACGGCCGGGCGCCGGTGGCCATCACCACCGCGTCGGGCCGTTCGGCCCGGATCGAGTCGGGATCGGCCTCGACGCCGGTGCGGAGGTCGACGCCGGCCCGCCGGGCGTTGACGATGAGGTTGCGAGCGATGTCGAGGAACTCGGCCCGGCTGGGCACGGTGGCGGCCACCTGCACTTGTCCGCCCAGCCGGTCGTGCCGCTCGAACAGGACGACCCGGTGTCCGCGCTCGGCGGCGGTGACCGCCGCCTGCAGCCCACCGGGGCCCCCGCCCACCACCACCACCTTCTTGGGCCGGGACCGGAGGGGGGGCCGGATCGCCTCCCGGCCGGTGCGGGGGCTCTCGATGCAGCCGAGCCACCGGTTGAGCCCCATCCGGCCGACGCACTCCTGGTTGCACGACAGGCAGGTCCGGATGTCGGTGGCGTGGCCGGATCGGGCCTTGGCGGCGAAGTCGGGGTCGGCGATCTGGCCGCGGACCACCCCGACCAGATCGCACTGGCCCTCGTCGAGGGCCCGGTCGGCCTGTAACGGATCCTTGAACCGCCCGACCCCGACCACCGGGAGGCCGACCGCCTGGCGGATGGCACTCGGGATGAACATGGCGTACCCGGGCGGGACCTGCATGCTCGCCTCGATCATGAACAGGGTGGCGGTGGCCACCCCGATCGAGGTGTTGATGTAGTCGACCCGGCCGCCGGCGTCGACCATCTTGGCCACCGCCACCGCGTCGTCGATGCCGGTGCCCCCTTCGATGAGCTCGTCTCCACACAGGCGGACCCCGAGGGCCCGGTCGGGACCGATGGCTTCGCGCACCGCGTCGACGATCTCCAGCAGGAGGCGGGCCCGGTTCTCCAACGGGCCGCCGTAGCCGTCGTCGCGTTGGTTGGTGGCCGGCGACAGGAACCCCCGGACGATGGACGAGTGGGAGCACTGGAGTTCGATGCCGTCGAAGCCGCCGGCGATGCAGCGTTCGGCCACCTCGGCGTAGCCGGCGACGATCTCGGCGATCTCGAAGACCTCGACAGCTTTGGGCACCTCCCGGAACAGCGGGTCGGGGACCGGGCTCGGTGCCCACACCGGGAGCCGGCTGTACATACTCGACGCTTGCCCGCCGTTGTGGTTGATCTGGGCGAAGATCGGGACGTCGTGAGCGTGCACCGCGTCGGTAATGCGCCGGTAGCCGGGCAGCACCGCCGGGTTGAAGCCGTGGATCAGCTTCTCGTACGGCCAGTCGGTCACGTGGGTGGAGTGCTCCTCGGTGATGATCAGGCCGCTCCCCCCCGCCGCCCGGGCGGCGTAGTAGGCGGCGTGCTGCTCGGTGGGGAGTCCGCCGGCGGCGTAGTTGGTGAGGTGGGCCGAGAACACGATCCGGTTGCGCACCGTCACCGGTCCGAGCCGGAGCGGGGTGAACAGCTGGCGGTAGTGGCCGCCGGCGCTCATCGGACCGCCACCTTCGATGCCGTCATCGCGGCGCCGGTCTCCAGGGCTCGGCGGCGCCCTTCCAGCACCGCCTCCAGAAGGGTGCGGGGGGCCACGCTGTCGCCGGCTCGGGGAGTGCCGGGCCGGGCCTGGTACAGCGACTCCTCCGGGAGCCGGTGACCGCAGTCGATGATGACCGCGGCGTCGATCTCCCGCCGCTCGCCGGTCCAGACGTCTTCGAGCTGGGCCCGACCCCCCTGGGCGCCGCGGAGGATGGCCCGGAGCTCCCGTCTGACCCCGGCCCGCTGCAACCGGGTGTTGGCGTCGGCCAGGTCCCCGGTGATGGCCAGCAGGGTGCCGGCGATCGGGTCGGGGGTGACGATGGACACCTGGCGGCCCTCGCCGGCCAGCCATTCCGCCACCCCGACCCCGACGGGTCCGCCCACCGGATCGTGGACCACCACCGGTCCGTCGGGGAGTCGGGCCGAGCCCCCGACCAGGGCCGAGAGCCCGTCGACGACGGTGACGGTGGCATCGACGGGAACACCCATCGCCCGCGGCCGGGATCCGGTGGCGATGACCACCGCCGCGCCCCGGGCGCCGGCGTCATCGAGGTCAGCGGGGGTGACCTCGGTACCCAGCTCCACCTCGACACCCGATGCCCGGCACTCGGCCTCCAGCCACCCGGCCAGCTCGGCCATCCGGGTCCGGCCCGGGCCCACCGAGGCGGCCGTGGCCGCCCCGCCCAGCTGGGGGCCACGTTCCGCCAGCCGCACCCGGTGGCCGCGTCCGGCCAGCACCCGGGCGCACTCGAGGCCGGCGACGCCGCCCCCCACCACCAGGACCTCGCCGGGCACCGGATCGGTGCCCTCGGGGTCGGGTTCGGTGGTCTCGTGACCACTGCGGGGTTCACCCACGCAGCTGACGATGGGATTCCGGTTGTCCCGGACGTGACAGGCCTGGTTGCAGAGAATGCATGGCCGGACCCGGTGGGCGGCGCCCTGGCGGACCCGGGCGACCAGGCGCGGGTCGGCGATCTGGGCCCGGGTCATCTCCACCAGATCGGCGGTGCCGTCGTCGAGCGCTGCCTGGGCCGTCCCGGAGTCGATCACGCTTCCCTGCAGCACCACCGGCACCCGGCCGCCGGTAGCCTCCCGCATCCGCCGGCAGAGCTCGGCATTGAAAGTGGCCGGGGCGTGGGCATCGGGCCGGTAGGCGGACACCGAGAACGGCCCCCCTCGCACCACCACCACCATGTCCACCTGGCCGGCCAGCCTGGCGACGTGATCGGCAGCATGGTCGGGGGTGATCCCCGCCCAGGGGGCCAGTTCGTCGCAGCACAGCCGGACGGAGATCAGCTGACCCGGGCCGACGGCCCGGCGGACGGCGGCCACCACCTCGGTGGTGAGCCGGAGCTTGTCGGTCCCGTAGGCGTCGGCCCGCAGGTTGGTGAGCCCGGAATGGAATTGCCGGAGCAGGGAGATCGGGCCGATGTCGACCTCCACCCCGTCGAGCCCGACTTCGGCGGCCAACCGGGCGGCCGAGGCGAACCCGTCCACCAGTTGGTCGATCTCTCCCTGCCCCATCTCCAGGGGCATCTCGCGGTTGATGGCGTCGGCGACCCGGGAGGGGGCCCACAGCACCGATTGCGAATAGGCACTGGACCCCTGACCGCCGGCGTGTCCGAGCCCGGCCAGTACCAGGGTGCCGTAGGGCCGGCACCCGGCGGCCACCGCCGACCATCCTGGGCCGCAGTCGCCGGCCAGCGGCGCCCGCTCGTAGGGCCAGTCCGACGGGTGCACCGAGGCCGTCTCGGTCACGATGATCCCGCTGCCGCCGGCCGCTCTCGCCTGGTAGTAGGCCAGGTGGCGCGGGCTGATGCGCCGATCATCGCCCAGATTGGTCTCGTGGGGGCCGAAGATCACCCGGGAGGGTGCGGTCCTTCCGGCCACGGAGATGGCGTCGACCAGGCTGGACACCTGTCAGTGCGGATGGTGGCCGGCGTCGAAGGCGGCGAGCGGATGCTCGTCGGAGGCTCGATCGGGACGTCGGGGGAGGAGGGCTACCGCCACCGGCGCCGCCGAGCCGCGGGGTGGGCGGGAGTGGTCGGGTGACGATTGGGGCAGGAGGCTGCCGCCCACCGCGGCCAGTCCCGGTTCGCCGTGGCCGAGCACGCATTCGGGGTCGGGCCCGTCGAGCGGGAGGCCGGTGAAGAACTTGGCCGCCATGCACCCGCCCCGACAGGCGTCGTAACTCCCGCAGGAGGCACAGGCGCCCCCGGTGTCGGGCCGGCGGAGGTCGGAGAAGAACTCCGAGGACTTCCAGACCCGGTCGAATCCACCCGGGGAGCGCACGTTGCCGGCCCGGAACTCGTCGTGGATGGCGAAGGGGCAGGCGTAGACGTCGCCCACCGGGTCGATCAGGCAGACCACCCGGCCGGCGCCGCAGAGGTTGAGCCCGGGCAGCGATTCGCCGTAGCCGGCCAGGTGGAAGAAGGAGTCTCCGGTCAGCACCTGCTCGCCGTGGGCCAGCAGCCACTCGTACAACCTGCGCTGTTGCTCGGCGGTCGGATGGAGCTCGTCCCAGACGTCGGCCCCCCGTCCCGACGGGCGCAGCCGGGTGAGGCGGAGCTGGGCCCGGTACCGATCGGCCAGCGCCTGGAAGGCGTCGAGCTGGGAGACGTTCTGCCGGGTGACCACCACCGAGAGTTTGAATCCGACGAAGCCGGCCGCCGCCATCCGCTCCATGGCCCGGACCGCGGTGTCGAACGAGCCGGCTCCCCGGACCGCGTCGTTCACCTCCGGGGTGGCGCCGTCGAGGGAGATCTGCACGTCCACGTAGTCGCTGGCGGCCAGGCGCTCGGCCACCTCCGGGGTGATCCTCGAGCCGTTGGTGGAGAACTTGACCCCGACATGGTGGGCGGTGGCGTACTCGACCAGCTCCCAGAAGTCGCTCCGGATGGTGGGCTCGCCGCCACCGATGTTGACGTAGAAGATCTGCATCCGCTCGAACTCGTCGATGAGCCGTTTGCACTCGGCTGTGGACAGCTCGTGGGGATCGCGTCGGCCCGAGCTCGACAGGCAGTGCACGCAGGCCAGGTTGCAGGCGTAGGTGAGCTCCCAGGTCAGGCAGATTGGGGCATCCAGTCCGAGCTGGAATTGGTCGACCAACCGGAGGGTGGTCGGGCGCTCGCCGGCGACCAGGGTCATGATGCCGCCCGCTCGCAGATCATCCCGGACTCGGCCAGGGTGGCCAGGGCCCGCTCGTAGGTCGGGAGCTCATCGGCGGCCACCCCGGCGGCGGTGCAGGCATCCCGGCCGGTGGGCTGGGTGGCCAGCGACGAGACCACCGCCAGCAGGGTGGGGCTCTTCAAGAAGGACAGGCGCCGGGTCCCGAAGTGGTAGGCCAACGCCCCGAACGCCTCGGGCCGCAGCGATACCTGGGGGTGCAGCGCCCAGGGCCGCGAGGGGTCGAATGCCGTGGTCCCGACCGGGACGGTGGGGGGCATGAGCCGGCCGGGCCTAGTAGACGCCGCACATGCCGTCGATGGACACGTCCTCGACCAGGAGGTCGGCCTCGACCAGGGGCGTCTCGGCGCTCCGCTCGTCGGCGGCGGCATCCACGGCGGCGGTGGACGGGTGGCGGTGCTCGTTGACGGGATCAGGCATGGGAACCTCCGGGAAATCGACCGGCGCGGGCCGGATGCTGGACGGTGTATTGACTTTATAGCACTCGATGCCAAAATGGAAGCCATGAGCGGCGCGAACCCCGTTGGAGCCTCCCCAACTCAGGCTGGCGACGGTGGCGGCCCCGGCACTGGACTGGCCCGGGGCCGGCGGCCGAGCACGACCCGGGAGGCGATCGCCCGCCGGGCCCTCGACCTGTTCGAGCGCGACGGGTTCGACGCCACCACCGTCGACGAGATCGCCGCGGCGGTGGGGATCAGCCGGCGCACCTTCTTCCGCTACTACGGCTCCAAACGGGACGTGGTGTGGGGGGAATTCGACGCCGAGCTGGTCCGGCTCCGGGACCAGCTGATGGGCGCCCCCCAGGACGAGCCGATGATGGACGTGCTGCGGCGGGCGGTGGTAGCCACCAATCGCTTCGGGGCCGGCGAGCTCGACGAGCTGCGGATCCGGATGGGCCTCATCAGCACCGTCCCGGCCCTGGTCGCCCACTCGGCGGTGCGATACGCCGAGTGGTGCGAGGTGGTCGCCGGCTTCGTGGCCGGGCGGGTCGGCGGGTCTCCGGACGACCTCGGGCCCCAGGCCGTGGCCCGGGCGGCGCTGGGCACCGCGATGGCGGCCTTCGCCTGCTGGGCCCAGCACGACACCGATGACCTGACCGGGGAGGTCGACGGGGCGTTCCGCCTCCTGGCCGACGGGTTCGACGAGGACCGGCTCCGGCTCTGGGTGCACCGGGATGCTGGGTCGGGGACTCCGGGCCCCTGACTCGACGGGAGCGCCGGGTCGGCGCGATGCTGGCCGGGAACGGTGCGACGGCAGAGCCGCCGATGCACGCAGCCACTAGGGGAGGACGACTCACATGAAGACCCGCGCAGCAGTCTGTACTGGACTCCACGAGCCTTGGAAGGTCGAAGAGATCGAGGTCGACGCACCGGGACCCCACGAGGTACGGGTCCAGATGGCCTACGCCGGCATGTGCCACTCCGATGAGCACCTGCGGACCGGTGACATGGATGCCGCCCCCGAGGTCCTCGAGGTGTTCGGGGTCAAATCCCTCTTCCCGATCATCGGCGGCCACGAGGGAGCCGGCATCGTCTCCGAGGTGGGTCCCGGGGTCGAGACGTTGACCGAGGGCGATCATGTCGCCATGTCCTTCATCCCGTCGTGTGGGCGCTGCTTCTGGTGCGCCTCCGGCCGCCAGTATCTCTGCGACCTGGGGATGACCATCCTGGCCGGCCCGATGTTCAGCGACGGTCAGTGGCGGCACCATCTCGACGGTCAGAACCTGAACCGGATGACCCAACTCGGGACGTTCCAGGATTCGCTATTGGCCAACGAGGCCTCGTTGGTCAAGATCGATCCAGGGGTGTCGTTGAAGGCGGCTGCCCTCATCAGCTGCGGCATCTCCACCGGGTTCGGCTCGGCAGTGGACCGGGCCAAGGTGAAGCCGGGGGAGACGGTGGTGGTGATCGGTTGCGGCGGTGTGGGCTCCGGGGCGGTGCAGGGAGCCAAGATCGCCGGGGCGCGCTATGTCGTCGCCGTCGACCCGCTGCCGTTCAAGGTGGAGAAGGCCAAGGAGATCGGCGCCACCCACGGCGCCGCCTCCATCCTCGACGCCGCCTTCCTGCTTCCCGAGCTGACCGAGGGGCGCATGGCCGACGTGGTCATCCTCACCCCTGGGGTCCTGACCGGCGACATGATCGGGCCGGCGGTGCAGTTGTCCAGCAAGGACGGCCGGGTGGTGACCACCGCCATCGCCCCGTTCAACCAGGAGGAGGTCAGCCTCAACCTGTTCAACTTCGCCATGTTCAATCAGTCCCTGCTCGGCACGGTCTTCGGGTCGTGCAGCCCGAGGGTGCAGATCCCCAACCTGCTCCGCCTCTACCAGGCCGGCCTGCTCGAGGTCGACAAGTTGATCACCCAGGAGTACAGCCTCGATCAGGTCCAGAACGGCTACGACGACCTGGCCGCCGGGGTCAACGTCCGCGGCGTCATCAAGTTCGACATCTAGGCGGACGCCGCCGGGTGGCGTGAGCCGATCGGCAGCTCGCCGACGGCTCGGCCAACCCCGAAAACCCGCGGCAGCCGTACTGACGTCTGACTCCGCGCTGTGTAGTCTTCTGACCACTGAAGGTGGCTGAGAACGCCGGTCTGCCCTTGGTGGTTGGTCACGGGGCGAGGGGGATTGGCAATGAAGGGGCTTGGACGACGGGTACGCCTTGCCGCGGTTGTCGGGCTGGTTACCGGGATGGTGCTCACCACCGGAGCCCAGATCGGCTTGGCCGGTCCGGCCGGCGCCGCCAAGCTTCCCACCCAGGTGTACACCTACACCGGACACCCCGAGTCGTACACGGTGCCGGCCGACGTCGACAGCATCACGGTGGTGGCCAGCGGGGGCAACGGCGGCCACGGCCACAGCGCGGTGGGCGGGCGCGGCATCGCGGTTACCGCCTACTCGATTTCGGTGACCCCCGGATCCCAACTCCGGGTGGTGGTCGGCGGTAACGGCGGATCCGGCGAAGGCGGGGGCAAGCATCCGAATTCCGGGCACGGCGGCTATAACGGCGGCGGCGACGGCGCCAAGGGTGGGGGCGGTGGTGGTGGGTTCTCCTACGTGCAGGCCGCCGACGGCGCCCATCTGGTCATTGCTGCCGGTGGCGGGGGCGGCTCCGGGGGCGGGGTCGGCGGACCCCAGAACCCGCCCGGGACCCTCAACGGCCAGAACGGATCTCAGTCGGCGGGGACCCCCGAGGGTGGCCACGGCGGTGACGTCAACGGCGGCGGCGCCGGCGGCCACAACAGCAGTCCCCTGGTCGGGGATGGAAAAGGCGGGGGACGGTACGGCGGCGGTGACGGGGGTGCGGGTTTCTTGCCGAACATCGCCGGCGGCGGCGGCGGCGGTGGCGGCGGCTACTTCGGCGGCGGCGGTGGCGCCGGATCCGAAGGCGGCTCGGGCGGCGGGGGTGGCGCCGGGTCCAGCTTCATCACCCCCCATGTCCTGATCATCGTGACCCCGGATGCGGGCGCCCCGCAGGTGAGCATTACTCCCGACCATGTGATCCAACCGGCCAAGGCGCTCGCCCTCGATGTGGCCAAGGCGATGACCGCGGGTGGTTCCTACGACATGACCGTCACGGCCAAGGACGCGGCGGGGACGACCGCCACCGGCTACCGGGGCACCATCCACGTCAAGGGGTCCCGGGATGGGACGCTTCCGCACGACTACACCTTCACCGCCGCCGACCGGGGGACGCACACGTTTCACGACGGGGTGCGGTTCGACAAGGCCGGCGACCTGTCGTTGACGGCGGCGGACACCGCCACGTCGTCCATCAGTGGCACCCAGGGCGGCATTCACATCGGTCCGGGGCCGCTGGCCAAGCTGACCATCGAGCCCAAGGCGCTGACGGTGGACACCCCGACCCCGGTCACCGTGGAAGGCCTGGATCAATTCGGCAACCCGCGGGGAGACGTGTCCAGCCAGGCCCACGTCACCATCATGCCGGAGAATGGCTGTACCAATCCGGCCTCGGGTCCCCACCTCTGTCTCGCTCACTTTCTCGACGCCGGATCCTCGCCCTACCACTTCATCGCCGCGGTGATCGGGAGCCTCCAGGCCACGCAAAAGGTCAAGGTCGTACCCAAGGCCACCTCGTAGGCGACTCCGTAATTCTCGGCCGCGGCCTGAAGGCCGTACTACCCTCTGGTCAATTGCGTCGGGGGGACCACCTATGCATCAAATTCAGCCTGTTGAAGGCCCGGCCCGGGCCGGAAGCGGCCGGGGGAGCCGGCGCTGTCTGGGCCGCCTCGGCGCCATCGGCTCGCTGGCGGTGATCGCGGCGATGGCGGTCAGCGGGTGCGGCTCGCCGGCCAGCCCGTCGTTCATCCTGCCGTCCTTCTATTCGGTTCCGAGCCACCTGCCGTCGAACGCCCCGGGAACCCTGGTGAAATCCCAGAAGGTTCCGAGCGGAGCAATCCACGGGACCGTCTACCGGGTCATGTATGTGTCCGAGGACGTCCATGGGGCTCCGGTTCTGGTCACCGGTTTGGTCATGGTCCCGAACACTCCGGCGCCAGCCGGCGGCTACCCGGTCGTCAGCTGGGGACACGGCACCAACGGCATGGCCGACCAGTGTGCTCCGTCCCTGGCACCGTCATCCGCGGTACCGGAGCAGAACGCGCTGTTGGCCAAGGGCTGGGAGGTGACGGCCAGCGACTATCAGGGAGAGGGGACCCCGGGGCTGTTGCCCTACGTGGTGGGCGTCTCTGCCGCCCGCAACACCATCGACATCGTGCGCGCCGCCCTGCACCTGGCCGCGGCCAAGGCCAGTACCAACTACGTGGTGTGGGGTCATTCCGAGGGCGGCCAGACGGCCATGTTCGCCCTGGCCATCGGGGGCACCTACGCGCCGGAGCTCTCCCTGAAGGGAGTGGTCGCCGGAGCCCCGCCCTCCCAGTTCCAGTTCATCTACGACTTCCTGAAGACCAGCCCCTTCCGTTACTACCTGTTGATGGTCGGGGCCGGCTGGAACAGTGCCTACGGGAACACCGTCGCCCCGTTGTCGGAGGTGGCCACGCCGAAGGCAATCTCGCTGCTCCCGATTCTCGAAAAGGGCTGTGCCGGCTACATCGCCGCCCAGACCAAGCAGTACTCGATCAGCCAGCTCATCAAGGTTGACCCGGCTACCGTTCCCGCCTGGAAGCAACTCGAGACGGCCAACGATCCCGGGCAACTCACCACCGCCAGTCCCGCCCCCCTGCTGATCATCCAAGGCGGCAATGACGAACAGATCCCGGTGGCCACCACCCTTGCCCTCGAACAGCACGAGTGCGGGATCGGACAAGAGGTCCAACGCTGGGTCTACCCGGGGTTCAATCACGCCGGCGTCATCGCGCCGTCGGTCCCGGACATGGTCCAGTGGATCAACGACCGGTTCGCCGGCGCCGCGTCTCCCGATCCCTATCAACCCACCGGGGCCACTGGCATCAACATCACCAACTGCACCGGCAGCAACACCTGACGGACCGTACGCGCCATTGCACTGACCGTACGGGAAGAGCCGACGCCACCGGCTCAGGCATGGCGGCGAACGGGGGCGGAGCTCGGGTGGCGTTATTGTGGCCCCGCGGGTGGGCAACGGGCTGAAGGCACGAACACCTTGATGTCGATGACCGCTCCCACCGTGTCCGGCACCGAAGCGACAACCGCAGACAGGAGTCCATTTGATGGCGTTCGATCTGAACGCAGTGCTGGGGGGATACCGGGGGGACCACTTTGACCTGCACACCCAATTCCTGAACCCGCAGCTGGTCAAGGTGCTCCGTACCATCGGCTTCGACCGCCACTATGTGCGCGGCGAGGGGTCGTATCTGGTCGACGACAACGGCGACAGCTACCTCGACTTCCTCTCCGGCTTCGGGGTCTACGCCCTCGGCCGGAGCCACCCGGTCATCAAGGACGCCCTCCATCAGGCACTCGATGCCGATCTGCCCAACATGGTGCAGCTCGACTGCGCCCTGCTTCCCGGCCTGCTGGCCGAAGCCCTGGTGGCCCGGGCCCACCCGGGGATCGAGCGGGTGACCTTCACCAACTCCGGCGCGGAGGCGACCGAGGCGGCCATCAAGTTCGCCCGCTGCGCCACCGGCCGGGGCCGGATCCTCTACTGCGACCATGCCTTCCACGGGCTCACCAACGGCGCCCTGTCGCTCAACGGGGGTCGCGAGTTCCGGGACGGATTCGAACCCCTCCTTCCCAAGGTCAACCAGATCCCCTTCGGCGACCTCGATGCGCTGGCCCGGGAGCTGGGGCGCGGAGACGTCGCCGCCTTCGTGGTGGAACCGATCCAGGGCAAGGGCGTCTACCTGGCGCCCGACGGCTTCTGGCCCGAAGCCCAGGCCCTGTGCCGGGCCCACGGCGCCCTGCTGGTCATCGACGAGGTCCAGACCGGTCTGGGCCGGACCGGCCGGTTCCTGTGCCACGAGCACTGGGACCTGCAACCCGACATCATCACCGTCTCCAAGGCGCTGTCCGGCGGGTTCATCCCGGTGGGGGCGGTGCTGACCTCGGCCAAGGTATTCGACGGGGTCTACAACACCATGGACCGGGCGGTGGTGCACTCGTCCACCTTCTCGCGGAACCAACTGGCCATGGTGGCCGGCTTGGCCACCCTCGGAGTCATCGACGACGAGGACATCGTGGAACGGGCCTGCCGGAACGGTGAGCGCTTCATGGAGGCGTTGGCCCCCCTGGTCCAGAAGTACGAAGTCCTCCAGGAGGTCCGGGGCATGGGCCTGATGATCGGCCTGGAGTTCGCGGCTCCCACCGGGCGGGGCCCGCGCACCCGCTACCGCTTGATGGAACTGGCTCGCAAGGGCATGTTCTCGCAGTTGATCGTGGTGCCGCTCTTCCACCGCCATCACATCCTCACCCAGGTGGCGGCGGACAACGTCAACATCATCAAGCTTCTGCCGCCGCTCATCATCGGCGAGCCGGAGATCAAGTTGTTCGTCTCCGCCCTCGACGACGTCCTGGGTGACGCCGAGCGGAGCTCGGGGCTGCTGCTCGAGGTGGGGAAATCGATGACGATGAACACCCTGCGACGCCACAAGGTCGCGAGCCCGCGGTGACCTTCCCGGTTTCCTATCCGTTGGAGCCCGGAGAGCGGGTGGTGGTCACCGGGGCGGCCGGATTCATCGGTTCGGCGGTGGTCCGGGAACTGGTCGGGCGGGGCACCCAGGTGGTGGCGCTGGTGCAGCCGGACGGGGACACCCGCAACCTGGACGGATTGGATGTGGAGCAGGTGATCGTCGACCTCCGCGACGCCGACGGGATGGTCAAGGCGGTCGATGGGGCCCGAACCGTCTTCCACCTGGCCGCCCTCTACCGGTTTTGGGCCGCCGACCCCGAGTCCTTCTATGACGTCAACGTGATCGGCACCCGCAACCTGCTGGAGGCGGCACGGGCGGCCGGGGTGGGGAAGATCGTCTACACGTCGACGGTGGGAACCCTCGGTCTCCTGGGCGCCACCGTCGGAGCCCCGGTGGATGAGACGTCCTACGCCCGGGTCGACCATCTGTTCGGCTTGTACAAGCAGTCGAAGTACGTCGCCGAGCACGAGGTGCTGCGAGCCGCCGCCCAGGGACTGCCGGTGGTTCTGGTCCAACCCACCACCCCGGTGGGACCCGGTGACCGAGCGCCGACACCGACGGGCCGGACCGTCCTCGAGTTCCTCAACGGCCGGTTCCCGGCCTTTGTCGACACCACCCTCAACATCGTCGATGTGGACGACGTGGCCCACGGCCACCTGCTGGCCGCCGAGCGGGGATCGATCGGCCGGAGCTACATCCTCGGGGGGGAGAACCTCTCGCTCCAGCAGATCCTCGCCTCCCTGGCCGCCACCACCGGATTGTCGGCTCCGACCCGGCGGGTCCCGAGCACCCTGGCCGTGGTGGCCGCCACCATCTCGGATGTCATCGAGGGCCGGCTCCTCCACCGGGAGCCGTCGATCCCCCTCGAAGCCGCCCGGATGTCCACCACCCAGATGTCGTTCGACGACGCCCGGGCCCGAGGCGAGCTCGGCTACGCGTCGCGTCCGGCCGGGGCGGCCCTGGCCCGGGCGGCCCACTGGTTCGCCGACGCCGGCTACGTGCGGGCGGAGCGGTTGCGCCAGTTCCGCTGGGAAGCCTGAGTGCCCACCGCCATCGGCGCCGCGCCCCGGCCGCCGGCCGCCCTGCCCGCCTCCGGCTGATGGGCGGAGCTCCCGAGCCCACCCGCTACCGGGCCGACGCGGTGGTGCCGAGCGACGGGACCGGGCAGGTGTTCCGGCCCGGCGAGGTCGAAGTGACCGGCGACACCATCACCTACGTAGGTCCTCCCCGCCAGGCAGCCGGCCCCGGCGGCGCCCGTTCCGGCCGGGAGGTGCAGCTCCGGGGGCTCCTGCTGCCCGGGTTCGTCAACGTCCACTGCCACTCGCCGATGATCCTGTTCCGCGGGACGGGGGAGAACCTGCCCCTGCTCCGCTGGCTCGAAGAGGTGCTCTGGCCCCGGGAGGCGAGATTGACCGGCGACGACGTGTTCTGGGGGATGACCCTGGCCGCCGCCGAGCTCTTGTGCCGGGGGGTGACCACCAGCTGTGAGATGTACTTCTTCGAGGATGCGGTGGCCGACGCGGTGATGGCGGCCGGGTCCCGGGCGGTCATCACCCCGGCGGTGATCCCGCTGATCCCGCCCGGCGAGGACGCCACCAGCCCGGACGTCTGGTGGGCCAGGCGGCTCGACGAGGTTATCGACTTCCATGGCCGTCGTCACGGTGAGGGCGGTCGCCTCGAGGTCGGTTTCGGCCCGCATGCCGCCTATACCGTGCCGCTGCAGGTGCTCGCCGACGTGGCCGCCGCCGCCCAGCAGCTGGATGCCATCTTCCATGTGCACGTGGCCGAGACCGAGAACGAGGTGGCCAGCTACGCGGCCGAGAACGGGCGATCGGTGCCGGAGGCGCTGGCCGCTGTCGGGGCACTCGACGGCCGGGTCATCGCCGCCCACAGCATCTGGCTGTCGGACTCCGACATCTCCCTCTACCGGCACCACGACGTCGCCGTCGCCCACTGCCCGCGGAGCAATGCCAAGTTGGCGTCAGGGGTCGCCCCGCTCACCCGGATGTTGGGCGAGGGGATCCGGGTCGGGCTGGGCACCGACGGCCCGGCTTCCAACAACGGCCTGGACATGTGGGAGGAGATGCGTTTCGCTGCCCTGGTGGCCCGCATCCACGACCGGGACGCCACGGCCATGCCGGCGGTCCGCGCCCTCGATCTGGCCACCCGGTATGGCGGAGCCGTGCTCGGCCGTCCCGACCTCGGGGTGCTGGCTCCCGGGTCCCGGGCCGACATGGTGCTGGTCGACCTGGAGGACTCGGTGCTGGGTCCGCTCCACCACGACGCCCAGCTGGTCGAGCACGTGGTGTGGTCGGGATCCAGCCGGCTGGTGACCGATGTGTGGGTGGGCGGGCGGCAGGTGGTGGCTGACGGTGGGTGCCTGACCGTCGACGTCGACGAGGCCCGTCGTCAGGTCGAAGCCCGGTCGCGGCAGCTCCTGGCCGGTTGAGCGGGTCGGGCCTCAGGCCAGATGGGCATCGGCAAACCGGCAGACGTCCCGGGCAAATCCCCGGAGGAGGAGGCGGGTGATCACCCACATCACCGCCCCGGTCCCGTTGACCTTGGGGTTGAACTCGGCCGACCAGGTGAGGATGGTCCCACCCCGGTTGGGGGTGAGGATGACATCGGCTCGATAGTCGCGCACCGGAAACCCGCGGAGGATGGTGTAGCCGAGATGGGTGGGGGGCTCCCAGGCCAGGACTTCCTCGCGGGAGCCGACCCCGAAGGTGGTGAACCGGCGCACCGCCCCGACCCCGTCGGGAGCCGGGACGCCTTCTCGCACCAGGTCGCTACGGGTCAGGAAGGACCACTCCTTCCATCGCCGCGCCTCCCCGATCAGCGGCCAGATGGCGTCCACCGGGGCGCGGGAATGCGACACCTGGGTAAACGACCAACGCCGTCGGGTCCCGGTCGAGGTGCGGCCCTGGCCGGCGTCGTGGTTGGCCATCGGAGCTGACCCTCGGGATCAGGCTTCGACGTGCTTCTTGAGCGCTTCGAGGGACTGCTGGTAGATGGTGGTCATCACCTCGGTCATCTCATCCGGGGTGGCGTCGACGTCCCAGGTCACGTGGGTGGTGCTCCCGGTCGGGGTGACAGTGATGACGCCCTGGTGGGTCTCCACCGGGGCTCCCTTGGTGATCGAGTAGGTGAGCACCCGGCCGGCGTCGTCCTTCGACACCAGCCGTTCGGTGATCTCCATCCCCATCATCTCCAGGATGCGGTCATCGCCCTCGACCCGACAGGAATCGATCCCCGGCATCCAGTCGCCGATCCCGCCGAAGTCGCCGATCACCGCCCACACGTCGTCGGCCGATTTGTCGATGTCGATTGCTGCCTGTCCGTGTCCCACGGTCCCCCCTGGATGTTGGTCTTGTCTCTGGTTCGGATAGTGCCGCAGACACTAGTGGTGGGGATGGTGGTCGTCCGAATCGAGGACACAGAAGTGCCCAGAGCACTAGGTTGCAGCCATGATCGGTCCCCACCGGCGTCGCAGCTTCGTGGCCGCCGCCTGCGTGTTGCTGGGTTTCGGGATAAGCGCCTGCAGTACGTCATCGCCGAGCGCGGTCACGACGACGACCTTGGCGGCCTCCGGCCAGTACTACGTGTCGCTGGGCGACTCCTATGCCGCCGGGTTCCAACCCACCGGCCCCAACGGCGTCGGTCACACCACCACCAACGGATTCGCCTACCAGCTTCCCCAGCTGGCCAGTGCCCGCGGCTACCACCTCACGCTGGTGAACTTCGGGTGCGGCGGGGCCACCTCGGAATCGATGCTGAACAGCCACGGTTGCCCGCTGCTGGGGCCGGGGGCGCCGCACTATCCCAAGCAGTCGCAGGCGGCGGCGGCCGAGGCGTTCATCGGTGGGCACCCGGGCAAGATCGGGCTGGTCACGATCTCGATCGGGGGGAACGACCTCACCGCCTGCGCCACCGATCCCGATCCGATCGGCTGCGTCAGCAAGGCCCTCGGCACCATCAATGCCGATCTCGGCGCCCTCCTCCCCGCCCTGCGGGCGGCCGCCGGTCCCGACGTGCCGATTGTCGGCACCACCTACCCGGATGTGATCCTCGGCGACTACCTGTCGGCCAACCCGGCCAGCAAGAGCCTGGCGTCGGTGTCGGTGGCGGCGTTCATGGGCCTGATCAACCCCGCGCTCCAGAAGGACTACGCCGCCATCGGGGCGTCGTTCGTGGATGTGACCGCGGCGACCGGCGCCTACACGCCGTTCGCCCAGACCACCAACCTCGCCCCCTATGGCACCATCCCGGTGGCGGTGGCCCGGGTCTGCCAGCTGACGTATTTCTGCCAGTACCAAGACATTCATCCGCGTACGGTCGGCTATACCGAGATCGCCACGCTCATTGCCGCCACCCTCCCGACGCGGTGACGGGCGTGATCGGATAGCAGAGGAGGGAGATGACGTCAGCGTTCGCAGGGGACCAGGGCCCAACGTCGGAAGGACCCGATGAAGCCCTGTTCATCCCGGATGGCAACAGTTTCCTCCCCACCGACCTGGCCCGGGGGCCGTGGACACCCAAGGCGCTCCACGGCGGACCGGTGGCGGCCCTGGTGGTCCGGACCATCGAACGATGCTCACCCGAGGGCGGCCAGCAACTCGCCCGCCTCACCCTCGAACTGCTCCGCCCGGTCCCGACCTCCCGGTTGAACGTCACCGCCTTCCTGGTCCGACCGGGCCGGAAGGTGCAGCTGGTCGACGCGGTGGTCGAATCCGGCGGGGTGGAGGTGGCCTGGGCCCGCGGGTTGCGGATCCGGGTGGCGCCCGAAGCCTGCCGGGCGGTGGCCACCGTCCCCGAAGATGACCCGCCGCCCCCTCCCGAGGATGGCATCCTCACCCCGAACATGACCGATGGCTATCGGGCCTTTCACAACGACGGAGTCGAGATCCGCTTCGTGAAGGGTCGCTTCGACGAGGTTGGCCCGGCGGCGGCCTGGTTCAGGTTGCGGCAACCGGTGATTGCCGGCGAAGCGCCGTCCCCCTGGCAGCGAGCCGCGGCGGTCAGTGACTTCGGGAACGGCATCTCCGCCGAGCTCGACTTCGCCTCCAACATCTTCATCAATCCGGATATCTCCGTATCGCTCTCCCGTCCCCCGGAGGGGGAGTGGATCTGCCTCGACTCCCGCACCCGCTTCGGCACCCCGGGCATCGGCAGCACCGAATCGGTGCTGTGGGACCGCCAGGGGCGGATCGGCCGGGCGGTTCAGGACCTGTTGGTCGAGCCGATCCTGTGAACGGTTGACTCGGATGCGGCGGCTGACTGCGGGGAACGGCCGCCATCCGTGAACCAGCCGGCAGCCGGAGTCGCCCCAGATGGTCGGTTCAGCCAGTTCGGGCGCGGGCTGGGGAAGGGCTGGGCGGCGGTCCAGGGACGCGTCACCGGGATGGTGGACGCCTTCGACGAATGGCAACAACGGCACCCGGCCACTTCGGTGCCGGCCGCGGTCATCCGGAAGTTCTCCGACGACCAGGCCGGCCGGCTGGCCGGCCAGATCGCCTACTCATCCTTCTTGGCGGTGTTCCCGTTGCTGTTGGTGTTGCTGACCGGGCTTGGCATCGTCCTCGACGGCAATACCCACCTCCAGGACGACATCCTCAACTCGGCGGTGCGCCAGTTCCCGGTGGTCGGGTCGGATCTCACCAACAGCGTGCACCAGCTCTCCACCGGGAATGCCCTCGGTTTGTGCGTGGGGCTCGTCTGGTTGATCTACGGCGCGCTGCGGCTCAGCCGGAGTGGCCAATTGATGATGGCGGGGGTCTGGGGGATCGACCGGGACGACCTCCCCGGGTTCTGGCCCCGGCTCCTCCGAGGCGTGGGGTTCTTGGCCGTGCTCGGTGTCGGCTTCATCGGGGCGGGGGCGCTGGCCGGGCTCGGGGCGTTCGGCGGGATGGGCGGGTACTCGGTGTGGATCGGGCTGGTCGGCTCCTTCGCCGTCAACATCACCATGTACTGGTGCGCATTCCAGATCCTGCTTCCGATCCCGCCGCCGGATCGGAACTACTGGCCAGGATCGCTGTTCGCCGGTTCGATCTGGACGATCCTGCAGTTCGCCGGGGCCCAGCTGATCGCCCACCAGCTCAAACACCTCTCCGCCCTCTACGGGACCTTCGCCACCGTGCTCGGCCTGATGTGGTGGCTGGCCCTCGGCGCCACCATCTCGGTCTACGGGGCCGAGCTCAACGTGGTGGTGACCCGAAGACTCTGGCCCCGGACACTGCGGCGGGCCAGGGACGATGCCGACCCGCCAAGGCCACCGGGCCCCTGACCTTCAGCGGGAGACCCAGGCGTCGGGTCGGTTGGTGAGCTTCACCACCGAGCCGGGGAGCTTGCCGGCCACGATGTCAGCCAAGGTGACCACTTCGAGGACCGAGCGCAGGCTCGACCGCACCGCCACCCAGACATCTTGCAGATGGGCGGCCGCCCCTTCGTAGCTGGCGGCTTCGGGTCGCAGGCCGCGCACCTCGGCCAACGGGCCGTCGAGCGGCCGGATGATGTCGGCCACGGTGATCTGGTTGGCCGGCCGGGCCAGACGGTACCCACCGTCGGCGCCGCGCTGGCTTCGCAGGAGGCCGGCTCGCCGGAGGTCATTGAGGATGCTCTCGAGGAATTTCGGCGGCAGCCCCTGGGCTACCGCCAACGCCTCGGCGGTCACCGGGTGATCGCCGGCGGCGGCCACCCCGCACATGGCCCGGACCGCGTAGTCGACCTTGGCGGAGATGTACACGCCAAGGAGTCTGCCATGGCCGTGGGCCGGATCTCCTTAGTCGTAGCCCCCACCCGGGGAGACCGACGACTCCGGGCCCGTATCGATCCTCTCCTCCTGGTCGGTGTCCTGGCTCTGCCACGGGCGGGTCTGGGCGAGCCAGGCACCGCCGGCGACCAGGAGGATCCCGCAGAGGATCCAGCCCAATGCCGTGGTGCTGAGGCCGACGTATTTGAGCCCGGAGGCCAGCACCACGAAGGTGATCAGCGGCCGGATGTAGCGGTCCGGCGCCCGGGAGGAAAGGAACGATCCGACGATCACCGCCGGGATGCTGCCGATGGCCAGGGAGGCGGTGACCGGCAACTCGACATGCCCGAACACCAGCGCACCCAGGGCGGCGGCCAGGGTGAGCGGCACCGCCTGGGTGAGGTCGGTGCCCACCAGCCGCTTGGCGCTCAGCATCGGGTAGAGGAACAGCAGAAAGACGATCATCAGGGAGCCCGAGCCCACCGAGGTGATGCCGACGATGATCCCGCCGACCATGCCGATCAACACCGAGGGCACCGGCCGGATCTTCAGGTTGTGAACCACCACCTTCTCCACCTGTCCGGCCCGACGGTCGAGGAGGTAGCGCAAGGCCATGGCCGCCGCTCCCACCAGGAGGGCGGCTCCCAGGGCGGTCTGTACATTCTTCTCTGCCGAGGCGCTGTTCCCGATCTCGTGGAGGAGGAAGGTGCCGAAGAACGCCATCGGCACCGAACCCAACACCATCCAGCCGACCAGGGTGAGGTTCACCGTCCGGTTCCGGAGGTGGACGGCCGCACCGAACGGTCGCATCAGCACCGCCGCCACCAGGTCACTGGAGATGGCGGTGGAGGGCTTGACCCCGAACAGCAGGATGAGCATCGGGGTCATCAGCGCGCCGCCGCCGGCCCCGGTCATCCCGACCAGGAAGCCGACCACCGCGCTGCCAAGAACGATGAAGGGATCAATATGCACGGTCACCTCGAGCCATGGTCACCGGTCACTTGAGCAGTTTGGACATCCGCCGGTCAGCCAGCGGTCGACCGCCGGTCTGGCAGGTCGGGCAGTATTGCAGGGACTTGGTGGCGAACGACACCTGGCGGATGGTGTCGCCGCACACCGTGCAGTCCTCCCCGGTTCGCCCGTGGACCTGCATGGCGCGTTTCTTGTCGCCCTTCAGGTCGGCGGCGGCCAGCCCACCGGATCTGGCCACCGCCTCGGTGAGCACCCTGACCAGCGCGCCGCGCAGGCGCTCGATTTCCGCCGGGTCGAGCTTGGATGCCGACTTGTAGGGGGAGAGATGGGCGGCGTGGAGCGCCTCGTCGGAGTAGGCATTGCCCACCCCGGCGATAAGGGACTGGCTGGTGAGGGCGGTCTTGATGTTGGCCGATGCCCCACCCAGAATTCGGGCCAGCGCCGCCACCGTGAACTCCGGGCTCAGCGGGTCGATCCCGAGCCCGGCGATACCCTCGACCTGGTCGAGGGCCGTCACCACCCACAGCGCCAGCCGCTTCTCGGTGCCCATCTCCGTCACATCGAAGCCGGATTTGTCGTCGAGTCCGACCCGGAGCGCCAGTGGCGCCTTGCTCGGCCGGGCGGTGGCGGTCGGCAGCTTGTCATACCAGCGGACCCAGCCGGCCCGGGACAGGTGGATCACCAGCCAGAGGCCGTCCAGATCGAAACAGACGTACTTTCCGCGGCGCTCACATCCCGTCGCCGTCCGACCCACCAGCTGACCGAGGGGCGGCTCGACGGTCTTCAGGGCCGAGAACGACCCCAGCTCGCATCGAGCGATTTGGCGGCCGGCCATCCGTTCGGCCAATAGGGATGTCAGGGCTTCTACCTCGGGGAGCTCGGGCACAGGTCGGTGGCCCAGTGTAGGCGCCCGTAGTATCTGGTCCTCGCCCGCCGCCGTCCCCACCGAGAGGGAGTTCCCGTTGTTCCGCCCGGTCCCCACCGACGCCGATTTCACCGCCCTCGAGGCCGAAGAACTGGCCCGATGGGAGAAGCACCGCGTCTTCGAGCGGTCGGTGGAGCTGCGGGACGGCGCCGAGGCCTGGGTCTTCTACGAGGGTCCGCCGACCGCCAACGGGCGCCCCGGGCTCCATCACGTCTGGGCCCGGGCCTACAAGGACCTGTTCTGCCGCTACCGGACCATGCGGGGGTATGCCGTCCCCCGGAAGGCCGGATGGGACACCCACGGGTTGCCGGTCGAGGTCGAGGTGGAGAAGCAGCTGGGCATCACGGCCAAGCGGCAGATCGAAGAAGAGGTCGGCATCGCCGAGTTCACCCGGCTGTGTAGGCAGTCGGTGCGCAACTACGTCGACGAATGGAAGACCCTCACCGAGCGAATCGGGTACTGGCTCGACATCGATGACGCCTACTGGACCTTCTCGTCCGAGTTCGTCGAGTCGGTGTGGTCGAACCTCAAGTCCATCTGGGACCAGGGCCTCCTCTACGAGGACATCAAGGTGGTGCCCTACTGCCCGCGTTGCGGGACGGCGCTCAGCAGCCACGAGCTCGGCCAGCCGGATGTCTATCGGGACGTGGTCGACGAGTCGGCCTACGTCCGGTTCCCGCTCACCGATGACGGCGACGCCGCCGAGGGGCTCCGGGCGTCATTGGGGATGTCCACCCTCACTGGCCTGTCGCTGCTGGTCTGGACGACCACGCCGTGGACGCTGCTCTCGAACACCGGTGCGGCGGTCGGACCCGGCCTCGACTACGCGGTGGTCGGCGACGCCATCGTCGCCGCCGATCTGGTCGACGCCGTGTTCGGCGACGGCGTCCGCGCCGACCACCGGGTCTCCGGCGCCGACCTGGTCGGGCTCCGCTACCTCCGGCCGTTCGACGATCTGGACCCCTCCCCCGGCGATGATGGCGACGGGTGGCGGGTGGTGCCCGGGGACTTCGTCGAGGCCGACGAGGGGACCGGGATCGTCCATCTGGCCCCGGCGTTCGGCGAGATCGACCGGCAGGTGGGCCGCCGGCAGGGACTGCCGACCCTCAACCCGGTGGGCCCGGATGGGACCTTCACCGCCGAGGTTTCCTGGCTCCAGGGCCAACCGGTGCGGGACGCCAACCCGGCGATCAACGACCGTCTGGAGGCGGCCGGGCGCCTCTTTCGCCGCCAGCCGCACCAGCACTCCTACCCCCACTGCTGGCGTTGCGGAACGCCACTCATCTATTGGGGAAAGCCGAGTTGGTACGTTCGCACCTCCGCCCGGAAGGCGGAGCTGGTGGCCGAGAACCAGACCATCGGCTGGCACCCCGAGTACATCCGCGACGGTCGGATGGGGGAGTGGTTGTCCAACAACGTCGACTGGGCGCTGTCCCGTGACCGCTTCTGGGGTACCCCGCTCCCGGTCTGGCGGTGCGACCAGGCCCACCTCCGGTGTGTGGGCTCGCTGTCGGAGCTGTCCGAGCTGGTCGGGCGCGACGTCGGTGACGTCGATCCCCACCGCCCGGCCATCGACGAGATCGTCTTCCCCTGCCCGGAATGCGCTGGCGACTCCTCGACCTCGTCGTCGGAGATGCGGCGGGTGGAGCCGGTGATCGACGCCTGGTTCGACTCCGGCTCGATGCCGTCGGGCCAGTGGGGCTATCCGGTGGCTCCGGGGTCGGAAGAGCACTTCGTCTACCCGGCCGACTTCATCTGCGAGGCCATCGATCAGACCCGCGGCTGGTTCTACTCATTGTTGGCGGTCAACACCCTGGTGCGGGGGTCGACGCCCTACCGGAACGTGTTGTGCCTCGGCCACCTGGTCGACGCCGACGGGCGGAAGATGTCCAAAAGCCTCGGCAACGTCACCGATCCCTGGGAGATCCTCGATACCCGGGGCGCCGACCCGCTCCGGTGGTGGATGTTCTCGCAGGGGTCCCCGTGGACGCCGACCCGGGTCAGCTTCGAGGCGATCGATGCCGCCATGCGGGACACCCTCCTCACCTTGTGGAACACCTGGTCGTTCTTCACCACCTATGCCTCCCTCAACGGGTTCGACCCGGCCGATCCGTCCATCCCCCGGCCCGAGGACCGCTCGGTCCTCGACCGCTGGATGCGATCGCGCCTCTACGCCACGGTGGCCGTGGTGACCGCGTCGCTGGACGGCTACGAGCCGTTCCCGGCGGCCAGCGCCATCGCCGAACTGGTCGACGACATCTCCAATTGGTATGTCCGCCGCAGCCGTCGGCGCTTCTGGCGAACCGACCCCGACGCCGATCCGGCCGACTCGCTCGGGGCCCAGGCCACCCTCTACGAGACCCTGGTCACGGTGGGACGCCTGCTCGCCCCGATGTGCCCGTTCGTGGCCGATCGGATGTGGCGGGACCTGACCGGGGCGGCGGAGGACGACTCGGTCCATCTGGCCGACTGGCCCCGGGAAGAGCCGGAAGCCGTCGACGACGGGCTCGAGGCCGGCATGGCCCTCGCCCGCCGGCTGTCGTCACTGGGCCGGGCCGCCCGGGCAGAGGCGGAGATCAAGGTGCGGCAGCCGCTGGCCCGTGCCCTGGTCTACCTGCCCCCCGACAGCCCGACCCTTCCCGACGGGATCGTCGAGGACGAGTTGAACGTCGACCGGGTGGAGCCCATCGGCGAGTTGGGTGACGTGCTGGCCTACGAGCTGGTCCCCAACTTCAAACTGCTCGGTCCACGCCTCGGTTCGAAGGTGCAACAGCTGCGGACGGCCATGGCTTCGGTCGATGGTGCCGTCGCCGCCGACGATCTGGCCGAGGGACGACCGGTGGTGGTGGCGCTGGACGACGGTGCGGTGGAGTTGACCGGGGACGAGGTGGAGCTGCGGGTCCGGGCCCAGACCGGGTTCGCGGTGTCGCGTGACGGCGCCGAGGTGGTGGCCCTCGACCTCACCCTCGACGACGACCTCCGCCGGCGGGGACTGGCCCGGGAGGTGATCCGGCACGTGCAGGATCTGCGCAAGGCCTCCGGCCTGGAGGTGTCGGACTGGATCCATCTCCATCTGGTCGGCCTCGACGATCTGGCGCCTTTGTTCGACCTAATCGGCCGCGAAGTGCTGGCCCGCTCGATGGTCACGGCTCCACCCGATGAGGACGCCGGCGCCGGGACCCCGTTCGAGTTCGACGACGGGGGGACATCGCGGCCGGCGACGATCTGGATCGTCAAGGGGTGACCTCCATGCCGGAAGGGCCGGCCGCGTCGACCGGGTCCGGCGAGCGGTACGTGCTGGCCGTCGACCTCGGGACCGGCGGCCCGAAGGTGGCGGTGGTGTCGACCACCGGGAGGATCGTGGCCCACGGTTTCGCCCCGGTGCCGTTGCATCTCCTCGACGGCGGCGGCGCCGAGCAGGACCCGGAAGATTGGTGGTCGGCGATCTGCTCGGCCGCCCACGACGCATTGGCCGGCGCCGCCATCCCGCCCGCCGACTTCATCGGCATCGGGTGCACGTCCCAGTGGTCGGGCACGGTGGCGGTGGGCGCAGACGGCGCTTCGTTGATGCGGGCGATCATCTGGATGGACTCCCGCGGTAACCGCGCCATCCGGGCCGCCGCCCAGGGTCCGGTGAATGTGCTCGGCTACGACCCCCGGAAGATCCTCCGGTGGGTGCGGGTGACCGGTGGGGCGCCGGGCCTGTCGGGTAAGGACCCGGTGTCGCACATCCTGTTCATCCGCGACCAGTTCCCGGAGATCTACCGGGACACCGTCACCTTCCTGGAGCCGGTCGACTATCTCAATCTCAAGCTCACCGGACGCACCTGTGCCTCCTTCGACTCGATCGCCACCCACTGGGTCACCGACAACCGGAGGATCGACCGGGTGGCCTACGACGACCGACTGCTGTCCATCACCGGGCTCGATCGGGCCAAGCTGCCCGACCTGGTGGCACCGGGGACCATCGTCGGCCCCCTCACCGCCGGGGCGGCGGCCGACCTCGGGTTGCCGGAGGGGCTGCCGGTGGCGGTGGGCACCGGCGACGTGCACTCGGCGGTGTTCGGCTCCGGCTCGGTGGCCGACTTCTCCGCTCACCTGTATATCGGGACGTCGTCGTGGATCTCGGCCCATGTGCCATTCAAGAAGACGTCGATCACCACCAATGTGGCCTCCATCCCCGCCGCCCTGGCCGGGAAGTACATCGTCGTCAATGAGCACGAGACGGCCGGAGCCTGCCTCACCTTCGTCCGGGACACCCTGGGCCTGGCCGACAGTTTCGACGCCATGAACGAGATGGTCGATTCGGTGGCACCCGGAAGTGGGCGGGTGTTGTTCACCCCCTGGCTCAACGGGGAGCGGACCCCGGTCGACGACCACACCATCCGGGCCGGATTTCACAACCTCTCGCTGTCGACGTCGCCGGCAGAGATGGTCCGAGCGGTGTTCGAGGGGGTGGCCTTCAACTCCCGATGGCTGTTGGCGGCGGTGGAGAAGTTCGCTGGGCGCACCTTCGACTCGATGGCCTTCATCGGGGGTGGGGCCAATTCCGATCAGTGGTGCCAGATCCACGCCGATGTGCTGGGCCGGGAGATCCGCCAGATCGAGGACCCGGTCCTGGCCAACGTGCGGGGCGCGGGGCTGGTGACGCTGCTGGCCCTCGGGAGCATCGCCGTCGATCAGATCCCGGCCATGGTGGCGGTCCGCCGGACCTTCACTCCGGATCCGGCCACCGCTCCGGTCTATGACCACCTGTACAAGGAATTCGTCACCTTGTACAAGCAGACGAAAGGCATCCACAAGCGCCTCAACCGGTTCTGAGTATCTGACCGCGGACGGCGCCAGTCGGGAACCTGTGTACCGAGTAGGAATCCATCGCCTAATGGAGTCTTCACCTGGGTGAATCGGCCGGCGCGGTGCGAGCGATGGAGGTGTACGTTGACCGGGTGCCGATGTTCATAGACCGCCACGACGCCCCGGGAGTTACTCCCGAGGAGTTGGCCAACGCCCACCGGCTAGATGTAGCCATCCAAGAGCAGCATGGAGTCCAGTACCACACCTACTGGTTCGAACCCGACAATGGGTCGGTGTTTTGTCTCGCCGAAGGGCCCACCAAACAAGCCATCGAGACCGTGCACCGAGAATCACATGGCCTGTTGGCGAGCACCATTTTGGAGCTGGATGAGTTTGTGCCGTTGAACAACTTCTTCGGGGCACTGCCCAATCATCCGGTGGGCACTGCGTACGCCGCGCCGGCGTTGCGAGCGATCGTCTTCACTGATGTGTGCGGGTCTGTCGCCCAAACGCAACAACTCGGCGATGACGGCCACATGCAGCTGCTCGGAGAGCACAACAGTATTGTTCGCAGCCAACTCGTGGTCCATGAAGGTCGTGAGGTCAAACATACCGGCGACGGCATCATGGCCGCCTTCACCTCCGTCGTGTCGGCCGTCGCCTTTGCGGTGGAGGTACAACGGCGACTTGACGAACGCAATCAGGAAGGCACCATCCCGCTCGATGTGAGCATCGGCATCAGTGCCGGCGAGCCCGTCACTGATGACAACGACGACCTGTTCGGCGCGGCGGTTCAGCTTGCCGCCCGGTTATGCGCAGCCGCAGCTTCCGGGGACATCGCGGTGTCCGTTGCCGTCCGTGAATTGTGTATTGGCAAACCGTTTCGCTTTGACGATATGGGTGAACTCACGCTCAAAGGCATGCCGGACCCAACTCGCTCCTATGCCGTGTCTTGGCGCGAATAGGAAACCGGCCTAACGGTCGCAGGACCTATCAGGGGTCGATCGGCTCCAGGAACTCGAGCCGGTTGCCGAACGGGTCGGCGGCGTAGACACGCCGGAAACCGGGGAAGTCGCCATCCCAGGTGGCCTCCTGTCCGGCGGCGGCCAACCGGCGAACGATGTCTTCGATGTCGTCGACCAGGATTCCGGGATGCCCCTTCTTCGCCGGCCGGAAGTCGTCCTCCACCCCGAGGTGCAACTCCAGGCCGCCGCTGGAGAACCAGGCTCCCCCCCGGGCCGCCAGCACCGGGGGCTTGGGCACTTCGGTCATGCCCAGCACGTCGACGAAGAACCGGCGGGCGTCAGGCTCGCCCCCCGGGGGCATCGCCAGTTGCATGTGATGAAGCCCGGCATACACGGCCCCAGCATGGCCCGAGCCACCCGGCAAAACCAAGTCACCCGACCCGGTAGCGGGATGCCGTGGCAGGCTGGGACCATGACATCGGCCCGGAGCACCGTGATCATCACCGGAGGGACCAGTGGGCTGGGACAGGAGTGCGCCCGGGCGCTGGCCACCGATCCGGAGCTGGCGGTGGTCATCACCAGTCGGGACCCGGACCGGGTCCAATCCGCCGCCGCGGCGATCGGTGCCCATCCGATGGTCCTCGACCTCGCCTCCCTGGCCTCGGTCCGCACCTTCACCGGTGAATTGGTGGCGGCCGGACTCCCGCCGATCCACGCGGTGGTGTGCAACGCCGGGCTGCAGTTCACTCATCGGGCCCGCACCGAGGACGGGGTGGAAGCCACCTTCGGCGTCAATCATCTCGGGCACCTTGCCCTGGTGGAAGGGCTGCTCTCCCACCTGGAGGCGCCGGCCCGGATCGTGTTCGTCTCGTCGGGCACCCACGATCCGTCCAACCGGACCGGGATGCCACACCCGCTGCAGGCCAGCGCCTACCAACTGGCCTACCCACCCACCGAGGTGGGCGGTGACTCGGCGGCCAAGGACGGACGGCGTCGGTACACCACCTCGAAGTTGGCCAACGTCCTGACCACCTACGCGCTGGCCCGTCACCTCGAGGACCGCGGCGTGATGGTCAACGCCTTCGACCCCGGCCTGATGCCGGGCACCGGTCTGGCCCGTGATGCCGGAGCGCTGTCACGGGTAGTGTTCGCCACCGTGGCCAAAGCCCTGGTGGTGCTGCCCGGGGTCAACACCCCGAAGCGGTCGGGGGTCAATCTGGCCCGGCTGGTCACCGATCCCGATCTGGCCAAGACCACCGGCGCCTACTTCGCCGGGACCCGGCCGGGCCGGTCGTCGGCGGCTTCCTACGACGTCGAGGCTCAAGACGCCCTCTATCGCGACAGCCTGGACATCCTGAAGACAATCAGTCACCCGAGTTGACATGGTCGAGTGGCCGGCCGGCGATCAGGCTTGCAGCGGATCTGAGGAGATGTCGGCAGGACAGAGTGACATGCAGGTTCAACTGAATGAGGCAACGATGAGCGTAGTATTCCCATCTGGGAACTGGACGGCCGCGGCGGGCAAGGATGATCAGTTCCTCGCGGCTGGCTGGACATCGAGGAGTTCAGCAGCAGGCAGCGACGACCGGCCGGCCGGCCAGCACAACCGTGCCTGACAACCGTAACCCGGGGCCGTGGTCCGGGAGTCGGCCCGCATGCCGGGGTGAGGACCAGTGGACCGGTCGGCTGGGTTCGACCACTGTATGGACGCTGGCGTCGGCCCGCGAAGGACCGTAGCCACCGGCTATGAGGCGTCCCCGGTCCTCACTACCCTTCGCCCTTCGGCGGGTCATGACCGTGGTGCGTCCCGACGTAGAGGTGACGCCGGCGCCCGCCATGACCATCGACTGGGACATACCGGTCACCGTGCGGGACGGCACGGTGCTGCGGGTCAACGTCTTCCGTCCCACGGCGGGTGGACCGCGGCCGGCGATCATGTGTGCCCACCCGTACGGCAAGGACAACATCCCCCGAAGGACCCGCCGCGGCCGTGGTCTTAACGTTCAGTACCGCATGTTCCCCCAGCCCGAACGGATACATATATCCGACCTGACCGGCTGGGAGGCGCCCGACCCCGGGTGGTGGGTCGCCAATGGGTACGCCATGGTCAATGCCGACCTGCGGGGCGGCGGCACGTCCGAAGGCGTCGGCGACCTGTTCTCCGACGTCGAGGCATACGACTACTACGATTTGATCGAGTGGGTCGGTACCCAGCCGTGGTGTACCGGCAAGGTGGGCCTCAATGGCGTCTCGTACCTGGCGATAAGTGAGTACAAGGCAGCCGCAACCCATCCACCTCACCTGGCGGCAATCTGCCCCTGGGAGGGCTTCAGCGACCTCTACCGGGAGTTCACCCACCCAGGGGGGATCCGGGAGACTGGCTTCACCTTCGTTTGGGCGACGACGACTAGCCACGGCGCTCGGATTGAGGGCAGGCTGGGTGCCGAGTTCAAAGCCCGCCCCGACCTTGATGATTGGTACCGGGCGAGGACGCCGATCCTGGAGCGCATCGAGGTCCCCATGCTGCAATGCGCCAGCTTCTCCGATCAGTCGCTGCACACCCGCGGGTCGTTCGAGGCGTTCCGCCGGTCTGGGTCGGCTCGCAAATGGCTGACGACCCATCGCAGCGGCAAATGGAGTTGGTACTACGGACCACAGGCGAAGGCCGAGATGCTGGCCTTCTTCGACCATGTGCTCAAGGGGCTGAACAACGGCTGGGACACCAGGCCATCGGTACGGGTCCGCGTGTACGAGGACGGCCCGGACGCGGTGGAAGTCCTCGATGTCAGGGAATGGCCGCCCACCGAGCTGGAATGGGCGACGCTCAATCTCGACGCCGAGTCCGGGCGACTGGCGGTAACTCCGCCGCTCGGGACGGCAACGGCCAGCGTGGACAGGGCCCCGGCCCGATTTTTGTGGACCGTCCCGTCTGCGATGGACCTCATTGGGCCGATGGCGTTGCGCTTGATGGTGTCACTGCCGGAAGGCGGCGACGCCAACCTGTTCGTCACCGCCCGCAAATTCCGTCGAGGGGAGGAGGTGTGTTTCGAGGGGTCGTTCGGCTACCCTCACGACGCGGTGTCACATGGCTGGCAACGCCTGGCGCACCGCACCCTCGACGATGGCCTCTCTACCGAGGGGCAGCCGGTGCATACCCACGACCGAGCGCTGCCGGCCAGCCCGGGTGAGGTCGTGGCGGTACAGGTCGCCCTCCTGCCTCACGCCACCCGGTTTCAGGCCGGCGATTCGCTCGCCATCGACGTTGGCCTGCGATGGCCGGTATCCCGCAATCCGCTCCGCGGTCAGTTCCCCGCGGCTTACGTGGCGAGCAAAACGGCGACGTGCAACCTGCACACCGGCGGGGACGTTGTATCGACGTTGCTGATGGGCATACGGACGTTGGACGACTGAACGATGGCCGCGGGCGGTAGAACGACGGGAAAATAACGATCTTTTTGTGCGCTCAGGCCAGGCAGGTGAGGGGACGACCGTCGTTGAAGGTGATCATGTCGCCGATGGCAGCCAGGAGGTCAATCGGTGTGCCCGGCGTCGAGCCGTTGAGCTCGGCATAGGCCCGGTGGAGGTTGCCGACGATGCGCTCGGGGTCGAGAAGCTCGGCGAACGGACCGAGATCGGCGGCTTGGGCGGCGGCCAGCGGGGACAGTCCGGCCGCCAGCCCTTCCTCGGCGGTGGTGAGGACGAACCGCAGGTAGGCGAGCACGTCATCGATCAAGCTAGGGCCGCCGACCGGTCCGTGTCCGGGCACGATGGTGCGGGCCTGCAGCGGCTTCAGCAGGGTTTGGAGGACATCGATGGCTCCGGTGACCGAGCCCATCAGCACGAAGGGCGTGCAATCGTTGAACAGCAGGTCCCCGGAGAAGAGCACCGAGCGCTCGGGTAGCCAGACGATGGAGTCGTTGGTGGTGTGAGCCGGCGATCCCACGTGGCGGAGTTCGCAGCGGAGGTCGTCGACCCACACCGCAACCTCGTCGTGGTAGGTGAGGAACGGGGGAGCCAGCTCCAAGGCGCCCCACTCCACGTCGGTCCAGACCCCGACATTGGCCGGAAGTCCGGTGGCGATCATCTCCCGCCGGCACCCCTCGTGGGCCACGATGGTGGCTCGGTCGAACAGGTAGTTACCGTGGGTGTGGTCGCCGTGGTGGTGGGTGTTGAGCAAGGTCCTAACCGGTTGATCGGTGATTCGGGCAATGGCGTCCAGGTAGGCCCGGGTGCGTCGTTCGGTTGAACACGAGTCGATGCTGATGACGCCGCGGCCGCCGACCAGGAAACCGGTGTTGTTGATGTACCAACTCCCGTCGGGCTGGATGTAGGCATAGACGCCTTCGCTCACCTCTTCGACCCGGGGTGGGTCGAGGGAGCCGGAATCCACCTCGGAGCTACTCATGGCCAGCCGCAACCTATGGCGTCGATGAGCCAAACTGTAGGTTCTCACCCAGACGGAAGCGAGGAAGCTGCGGATGCAGATCGCCATCGGCCTGTTCCCGGGTTTCACCGCCCTGGATGCCATCGGTCCCTATCAGGTGTTCACCCAGCTGCCCGACGCCGAGGTCGTCCTCTGCGCGGCCACGGCGGGGGAGCTGGCCGATGACAACGGCCTGTTGCGGCTGAACATCGACCACACCTTCGACGAGGTCGGCTCGCCCGACATCGCCGTCGTGCCCGGAGGCTTCATCACCCGCCGGTTGGCTCGGGACGGCGACCCCATCGTCGACTGGGTCAGTGCGGTCCATCCCCACACCACCTACACCGTCTCGGTGTGCACCGGCGCCCTGCTCCTCGGCGCCGCCGGCCTGCTCGGCGGACTCGACGCCACCACCCACTGGTGCGCCTATGAGGAGTTGGCCGCCCATGGGGCCACCCCCACCGAAGAACGGGTGGTGCACCGGGGAAAGATCTGGACGGCGGCTGGGGTCTCCGCCGGCATCGACCTCGCCCTGACCCTGGTGGCCGAAACCCACGGTGTTGCTGCGGCTCATGCCATCCAACTTGCCATCGAATATGACCCGCAGCCTCCGTTTGACGCCGGGGCTCCGTCCAAGGCGCCAGCCGACATCGTGGAACTGATCCGTTCGCGCTCGGCCGCTCGGCAGGCGGAGGTCCTGGGCGGCGCCTAGATCCTGCCTCCGACTAGCTGATCAGCGGTCGGATCCGGTCCTGCAGGAAGGCGATCACGGCGTCGGAGAACGCGTCGTTGCGATCGCCGGCGATCATGTGGGCGGCGCCGGCGACATCCACCACGGTGGCACCGGGTATCTCCGCCAGCAGTTCGTCGACGCCCTCCTGGGTGACGACGTCGCTGAGCAGTCCCCGGACCAGCATGGTCGGCACATGGATATTACTCATGGCCACGTCGAGCAGCCCGGCCAGACGATCGGGCACGACCTCGGTGCGGTCCAGACCGATGAACTTCGGATCCCAGTGCCAGTACCAGCGGTCGCCCCGCTGGCGCAGGACCTTCATCAGGCCGGCCGGGTTGACCTTCCGGGTCCGCTGCGGCGTGTAGGCGGCGATCGCCTTGGCCGCCTCCTCGAGGGAATCGAATCCATCGACGCCCGACAACATGAAATCCTTGATCCGGTTGATGCCCACCGGGTTGGCCTTGGGGGTGATGTCCACCAGCACCAGGCCACTGGAGACCGGGCGGTCACTGGTCCCTTCGGCGAGCATGGCCGACATCCCGCCCAGGGACGCGCCGACCAGCACCGGCGGCCGCCCCAGTTGGTCGGCCACCGCCACACAGTCGGCGCAGAAGGCCGTGAACGAATAGTCGCCGTTGGGCGCCCAGTCGCTGTCCCCGTGGCCCCGGAGGTCGAGGGCGACCGTCCGCCAACCCTGGGCGGCCACCGTCTCCGCCGTCGACCCCCACGCGTACCGGGTCTGGCCACCCCCGTGGAGGAACAGCACCGGCCAGGCGTCCGGGTCACCACGGACGTCGGCCACCAGGTGGACTCCCTCGAAGCCGTCGAACGTCACCTGTTCAGCGTCCATGCGCCCATCGTCACATATGTGGCGCCGACCGGCGAGATGACGTGGGCTGGAGTCAGCCGCCGGGCCGGCGGTTCCGGCCGTCGAGCCAGATCGTCCAAGGCTGGATCGAATCGATACGGAGCAACCCCATCGACGCCCAGGGGTCTTCGCTCATTCGGGTCCCGATCTCGCCCTCGTCGGTGGCTTCGACCACCAATAGGTTCCGGTCACTGTCCCCGATCGGGCCACCCAGGAACACGAAGCCGTCATCGACCAGTCCGTCCATGAACGTCGCATGTCCGTCCCAGTCGCGCTGCTCCCGACGTGAGAGCGAGGCGTCCCAATTCGGGCCGAAGACAGTGGTCACCGCAAAGAACCCCACTCAGCGGAGCGTACCGCCGGGGCGGTGTCCGCCGTCAGCCGGGTACGGGTGGGGTGGGCGCGGGGAGCGCCCGGTTGGCCGCGCTGACCACCGCCCCGAGGGAGGCGTCGAGGATGCTCGAATCCATCCCCACCCCCCACCAGGTCGAACCATCCGGGCCCTCTGCCTCTACATAGGCCACCGCCGACGCCTCGCTCCCCGAGGTGAGCGCGTGCTCCCGGTAGTCCTTCACCTCGAACTCGACGCCTAACTCCCGGCGAAGCCCAATGACCAGGGCGTCGATCGGCCCATTTCCCTCGCCGAGCACGGTGAGGGGGCGCCCGTCGACCAGAAGTTGGGCGGTGACTGTCGTCCGCTTTCCCCCGGTGGTGACCTCGCTACCGATCAGCCGCACCCCGGCGTCGTCGGGGAGGTAGGTCTGCGAGAACACGTCCCACATCTCGCCGGGCCGGATGACCGTGCCGCTGGACTCGGTGATCGCCTGGACCTTCTTGGAGAACTCCACCTGGAGGTTGCGGGGCAGGTCGAGACCATGCTCGGCGTCCATGACGTAGGCGACGCCACCCTTGCCCGACTGGCTGTTGACCTGGATGATCGCCTCATAGGTGCGTCCGGTGTGCTTCGGGTCGATGGGCAGATACGGCACTTCCCACCGCTGGTAGTCGTCGCCGATGGCGGCGAACCCCTTTTTGATGGCGTCCTGGTGGGATCCCGAGAAGGCGGTATAGACCAGGTCCCCGGCGTAGGGGTGGCGGGGGTGCACCGGCATCCGGGTGGCGTACTCGGCCACCCGCCGGACCTTCTCGATGTCGCGGAAGTCGAGGGCCGGATCGATCCCCTGGGAGAACAGGTTCATGGCCAGGGTGACCACATCGACATTCCCGGTGCGCTCGCCGTTTCCGAACAACGTGCCCTCCACCCGGTCGGCGCCGGCCAGGACGGCCAGCTCGGCGGCGGCGACCGCGGTGCCCCGGTCGTTGTGGGGATGGAGGCTGAGGATCACCGAGTCGCGGTTCTTGATGGTGCGGCTGAACCATTCGATGACGTCGGCATAGACATTGGGCGTGTACATCTCCACGGTGGCGGGAAGATTGAGAATGATCGGGCGCTCCGGGGTCGGCTCGATCACGTCCATGACCGCCTCGCAGATCTCGATGGCGAACTCCGGCTCGGTACCGGTGAAGCTCTCCGGCGAGTACTCGTAGCGGATCGCAGTATCCGGTACCGTCGACTCGAACTTCCGGCAGAGCCGGGCGGCGTTAACGGCGATGTCGACGATCCCGGCCCGGTCGAGGCCGAAGACCACCCGGCGTTGCAGTTCCGACGTGGAGTTGTAGAAGTGGACGATGGCCCGGCGGGCGCCGCCCAGCGACTCGAAGGTGCGCTCGATCAGGTCCTCCCGGCACTGGACGAGCACCTGGATGTCGACGTCGTCGGGGACCAGGCCGCCATCGATGATCTCGCGCTGGAAATCGAAGTCGGTCTGGGAGGCGGACGGGAACCCAACCTCGATCTCCTTGAAGCCGATCTCCACCAAGGCATTGAACAGCTTCAGCTTCCGCTCCGAGTCCATCGGGTCGACCAGTGCCTGATTGCCGTCCCGCAGATCGACGCTGGCCCAGCGGGGGGCCTGGGTGAAGCGTCGGTCGGGCCAGGTGCGGTCGGCCAGCCGCAAGGGAAGGTACGGCCGGTAGAGGCCGAACGGCATGGGGGACACGTCACACGGAAGCTCGAGACGGTGTCCGGCCCGGCTGGTGGTCTCCGTCGTCTTCGTCTTCGTCTTCGCCTTCGGCTGGTGGGTACTCACTGCTGCTCCCTTGTGTCTTTCTATACTCGGGGTTCTCGGATTCCGTCTTCCCTGACTGTTGACCGGTCGGCGCTGGCCCATCAAAAAACCTCCTGGCCATTTCGGCTCAGGAGGTTGCGGGCGAACGCGATGGGGCGTTCGCCGTCAGGTGAGAAGGAGTTCCGAGGTCGGGGTGCGATGCATGATGCCTTTCATGGTGCCAGTACCAATGGTGTTCGTCAAGGGCGGGGGCCGGTCCGGCCACCGAATCGGGGCGGGAATTCCCTCAGATGCGCTCGAAGTTGCGGGCCAGATCCCAGTCGGTGACCACCCGGTTGGCCTTGTTCCACTCCTGGCGGGCGGTGTTGAGGAGGTGGTGGTGGACGTCGGGACCGAACGCCTCCAACGCCACTTCACTGGAGGCCAGGTTGTCGATGGCTTCGGTCAGGGTCGACGGGAGCCGGGGGACATCGGGGTCGGCGTAGGCGTTGCCTTCGAAGGCGGGTTCGAGTTCGAGCGTGTGCTCGACGCCCCACAATCCGGCGGCGATCGACCCGGCCAGGGCGATGTAGGGGTTCACGTCGGCTCCCGGCACCCGGCTCTCGATCCGGCGTCCGGGGCCGGCGCCCACCGCCCGGAATCCGCAGGTGCGGTTGTCCTGTCCCCACACGATGGCGGTCGGCGCCCACGAGTCGGGGACGTACCGTCGGTAGGAGTTGACATACGGCGCGAAGCACCACGCCAGCTGCCCGGCAGCATGAAGTTGCCCGGCCAGGAACTGTTCGCCGATCTCCGAGAACCCCGAGGAGGTGGTGCCGTCCTCGGGCGGGGCCATCAACGGGGCTCCGGACGTCGCATCCCACAGGCTGGTGTGGAGGTGGCACGACGAACCGGCGTGTTCCATCGACCACTTGGCCATGAAGGTAGCGGCCCGACCGTGCTCTGAGGCGATCTCCTTCACCCCGTTCTTGAACACCAGGTGTCGGTCGGCGACCTCCAGGGCACCCCCGTAGGTGATGTTGATCTCGTGCTGGCCGGTCCCGGCCTCGCCCTTGGAGAACTCGATAGGGATGCCGGCGGTCAGCATCTGATTGCGGATCTGGCCGATGATGGGCTCGACTCGGGATGTCTGCAGCAGTTGGTAGTCCTCGATGGTGTCGGCATGGGGGATGATCCCCCGCCAATGCTTGGCCGTCGCCTCCGCGTAGGTATCGAGGAACAAATAGAACTCGAGCTCGGTCGCGCATTTGATTTCCAGCCCGTGCTCCGCCGCCCGCTCGAGCTGCCGTTGCAGGATGCGGCGCGGCGACACCTCCACCGGCTCGCCGTCCAGGGTGAGGAGGTCGCAGAGGACGAGCGCGCTACCCGGGAGCCAGGGGATCGACCGGACGGTGTGGGGGTCGATGACCCCGTGGAGGTCGCCATAGCCGTTGTCCCAGTTGGCGAACCGGTACCCGGGGAGGGGCTCCATATCGACGTCGACGGCCAGCAGGTAGTCGCAGACCTCGATGCCGTGGTCGATGACGTGCTCGAGGAAGAACGGCGCGGTGACCCGCTTCCCGACCGGACGGCCCTGGAGATCGGGGAATGCCACCAGCACCGTGTGGATATCACCCGATTGAATCTGGCGGGGAAGGGTTTCGAGGGTCAGCACCTCAGCACTTTGACCCAGGCTGGCCCGCCCGTCCAGCGCTACTCCGGTGTCACGTAGGCCGCGGTGATGCCGCCGTCGACCACCAGTGCCGATCCGGTGATGAACGACGCATCATCCGAGGCCAGAAACAGGGCCGCCTTGGCGATCTCCTCCGGTCGGCCGAATCGGCCGATGGGAATGTGGACCAGGCGGCGTTGGCGGCGTTCGGGATCGGCGAGCAGCTCGGCCAGCAACGGGGTCTCGATGGGTCCGGGGCACAGCGAGTTGGCCCGGATCCCTTGTCGGGCATACTCCACTGCCAGCTCCCGGGTCATGGCCAGGACGCCGCCCTTCGATGCGGTGTAGGCGATCTGGGCGGTGGCCGCCCCCATGAGGGCGACGAAGGAGGCGACGTTGATGATGGAGCCACCTCCGGAGGCCAGCATGGCCGGGACGGAAGCCCGGCAACCCAGCCACACCCCCTTCAGGTTGACCTCCATGACCCGCTGCCAAGTCTCCGGCGGGGTGTCGAGAACCCCACCGTCGGCATCGGGGAAGATCCCGGCGTTGTTGAACAGCACCTGGAGCCCGCCGAAGCCGTTGACGGCCGCCGCCACCATGGCCTCCACCTGTGCCTCGTCCGACACATCGACGGTGACCGCCAGGGCGGAGCCACCGCTGGCGACGATCTCGTCCACCACCGACCCGGCCTGGTCGGCAACCACATCGGCCACCACCACCTTGGCCCCTTCGGCGGCGAACAGCATGGCCGCCACCCGGCCGATGCCGCTTCCGGCCCCGGTGATCACCGCAACCTTTCCATCCAGACGAGCCATCGAGTTCTCCGTGGGTGCAGAGATCGTAGGTCCGCACGCTACTGGCACTTCGCCGGGAATGGGATACTGGCCCATGCCTCCATCGGGCCGAGCCCTCGCATCCGAATCTTGCCGAACCTCGGAGTCCTCGTGAGCGACGAGTATTCGGTGGTCAACCCGGCCACCGAGGCGGTCATCGCCCGGGTGCCGATGGCGGGTGTCGACGAAACCGATGCCGCGGTGGCCCGGGCCAAGGAGGCCGGTCCGGCCTGGCGGGCGGTGGCCCCAGCCGATCGGGCCCGGCTGATCCGGCGGTTTGCCGCCCAGGTCGAGGAGCACGCCGAGGAGATCGCCCAACTCGAGACCGCCAACGTAGGAAAGCCCATCACCGACAGCCGGGGAGAGGTCGGCATGGTCGCCGAGGTCCTCCACTTCTACGCCGGGGCCGTAGACACGCACCGGGGCGCCACCGTTCCGGTCGCCGGCGGGGTGGACCTCACCTTCCATGAGCCCCTGGGGGTGGTCGGCGCCATCGTCCCCTGGAATTTTCCGGTTGCCATCACCTCCTGGAAGGTCGGCCCCGCCCTCGCCACCGGGAACACCATCGTGGTGAAGCCGGCCGAGTTGACACCGCTGTCCGCCCAGCGCCTGGCCGAGCTCGCACTCGATGCCGGTATCCCCGAAGGGGTGCTCCAAGTGGTGGTCGGCCGCGGCCCGACGGTCGGGGCCCGGCTGGCCGAGCATCCGGATGTGGCCAAGATGGCGTTCACCGGCTCGACCGCGGTCGGACGGGAAGTCATGTGCACTGCGGCCGGGACCATCAAGCGGGTGACCCTGGAGTTGGGAGGGAAATCCGCCAACATCGTGTTCGCCGACGCCGACCTCGAGCGGGCGGCGGCGGCCGCCCCGGGGGCCGTGTTCGCCAATGCCGGACAGGACTGCTGTGCCCGGAGCCGGATTCTCGTCGAGCGGTCGGCCTTCGACCGGTTCCTGGCCCTGTTCGTCGAGGCCGTCGATGCCTGGCGGGTCGGCGACCCCACCGATCCCGAAACCGAGATGGGGCCACTGGCGTCCGCCCATCGTCGCCAGGTGGTGGCCGGTTATCTCCGGGCGGGCATGGGCGATCCCGGTGGGGAGGCGGTGGAGCCGCACGCCCGTGGCCGGCTTCCCACCGGCCCGGGATTCTGGTTCCCGCCCACCGTGGTGGCCCCGGCCAAGCCGGAATGGCGACTGGCCCGGGAGGAGATCTTCGGTCCGGTGGTGGTGGTAATTCCCTTCGATGACGAAGCTGACGCAGTGCGGCTGGCCAACGACACCCCCTACGGGTTGGCCGGATCGATCTGGACCGGTAACGGGGCCAAGGCGTTGCGCATGGCCCGGGCCGTCGAGGCCGGGAACCTCTCGGTGAACTCCAACGGCTCGGTCCGGGTACAGACCAGCTTCGGCGGGATGAAGCAGTCCGGATTCGGTCGGGAGTTGGGTCTGGAGGCACTGGACGCCTACAGCGACATCAAGAACGTCTTTCTGGCCACCTCGTGACCTGAACTTGGCCGGCGGCCAGGCCACACCTGCCGATCAGGGGCCGGGGGCGCCGCCCTGGACGAGATCCTTGAACCGGGCCATCTCCTCGGTGGTGTCGTTCTCGAGCCATTTGCGCAGCAGCGGGTCGAGGAACCATTGCCAGGGAGGCTTGAAGTCGAAGACTTCCCGATGGACGACGTCGGTTCCGGACGCGGTCTCCGTGCACTCGAACGATCCCTCGAAGTCCAGGAACCAGCGAGCCGGTCCGGCGATCGGCGATCCGATCTTGAGGGATGTCGGTGTCAGGGTGAACGGGTAGGTGCCACTCGGTCCCGGCATGCCCCTGATCCGCCCAGAGAACACCACGGTCCCATCGGCACCGTCCCGCGTCACCCGGCCGACTCGACCGATCTTGTGATCCGCTTGCCGGTACCGCTCCAGGTCGAGGACGAAAGCGAGGACGTCGGCGGGGGAGACCGCGACGTTGACGCGGGCCTCACCGACGATCATCTCGCGGCCGGCCCGGGTGCCTCGGCGACGGCTTTGATCCGTTCGAGGGTCGTCCGCATGCCGTTCACGTTGGTGCGGCCCCGGGCTTTGCCGGCCAGTTTCCAGTACAGCCGGAGCGACGGCGTATCGGTCAGTTCGAACCACTCGGTGGCATCGGTGCCTTCCCCGATGGGTTCGAACCGGTAGCCCCAGGTGTTGACCGCCTTCCCTCCGGGTCCGGCGACGGCGAAGACGAACTCGCGGCCGGGTTCGGACACCGTGACCTTGCATTGGGTCCAGTAGACCGGCCCCCGCCCGTTGCGGCGGACGTGACCCCGGAACTTCGCCCCGACCGCCGGCCCGGTGGCGCCATCCAGCCATTCGGCCTCAAAGGTCTCCGGGCTGAACGTTCCGGTGTTGGTGATGTCACTCACCAATGCCCAGACCCGTTCGGGCGGAGCCTCAATATGGACGGTCACGGAATCGCGCACAGCACGACATTACGGGCTGGAGGAAAGCCCGGTCGCCACCGGCGCCGCCCTCCGGGTGAGTCACGGCACCGCGGGCCGGAACCTTGCCAGTGCCGCTTCCAGTTCCGACAGCGAATCGAGGCGAATATCGGCCTCGGACGCCTCGGGCCACCCAGCCTGGATGATGCCCCAGGGGCCGCGGCGCAGGTGCACGGCGACCATTCCGGCCCGGCGGGCCGGCAATACGTCGTTGTCGATGCGGTCGCCGACATAGGCGATGCGGTTGGCCGGGGCCCCGAGTTCGTGTTTCATTCGGGCAAAGAACGCCGGGTCGGGCTTCGCCACCCCCCACTCGTCCGAGGTGGCGGTCATCTCCACCGGGAGTTCCGCCATGAATCGGGAAGCCGACGCCGTCTGGTTCCCGACCACCGCCAGTCGGTAGCCGCATGCCTTGAGGGCCACCAGCGCCGGCAACGCATCCGGGTAGAGATCGGACTCCTCGAACGTCCACGGGTACCCCGCCGCCAATTTCTTGACGATCTCGGCCTCCAGGTCGAAGCCGGGGCGGAAATACTCGAAGACGTCGACGTGGGGCCGTCGATCGACGATGACCGAACCCAGGACGGCGAAGAAGGTCAACCGGGGGACACCCAGGTAGTCGGCCCACCGACCCCAGTTCTGGGTTTCGTCGACCAGCGTTTCGCCGAGGTCGAAGACCAGCCACTCGAGTCCCGGGTCGTCGGCCACCTCGCGACTCTTGCCGGTGGGGAGCGCGTCGGCAACCGGGCGCGTTCAGATCCGGGTCGGACCCCGGGCGGATCCGGAGACGGGGAGGGTGGCCGGGGAAGGTCCGGCGTTGACGGTCAGGGCAGCCGTACCACTGGAGGTCGGTAGGGAGTGGAGACTGTCGGCTTCCAGCACCCCGAGCCCCGTTACCGCTCCGACCAGCAGGGCCATGATCACCAGCGTGACGACGCCCTTCCAGACCCGCGGCGGCTTGGCGGGCTCGACGCCTGGCCGGCGGGCCGGGATGCCTTCTAGTTCTCGGGGTAGGGGTGTCGGGTAGTAGGCCATGATCCAAGGATCGGAACGGTGCCTAAGAAAACCGTATGGAGCGGATATGAATCAGTGAAAAATCCGGCAAATCCGGCGCCGCATCCGGCGGTCCCATCCCGGCAGGTAACGTCACAGGTATGTCAGATCGTTCGCGCAAGCTCGTCAAGCCGGCGGCAGCCGTCACCATCGTGGCCACCATGGCCAGCGTCTGGTGGTTCGCCCTCCGGCCCCGGCGCAAGATCAAGCTCGACAAATAGCCCCCCGGCCCCTGGCGGCGCACCACCCTGCAGCGGGCGGTCAGCCGACCAGGGCGGGAACCGCCTCCCCGATCGGCAACCGGACGACCGCATCGGCCAGGGAGTCGAACCCCGTCTCCTCGCCGTTGACGATCACCAGTCCGGCACCGTGTTCACGGGCGATGGGCACCAGGCCGGCCGCCGGGAACACTCCCAGGCTCGACCCAACGGCCAGCAGCAGATCGCACTCGGAGGCGGCCCGAGTGGCCCGCTCCAGGTCCTCGGCCACCAGGTTCTGGCCGAAGCTGATGGTGGCAGATTTGAGGATCCCCCCACAGGCGCGGCAGGGCGGGTCCTCTTCCCCCGCTCGCACCCGGTCGAGGTTCTCGGACATCGGGGAGCGCCGGTCGCAGGACATGCACATCACCTGGTGCATGGTGCCGTGGATCTCGACGATGAGATCCGGGTCGGTGCCGGCGGCCTGATGGAGCCCGTCGATGTTCTGGGTGACCAGCGTGTGGAGCTTCCCGGACGCCGCCAACCGGGTGAGGGCGACATGGGAGGCGTTGGGGCGGGCTGACCAGGTCGGTGAGTCGAGCCGGTTGCGCCAGGCTCGGCGCCGGATCTCCCCGTCGGACATGTAGGCGCTCAGGGTGGCCAGCTTCTCCGCCTCCGGGTTCTTGGTGAACACCCCGTTCGGACCCCGGAAGTCGGGGATGCCCGAGTCGGTGGAGATGCCGGCACCGGTCAGCACCACCACCGAATCCGCCTCGGCCAACAACCGCTGCGCGAGGCGGAGGCTGACGTCAGCTTCGGCCTCGGATTCCATCGGGCTCATCGGTTCAGCTTGGCACGACCACCGGTCAGCCGGCCGTGCCGGCCAGGTGACCAAGAAGAAGCGGGGCGATGTCATCGACCGAGCCGCTGGGAAGCCAGTGCGTACCTCCGACCACCGTCTCGAATTGGAATGGACCGGAGACATGCCGGGCGCATCGCTCGGCGGCAACCCGGCTGATGAACGGGTCGGAATCACCCCAGACGTAGAGGGTCGGGGCGGTGACCGGCCCGAGTCGGGTGCGTACCTCGAACGGCAGGGCCCGGTACCAGTTGATGGGTCCGGTCATTGCCCCAGGACTGGCCGCCCGACGGGCATAGCGGCGCGCCGAGTCCTCGTCCAGACCCGTCCGGCCCAGTTGGGCGACAAACCGTTTCTCACCGGCGCGGGCCAGGATCGCTTCGGGCAGCTTCGGGATCTGGAAGAACGCGAAGTACCACGAGTGCAATGCCTGGCTGCTCCGGGTCATGGCCTCGAGAAACGCCTGGAGGTGCGGGACGGAAAGGGCGGTCAGGGTGCGGACCCGGTCCGGGTGGTTGGCGGCCACATACCAGGCGAGGGCGGCCCCCCAGTCGTGTCCGACGAGATCGAAGCGGATCGCGCCAGCCTGGTCGGCCAGCGCCAGCACATCGGCGGTGAGGAGGTCGAGGGTGTACGCCCGCCGGCCGGTTGGGCGGGCGCGCGGAGAGTAGCCCCGTTGGTCGGGCGCCAACGTGCGGTAACCCCGGCCGGCCAGGGACGCCGCCAACCGGTCCCAGCAGTGGCGGTCCTCGGGGAACCCGTGGAGAGCGATGACCACCCTGCCGTCGGCCGGGCCGGTGTCGGACACCTCAAAGGTGAGCCCGTCGCGTTCGAAAGTGTCCACGGGTGCGATCCTTTCAGTGGGAGCGGTGCTTGGCCGCTCACCCTACTGGCGGTAAGAGGCCGGAACGCCGGCTGGGTCCACCTTGCCGACCGGTCAGATCTGGCTGGCCGATCGACCGTTCTGGTGCTCGGGATGCCTTCGACCGGGCTGCCTCTCTCCGACCGGCGCCATCCGGCTCCCGGTAGCCTCGGCCGGTGCCCCTGGCCTCGCTCCGACCCCTGCGGTCACGCAACTTCGCCCTGCTGTGGTCGTCGGCGCTGATCTCCAATGTCGGGACCTGGATGCAAAGCATCGCCCTCGGGTTGCTGGTCTACTCCCGGAGCGGCCACCAGGCCGGTTGGACCACCTTGGTCATCGCCGCCAGCTTCCTTCCCATCGGACTGCTGGCTCCGGTGGGCGGCGCCATGGCCGACCGGTTCGACCGACGCCGGTGGTTGCAACTCACCACCCTGTTCGAAATGGCCTTCGCCGCCGTGCTGACCCTGCTGGTGGCCACCGGGCACGACGAGCCGGGCGCGGTGGTCATCGTCGCCTTCTTCGGGGGAGCGGCAGGGGCGGTCGGGTTTCCGGCCTATCAAGCCATGCTTCCCGACATGGTGCCCAAAGAGGACCTCCTGGGGGCGATGTCACTGTCATCCGCCCAGTTCAACCTCGGCCGGGTGGTCGGACCAGCTGCCGCCGGCCTCCTCCTCCTCCACAACGACTACACCCTGACCTTCGCGGTCAATGCCGCCTCGTTCGCCGCGGTGGTGATCGCTTTGACCCTGGTGCGGCTGCCCCGGCCGGCGCCGGTGGCCGGCCACGAGGGCATGTACCGTCGGATCGCCGACGGCGCCCACACGGCCATGAGCGAGCCGGGGTGTCGCAGCGCCATCATCCTCATCTCGGTGGTGGCCCTATTGGCCTCCCCGTTCATCGCCCTGGTGACGGTGATGGCCGCCGCTTTCCACCACGGCCACTCGTTCTCGGGCGGGACGGCGTTGTTGGTCACCGCCCAGGGCGTCGGGGCGGTGATCGGCGCCATGGTGCTTCCGTCCCTGGCCGAACTAGTCGGACGGCGGACGATGGTGCGCGGCGCCCTGTTCCTGTTGCCGCTCCTCCTCATCAACTACGGGCTGGCGCCGGCACTGTGGTGGTCACTGGTGACCTTCTTGCTGGTGGGCGCCGGCTACATCGCCGTGCTGGCCGGTCTCAACACCGTGGTCCAGCTCCGGGCGCCCGAGGCGTCTCGGGGCCGGGTGCTCGGGTTCTACATGATGGCTCTGGGCATCGTGTACCCGATCGGGGCGGTGATCCAGGGGCAGATCGCCAACCACATCGGGGTGCGGGCGGTGACCGTCGGCGGTGCGGTGATCCTCCTGGCCGTGCTGGTCGTGGTGGCCACCTTCCGGCCCCAACTGCTGGCCGCGTTGGATGATCTCCGGCATGACGCCTCGGAGATCGTCCCGACCGAGGAGCTGCCGTGATCGGTGCACCCGAGCCGGCATCCGACGGCCCGGTCACCATCGAGGTATTGACCCCGACCGATGCCGAGGCGGCTCAGGCTCGGGCGGCCGGCTCTCTGGCCTCGGCCGGCCTCGGGCCGGGTGACCGGGTGGCCTTCTGTCTCCCGTCTTCCGCCGCCCTGTTGTGTGCGGTGCTGGGAGCGCTGCGGACCGGCGTGATTCCGGTCCTCCTCAATGCCACCCTGCTGGATGACGAACGCCAGCAGTTGATCGACGACGCCGCGCCGGGGTTGGTGGTGGCCGATACGGCCGACCTGGCCGCGTTCGATTCCGGCCCCCCGGTCGAGTTGGGCCCCTACCCGCGAGGGCGGCCGATGCACTACACCTCGGGGACCACCGGCCACGCCAAGGGGGTGTGGTCGGGGGTGTGGGACCCCGCCACCGCCGCTGCCGCCTTCGACGACGAGGCCGACCTCTGGTCGTTCGGGCCCGACGACGTCCACCTGGTGTGCTCGCCGATGTACCACTCGGTGTCGGTGAGGTTCGCCGCCGGGACCCTGCTCCGAGGGGGGACCTGCGTCATCCTCGGCCGGTTCGGGGCGTCCGCCGCCCTCCGGGCGCTGATGGGAGAGGCGGGGGTGATCCCGACCACCGCCTTCATGGCCCCCTCGGCCCTGGCCCGCCTGCTGGCCCTCGGCGACCAGCTCCCCGCCCGGTTCGACGCCCTCCGGCTGCTGGTCCACGCCGGGTCGCCCTGCCCGGAAGGGCTCAAGCGGAAGGCCCTCGACCGGGTCGGCGCCGGGGTGCTTTGGGAGTTCTACGGATCCACCGAGGGGCAGTTCACCGCCTGCTCGCCCCAGGAGTGGGTGGACCACCCCGGCAGTGTCGGCCACGCCCGCCGGGGACGGACCATCACCGTCGATGACGATGGCACCATCTGGTGCCGGCCTCCCGATTTCGGGAAGTTCGAGTACTGGAGGGACCCGGACAAGACGGCCTCGGCGTGGCGGGACGGCGCCTTCACCGTCGGCGACCTCGGCCGGCTGGATGGCGACGGCTACCTGTACCTCGACGGCCGCCGGGACGACCTGATCATCAGCGGCGGGGTCAACGTCTACCCGGCCGAGGTCGAACATGTCCTCGCCGAGGTTGCCGGGGTGGCCGGGGTGGCTGTGGTCGGCCTCCCCGACGAGATGTGGGGGCAGCGGGTGTGCGCGGTGGTGGTTCCGGATCCCGCCGTCGGACCCGCCGATCACGCCCGGTTGATCGGCGCCCTCGAGGCCCATGCCGCCGACCGGATGGCCGGGTTCAAGCGGCCCAAGCAGTACGTCGTGGCCGAGTCGCTGCCGACCACCGCCACCGGGAAGCTGCAGCGTCGAGCGGTTGCCGCCCAGCTCGGGGTTTAGCCCGCTGGCCGATGAGGCAGAATCGCGACATGAGCCCCAACGACGCCGGACCGCCGCTTGCATCCGTCAACCCCGCCACCGGCGAGTTGCTGCAGTCCTTCGAGCCGTTCGACGCCGCCGAGGTGGAGACCCGGCTGGCCCTGGCCGCCCGGGCGGCGGCGGAGTGGGCCGACACCAGCTTCGCCGATCGGGCCCGGCTGCTGATTACCGTGGCCGAGCTGTTGGAGGGCGAGCTGCCCGACATCGCCCACCAGGTGACCACCGAGATGGGCAAGCCCTTTGCCCAGGCCAAGGGCGAAGTGGCCAAGTGCGCCAATGCCTTCCGGTGGTTCGCCGCCCACGGTGAGGGGTTTCTCACCGATGAGGAGATGCCGGTCGATGCATCGCTGGGGCTGGTGACCTACCAACCGCTGGGACCGGTGCTCGCCATCATGCCCTGGAACTTTCCGCTGTGGCAGGTGGTGAGGTTCGCGGCCCCGGCGGTGATGGCCGGCAACGTCGGCCTGTTGAAGCACTCTCCGAACGTGAGCCGGACCTCGTTGCTGCTCGAGGATCTGTTCCGCCGGGCCGGGGCCCCGGCCGGCGTGTTTCAGTCCCTGCTGGTCGGGACCGATCAGGTGCCGGGGATCATCGCCGACTCGCGGGTGAAGGCGGTCACCTTGACCGGCAGCGTCGGCGCCGGCCGGGCGGTGGGCGCCCAGGCCGGGTCGGCCATCAAGAAGGTGGTCCTCGAGCTCGGCGGGAGCGACCCGTTCATCGTGCTGCCGACGGCCAACCTGGAACGGGCGGTGTCGGTGGGGGTGGAGGCCCGGATGCAGAACACCGGACAGTCGTGTATCGCCGCCAAGCGGTTCATCGTCCACGAGGAGGTGGCCGACGTCTTCATCGAGGCGTTCGTGGCCCGGGTGGAAGCCATGACCGTGGGGGACCCCTTCGATCCCGCTACCGAGGTCGGCCCCTTGGTGACGGCGGTGGCCCGGGACAACATCGAGGCTCTGGTGGAGGACGCCCGCAGCCACGGGGCGTCGATCCTCTGTGGTGGCGAGCGGGTGGTCGGGCCCGAGGGCCCCGATAAGGCCGGCTATTTCTACCGGCCCACCGTGATCGCCGACATCACCGCCGAGATGCGGGTGGCGACCGAGGAGGTGTTCGGGCCGGTGGCGCTGGTCTTCCGGGTGGCGAGCTCCGACGAGGCACTGGCGGTGGCCAACGGCACCGACTTCGGCCTCGGCTCCAGCGTGTGGACCAATGACCCCGACGAGCAGCAGCGGTTCGTCACCGGGCTGGAGGCCGGCCAGGTGTTCGTCAACGGCATGGTGGTGTCGATGCCCGAGCTGCCGTTCGGGGGGATCAAGACTTCGGGGGTGGGCCGCGAGCTTTCCCAGCACGGGATCCGCGAGTTCTGCAACATCAAGTCGGTGTGGGTGGCCTGATCGCCTTACTGGGTCGAGGTGACCACGTGGTCGACGGCCGGAGCCGCCGCCCAGGTTCCCGAGCTCGCCGTCCAGGTACGACCGTCGAACGACACCGAGGTGAGGTGGTAGTTGTAGGCGTGAGCCACTGCCCAGGCGGCGATCTGCCATCCCCGTTGGGTGGTCGTCGGGGTCCCGAACGGGTTGGGGCCGAGCTCGGCGGTGGCCGCGGTGACCAGGGCGGCGTGGCTCGGGGTGGCTCCGGCGAAACTGCTGAGACGGCAGCTGAGACCGGCGGGGACCTCACCGGTGGTGGCGATGGCCAAGGCCTGGGCCTCGAGCGACCATTGGGCGTAGGCGTCGGGGGTGGCGCTGTGCTGGACGAGCTGGGCGGCCTCGGTCACCGGCAGCGACTCCCATCCCGGCACCTGGGCGAGATGGTCGAAGAAGGCGCCGGCGGCGTAGACGGGGTCCATGATCTGAGCGGTGGTTCCCCAACCCTGGGACGGGCGTTGCTGGAAGAGGCCGACCGAGTCGAGGTCGCCGTAGGGCAGGTTCTGCAGTTCGGTCTCCTGCATCGAGGTGGCCAGCGCCACGGTGGCGGCATGGTCGGGTAGTCCCTTCTGCACGCCGACGGCGGTGATGATGGCGGCGTTCTGGGCCTGGGTCGGGGTGATGACGAAAGGGCCGCCAGCCGAGCCGCTCCCGAACGTGCACGTCGAAGCCAACACCGGCGGGGGCGGTTGCAGGCTGATGATGATGGCGGTGACCGCCCCGGCCACCGCCAACGTCACGACCGGGATGATGATGAGCCGGAGCCGGCGCCGGGGAGCCCTCGATCGTGATGTTCGTCTCATGGTTGACCGGGCCAGTCGCGGCCTGGGGTGCCCGACAGGCGGATACCGGCCCGCCTGCAGCTTCTCATCCCGCCGGGCCTCGGGCGGGTCAGGGCTGGACTCCCCTGGTGAGGAAGGTGGCCGCGCCGGTCATCCATCGGCGGGGTGTCTGGCCCGGCGCTCGGGTGGGTCAAACTGGGTGGATGCGTGCGTATCTCGATCATGCCGCCACCACGCCCATGCGGCCGGAGGCGGTCGAGGCGATGCTGCCCTACCTGAGCGGGGACGGGATGTTCGCCAACCCTTCGGGGAGCCACCGTGAGTCGAGGAGGGCGCGGTTGGCGGTGGACGACGCCCGGGAAGAGATCGCCGGCCTTCTCGGGGCTGACCTCGGCGAGTTGGTGTTCACCGGGAGCGGGACCGAGGCGGACAACCTGGCCATCTCCGGCACCCTCGGTGCCCTGTCGGTTGTCGGCGGCGGGATGGCCGCCCCCATCGTGTGCACGGCCATGGAGCACCATGCGGTGCTCAACCCCTGCCGGGCGGCCGCCGGGCCCGAGAGCCGCGAGCTCCGTGAGGTGCGCTCCGACCGTTCGGGGATGGTCGATCTGGACGCCCTGGCCCAAGCCTGCACCCCCGATGTCCGTTTGGTGTCGGTGATGGCGGTGAACAACGAAATCGGTACCATCCAGCCCCTCGACGAGGTGTCACGCTTGGTTCGCCGCCTTTCACCGGATGCCGTGCTGCATACCGACGCCGTCCAAGCCGCGCCGTGGCTGGCGATGCCACCGGTCACCGCGGCCGTCGATCTCCTGTCGGTCAGCGCCCACAAGTTCGGCGGCCCCAAGGGGGTCGGGGCACTGGTGGTCCGCCACGGGGTGCTGATCGATCCGGTGATCCGGGGTGGGGGACAGGAGCGGGAGCGGCGCAGCGGGACCCACAATGTGGCCGGTATCGTGGCTATGGCTGCCGCCCTGTCGGCCACCGTGGCCGACCGGGCTGTCACCGTGACCCGGGTGACCCGGCTCCGTGACCGATTGGTGGATGGGCTGCTGGCTTCGGTGACCGGCGCGGAGGAGACCGGGGACCGAGCCGGCAAGGTTCCCGGGCATGCCCATCTCCGGTTCGCCGGCGTCGAGAGCGAGGCGATGGTGGTGCTCCTCGATGAGGCCGGAGTGGCCGCCTCCGCCGGGGCCGCCTGCTCGAGCGGAGCGGTGGAGGCCAGCCACGTGCTGCTGGCCATGGGGTTGGACAAAGAGGCGGCCGGGAGCGGGGTCCGGTTCTCGTTGGGGGCGACGTCGACCGATGCCGATGTCGACCAGGTGCTGGCCACCGTTCCGGGCGTGGTCGCCCGCCTGCGAAACTAGATCGGTGCGAGTGCTCGTTGCCATGTCCGGAGGGGTCGACTCCTCGGTCGCCGCCGCCCTGCTGGTGGAGGAGCTCGGGCGCGACCGGGTGGTCGGGGCCACCCTGAAGCTCTGGGGCGGGTCCTCGGACTCCGGATGCTGCTCGGTGGCCGACGTGGAGGACGCCCGACGGGTGGCCGATCGGCTCGGGGTGGTCCACCATGTGTTCAATTTCACCACCGAATTCGAGGCGCGGGTGGTGAATCCCTACGTCGAGGGTCACGCCATCGGGCGCACGCCGAACCCGTGCATCGAGTGCAACCGGTACCTCAAGTTCGACCGGCTGTTCGACCGGGCCCGGGCACTCGGGTTCGATGCCGTCGCCACTGGACATCACGCCCGCCGCACCACCACCGACGCCGGCCGCCACCGGTTGATCCGGGGCGCGGATCCGCTGAAGGATCAGTCCTACGTGCTGGCCATGCTCGGACAGGAGCAGCTGGCCCGCTCCTGGTTCCCGGTCGGGAGGATGACCAAGGCCGAGGTCCGCCAGGAGGCCGCCCGCCTGGGTCTCCGCACCGCGTTGAAGCCGGACAGCCAGGACGTGTGTTTCATCCGGTCGGACGAGGGGCGGGACGGCTTCTTGGCCGATCGGTTGCCGCTCCATGATGGCCGGCTGGTCGACGATGCCACCGGGGAGGATCTCGGCGCGGTGGCGGCGGTGGAACTGGTGACGGTGGGGCAGCGGCGGGGCATGGGCCACGGGATCGACGGGCGCCGCCGCTACGTCACCGCCGTCGACGTCCCCGGCCGCCGGGTCCGGATCGGGAGCCCGGAAGCCGCCAACGCTTCCGGGGTGGAGCTGCACACGGTGACCTGGGTCGACGATGACCCGACGGAGGCGAGCCCATCGCCGGAATGCTCGGCCATCGCCCAGTGCAGCGCCCATGGCCGTCCGGTGGCGTGCCGGGTACGGCGGGGCGAGGCTGGGCGGCTGGCGGTGACATTCGCCACCCCCCAGCGCCGGATCGCGCCGGGCCAGACCGTGGCTCTCTACGATCCGGTCGAACCTGACGCCGTCATCGGTTCGGGCGTCGCGGCATGACCGACCCTCCCGGCGGGGACGATCCGGCGGGGCGGGCGGCCGAGCTACGCGAGCTGATCGCCTTCCACAACCAGCGGTACTACCAACTCGACGCACCCGAGGTCCCCGACGCCGAGTACGACGACCTGGTGCGCGAACTCCGGGCCATCGAGGCCGACCACCCCGACCTGGTGGTCCCCGATTCGCCCACCGGATCGGTGGGGGGGCCGGTGTCCACCCTGTTCTCGCCGGTGGCCCACCGGGTGCCGATGATGAGCCTCGACAATGCCATCCGACCGGACGAATTGCAGGCCTGGGCCGACCGGCTGGCCAAACGCATCCCCGCCGACACCACCTTCGTGTGCGAGCTGAAGATCGACGGGCTGGCCATGTCCCTCACCTACGAGGACGGGCGGTACGTCCAGGCCGCCACCCGGGGGGACGGCAACGTCGGGGAGGATGTCACCCCCAACGTCGCCACCATTGCCGACATCCCCAAGGTCCTCGCCAAGAAGGTCGTCGCCCCGGCGGTCATCGAGGTGCGGGGCGAGGTGTACATGCCCACCGCCGCCTTCGCGGAGTTGAATCGACGCCAAGAGGAAGCCGGGGGCCGGCTCTTCGTCAATCCCCGCAACTCGGCGGCCGGGTCGCTCCGTCAGAAGGACGCCGCCATCACCGCCTCCCGGGCTCTGTCGTTCTGGGCCTATCAGGTCGGCGATGTGCAGCCCCGGATGGATCCTCCGGGATCCGCGCTGCCCGACGAACTGCTTTCTTCCCAGTCGTCCACCCTCCAGTGGTTGAAGCGGGCCGGGTTCCCGGTCAATCCCGAGAATCGTGCCGTCAAGGGCCTCGATGAGGCGCTGGCCCTCTGCCGGCATTGGGAGGAGCACCGCCACGACCTCGGCTATGAGATCGACGGCGTGGTGATCAAGGTTGACGACCTGGGCCTGCAGCGGGAGCTGGGGGCCACCTCCCACGCCCCGAGATGGGCGATCGCCTACAAGTTCCCGCCCGAGGAGCGGACCACCCGGCTCCGGGCTATCCAGGTGTCGATCGGGCGGACCGGCAAGGCCACCCCGTTCGCGGTGCTCGAGCCGGTGTTCGTGGGTGGATCGACGGTGTCGCTGGCCACCCTGCACAACGAAGACCAGGTGCGGCTGAAGGACGTGCGTCCTGGAGAGGACGTCATCGTCCGCAAGGCCGGCGACGTGATCCCCGAGGTGGTGGGACCGGTGCTGGTCGACGTCGCCGGCGCCAGGCGGAAGCGGCGTCCGCCCAAGTGGAAGTTCCCGGCGGTGTGCCCGAGCTGCGGGGCTCCGCTCACCCGGCTGGAAGGGGAGAGCGACACCTTCTGCACCAACCTCGACTGTCCGGCCCAACGGGTGCAGCGCATCGCCCACTTCGCCTCCCGGTCGGCCATGGACATCGAAGGCCTCGGCGAGCAACGGGTGGAGCTGTTCGTCCAGCACGGCTTGCTCTCCGACGTGGCCGACCTCTACTCGTTCACCACCGACACCTTCTCGGGGCTCGAGGGCTTCGGGCCGGTGTCGATTGGCAACCTGCTGGGGGCCATCGACGCCTCCCGGGCCCGTCCACTGCACCGGCTCTTGATCGGGCTGGGCATCCGCCACCTCGGACAGGTGGGCTCCCTGGCCCTCGCCCGGGCGTTTGGCAACCTCGACGGCATCCTGGCGGCGGACGAATCGGCATTGGCGGCGGTGGACGGGGTGGGCACCATCATCGCCGCCAGCGTCACCACCTGGTTCGCGTCCGAGGTCAACCGCGGGGTAGTCGACCGGTTGCGGGCTGGCGGGGTCAACGTCGAGGAGCCCGGTGCCTGGTCGGGTGGCGGGGCCATCGACGCCTCCGGGGATCAGACCCTGACCGGCAAGTCGGTGGTGGTGACCGGGACCCTGGAAGGCCTGACTCGGGAGGAGGCCGAAGAGGCGATCATCGCCCGGGGCGGGAAGTCACCGGGGAGCGTGTCCAAGAAGACCTTTGCGGTGGTGCTGGGCGAATCCCCGGGTACGTCGAAACTGACCAAGGCGGAGCAGTTGGGGATCCCCATCGTGCGGGGAGCCGACGAGTTCAAGGTGCTGCTGGACACCGGAGACCTCCCGCCGACGACCTGAGCCCGGCGGATTAGGTGCCGACCCGGGCGGTGGCGGCCCACCCGAGGTTCATGGTCTGCAGCTCAACGGCGGCGAAGCCGGCGCCCAGCAGGCGCGACTCGAGGGTGCTCGGGTCGACGGGGTCGTAGATGTCGTGTTCATGAAGCAAGGCGATCCCGGGGTTCGAGAGGCCGTCGAAGGTGGCGAAGACGCCGCCGGGTTGGAGGACCCGGGCGACTTCGGCGAACAGTTGGTCCTGGCTGGAGGTCGGGACATGGTGGATCATGGCGATTGACGCCGCTCCGGTGAACCGGCGATCGGCGAACGGCAGGGAGGGGGTATCGGCATGGACGACCTCGACGTTGGTGCCGGCCAGCCGGGAAGAAAGGTCGGCCGCCAGCTCGGCGTCGAATTCGACGGCGGTGAGGGCCACCGTCCGACCCCGCAGCAGATCGGTGGTCAGCCCGGGACCGGGCCCGATCTCGATGACGTCCGGGCCGAGATCGACGCCGCCGATGACCCAGGGGAGGACGCTGTCTCGCAGCATCTCATACCAATATTGGCTCGAACATAACTTGAGGTGCTCGGGATTCACCAAACGCAAGGGTACGCCCGATTGCCACAATTACCTATTGGCGACCGGCGGCGGTGGCACTGACGGCGCTGACCAGGCGCCAGGCGGTCGCCGCCTCGGCGGCAGTGCTCAATGGCCGCCCGAACGATGCGCTGGCTTCGACCATGTTCCCGGCCTGCGCGCACCAACCGGTGGACGACATCCAGACCTCGGGAGTCTCCTGGACGGCCGGGTGCCACAGGGGGTGGCGCATGGCGCCGGTCTCCATGGCAAGGGTGGCGCCCAAACGGCCGCGGTCAGAGGCGGCGGCCAACTGGGTGAGCAGTTGCTCCCGCTGTTCCTGGTCCAGATAGATGAGCAGGCCTTCCGCCAGCCACAAGGTCGATTGCTGCGGTTCCCAACCCGAGTCGGCCAACCGGGACATCCAATCAGGATGGAGGATGTCGGCGACCACTGTTCGCCGCCGGCATCCCGGGGCCAGCCCGGTCTCGTCGATCAAGCCGTCCTTCACGTTGAAGATGTCTTGGCGATCGATCTCGAAGACGGTGGCGTCAGCGGGCAGCGGCAACCGGAAGGCGCGGGCGTCGAGGCCGGCCGCCACGATGACGACCTGCCGGACTCCGTCGTCGACCGCTCCCATCGTCAGCGTGTCGAGAAAGCGGGTCCGCACCGATACCCACGCCACCAAGCCGGGGCGTACGGCCGGAATGGATTCCTCCATGCTTCCTACCAAGTGCACGGCCAGCGGATCGTTGAACCAGGCGTCCGGACGGGCACTCTCGATGGCCCGGCACACCGCCACGGACACCGCCGTCCGCCCCACCCCCGAAAGGCTCGACCGGTCAAGCATGGTCATCACCCATCTTCACAATGGCCCCGAGCACGACCCGGGCGCCCGCCAGATCTTCTTGGCTGACCTTGGTGGCCAGCTCGGCGTCGACCCGGTCGACCGCCTTGCGGACCTCAGCCGCCGCCGCCCGGCCGCGTTCGGTGAGCCCCACTGTCACTCGGCGCCGATCGTCGGGGTCCGGAGTGCGCTCGACGTAGCCCCGCATCACCAGGGTGTCAACCAGCTGGCTGGCCGCCTGTTTGGACACCGCCAGTTCGCCGGCCACGTCGGCCAGGTTGCGACCGCGGCGGGCGATGCGACCGAGTACCGAGGCACCGCTCCGAGGAACGTCGTCGAATCCGGCATCGATCAGGGCGGCGCGAATGGCCGTGGTGTAGGTCCGCCGGGCCGCTCCGAGGAGCGGGGGAAGCACGATGTCTTGGTACCACGGGGGTTGCTCGTCCATCCGTCCAGCATATGGTCAATCAACTTGATAGTCAATAGTTGGTACTAGCGAAGCGCCGCCGGTCGAGCCGGTTCCAGTCCGTCTCTCTACTCTGGGGCGGTGGCCGGTGACGAAGGACGGATACTGCTGGCCCAAGGTCGGGAGGCCGAGGTCTTTCTCCAGGCCGACGGGACGGTGCTCAAGCTGATGCGCAACCCGGAGTTCGGATTCCTGGTGCAGCGGGAGGCGACGGCGTTGGACGTCGTGCGAGCCAGTGGTCACGGTGGCCCGACCGTGCATGGGATCGTGACGGTGGATGGCCGGCCGGGGTTGGTGATGGATCGCATCGAGGGGGCCGACCTGTTGACCGCGTTGGGCGTTCGTCCCTGGTGGGTGTCTCGGACGGGAGCCGTCATGGCCCGCACCCAGGTGGCCATGCACGAGTGCGTGGCCCCGGACTCCGTGCCCGACCTTCGAGACGAGTTGCGGTTCCGGATCGAGACGGCGCCGGACCTGGCTCCCGAATCGGCCTCCTATGCCCTCGGGGTTCTCGACGGACTGCCCCGTGGTGACCGCCTATGCCATGGCGACTTCCATCCCGGCAACATCCTGGGGCCCTGGTGGCAACCGGTGGTCATCGACTGGGGTGGGGTCACTCGCGGGGATCCGGATGCCGACGTGGCCAGGACCCTCCTGCTCCTGCGCACCCGTGGCGCCGGCGCTCCGCCGGGGACGTCCATGCTCTTGCGCCTGCTCATCCCGATCGGGCGGGACCTCCTCGCCTACCGCTACCTCTCGGTCTATCGGCGTCTGCGCCCGCTCGACCGGGGTCGCCTGGATCGCTGGCGGGTGGTGTCGTCGGCGGCCCGTTTTTTCGAGGGTCAGTTTTCCGACGACATCAAGCGGGAATTCCCGGAACTCACCAAGGTCATCCACCGATCGATGAAGGGTGGTGTCCGGTAGCTCCAGCTGGTTGCATTGACGGACCTCGATCTGTGGGCCAGGCTGGTTGTTATACCGCGAAGACTCCGACACCAGACGGGCCCGATGCCCCCGGGCGTCAAGCCATGACCGTGGCGGCCTGCACGTTGGAGGCCGATGACGGGCGGGCCCGGATGCGGCGCTGGCGAGCGCTGGCCGAGACTGCCGGCCCGGTGGCCCGTCGGATCGGGTCGGTGGTGGAGGTCAGCTACCCGCTCGACGCCGGCGAGGAACTCGAGTCGCTGGTGACCGCCGAGCGGCAGTGTTGTCAGTTTGTGGAGTGGGACATCATTCGCCGGGGCGAAGCCCTGGTGCTGCGGATCGCCGCCGACCCCGAGCGCCCGGACGATATCGAGGCGTTTGCCGATCTGTTCGGCGCCGGCTCGGGTGACGGATAGGCCGTTCTTCCCGGTTCACGGCCGGACCTCGTAATAGAGGTTGGCCGGGTCATCGAAGTCGTGAAGGGTGAAGCGGGTAAAACCTGCCTCCCGGCACATCGCCTCGGCCAGTTCCCGGTGCAGACCCAGGGTGCCGAGCCCGGCTCCGCCCGGCTCCGACAGCGCCGACGACATGCAGGTGGTGACCGACGTCCCGTACATCAGGGCGAGGAGCGGATTGCGTTGGTTCTCTTCCCAGCTGACCCCGGCCCGGATGTCCTTCACCAGCAGGGTCCCGTCGTCGTTGATGCACCGCCGGATGGCGGCCAGGGCCTCCGCCGGACGGGGCATGTCGTGCAGGCAGTCCAACGTGAGGACCAGGTCGAATGTCGGTTCCGCCGGAAGGTCGGCCGCCCCGGCCCGGTGGAAGTCCACCTTGGAGGATGCCCCGTCCCCGAGTTTGACCTCGGCCCGATCGATGGCGTGTTCGGATGGGTCGAATCCCTCGAAGCGGGAGTTCGGAAACGCCGCGGCCAGGGTGAGGAGCGCCACCCCGGATCCGCAGCCCACGTCGGCCACCCGGGCTCCGCCGCGCAGACGGTCGATGACGCCGTCGAGGGCGGGAAGCACCACCGGGACCAGGGCCAACCGTGACCAGGGTCCCAGCATCCGCTCAACGGTGTGGGCGGCGGAAGGGCCGAGGTCGTCGTAGCTGAGGCCGACCCCGGTCCGGAACGCGTCGGCCAGCCGGTCGATCACCGCCGGAGCCGCGATGCCTCCCTGGAAAGCACCGGCGGCGAACCACAGGCTGTCGACATCTTCGACCAGCACCTCTGCAGCTTCGGGTCTCAGTTCGAACTCGTCGCCGTCCGGGGTGTCGATGAGGGAGGCGGCGGCCTGGCTCCGTAGCCACTCGAGCAACCACCGTTGGTGCAGCCCGGTGGCCGCCGCCAGATCCCCGGCGGTCATCGGGCCTCGCCCGGCCATCGCCTTGTACAGCCCGAGTCGGTCACCGAGATGGATCATCAGCGACACGACCTCGCCCTCTTTGTACTTCCAGACCTGCAGGGCGAACAGCGCCGACTGCATCTCGTCGGGTTCAGCGTCGAGGTCCGAGGCCACCGCTCCTGTCTACCATCACCGGGTTCGAAGCTCGGAGTGGATTCGAGGGAGCCGTCGATGGCAAAAGGTCAGTGGAACAACAGGACGTGAGGGTCGGCCAGGGCGCCGATCGACACCAGCCGGATGTAGCCGTCGGTGATGATCACCAGCGGGAGGCTGAACCAGGCGAAGACCCCGTGACGGGCGTTGAGCCGACTGGCCAACCTCCACCCGAGGTGCCGCCGCGGGTGCGATGAGAATGCCGCGAGCCCGCCCCCGACCAGATGCCGGAAGGCATGGCACGAGAGCACGTATCCCCAGAACGCCGCGGCGGTCAGCCCGATCAGGAGGGTGCCGACCCCGACTCCCACTCCGCCGGGGAGTTCGAAGGCTCTGACCGAATCGAAGGTCAGCATCACGGCGACCAGGACGCTCCCGGCCCAGAAGTACCGGTGCAGGTTCTGCAGGAGGAGGGGGAATCGCGACTCTCCGGAGTAGTGCTGTCGCGGCTCGGCCACCGCGCACGCCGGGGGAGACAGCCAGAACGAGCGGTAGTACACCTTGCGGTAGTAGTAGCAGGTGGCTCGCACCCCGATCGGGACGGCCATCACCAGCAAGGCGGGGGAGAAATGCCACCAGCCTCCGATCAGCACCAGGTTGGCGTGGACGCCACAGTCGGCCGCCACGCAGGGCGAGTACAACGGCGAGATGTAATTGCCCACCGCGAAATGGGCGGTCTGGAACCCGGCCCACATGGCATAGGCGGTCAGGGACCCCAGAAACGCCCCGGTGCCGAGCGGGGTGAGCCACCACCGGTCGGGGCGCCGGGTGGTCATCGGCCCGACCGAACCCGGTCCGTCGTAGCTGGCCACTGACGGGCAGGTCCGGGGGCAGCCACCCGTCCCGGGGGGCGAATTGATGGTCACCGGGGTAGCCATGACCCCAAGGTAGGGAGCTGCCCTTCAGAAGTCCAAGACATGATGAGTCTAATTTTCATAGTCTGTAGCTATGGGACCACCGCTTCATCAACTCGAATACTTCGTGGCCGTTGCCGAGGACCGTCACTTCACCCGGGCCGCCGAGCGCCTCCACGTCGCCCAGCCGTCGGTGAGTGCCCAGATCCGCCAGCTCGAGCGGACCCTGGGCACCCCGCTCTTCCATCGGGCTCCGGGGAAGGTCACCTTGACCGACGCCGGTGAGCTCCTGCTCCCGTTGGCTCGCCGGGCCCTGGCCGACATGGCCACCTTGGTCGACGAGGTCACCGAACTGGACAGCCTGCGCCGGGGTCGGGTCGCCATCGGCGCCACCCCGAGCCTGAGTACCACGTTGCTCCCGGCCGCCCTCGGTCGCTTTCACCACCGCTATCCGGGCGTTGCCCTCGCCGTCACCGAGCAGGGCTCCGAGCGTCTGGTCGTCGGACTCGAGTCGGGCGAGCTCGATGTGGCCCTGGCCATCCTCCCCCTGCATCAGCCGCGCCTGGAGAGCGTGACCCTCGCCGTCGAGGAGCTGGTGGTGGTCACCGGTGCCGATCACCCCTTGGCCGGGCGCCGACGCATCGGGATTGCCGACCTCCGCCAGGTTCCGTTGGTCATGTTCCGGGAGGGGTACGACCTCCGAGCCATGACGTTGCGGGTGTGCCATGACGCCGGGTTCGAGCCGGTGGTGGCCCTGGAAGGCGGCGAGATGGCCGGGGTGCTGGCCCTGGTCGACGCCGGACTCGGGGCCGCCATCGTGCCGAGCATCGTGGCCGCTGCCCACCCGAACCTCCATCGACTCCGGGTGCGATCGCCGAGCCTCCGGAGAGAGATCGGATTGGTGCATCGGGGAGACCGGGCTCTCTCTCGGGCCGCAGCCGCCCTGGCCTCGGAGATCACCGCCCTGCTGGCCACCAGTGGCTGGCCGAGCAGCCCGCCTCCCGGCCTCCAACTCGCCGTCTGACATCGGCGGCGCCGTCGAGGTGGGAGGGTTCGCACCGCCGATCTTGGGAATGCCCAGGTGGGCGATACCCTCCACCGCAAGTGCTTGACCGATCGGTACCCTAAGAGGAACGATGCCGAGCATTACGGACTCCATCGGGCGGGTCCTCGGCGACCGCTACCGACTTGTAACCGCCCTGGGTACCGGCGCGTCCGCCCACGTGTACCTGGCCGAGGACGTCAATCTCCACCGCCAGGTGGCGATCAAGGTGCTGCATCCGGCCCTGGCCGGTGACATCTCCTTTCTCAAGCGGTTCCGGGCCGAGGCGCGGGCGGTGGCCGCCCTCAACCATCCGAACATCCTCCAGGTCTACGACTGGGGCGAGGAGGGCGGCGAGCCGTATCTGGTCCTGGAGTACCTGGCCGGAGGCAGCCTCCGCCAGATCTACGACGCCGGGACCCTGCTCACCCCCGAGCAGGCGGTCCGGGTCGGCCTGGAAGCCGCCGCCGGCCTCGACTACGCCCACCGCCGGGGGCTGATCCACCGGGACATCAAGCCGGCCAACCTGTTGTTCGACGCCGAGCGCCGATTGCGGATCGCCGACTTCGGGTTGGCCCGCGCCCTGGCCGAGGCCGCCTGGACCGAGCCGGACGGGGCCATCTTGGGAACCGCCCGGTATGCCGCCCCTGAACAGGTGGAGGGGTGGACGCTCGACGGGAGAGCCGATGTCTACTCTCTGGCCTTGGTGCTCTATGAGGGAGTCACCGGGAAGGTACCGTTCGCCGGGGACACCACCGTCGCCACCCTGATGGCCCGGGTGGGAACCCTGTTGCCGGAGCACGACGCCCTCGGTCCGCTGAATGAGGTGCTGGTGTGGGCGGCCGCCCCCGAGCCGGATGAGCGCTACGACGCCGCCGCGTTGATCCTCAGGCTCCAGGCCCTCGAGATCGCCCTCCCCGAGCCGGAGCCGCTGGTGCTGGCCGAAGCCGTGACCGTTGCCGACCCGACCCGGGTCGAACCGGCGAGGGTGGGAGCCGGTATCGGCGGGCGAACCCGATCCGACGGCGGCGATGCCACCGAGCTGGGCGTGGCCACCGCGCGGCTGTCACCGGAGAAGCCGGTCGGCCAGCCGATCGGGGTCGGCGAGCCGCCGGCCCCCGGATCCGGCGACCCGAGACCCAGACGGCGGTGGCCGTGGATGGCCGGGATCGCCGCGGCGGTCGCCGCGCTGATCGCCGCCGGGTTGGTACTCGCCTTCCAACAGCAGCTGTTCACCGCCAGCCACCCGGTGCCCTCGCTGGTGGGCAAGACGGTGCCGGTGGCGGTCGAGGCGGTGGCCTCTGACCACTTCAAGGTCCACCAGACCAGCGCGGAGTTCAGCACCACCGTGGGCCCGGGGGTCATCCTCCGCCAGCAGCCGGCGGCCAAGCCCGGGCGCAACCCGGCCATGGCCAAGGAGGGAACCACCATCGACGTGGTCGTCTCCAAGGGGCTGCCCCCGGTGACCATCCCCGCCAACCTGACCAGCTATAGCGGCTGCGCCGATGCCATCCAGGCCCTGGCGGCGGTGCACCTGGTCGGGGTCTGCCCGGCCAGCGCGGCCCAATACAGTGCGACGGTGAAGGCCGGGGGGATCCTGGGTACCAGCCCGGCGAACAGCGCCACCTACGGGTCGACGGTGACCATCATCACCTCCATGGGCCATGCCCCGGTGGCGATCCCGCCGGTGACCGGGTCGGGTTCCACCTATGCCAGCGCCGCCGCCGCCCTGACCGCCGCCGGGTTCACCCCCACCCAGGCGAATGTCTACAGCTCCTCGGTGCCGGCCGGGCAGGTCATCGGCACCACCCCGGACCCGTCGGCCGGCCCCGCCCCCTTCGGGTCGACGGTCACCGTGAACGTCTCCCTCGGCCCCCAGCCGGTGCCGGTCCCGAACCTGTCCGGCGACACCGTCGCCCAGGCCACCACCACGTTGCAGTCGAAGGGACTGACGGTCGGCGCCGTCTACGGACCCGCCAAGGGAAAGGTGTTCCTCACCACTCCGGATGCCGGGACCAACGTCCCGCCCGGCACCGCCATCAACATGTACACCGCGTGACCGTTCCCCCTGTCGTCGCCGATTGCGAACTGTGCGAGGCCGCCCGGATCACCGAGTGGTTCTACGAGGACGACACCTGCTGGGTGGCCAACTGCGAAATCTGCGACGTGCCCATGGTGGTGTGGAAGTCCCACGGCAGCGAGCCGCCGGAGGCGGAGGTGGAGCACATGCTGGCCCGACTGGGCTCGGTCGCCGATCAGCGTCTGGGGGTGGACGGGTGGTCGTTCGACCGGGTGATGCGGCAGATCCCCGACCACTTCCACGCCCACGCCCGCGACCCCAACTGGTGGTTCCGCCGGTTCGGCCGCAAGTGACCGGTGTGGGATCCGTCCGCCGGTGATCAAGTACCTCGGGTCCAAACGCCGTCTGGTTCCCGCTCTCTCCGAGATGGCCCTGGCCTCCGGGGCGGCGACCGCCCTCGACCTGTTCACCGGCACCACCCGGGTGGCCCAGGCCCTCAAGCGGCTGGGGATCCACACCACGGCGGTGGACAGTTCCCGGGCCGCCCACGTGTTGGCCCAGTGCTACGTGGCCACCGATCCGGAACAGTCGCCGTCGTTCCTGGCCGAGGTGGCCGAGGCGGTGGAGGCGCTCAACCGGTTGGACGGGCAGCCCGGCTACGTCACCGAGACCTTCTGCCGGTCGTCGAGGTTCTTCCGGCCGGAGAACGGTGCCCGCATCGATGCCATCCGCGACGCCATCGAGGCCGGCTTTGCCGGGACCCCGCTGTGGCCGGTGCTGATGACCAGCCTGCTCGAAGCCGCCGACCGGGTGGACTCGACCACCGGGGTGCAGATGGCCTACCTCAAGCAGTGGGCCGCCCGGGCCGATCGCCCGCTCGCCCTCCGGGTGCCCGAGCTGGTGCCGGGCGGGGGTCGGGCGGTGCGGGGCGATGCCTGTGTGTTGGTGGCCGACGGCTCCGAGGTGCTGCCCGACGTCGATCTGGCCTACCTCGACCCTCCCTACAACCAGCACCGCTACGAGTCGAACTATCACGTGTGGGAGACGTTGGTGGAGTGGGACGCCCCGATCCATTACGGGATCGCCTGCAAGCGCGAGGACCTGCGGCTGCCCACCGGGAGGAGCCAGTTCAATCGCCGCCAGACCATGCCGGCCGCACTGGCCGGGGTGATCGCCGGGGTCCGGGCCGAGACGGTTGTCCTCTCCTACAACAACGAGTCATGGCTGACCCTGGACGAGCTCTATGACATGTGCGCGGCCCGGGGCCATGTCCAAGTGGTGTCGTTCGACTCCGCCCGCTACGTCGGGGCGAGGATCGGCATCCACAACCCGGCCGGGCGCAAGGTGGGAACCGTGTCCCATCTGCGGAACACCGAATACGTCCTCATCGCCGGGAGTCGTGACCGGGCCCGGCGGATGGCCCGTTCGGTGACCGACCCAGGGCTGGGCCTGGCGGTGGATCGACCACCCCGTCACGGGACCCGATCGGGAGCTGTCCCGGTTTGACCGCCGCGTAAGGCCCTGCCAACGTAGGCGCACGATTGCAGCCAACCGGCCGTGGCGTTGCCGGGCATCAGGTTGGTCGACGAGGGGGGTTGGAGCATGGGCGCACTGGACGGGCGGGTTGCCATCATCACCGGCGCCGGCCGGGGAATCGGCCGCGAACATGCACTCCTCTTCGCCGCCGAAGGGGCAAAAATCGTGGTCAACGACTTGGGCGGCGCCCCGGACGGGTCCGGGACGGACAAGTCGTCGGCCCAGCTGGTGGCGGACGAGATCACCGCCGCCGGCGGCGAAGCGGTCGCCAACGCCGACGACATCACCGACTGGGAGGGCGGGAAGCAGCTGATCGAGACCGCCGTCGAGGCGTTCGGGGACCTCCATATCCTGGTGAACAATGCCGGGATCCTCCGGGACCGGGTCCTGGTCAACATGTCCGAAGAGGAATGGGACTCGGTGATCAAGGTCCACCTCAAGGGGCACTTCGTCCCGCTCCGCCACGCGGCCGCCTACTGGCGCCAGCAGACCAAGGACGGCATCGAGGTGAAGGCGTCGGTCATCAACACCTCGTCGACATCCGGACTGCTGGGGAACCCGGGCCAGACCAACTACGGCAGCGCCAAAGCCGGGATCGGGGCGCTCACCATCATCGCCGCCGAGGAGCTCGGGCGCTATGGGATCCGGGTTAACGCCATCGCCCCAGCTGCCCGCACCCGGCTGACCGAGCAGACGCCGGGCCTCTCCGACATCGTCCAGGCCCCGGCCGACGCCTCGGCCTTCGACAGCTGGGACCCCGCCAACGTGTCCCCGCTGGTCGCCTATCTGGCTACCCAGGATGCGCCGACCACCGGCCAGGTGTACCTGGTCCAAGGCGGTCTCATCCGTCGGTTCCAACCCTGGACGATGACCGACACCCTCGAGAAGAACGACCGATGGACAGTTGCGGAGCTCCAGACGGAGATGCACCTGCTCGGCGGCTGAACCGTGGCGTCACCCAATCGGGGCGGAACCGCCGGGAGAGAGCACAGCTTCGATGCCTCGGAGGCGGCCGAGGCCGAGGTGTTGGTCAGCGGAGGTGGCGCCGGTGCCGAAGGGGGCATCGTCGTTCCCTGGCCGGTGCTCTTCCGGCACCGGATGCATCGCAAGGTCCGCAGCTCGGACCGGTACCAGTGGTGGGTGCTGTGGACGGTGCTGGCCGGTCTGCTGTCGGTCAACATCACCTTCACCGTCTTCGTGGTCGCCCTCCCGCAAGTCGCCCACCAGCTCCACACCTCGGTCTCGACCCTCACCTGGACGTCGACCGGTCCGCTGCTGGCCTTCGGGGTGGCGGCCCCAGTCCTCGGCAAGTTCGGGGACATCGGGGGGTACCGGCGCCTCTACCTCTGGGGCCTGCTCGGAGCCGCGGTCTGTGTGATTCTGACCGCCACCGCCCCCACCGCCGGGGTGCTGATCGGAGCCCGCCTGCTCGACGGGGTGGAGGGAGCCGCCACCGGAGCTGCGTCGATGGCCCTGATGCTCCAGGTCTTCTCCAACGAGGACCGGGTCAAGGCGATGGGATGGTGGGCCCTGGTCGGGGCGGGGGGCCCGGTCATCGGGGTCACCGTCGGCGCTCCGATCATCCAGTACTTCGGATGGCGGGCCCTGTTCTGGGGAGAGCTGCCGCTGATGGCCATGGCCGGCGTCCTGGCCATGATCGTGCTGCCCGGTCGGGGGCCGGTCCTCCCGGTGGCGGCCGGGGCGGAAGGCGGCGGCGCGGTGTCCGAACCTCGACGCAACCCCTGGCGCCATCTCGACTGGATCGGCTCCTTCACCCTGGCCGCCTCGGTGACCGCCGGCCTGATGGCGCTCAACCTGGCGCCCTCCCGGGGGTTCGGATCGCCGCTGATCCTGGGCATCTTCGGCATCTCGATCGCCGCCGGCATCGGGTTCGTGATCCAAGAGCAGCGGACCGACCACCCGCTGATCCCGCTGCGGTATTTCCGCATGAGGAACTTCACCTTCCCGTTGGCGGCCAAGACATTCACCAACTTCTCCTACATGGGTGGCTTCTTCCTGTTCCCGTTGTTGATGGAAGGCATCTACGGCTACAGCGAGACCCGGGCCGGCCTGGTGTCAACCGCCCGGCCCCTGTTGTTCTCGATCATTGCCCCGGTGGCCGGCTACACCGCGGTGGTCATCGGTGAGCGGATCTCCACGGTGGTCGGGACCTTGATCCTGGCCGGCTCGATGGTGGTGTTCACCCAGATCGGGGTGCATCCGTCGCTGGTGGTCATCTTCATCGCCCTGGCCCTTTCCGGCGCCGGCATCGGCATCGTCACGCCGTCGACCACCTCGTCGTCCTCCAACGAGGTGGCGCTCGAGGAGTTGGGGGTGATGAGCGCCGCCCAGCAGATGGTGACCCAGATCGGGGTGGTGGCCGGGATCCAGGTCATGGTCACCGTGCAGGCATCGGCCCACGGCGGCGTCGGGTCGCTGGCCTCGTTCCACCGGGCCTACCTGGTCGGGGTGGTGGTGACACTGGCTGCCACCGCCTGCGCGGTGTTGATGCGGAACACCCCCCGGCCCGGGCGAGCCAAGGCGGTCGCCGGCCGGGTGGGTTGAACTATTCGGTGATGGCCTTGATGCGGGCCGCCACCATCTCGGTGGTCGGGTCGGCCCCGCCGGTCTGCATGGCCATCAGCTTGGCGATGTCGCCTTCGACCTTCACCTTGCCGGACATGAACGCCTGCATGCCGGCCTGCTGGTTCCCCTCGATGAGAATCGACTTGGCGATGTCGTAGTCGAGGGTGACCTTCAGGTCGGCCGGGTCGATGTGATCCATGTCCAGCTCGAGTTGGCCCGAGGTGGTGTCCATGTGGGCGTTGACGGTGCCGTCCCCGAAGGGCACTTCGGTGATCACCAGGTTCATTCGCACGGCGTGCGGAATCGGCGCACCTTTCCCGTCGAACTCGGCCCGGATGGCCCTGGCCTCGCTGAGCCAGTCGTCGCTGAGAAATGGATATGTGGCCATGGGTGCGTTGCTCCTTGCCTGTCGTACCGGTCTCTACTGCCGGGTAACCATAGCCTCGCTGGAATATGGGACCCGAGGCGAGAGTCGGGCCCCGTGGCTATGGCCGGTAGCATGCCGAACCATGACTGCCCCGATCATGTCCGGCGCCGAACCCTGGTCTTCGAAAGGCGGTGCCCACGGCGCGCTCGTCCTCCACGGCTTCACCGGGAACCCGCAGTCGATGCGACCGCTGGCCCTGGCCCTCGGGAAGGCGGGCTTCACCGTCGACCTGCCGCTCCTCCCCGGACACGGGACGTCCGTGGAGGACATGATCCCCACCCGGTGGGAGGACTGGTCGGGGGCGGCCGAAGCCGCCTACCAGGGACTGTCGGCCCGGTGCGACCAGGTGGTGGTGACCGGATTGTCCATGGGGGGCACGCTGAGCTGCTGGTTGGCCGCCAACCACCCGGAGATCGCCGGCATCGCGGTGATCAACCCGTTGATCGACCCCCCGGCCGAGGACTTCCGGGCGGTGATCCGGGACCTGCTGGCCGGGGGCGCCGAGGTGGTCGACGGGATCGGCTCGGACATCGCCAAGGAGGGTTCGGTGGAGGCCGCCTACCCCGAGTCGCCGCTGGCGGCGGCGCTGTCCCTGTTCGAAGCGGTCGACACCGTCGAGCCCCTGTTGGGAAAGATCCGGTGCCCCACCCTGTTGCTGAGCAGCCGGGTCGACCATGTGGTGGGAACTGAATCCGGCGACGTCCTCGAGCAGAAGGTGGCGGGCCCCGTCGAGCGGATCTACCTCGAACGGAGCTACCACGTGGCCACCCTCGACTGGGACGCCCCGGTCATCGAGGAGCGGGTGGTGGCCTTCGCCGACGAGGTCCTGGGCGGCCCGGGTACGGCGCGGGCGTCCTAGTGGCGGGCGCCCCGCGGTTGACCCGGGACGACGTGGCCCACGTGGCCGCCTTGGCCCGGCTCCATCTGACCGACGAGGAACTCGAGCTGTTCACCGGACAGCTGGCCGAGGTCCTCGACCACGCCGCCGATATCGCCCAGCTGGATCTCACCGACGTGGCCCCGACCGCCCACGCCATGGCCGTCACCAATGTCCTCCGTCCGGATACGTTGGCGCCGACCCTGGACCGGGACGAGGTCCTGGCCGCCGCCCCGTCGGTGGAGGACCACCGGTTCCGGGTGCCCCGGATCCTGGGGGAGGCACCTTGACGGCAGGCCGGTCGGCCGTCGATCTGGCCGCCGCGGTTCGATCCGGGGAGACCCGGGCGCTCGATGTCCTGGAGGGCTACCTGGCCGCCATCGACGCCGGGGACGGCGAGGTCCACGCCTTCAACCTGGTCACCGGGGAGGCGGCCCGGGAAGCGGCGGTGGCCGTCGATCAGGCGGTGGCCGCCGGCCAGGACCCGGGGCTGCTGGCCGGAGTGCCGGTGGCCCTGAAGGACAACCTGTGCACCCGGGGGGTGCCCACCACCTGTTCGTCTCGGATCCTCGACGGCTGGCGGCCCCCCTACGACGCCACGGTGGTCACCCGGCTGCGGGACGCCGGCGCGGTGATGGTGGGCAAGACGAACATGGACGAGTTCGCCATGGGGTCGTCGACCGAGAACTCGGCCTTCGGGCCCACCCGCAACCCGAACGACACCAGCCGGGTGCCCGGCGGTTCGTCCGGGGGGTCGGCGGCGGCGGTGGCGGCCGGGTTCGCCCCGGTGGCGCTGGGCTCCGACACCGGCGGCTCCATCCGGCAACCGGCTGCGCTCTGCGGCGTGGTGGGAATGAAGCCCACCTACGGCACCGTCTCCCGCTACGGGTTGGTGGCGTTTGCCAGCTCGCTGGACCAGATCGGGCCCTTCGCCACCACCGTGGCCGACGCCGCGCTGGTCTTCGAGGTGATCGGTGGCCATGATCCGGCCGACTCCACTTCCCTCGACCGTCCCGCCCCCCGGGTGCTGTCGGTGTTGGATGAAGGCATCCAGGGGATGACCGTCGGCGTGCTGACCGAATTCCTCGACGGGGTCGACGCCGATGTCGTCGCCCGCACCCGCCAAGCCGCCGACGCCTGCGCGGCAGCCGGCGCCCGGGTCGAGGAGATATCCGTGCCCGAGGTTCGTCTGGGCCTGTCCGCCTACTACCTCATCGCCCCGGCGGAAGCCTCCTCCAACCTGGCTCGCTACGACGGGGTTCGTTACGGTCTACGGGTCGACGCCGAGGACACCACCGCGATGAACACCGCCACCCGGTCGGCCGGGTTCGGTGCCGAGGTCAAGCGGCGCATCATGCTCGGGACCTATGCGCTGTCGGCCGGCTACAAGGATGCCTATTACGATCAGGCGCTCCGGGTGCGGACCAGGATCATCGAGGGCTTCGACCGCACCTATCGCCGCTGCGATGTTCTGTTGGGGCCGACGGCACCCTCGACCGCCTTTTCCATCGGCGCCAAATCGAGCAATCCGATGTCGATGTACCTTTCCGACGTGTGCACCATTCCCTCCAATCTGGCCGGGCACCCGGCCATCAGCATCCCGTTCGGCACCGGGGATGACGGGCTCCCGATCGGGGTGCAGCTGTTGGCTCCGGCGCTGGCGGAGAACACCTTGCTGCGGGCGGCGGCGGTGATCGAAGCGGCGGCGCAATCGACGGCGGGGGGTGGCGGGTGAGCGACAGCTGGCTGCTGGTGATCGGTCTCGAGGTCCACTGCGAGCTGAAGACCACCTCCAAACTCTTCTGCGGCTGCCCGAACAAGTTCGGGGACGAGCCGAATACCAGCGTGTGCCCGGTCTGCCTCGGCCTTCCCGGTTCTTTGCCGGTGCTCAACCAGAACGCGGTGGAGATGGCCATGGCCATCGGCACCGCCCTTCACTGCGACATCCGACCCTCCACCTTCCACCGGAAGAACTACTTCTATCCGGACCAGGCGAAGGACTATCAGATCAGCCAGTACGACGAGCCGATCAACGTCGACGGTTGGCTCGAGCTGCCCGACGGGTTCCGGGTGGGCATCGAACGGGCGCACATGGAGGAGGACACCGGCAAGACCACCCACGTGGGCACCAGCGGGCGCATCCATGGCGCCGACCATTCGCTGGTCGACTACAACCGTTCGGGGGTGCCGCTGGTGGAGATCGTCAGCGCCCCGGACATCCGGAGTTCGGCCCAGGCCCGGGCCTACGTGACCGAGCTCCGGTCGGTGCTGGTGGCCACCGGTGCCTCGGACGGGAAGATGGAGGAGGGATCGATGCGGGTGGACGCCAACGTCTCGGTCCGCCGCTCCGACGGCGACCCGTTCGGGACCCGGTGCGAAATCAAGAACCTGAACTCGGTGCGGTCGGTGGGCCGGGCCATCGACTACGAAGCCGAGCGCCAGATTGCCCTCATCGAGTCGGGGGACAGGGTCATCCAGCAGACGCGGCATTGGGACGAAGATGCCGGGAAGACCCAGACCCTCCGCTCCAAAGAGGACGCGTACGACTACCGGTACTTCCTCGAACCGGATCTGGTCCCGTTGGTGCCGGATGCAGCCTGGAAGGGGGCAGTGGCCGACGCCCTCGGCATGATGCCGGCCGAGCGCCGGGCCCGATTGACCGAACTCCTCGAGGAGGCCGACGCCGAGACCGACGCCCGCACCGAGCAGATCGCCACCGTGGTCGATCTCGGCTTGGACGATCTGGTCGTCGAGGCGATCGCCGGCGGGGTGCCGGCGGGGCTGGCCCTGGCCCGGACGGCCAACGAGGCGGCGACCGACGCCGAAGCCGCCCGGAAGCTCGACCCGGGGTCGTATGTGACCTTGCTGGCCATGGAGGCGGCCGGAACCCTGAGCGCCACCCAGTCCAAAGCCGTGCTCGCCGAACTGTTGTCGGCCGGCGGCGGCGACCCGGCGGCCATTGCCCGGATGAAGGGGTTCGAGGCGATGTCCGACAACACCTTGTCGGTGGCGGTGACTGAAGCCGTCGACGCCCTTCCCGAGGAGTGGGCCCGCTACTGCGCCGGAGAGGAAAAACTCGCCCAGGTGTTCATCGGCCAGGTGATGAAGGCGACCCGGGGCCAGGCCAACGGCAAGGCGGTGATGGCCGAACTCCAGCGGCTCCGGGCCGGCTGACCGGGGTCAGGTGGCCATGCCGACGATCGGCCGGTTGAGCGGGAACCCACCGGTGGATCCGAAGAACCCGGCGTTGCCGAAGCTGAAGACCCCGCCGTCGGACGCCACCAGCCAAAAGCCGCCGCCGTTGGGAGTCGCGGTCACGCTGACGATGGGCCGGTTGAGGGGGTAGCCGCTCAAGGACCCGTACTTGCCGGAGTCGCCGAAGGCGAAGACGCCGCCGTCGGACGCCACCAACCAGTAGCCGCCCCCGTCCGGGTTCTTGGCCATGCCGACGATCGGGCTGCCGAGTGGGACACTGCCGGTCGACCCGAAGAAGCCGGCGTCGCCGAAGGTGAAGATCCCGCCGTCGGACGCCACCATCCAGTAGCCCCGGCCGTCGGGAGTGGTGGTCATGTCGACGATCGGCCGGTTGAGGTGGATGGCCCCGGTGGACCCGTAGAACCCGGCATCACCGAAGGCAAAGATCCCCCCGTCCGACGCCACCAGCCAATAGCCCCGGCCGTCGGGGGTCGAGGCCATGCCGACGATCGGCTGGTTGAGGTGGAGGGCCCCGGTGGATCCGTGGAAGCCGGCATCGCCGAAGCTGAAGATGCCGCCGTCGGACGCCACCAGCCAGTAGCCCCGGTGGTCGGGAGTCGAGGCCATGCCCACGATCGGCTGATTGAGGTGAAGTGCCCCGGTCGACCCGTAGAAGCCGGCATTGCCGAAGCTGAAGATCCCGCCATCGGACGCGACTTCCCAGTAACCGTTGGCGTTGGGAGCCGAGGTCGTGTGCCCGGAGCTTCCGCCGGCCCCGGCGGCGAGGGCGTCGTTCCAGGTGTAGGTCATACCCACCGGGACCGTCGGCGCCACCACCAGATCGGTGTAGGACGACGAGATCCCGCCGGCGGCCGGCGGGTTGGTCTGGGCGGAGGCGTAGCCGGCGCCCATCACGCAGTTGGTACAGGCGAGGCCGACGCCGGGATTGAACCCCGGGTCACTGCCGAGCAGCTCGTCCCGGTGTCCCCAGCAACCCGGAGCTGTCGGGCTGGTACAGGCGATGTTGGAGGTGGTGGCCGCCGAGCCGCCCCAACCGTCGTCGTACATCCAGGCGTAGTCGACCCCCAGCACCGACTGGTACCCACCGGCCCAGGCGCCGCCCATCATCGTGTAGCCCGATCCGTCGATGGCCACGGGAAACCCGGCGGGAACCTGCGGATCGGCCAAGTTGACCGCCGCCTGTTGGGCGGCGTTGGAGAGGGCGGGAACCAGACCCAGGTAGGGAGGGAGCCCGCGATCGACCCGCTCGAGATCGGCCACCACAAACAGCTGCTCGGGTACCGACAGGCTGAGGAAGTTGGTGGGGAGGGTCATCGGGCCCACCCCTTCTTGGCCGGCGGCATTGTTGACCGACGCCACCGAGTAGTTGGTGCAGCCGAGGGTCTCCACCAGGATCGGCCACAGCCCGCCGGAGGTACCCCCGTCGGCACACGGATTCGCGCAGTTGGACAACAGGGTGCCGATGAGGCTGCAGGATCCCGAGGAGAACAGGTTCGGGTTGGACAGGATGTTTCCCAACGGATTGGCCGGAGGCAACAGCCCGAAGCCGAGGCCGAGGAGATGGGGGAGCACGCCGGACGTGGCCGAGGCACTCGCCCCCCCAGTGGCCGGCACCGGTGCGCCGACGCCGGCCGTCGACGCCGCCACCGGGGCGGGGCTGGCTCCGGCCGGCGCCGAGGGCGCGATCCCGAGCCCGAAGACGCCGGTCACGCCGGCGCACATGACCAGCGCACTGACAGCCAAGACTCGGGAAAACCGGCTCGACGGCCGACCGGAGTCGGCACCGCCGATCCGGCTTTCCGGGGTCGAATATGAAACCTGCCCAACCTGCCCTACCTGCCCCCGCATAGCGAATTTAATCGGCAGTCAGCGGAATTATCTTGAGGGTCCCACCGTTGATTCCCGCGAGATGGTATGAGGCTGGCCGTCCTCGAATGGGCATGACCAGGGAAAACCGGATTTGGTACTTCTAGGAGAACGTTGGTTTTCCGTTACCGGTGCAGTATAGAAGTGCCGTAATACCGGCAAATTACGTGGGCGTTCATCATCTGCATGGTCGCCCGGCCTCGGGTGGCGGCTTCAACCCAATCACCACCGTGCCGGCGCCGGCCGGTTGACATGTTACGGGCGGTAACGTTACCATGGGTAACATGGTGAGATCGGGACGACAGGGACGCAGCCCGACGTCCGACCCCGACGTGACCGGGCCGGCCTCGGATCGGCGAGAGTCCCGCAAGCCCCCGGGCGGGCACGCCGACCGGGAGGGGCGACGGGATGCCCGTCGGACCGTGTTGATCGAAGCCGCGCTCGAGGTGATCCGGCGGGACGGGCCCCGAGCGTCGATGGACCGGTTGGCGGCGGAGGCCGGGGTGACCAAGCCGATCCTCTACCGCCATTTCGGTGATCGGGCCGGACTGGTCGCCGCCATCGGCGAGTACGCCTTCGATCAGGTGAGCGCGGCACTGGACAAAGCGCTGCACGCCGATGTGACCCCGCGGGAGATGGTGCTCTCCACCATCGACGCCTACCTCCAGTTCATCGAATCAGATCAGGCGGTCTACCGGTTCCTAGTGCACCGGGCCGGCAACGAGGGTGCCGACGCCGGGAAGATCGTCAACGAGTACATTTCCCGGGCCGGCCGCCAGGTAGCGATGGTGTTGGGGGAAGGGTTGCGAGCCGCCGGTCGCGATTCCGGCCCGGCCGAGCCCTGGGCGTTCGGCATCGTCGGCATGGTCCACTCCGCCGGGGACTGGTGGATGGATCGAGCCACCATGCCCCGAGCCCGGCTGGCGGAATATCTCACCAGTCTCATCTATGACGGACTCCCGAACGCCGATTCCCTCGGGCCGGCCAGCACTTGGCTGCCCGAGGTGGAGTCGGACCCGCCGGCCGCCGCTGACGATGTCGAGACGACGGCCGGCAGTACTACCGATGCAACCCCGGGTGTCGTGACACCCCTCGCCAGCCAACGAAGGAGAACATCATGACCACGACCGAAACCCATCCCGTCGATGACCGCGCCATCGCCGAGATCGAGCCGGACGGCGACGCCGCTCACGCCATCACCCGTCGGGTCGATCGGCTCAACACCGCGTCGCTCCGCAAAGTCATCGAGCCGGACACCGACGTCGCCGGCGCCCTCGGGCCCGGACAGGTGTTCGCCACCGAACTGTCGGTGACCGCCGACCTCGAGTTGGGACTCACCGATCTGCAGAAAGTGAAGCTGTCGCGGGAAGAAATGGCCTCGGTGGTGGTGGCCGGCATCCGTTTCGAGGCCATCCTGATGTCCGGCTTCGCCGAGCAGATCGCCCACTCCGACAACATCGTCGACCCCCGCATCGTCTACATGCTCCACGAGATCGGCGAGGAGACCCGCCACTCGCGCCTCTTCCTCCGGCTGGTCGAACAGCTGGAGCCGACGGCCAAGAGCCCGGCGGATGACGGGATCGCCAACTTCATCTTCCGCCACGTGACCCGGTTCGTGATCCACCGGCCGGCCGCCTTGTGCGTGTTGGTGCTGGCCGGGGAAGAGATTCCCGACCTCATCCAGAAGAAGCTGGTCGAGCACCCCGACACCGACCCGTTCCTGAAGAGCGTCAACCGCTACCACCGCCAAGAGGAGGCCAGGCATCTGGCCTATGCCCGGATGGTGCTCCCCGAACTCTGGGCGGAAGCCTCCTGGGTGGACCAGTGGACGGTCAAGTACGTGCTTCCGGTGGTCATCCGGACCATGTTCGACTGGCTGGTCCACCCCGGGGTGTTCGAGACGGTCGGTCTGCCCGGCCGGGCCACCTGGCGGGCCGCAGCCAAGAGCCAACACCAGACGGACATGCGCCATCAGGCCATCCGCCCGGTGTTGGCCGCCCTGGTGGCTCCGGGGGTGATCTCCGCCGGACACGTTTCCCGCTTGTGGAGGAAGCTGTGTGGCGTCGACCGCTTCGGCCAACCGGTGGGGAGGTGATTCGAGGCAACGGCCCGGCCGGCGGAATCCACCAGCTGGGGATGACCGGTGGACATCTCATCGAATCCTGGGGAAAGGGCAAATAATCCGGCGGATAAGGTAAGGATTTCGTTCCAGCCTCTTGATTGTGGTTGGCGGTCGGCGCAGTGTGTCGTAGTTCGGGAAACCGAAGCTCCACCAGAAGCCGGAGGCGGAAGAAGGAACGAGTCGAAAGGCTCGATCCGGAAACCGAATCCAGCGGCTGCCAACGAAGGAGGACCGAAAGGTCCGACTCGCGAGGCAGCGGTTCGACGAGGTGAAGAGAAAGGACCGCAAGGTTCCGACTCGGACACCGGATCGAGGCGCCGAGGTGGTAAGCCGCAAGGCTTGCTTCCAAGGTTGGTGAGGCCGTAGGTATTCCGGCACGGTTGTTTGGGGGACGAACCGGCGTGCTCGCAAGAGCGCTTCGGATCGGAGTCCGCTGCAGGGTCGTCCGACACGGCTCAGCGCGGGCAGAGCCCAGGCATTCCGAGTGCGTGGCCCCGAGGAGCTCGGGCGATTTCGGTCGCCCGGTTACTCGGGGCCGCGTCGCGTCCGCAGGTAATTCGGTTGGCTCGCCGCCTTGGCAATCGGGCGCCGGTGTCAGTGACGATGGACGGCGACCGGGCCCGGCATCATCGAGTCCGGGGCTTCCATCGGGCAGGGGTCGTCGACGGTGTCTTGGCACCGCTCGCATTCCAGCTCGAGGGTGCTGTGGGAGATGGAGAACGATCGGCTGATCGTTCGTTTTACCTGGTCACCGACCAATTGGGCCTGTTCGAGGGTCGGGTGCCCGGTGAGCACCAGATGGGCGGAGAGCACCCGCATCTCACTCGACAGGCTCCAGACATGGAGGTCGTGGACCTCGTCGACCCCGTCGACCACCCGCATCGCCGCGGTGAGCTCGTCGAGGTCGACGTCGGCAGGGGTCGACTCGAGCAGGACCGACACGCTGCTCCGGAAGACGATGGCGGCCTCGTAGACGATGATGGCGGCCACCACCAGCGCGGCAGCCGGGTCGAGCCAGGTGGCCGCCGGGTAGGCCATCAGCAGGGCGGCGGAGATCAGCACGGCCAGCGACGCCAGCGCGTCGCCGAACATGTGGAGGAGCGCCGACCGCATGTTCAGGTC